>NZ_LR134380.1:1263125-1896250 GCF_900637585.1 Legionella pneumophila subsp. pascullei
AATTGAATGCATTCCATCGCTTCTTCATAGTGAATTGTGGTACCGTAACTTGAGCAAGCCAGTCTAAATGCCCGCACAGTCGGTTGAGCTCCCATCTTGTATAAGCGTAAAGCCAAATCTTCATGACCTAGCCGCAATAAAAATTCAGCCGGTCGCATCGCTTCGAATTCAAAATTATCTTGATTGTTGATAATTAATAATTGTTCATCGTGAGGGGGTTTATTTTCAATATAACTAATGAAGTCATGCAGTAAGTGGATAATTTCAGGATCACCTAAACTGGCTGCTATCAAACTTTTGAGAGGGTTATTGCCAGATTTGGGGTGTATTAAATTGAGGTAAGGAGATTGATCTATGGCGGTAAAATCGACCCCTTTAATCATTAACTCTCTAAACAAGGCAACCATTTGAGCAGAAGAAAAATTTAATTCATTGGTAGCAATGATATTTGCCAGGGTTGTCGTCAATTCAATGTCTTTATTTCCAGGATTTGGGTAACCATATTCTCGTTTGGTTGCGAAAGTTGTCCAATGGGGAGGAGTACGTTCCTCGCCTTCAATTATCGTGTGGCTTTTAACCCTGATTCTTTGATTTAAATAGTCACGACTGTGACTGCGAATGCAGGATATAAGCAGGTGATATTTCTCATCCTTGTCCACTGGGGCATTTAACAGGTCTAGTAATTCGCTATCTTTAATGATTAATGGGTCGTCTACCAATATTTGTGGTGAGTTGGCTTTGTTATCATGATGAAAAAAACTTGGAATCTTTTCTCCCATTTTATTATTTCGCATAGTTAAGAACCTATTTCAAAAAGTTTAAAAGCGATAGCTAATGCAACAAAAGCCTCGAACCAATGTTTATTTGTAACAATCAACAGATATATTTTTAGTCCTATTTTAGTCATGATGATTTTATATTGATTATATTGTTTATATTAGTCAAGAAGATTTTCATGCATCTGATCAGGACTTACAAAAAAACCAAGGTCAAAGCAAAAAATGTTTTTAAGCTAAATTATCGAATTAAAAACTTTCCTTATCAAAGAGCTTGGAGTTTTTCGTCCTGCTGATGAAAAATTGGGGGTTTAAAACCTGGTTAGAAATCCATGGAGTGTTTGACAGCAGGCATGGATAGTATGAGGTGAAAACTGCGGTTCAGTTGTTACAGTCCTATGCCTGTGAGTGGTTGATTTAATATCCAGTGCCAGGGTAATCATTCTATTGAAAATAAAATTAAGGCAGTCAGTGCGAAAACCATCCCTAATCCTTGTTTTATGCTTAATTCCTGTTTGAGAAAAATCATACAGAATATTAAAGTAATCATGGGATACATAGAGGTAACCAAAACTACCGGCATGGTGGGACCATTGCGTAATGCCAAAATAAAAAAAATACAGGCAATCCCGTTAGCCAGGCCATTGAGTAAACCATAAGTACTCCCTTTAACAGAAAGCTCGGGTTTAAAACCCAATAAAATCAAAGCAATAATTCCAGAAATTAAAACTCCTATACTTGAATAAAAAGTGATGGAAAGGGGATTAATAAAATTAGCAGCTCTTGTCCCCCAATATCCCCAGGCACCATAAAGAAATAATGCAGCCAAAGAAGGAAGGTACCAAGTACTAAAATTCATAATTATATCTTATCAAGCAATTTGTTTGAGGTTTGTTCAGGATAACTGTTCATTAGTGAAAATAATACTGTTTATTACTAAATTTTATTTATTATCATGATGAGCTGTGGTTTATAAAAACGCTCATTACCAATGTAGTTTATTTTTCTGAATAAATAATAACCAAAAAATCCATGAATGGACATTTATGGATTGAAAGGCTAGTCTGGCTCAGATTTTACAGAATAATAGTCTTCAATTAGTGTGAGTTCCCCTAATTTAGAAATTTTTACTTCTTCTTCTGCATGAGTGTCACAGTGATCAATATAATCGTGGAGTAAACTGGCAATATGTGCTACCAAACGATGAGAGGACATTATGGAAAGGTGGCCGTGGCGATCTAAAATATGTAGCGAGTCTGGGTATTTATCAACGTATTCTTTTATATACCCTGATTCTCCAGGTACAATCGCATCTTCCTTTGCAATAAAAAAATGGTACGCACTAATGGAGTGTTCTACTATCTCTTGTTTAAGTTGTGTAAGAAATTCACTATCAATTTCCATTTCTTTAACGGAATCAGAAAACCATGATAATGGTTGTACAGCAAGGTAAGAGCCATTAAATGGAGTCCCCACTGTAATCATCAGCAGGACTTCAATGCAGGCTTCTTTAGCTAAAAACTCTGCAAAATAAGACGCAACCAACCCACCTCTAGAGTGTGCTATTAAAATGATTCGTTGATGATGATTGGCCTTTATTTTGTTTTTGAGTTGTTCAGCAAAAAATTTGATACTTTTTCCCTGGTAACGTTGATCAAAGTCTAGTAAATTCAGAGAGCAAATTTCATCAGGAAGTCCGGCCTTGATCAAACGTTCAGCAATACGCTTAAATGCCGCAGGTTGATCAGCTGTACCATGAATAAAATAGATCGCTGCCCCTGTATTATTATCTTGTTCGTTTTTGTAATTAGGATTTTGATAGGACTGATCGCCAGAAGGAGAAGTTAACCAATAATAAGTATGAGCAAATATACCCGTGGTGGAAATGGGTTGTTTGGCTTTTGCAGTATTGAGAACGCGCTTCAACATAGTTAAATTCCTTTTTTATTGTGGAGCGTTGGGTTCCGAAAGTCGGAGACTGTTATTAATTTCTGATCAATATAGCTTAACATGGGGCAATTTTAAACCATGTTTTAATGAGTTATCAGAGTCAGTTATTCAATGAATGGGGATTGAGTTAAAAATTCATTCATATTCTCTATTGATTTGTTTTCATCGTTGTATTCCCAGTCAGGAGCAAAGATTGTTAATAAAAAAATAGATGTATCTTTTAAAGACTACAGGATGTTTTATAAGAATTTTCAAATGATTCTGCCAGGAGATGAGAAATGGCATGTCTATTCAGATCTCTGTCTCTTCTGTATTTTAAACTAACCGCAGGTTTTTCAAGCGATTGACTGAGGAATTTTTTTAAATCAGCGTTAAATTTCTCAAACAGGGATTTATTACTTGTCAATAAACCTTTTATTTGGCGTTCTAAAGCTAAGGCAAACCACGGAGTAGTGTGGGGAATGATCGCTTCGATAATTTTTTGCAGTCTTTCTTTATCAGCACTGCTGTCTTTTTTAATTTGAGTAATGATTACTGCAAAATCGGAATGTCTTTCGAGTGTGGCATTAGAAATGATTATTTCAAATTGTCTGGGGGATAATACTTTGGCGGCCATTTTACAATAAGGTTCTTGAGTATTTCTAAAAATATCCCAAAATTTGTTATCTTCTATGGAGCTTATTAGTTGAGGCTCCGATAAATTTTCTAAAATAATTTTTAGGCGATTTTTTCTGTTCTCTATGAAAGATTTATGATTTATTGTCTTGGATTCCATCATCCAAAAGTGTTTCAGCATATCCTTATAATCAGGTGAAGCAGCTCTTTCTACTATCATTTTAATTCTGTGATCTGGCAAACTATTCAACTCTTCAATTATCTTTTTCTCATTGATAATGTAGGTTGTAGCATTCAGCTCGCAAAGGAATGCTTCAAATGCTTCATCAGTCCAATTTTCTTTTACTGCAGCTATATTCGTAGATATAGGTTTGGGGATAGTGGGTACAGAAGACCATTTTGAGAGAGGGGGTTGCATGGGGGCTGTATTGGATGGCAGGGTAGGCATGGACTGGTAACGTTTTCTATATGCTTGAGTATTCATACCAATATGATGTTCCGCTAATTTCGTGAGTTTAATCTTAAAAGAAGCGGAATGAGGTAAATGAGCAATCTGGTCTATTAAGGCTATTTTAACTTTTGTGGTGGCATGAGGCATAATAGAAACAAGTTTACCTAACAAATAAGCGCTTGGTTTCAGTTTTTTTATCATTAAATTGAGAATGTCATGCCTTTTGATATTTGCAGCAAACGATGCCAATTGTTTCCGATTTAATGTGTTAGCTGCAGCCTCAATGTAGGAGTCTTTATTTAAAAGATTTAAAAAATCAGGTGAATCAAAAGAAGCTTTTAACTGTTCTTCTGAAAGGGCTTTCAGCATCACCGCAAATTTATCTTTTCTGTTTTCCCTTTTTGATGGCTCAAATTCAAAGCCACTAAAATAACGCCACAAATAATCCAGATCGCTTGAGCCAAACTTCCCTTTTTCTTTAATTGGACTGAGTCTACTGACAAATAATTTAATGTCTTTATGAGTCATCTGGTTCAGTCTGTTCCAAAATTCATGTTTTAATAATTCTGAGTTTTTCATTATCTCAATTAATTTTTCAATATCTTTTTCCTCTACAGGAGATAAGTTTTCATCCTCCCTTTCCGGGATAGCCAGTGCCTCGTCTTGTGCTATGAGCTCATTGATTTTTGCTGTAAATGCCATAAGTTTTTCAGAATTGTTGGAATCATAGGATTCAATTGTTTTAAATGATTTTGTTTTTAATTTCTCTTTAGGTTTTGTGAAAAAAGTATTCTGCGTATGAAGAGTATTGGGTTTGATAATTGGCTTGGTGTCGGTCGAACTATACGGTTCTTCTAACTCTTTTTTAAATAATGATTTTTGTTCAGTCGTTTCTTGTATCTTATGGGTCGCTTTTGTTATTTCTCTTCTAACGGGAATGATGTCAATTGAGCCTTTAAGGACAATTTTTATTCTATTAAATACAAAATTAAAAAGCTCTTTTCCGAAAATCATACTAGTGGCCAAATCAGCGACCGCTCTAAAACAAAATAACGAAAAGGTGAAGATAAACCTTACGCTGCTAATAAAATCAATGGTGATAGAGTCGAATTGAGCAGATGGGTTTCTTTTTTTTTGAGCTGAGACATGCTGGCGAGACTGTTTTAAAAAATATTTCATTATATTAACTAATATCCGTATGGTTAAATTTAATGTAAAAGCAACAGCTTACTCTATTAACTAAATCATCCTGAGAATTCGTTAATAGAATTGAACTCATGCAGAATATGTATATTGATGGATTTGTGTTAAAACATCAAGCACTCCATATTGACTTCTTTGAAGTCAATATGGTTTATTTTGTATAAAATACAGTTTCAAGCCAATTATTAATGGTGATTATTTTTTAGGTTTTCTTTGTGATTTTGGCTTGCTGTTTTCACCAACCGTTGTTCCAGGATGTTTCTTTGCAAACTCTTTGGTGACGTATCGTCCAGTTCCTGCATCTCTATATTTTGTCATTTTAAACTCCATTTTAATCTGTGCCAATGGAAGTATAGCAAATACAGTTAGCAAGAGTAGTTTTGGTGAAAAGAGGCTGTTCTACTTGCTCATCCCATACTAGTATGTAAACTAAAACCCTTATTGGATGTAAGGGATTAGACATGGTCAGATTTTTCAAAGACAGGGAAATTGAATTCAAAGATTCACCAGAGGAATATTACAAAAAACTGTGTAATGCTCTAAAAACCACTATGTCAGTTTGTATCGCCAGCACTTCTGCATTAGTTATTAATGAACTAAGCGCAAAAATCCATAAAAATAGAATGACTCAATATGAGGAAAATAGCTCTGTTGCTATTCATGGTATCGGTGAGATAAGAGTTTTCCTGCTCAGGATATTTAAACATCTTGAGGATAACAAGATTGATTTTCTGGATGGGAGGGCGGCAATAAAAAATACAATGTCAAAGGGGATGGCAGGAAATTGTGAACACCAGGCTTTTTATCTTGCTGCCTTGCTGAGACAACAAAATATCCCTGCGCTTATTTATGATATTGAAGACATTAATCATACTGTAGTTATCGCTGAAAATTATCTCCTTGATCCATGGATAGGTGAGATTTATGTGCTTGCCCATACGGATCTCAGGCAGTTTTACGGATCGTCACTGAACATGAAAGCCTCATGGCTAAATCGATTATTGAGTAATAAAAAATTCAGCTATCCTGAAGAGCTCACTCTCCAAACATTAAAAGAATATTTTGTACAACAAGAAGACCAATACAAAATCGGACTTAACATTTTAGATAATAAAATGGATATGGAGCATCAAATACCTTGTGAACTATCTTATTAAAAATTATGTGATTAAACCAGCGATGTCGGGCAAGGTGCCCGACACTTGCAACGGTTAGTAATACAGGTTGGGTTTAATGTGAGTGCCCAGGAGTATGATCATGCTCGCCTTCATTTTCCTGCCCAGGTTCATGGCCGTGATTCTCAGGTACCAGGAGTATGTTAAAAAATAATAATGTCATTTGTTGTTGATTATTATTATTCATGGGTGGTACCAAGGAAAACATCAGGAGAGGTAGCGGGATCGGCATTGCATTATCCTGTTGTTGACCAGGATTATTTCCATGTTGTCCAAAGAACAGCGGTTGATAAAAAAAGAGATGAGGATTTTGCCCTGCATGAGCAAACTCATCCTGTAGCACCTCTCGTGCCCAGTTTTCAGTTAACTCTCTCTTAACGGAATCACTAAATTGCTTGGGTTCAGTTTTATCAGGATCAATTGCAAAAAATTCTATTACCTGTTCTTTGCTTATGGGCTGATTGGTTAACTTATCCTCTTCAAAAAGGGACTTGTTACTCGAATGATCAATTAATGATTTGGCAGGGATTGGCCAGTATTTCTCCGCGTGGGTAGTTGGATCGCTGGGGAGATGTTCCAATCCTGATGAAATTGCTTTAACGCTGAATTTATTATCACCAATCCGAACCAAGTAAACGATCGTGTTTTCATCCAGCACAGTATCTTCTTGCATAATAGGATCAAAATAAGTTGGCATAATAATAGTCCTTTCGCTGTTATTTAATCTCAATAGTAACTTATAGGATCAAATTGGCTTTTGCAATACTTTTAATCCATTATTTGATCACATGAAAATAACAATTGCTTTGAATCAGGAGACAAAGTTATGTGTAAAACGAATATTTTTGAAAGACTATTTATTATTTTCAGAGTATCGAAAATATGGATTAATCGTGTTTTCTGGAAACCTGTTGATTAAGGTAAGGGCTGACAGTTTACTCTAAGTCAATTGCATTAAACGCATTTTAATAATAAATATTAATCTTTTAATAATTCTATCGACATCAATTGCCCCTCAGACAAAGGTTTTCCCTGTGTACCAGCACAAGAATCTATGGTTAAATTTTTTCCTGCTGTTGCAATGCAATAATACATGTATCCTGTTTTATCTACCATCAATATAGGTACTTTTTCTTTAGAGTTTTTTTCAGGGTTTTTAAATTTTATGCGTATTTGCAAATTTTGTAAGCTGTGTATTTTCTCAGCTTCTGTTTCAACACATGGGACATAGTTTCTAAGATCAGTGGTTTTGTCGTAACATTCCTCTAATACCTTAATAGCAGTATTCATAACTTGGTTAGCCATTAAAAATTTATAGGGGAAAATAATCAAATAAAAAGTAAAGATTAATCTTAATATCATTATAATTAACCTCTAAAATATTCCATATAGGTTAATTATAATGCAATATTTATAAAATGTGTCTCGTTTTACCTTGGTTTGCAAGTTATAGGTTTTATAGATGCTTAAAATTACCATTAATAAGTTCATTAATGGAAATTATTGGTCGTGCAAAAATATTACAAGATTAAATGAAGTTTTATTGTTTCATCATCATGGCTTGGCAATGTGCACTTATCTTCTGACCTATGAAAGTAACCAATTATTCGCTGAATTTAATTCAGGAAATCATGGCTGGCTTTTTGATAGGTATTCAAAAAATTATCCTGGACAACTACGGCTTTGTTATTGACAGCTTCAAGTGTTTGTGGTTTGTTAATCACCCCAGTTTTAAATTTCCAACCTTTGGGAAGCTGAAGTTTGGTGCCTAATTGTGTGAGGGTATTCATTGTTTGTGGATATTTTTGAACACTGTAGGATTGCATTACAAAAACTTGTCCAGTGGGATCAATCAATTCAAAAACAGGTTTGCCTGCTTGGTAGATCCATGTTGTTTTTCGTTCTACTTCATGGAATTGATATGGTTTGTTTTTAAATAAATCCATTAAACCAAGATGCAAGATGCCTGCTTCCCGCATGGGAATTCCGCTAATTGTTTTGATAGCAGGATTTATCAAAGTAGTGTTTTTGAATCCGTCAATTACCCAATATCGCGGACCATTAAGATGAACAAAAGAAGAACCGGTTTCTTTTTTTACCACAGACACAGAAACCTTGCTCCATAATTGCTCCGGGCAATCATTTAATCCCCAAGTGTTATAAACAGCATAACTTGATATGGTTTTTGAGAGGATGATTTCACAATATCGTTTGCCTCGCATTTTGGATGTTTCTGCTCCATAAGAAAGCAGGGGAACAAAGAACAAGAATAAGGGAATCCCTATAGAAAAAGAATACGAAAATTTTAGACTGCGCATGACTATCTCCTTGTCATTTGTTATCTCTATTTGCACTTTAATTAATAAAGACTATTCTGTCTATGGTTTGAGAAACGCCCAAATAGAGTATAGTTCAATACGATTCGATGGTTAGTATTGGCGTTGAAATTGGGGGTATCATTAACTCGACTTAGCTACTTTACCGAGAACTCATCGCCCCAGAGAAAACAATTAATACTTTGAGTTATCATTTCTCTTTGACCACCTAACTAGCCCTTCGAGATACATGCTCAGCAAGCTTCTATGGATGAACAGTTCTCGGTAAAGTGGCTAAAGTCGAGATCAAGAAAATCTTGGATGTATTCAGGCTTTTTGATTGAAATTCATTAGGTAATAATTTAAATGGTATTTGAATTAAAAATGAAATTCATTAACTCTTTCAAGAAGTTATCTCTTAAGCCATCAAAGCTTTCCAGTTGTTTGGCTGCTTGTTCTTTTTGCCCTGTTTGAATTAACTGAATGATTATATTTCCCACCTCATGTTCCTTGTGATGCAAATCACACACTTTTTTAAATTGCTTGTTTTCTTTAATTGTTGGTTGATTTTCAAGAAGCCACTGCTCTATTGGACATGCTTGAAGTGATAATTCAGGTTTTGGGGATTGATCATTTTCTAAATAAAGTCTGATTGATTGAAAGGTAAGATAGTGTTTTATAGAGATATTAACTAATTGATTTAATGCAGCATGCGAAAACCGATTTTCTCCCCATTCTGGACCAAGTTTCCAATTTTTTATCCATGCAATTAATTTCTTGGTAGGTATGGGTTTGGCAATAGCGTATCCCTGGATTAGACTGCAACCAAATAAGCTTAATAATTTCCCATGAGCTACTGTTTCAACCCCTTCTGCAACCAGGGCGCGACCAAGTACTCTGCAAAATTCTATCATTATTTTCAGGATGGCTAAATCTTTAGGATTATCAAAAATATTAATGATAAAACTTTGATCAATTTTGACTTCAAATGTATTAAATTCTTTTAGAAAGGTTAAAGAAGCATAGCCTGTCCCAAAGTCATCCAAAGAAAAATTAATTCCTTTAGTCTTGCACTCGGCTATTATCTGAGATACTAGCGTCAAATCTTCAATGGCTTCCGTTTCAAGGATTTCAAGCACGAGCAGGTGATGAGGAACGTTTGGGTATAGTGCCAATGTGTCAAACAGTTTTTTTACAAAATTGGGTTGCTGCAGTTGATAAGCACTCACATTAATGTTGATGGGGATTGTTATGTTGCATGCCATTAACTGTTCAATCTGCTGCAATACCTGATTAAGCACCCAATCACCAAGCTGTAGAGAAACAGGATGATTATTGAGGTCGGATAAAAATTGTTTGGGAAGCAATAAGCCTTTCTCTGGATGTTGCCAACGAAGCAGCGCTTCCAAACCAACCACTTGAGCTCTATTTAGTTCTACAATAGGTTGATAATAAACTTTCAGTTCATTTGACTGTATTGCTTTAGAAACAGATTCAATGCGTTTATTAAATTCTATAATTCGCTCTTCAACCTGCGGATCAAAAAACTCAAAAATATTGACACCGCTGATTTGAGCCTTACGGCGGGCAATTTCTGATTGCTGTAACAAATCCTCAGCACTGAATGCACTATTTTTATAATACGCGGTTAATCCAATGATCGTTTGCAAAATAATAGTTTGGTGATGGGTATAATAAGGACAAGAGAGTTTTTCTATCATTCTTTGCGCAACCGAAGCCATCACTTCAATTCTGCTTTTGATAAAATAAACAACAATAAATTCACTTAAACCAATGCGTGAGAAAAACATCTTTTTAGGTGAAGTGCGATCAATACGGTTAACTACTTCCAATATGATTTTATCGCGAATATTCGGGGGGAAATCTAGCAAAGAGTTTTTGCTGTTTGAGTCAAATACTCTAATATTGAAAACGATGAGTTCTTTATTTTCTTCAGACAATCCGCTGATAAGCGTCTGAAGTCGTTGGGTGAGTAAAAATTTATTTGGTAACCCGGTTAAATAATCATAATATTTGAAATTCTCAATTTGTTGTTCTTGTTTTTTTACTAGCGTTAGATCATGATAATAAGCTATGTAGTTTATTACGTCCCCATCGGTATTTTTAACCGATGAGATGGCTAAAAAGGCAGGAAATAACCTTTTGTTTTTCTTTTTAGCCAGGAGTTCGCCACTCCACTGCCCTGTTTCAGTCAGTGTTTTCCATAGCTCCTTGTAAAATTTCTCGTTTTGCTTTCTTGAATGCAAGATTACCGGTTTTTGGCCGATTACCTCCTTTTCTGTATATCCAGTCATTTTTATAAAAGCACTATTCGCTTGAAGTATATTGCCTTCCAGATCGGTGATGATAATGCCTTCAAAAGCCGAACTAATGCCCTTACTTGAAATTTTCAAAAGTTTTTCTTTTAATTTGAGCTCTGTAATATCAAAGAGAGAAATAATCCATACCAGGCGATTTTCCCAGATACTTTTCCTGACTGTCATATGTGCGGTCAAAACTTCATTGTTGAATTTTAAAATTTCAACTTCTTGTGTTTCATTTGCCGCCATCGGATATAAAAAATTAGTACCAACAAGTTCTGTACGGCTTACACCAAACATTTGCACTACATAATCATTCGCATAAAGAATTTGCCCTTCATTATTAATCACCAATATCCCAATTGCCATTTTTTCAACCAGCTGATACCAGAAGTTTTGATTATCTGTATGGTCGTTTGATATCACGATATCACCTAATCCATTTCCAGTACGGAAATAACCTTTTGTGAGTCGGATAAATCACCGATAATTCGGCGTTCAGGCAAAGGCTCTTTTTTGATTAATAGTGGAGTTGCCAGAATTTTTTCTTCTTCCGCTATCCCCTTGTTTTTACATAGATCCACCACATCAATATCACACAAATCAGCAAGCTTGGGATGTGAGCATATCGATTGCAAATTAATAATAGCACGTTTGGATATAGCACTATTGCCAATCACAAACAGTTTTAGCTTAATTTGAGTCATTCAATTACTCTCTTAGCAATTTATTGGATTCCATTCGCTTAATCAGCTCTTGTTCTTGAGCGAGTAAATCATTTTTTTTAGATATCAGTTCATTCTTTTTAGCCAAATAGTTTATTTTCTGTATTTTATATTGAGCACTTAGTTGTTCTTCAAGGCTATGAATTTCATGTTCAATGCGTTTAATTTCTTGTTTTCTATGGTTTAGTTCTTGTTTTTCTCTTAAGATACAGGCTGATTTTTGAGAGCCAAATATCATTTGGTTATCACCAATATAAGGTTCTTCAATGCGAATCCCTTTATCAGTGACATAAAATTCTTTGATTTGGTTGGATGTTTTTATACCTCGTGCCTTGGCAATGTGGAGCAACCTATTGAATTCCCCATTACTTTGCTCATTGGATAAGCGAATCCAGGTTTCTGTTAAGCTGGACAAACCCAGTATGGTTACCTCGTTGGAATAATCAGGTATCAGTTCAGTAAAAAAAAGGGTTTTATTGAGCGATTTCATATAAGAAATGAAACGTATGAATAATCTCTTGACTTCCATTGCATTACCCAAATCCAAAAGTGATGAGATGGGATCCAGTATCAGGACATCAAATTGCTTTTCCTCTGTTAATTCAATGATTGAAATAATATGATCTTCCAGTCCCATTTCCACAGAGCGCCTTGAATAGATTTGTAATTTTTTTTTGGTGATGTATTTCATTAAATCAATGTTGATAGATTGAGTATGATGAATTAAATCGCTGGGTGACTCTTCGAATGAAATGAATAATACTTTCTTTCCTTGTCGAGCGGCGGATTGGGCAAAACTTGCTGCAAAAAGTGTTTTTGCGGTTCCTGAGCGTCCGCTGATTATTACTTGCGATCCTGTTTGGTATCCTTTATCGCCTAACATCTTATCCAGGATTTTTATACCCGTTTTGAGATATTCACCAGAAATTGTTGTATTTAGTTTCGTGCTGGTTATAGGAAGCAATGAAATGCCATTATGAGTAATAGAAAAGGGATACTCATTAGTGCCATGAGATGAACCACGGTTTTTAATGATTCGCAAATAGCGCGTCATCAAATTGTTCTTTATTTTTTGTTTCAGTTCAATAGCACAATCAACCACATATTCATCATAGATATCTGTTTGTAAAATAGTTTGTGTTTCAGCCATTGTTGTGAGAACGGTAAGATTTTTTTGCCGTGTCCACTGAAACAACCTTAAAAGCTCATAGTTGGGATCATAGTTTTTAATGCCTAAAATAATGGATTGAAGTGAGTCGATAATTAAGGTGTTCGCTTTGATTTTCTGTTGTGCCTGCTCTATACGCAGGAGAAGGGCATTGATGTTGAATTCTCCAGCCACTTCATCTGTCAATACAGGTGTAAAATCAAGAATTAAAAACTTACCCTCTTGCAAAAATTTTTTACTTTCAATATTGAATCCATCCATATGAGAAATAATTTGCTCTGGCGATTCATCGCAGGTGACATAAATAACGCTGTTGTTTGATTTAAGTTGTTCGTGGGCGAAAAAAAGAGTGAAAATTGTTTTTCCTGTTCCAGGGCTGCCTTTGAGAAGGGTTGGTTTATTCTTTAAATAACCGCCATTTAAAATGGCATCTAATCCCTTAACTCCTGTGTTTGTTTTATTGGTATTCACATTTTATCCTTTTAACGAATGAGTATCTTATAATGCCGCAATTCATGCGCCAAACAAGATACTACTTGTTTAATTATAGTACTATATGTTGGTTTCATGGAGTTTTTTATTTGGTTGTATTTAGGTTGGATTGTTTGAATAAAGAATAAAAATTTTTGTTTTTCATTCAATGAAATACTATTTTTTGAAATGCCAAAATAATCCTTCGAATCAGTCACCTCAATTGGCAAGTAGTTGAATTATTTCATTTAGACTAAAAAATCAATTGTAAAAAAACTGACAATTTTCATATAGCTTATTGTTAAATAAAAAAAAATGATGGTAGATTAAATTTTTTTCAATTAAATAAGGGGGAATTGATGCGGTATTCATTATTGGTTTTAGGTATTTTAACTGTGATTACAGCAAGTTTTGGTGCCAATGCTTCTTTAAACCCATCTATAGCTCAACCCACAGCATGCATAAACTCGCAGTTTACTGCAACGGGAAATCAGCACTGGAAATCAATCGTTTTAAAATTAACCAATAATTGCAAGCAGGCAGTTGATTTTCAAAACTCAACGATCTCTTTTCAAACAACGAATGCTTTAAATACCTCCTTCTGGGGAGATTTCTCTCCTTTATCTTACCCGGATAATGCCTTAAATATTGCTTCTCAACCTCAATCTGGTGGAAACTATTTAGCCACTTTAAACCTGCATTTTCCCAGCTATCCAGGTGCTAATAGCAAGTTGCCTGTCGGAAATTCTATTTCCATTAAATATGGGGCAACCACTGATAGTCATATTGAAGGAACAGCAAATGTTTATTTAAGTACAACGGTTGAATCAGGAAGCATCCAATTGATTAATGCTGCTGTAAAACCAACAAACGTGTCACAAGGATATGCTTTAGTGCATGTCACCATGAATGGTCAATCAGTCAGTGATGTGCAATTACCATGGGAAACTTCAAAGACTCTATCTGGGCTTGCCGTAGGCAATTATACCATTTCTGCTGAAACGGTTACTGACAGTAATGGTAATCTTTATTTGGGGCAAGCCAATCCCAGCATGGTGAATGTGATTGCAAACCAAACAACGAGCTCGACTATTAATTATGCTCGGGTACAAGAGACAGGCAAGATCAAGATCCATGTGCAGAACCTCCCTGGCGAATTAAGTAACTACAATGAAAATCCAACTGTTCTCCTTACTCAGAGTCAATCTGGAAATTCACGCTCACAACCAGTTGTTTGGGGGAACACAACAACTGTTGCTGAGTTGAAAGAGGGGAGTAGTTATCAATTCTCAACTTCTGCAATTCAATATAACGATTACAATTGCTGGCCCACTTTCACACCATCTTCATTAGTGGCAGGTGCTAACAGTGTTCCAACTGCCAATTTAACCTATCAGTGTGCCCAGGTTGTTAAAGAGAACGTGACACTTAATGTCAGTGGCGCTCCATCCTCGCTAGCCTCATTGAAAATTATCTTAACCCCCAATGATAGTTCGCAAACAGTGGAACAAACAGTAGACCTGGTCAATGGTGTTGGTTCATCTGTCCTTCCTTTAACGGATGGGGTTATTTATACTCTTTCAAGTGAAGCTGTTCCCGGCTATACAGTACAATTCTCCCCCCAACCATTAACAGTTACAACAAACGCAGCAGTGAGTATTACTTTAACTCAGGTGACTACCGAAAAAGGACGTATTATTGGTTACATCCCTGGTTGGAAAACGCCACCCACTGCCCAGGAATTAGCGAACGCAGGCTATACTCATGTCATGATTGCTTTTGGCGTGTTTAGTACCAATACTCCGGGTGTTATTGTTCCTGCTTTTGAAACAATAACCAAAGAATATATTCAGTCTCTTCATCAAGCCGGGATTAAAGTTATTCTTTCTTTAGGTGGTGCGTTAACCAGTATTCCCAATACAACAGTAGATTTTCACCAGGTTTTAGCGGCCTCTTCTTCACCAGAGGTATTTAAACAAACATTTATCAACTCTTTAAAGGAGTTAATTTCTCAATATGGTTTTGATGGGTTTGATATAGATATTGAGCATGGTATTAACGCTGGCGGTTCCTTTTCTCAACCACAAGGTGACATTGCTGTCTTAGCAAGCATTATTAATACGATGTACAGTCAAAATCCTTCTCTGTTAATTACTCTAACACCTCAAGTGGCTAATATTGCTGCAACAAGCGGTTTCGACCAAACCTGGGGGAATTATGCCTCCTTAACTATGCAAACCCATCAGTCTTTAGCGTGGGTAGGTATCCAGCTTTACAATACAGGATGTGCTTTCGGAATTGATCAAGTATGCTATGGTCCTACACCAACTGATGCCCCTGATTTTTCGGTAGCTATGGCTACCGATTTATTGGAGAATTGGCCAGCAACGGTCAATGGACGTCCTACAGGATTTCAACCTTATATTAGCTATTTAAGACCTTCCCAAGTGGTAATCGGTTATCCTTCTTCAAATGCTAATGGTGGAAGCGACGGTTCACCGGTTACTCCGACAACTACAATCAAGCGGGCTATTCAATGCCTTAGCACAGGGATTGCCAGTAATATCAGTTGTGGGGCTTACATTCCGCCAAGAGCTTATGGGAATATCGGTGGCGTATTTAACTGGGAAGTGACTTATGACAAAAACAATCAATTCAAGTTTGCATCAGAATTGAAAAATTGTGTTATGAATAGTGTTTGTGAGTAATCAATTTGACGGGTCAGGCTCTTTGAGCCTGACACTTAAATCTTGAAATATTGTTTATCATGTATTAGGGCGTGTTGACAATTGGCTCCCAACGCCTACGTGCCGCGACTTGTTCGCGGCATCCAGGAGATGGTCAACTTGAAATCGGTCCTTCGAATAAGTGTGTAATTGATTGATAAATAAGAGTAAACTCGTATTATAACGGTTCTAACCCCAAGTACAAAACGAGCTTGCAATGCTTAGACTTATGCTCAATGATGAGCTTTGGTCGAAGCTGAGGGAGATCATGCTACAGCATAGGATTTATGACAAGCCCAACCTGCGTATGATAGTTGAGGCGATGTTATATCTTATGCGAGTTGGTTGCCCTTGGCGAGACCTCCCGGTAGATTTTGGATGGTGGAATTCAATTTATCAGCAATTTAATCGATGGTCATCGAAAAACAAATTGATGCGAATTTTCAAGACTCTTGTGCAAGAGCCTGACCTGGAATGGGAGTTTATAGACGGCAGTATTGTCAAAGCCCACCAACATTGCGCCGGTGCACCTAACAAAACAATTGAAGCCATTGGTAAATCGGTCGCTGGCAATACAACAAAGATCCATATGGCTGTGGATGCCTTTGGTTTTCCAATTTCATTTCAGTTGACTGGCGGTGAAGTACATGATGCTAAAGGTGCACCGGACTTAATCAGCTCTTTACCGATAGCAACTTATACTATTGCGGACAAAGGTTATGACAGCGAAGAAATTCGAGAACAAATTAAGCAAAAATCTTCCATTCCAATTATCCCCAGAAAGAAAAACTCTAAAACAGGTAATGCTGAAGTTGATTGGGGTTTATATAAATATCGTCACCTAGTTGAAAATATATTTGCCAGACTTAAACAGTTTCGTGCTATTGCAACAAGGTACGATAAGTTAAAACGGAATTATGCTTCAATGCTAGCAATGGCATGCTCATATATTTGGCTTCCTATGTAACCCACATAATTTGAATGATATTATCGAACCGAGTCCAAAACTCGATAACAAGGAAGAAAAATGAAATCATTTTATGCCTATATTAAGGCAAGTAAGCGCAATGGCACCCTATATGTTGGCTCAACATCTGATTTAATTAAGCGGGTCTGGGAGCACAAAAATAAAGTGATTCCAGGGTTTTCAGCACGGTATAATGTACATATCTTGGTCTATTATGAAGTGCATGAAACGTACATAGAAGCTGCTCGTCATGAGAAACGTTTCAAAAATTGGTGCAGACAGTGGAAGTTAAATTTAATTGAAGAGTTAAATCCAGAATGGCGCGATCTTTATGAAGAAATCTGCAGCTGATTAGATCTCATGGATGCCGCGAACAAGTCGCGGCACGTAGGCGTTGGAAGCCAATTGTCAACACACCCTATCTGTTTGATCCAATATATTTTAATTTTGTATAATCATTCTCTCAATGAGAGAGCTTAGCGCAGATTTTTTCCATATCGCGATCACGCAGGTGTCTATCTTGAGGAAATTTGTAATTGGCAACCAAACTTTCTTTAGAAATTTCAAATACTTTTCCATCAGCTAAATTAGTATTTAAAGTTTCTCCACCAAATAGGGTAATGCGTTTTCCATCAAAACGAGAATTGAAATATTTTTTCCAAAATACATCCGATCCTGGTTGAATCATCATATGAATGCCTTTATCCATTTTAAGAGCATATTTAATGGCTCTTGAGGCGAGTTCACTCCCCAATCCATGTCCTCTGGCATTATTGTCAACATAAAGCTGGTCTATTTCTAGCAAGTTTCTGCTTTCTAACCTGGCTGATGAGGCAATTTGAACATAGCCGTGTATCTCTCCTGTTGACTTGTGTTTTGCGGATATCTGTATATTGCCGTTTTGCATAGTTGAGATTTCAAATTTGTAAATAGCCATATTTTGCCCCCATAAAAGACCAGATAATTTTCACTTAGTATAACATATAATCTATTTTGCGGACTTCGATTAGATGAGTGCAGTTAAGCAGTTATTCAGAATTGTCAATCGCACTGAGAGTTTGAGATGCTATGTCTTTGATGATATCACTGTCAAAATAGTTAGTTAAAATAACAACAGTCAATTGCCGGTCTGGAAAATAGTAGTACTGGCCTTGATATCCTGAGCTTGCTCCATTATGGGACCAGGCTATCTCCCCATTAATTTCTTCACGTCCTATTCCAAAACCGTAATCATCTGGAAAGGTAAGCATCATTGTTAAATAGTTTGGAGATAAAAGTATTTTATCTTTCAACAACGCCTGGACAAAGATATTAATATCTTCAGCAGTACTAATTATTCCACCATCAGCCAAGCCGAAACCATCATCATAGTCTGTTACGTCAACCACTTTGCCATCTTCCAAGGTATAGCCATGTGTTGATAAATAATGGTGGTCGTCATCAAATTCTTGCTTTTCTATATATGTATTTTTTAAACGAATAGGTTTCAGGATGTATTTCTTAATTGATTCAGCATAGGATTCTCCGGTTAAGTTTTCGATAATTAATTGCAGCAACAAATAATTAGTATTGCTGTACTCATAAGCTGTTCCTGGCTTAAAGTCAGGTTTTTGATCGTAGACTAGTTTAATGCATTCTTCTGGTGTCCATTCCTTGTCTGCCATAGTATCAATGAGATCACTGTAAGAATCATAATCCGTATAATTAGGAATGCCGCTACGCATTTGCAGTAATTGTTGCACTGTTACCTCATCTCCATTCGGTATACGTTCAATATCTATACTATCTGGCAATAAGTCTGCAATATGATCATCAAGATTTAACTGTTTATCTGCTACCAGTTTTAAGACAGTTACAGCCAAAAATGTTTTACTCATGCTTGCAAGACGAAAACTGTCCGTAATATTCATTGAAATATCATTTTCCTTATCTGCCAACCCTGCCGCGACGGAAATTGTGCCCAAATCAGGACTTGATATCAGTAATACTGCTCCAGGGGTTAATGAGTCTGCAAGGTTGTCTTTTAAGATGGTATGTAATTGCTTGGTTAAGGAAGGGCTCGCAAAGGCAAGTGGACAGTTATTAAAGACAATAAAAATGAAAAACGTATAAATCAATTTCCACTTGCATACATAACGGCTCATTGCAACTCCAATGTGGCAAGGGTTTTCTCACCCACCAAATGAGCTATATCTTAATTCTAGTCGATTTCAGGATAATTTCTTTACTTCCTGTATAAAACAGATTTCTCCTCCAGGTTTCAAATGAATCAGGGAATACAAAAGCCGATGTCTTGATTTTTGTTTGTGTCTTCGTCATAGTGCGAAACCGAGATTAACCAACGGTGGCAAGATACAACAAGAATTTTTTACGAAGCCTCATGTTTACTTTAACTCAAGGAGTATGAATACATGGTCAACAAGATTTGCCTGAGTTTCGCACTATTAATTAGCGCACCCTCCATTTTATTAGCACAAGACAAACTTATTTTTGCTGTGGACATTATTCGTCATGGCGACAGAACGCCGATTGTTGCTTTGCCTACTGTAAATTACCAATGGCAAGAGGGGCTTGGCCAGCTTACGGCAGAAGGTATGCAACAAGAATACAAAATGGGTGTGGCCTTTCGCAAAAAATATATTGAAGAGTTGCATTTGTTACCTGAACACTATGAATACGGAACCATCTATGTCCGCTCTACGGATTATGCACGTACTCTGATGAGCGCCCAGTCATTGTTAATGGGGCTATATCCACCTGGAACTGGGCCATCAATTCCTGCAGGGACCTCCGCTTTACCTCATGCTTTTCAACCTATTCCCGTATTTAGCGCACCGTCTAAGTACGACGAGGTTATCATTCAGCAGGTAGATCGTAAGGAACGGAAAAAGCTAATGGAGCAATATGTTTTTTCTACCAGGGAGTGGCAACAAAAAAATAATGAATTGAAAGACAAATACCCATTATGGAGCCGTCTGACTGGCATTAATATTGATACTCTGGAGGATCTGGAAACAGTTGGTCATACCTTATATGTTCATCAAATCCATAATGCTCCTATGCCGGAAGGATTAGCTTCTAACGATATTGAAACAATTATCAATTCTGCTGAGTGGGCTTTTATGGCACAAGAAAAACCTCAACAAATAGCGAATGTTTATAGTTCAAAGCTGATGACTAACATAGCTGATTATCTGAATTCCGGAAGTATGAAAAAATCTAAACTGAAATATGTTTTGCTATCTGCTCATGATACTACAATAGCCAGTGTATTAAGTTTTTTAGGTGCTCCTTTGGAAAAATCCCCACCTTATGCCTCAAATGTTAATTTTTCTCTCTATGATAATGGAGCAAATTATTACACAGTAAAAATTACCTATAATGGTAATCCGGTACTTATTCCTGCTTGCGGTGGCTCAGTATGTGAGTTACAACAGCTTATAAATTTGGTACATGATTCTAAAAATTGAGTGTAATCACTCATCCTGGAGGCATTTGGCTTGGGTGAGTAATCCTAACCATCTCAAACTATCTGTTGTTGCAAAACAGCAATAGCAGATGGTTTAAAGTAATTCAAATAATCGATCAATTCCAAAAGATCTGGGCGCATGAATGGGATACTCTAATAATCAAAACTCTGTTCAAGATAAGATTTGTTGCGGTCGTGCTCGGAATGCAACCCTTGATAGAGTACACACAAATCTGGATGGAAAAATTTATAAATTAAATATGACCTGACAGATACCTTTGAATAGCTGGTAACTGTCAGATCAAGCGTGAATAACTACGTCTTATATTTAGCTAAGATTAGATTTTAGGTTTATTTTGTAGATCCGGTTCTTGATTTGGATTAATATTCACTGGTTTAGAAAATAAACCAAACCGGTATCTATTAATATCTATTCCTTGATTTAGAGGAATGTTTAATTCTTGATTTGCATCAATATTTAACTCTTGATTTAGATCAATATCTTGTGCATTAAAAAATAACCCAAACCTGAACAGTGCATCTACCTCGCGTAACTTCTCAGCAAGAGCTTTTTCGATACTAACACTATCTAGTTGAGTATATTTTTTTTGAGCTAATGCACGGTCCTTTATTTTTTGCAGTTCAGATATTACAGACTTTTTGTATTTATTAACTGATTCTATAGGGTCATCAAAATTCACAGATTCTATAGGGTATTGACTAATCTTATTCACGTAATATTTAGTTAAATCTAGATGTTCAATAACTGCAGGGCGAGCAGTTGGTGCTGAAGATAGGAATGATCTTATAAAATTGGTCGGTTTTGATTCTAGGTCAACACATGAAATCATTGTTTTTTGTTCGCTAAGGGATAAGGCAGCAAACAGATTGGAAAAACCACTAATCCTTTCATATAGTTTAACGCATTTGCCAATAGTTCTTAAATCTAATAATTTGCCATTTACTTCGCTCATTTTTCGTATCATCTGATACAGTTCAACATCGCCAAATACTTTTTGTCCTATTTTTTCATGGGCTTTTAATAGTTTTTTCTTAAGATCATGTTCATAAGGTTTGGTACTAAATACACCAAAGGAACAATCTCTTTGTTGGATTTCATTTAAACTATAAGTTTCTCGCTTCTGATTATCCCATGGATTGACCAATACAAAATCATACCCACCCGCACTTTTTGGATTAGGAATAATTCTATCAATCCTCAAAGCATGTCCGTCATGTGTTTCCCCATTAGCATCAATTTGACCATATTTCATAGAGATATAAATTGGCTCTAGTGGAGCTATGGTTTTTAATCGTATAATGTTAAGAGCATTCCTGGTATTGTAAGTCATAATACCTAATAAATTACCGACAAATGCTGATGAGCTCCCTTCATATCTTTTTTCTAATCTATTATTATGAGCAAGAATACTTGCCAACGGTAGTTTTTGGTTCCAATCCGATATAAAGTAATAAGAGCTTAAGCGTTCTAAAATTTTTATGGCCAAAGAATTACTTCTTACTCCGTAGGTAGTTTGGTCAATTTCTTGTATTTTCTTTTTGTCAATAAAAAACACGTCTTGATTATTGATCGGATCGTAATGATATTTGTATTTACCCTGCAATTTATCTTTTTGTAAATTTTTACTCAGATCACCAGATTTAAATCTTACTTCAATGCCTTCTTCTGTTTCTTTAAATAATGATTTGATGGTTGCATAACCTTCAGGCCCTGAATTTAGTATACAATCCAAAGCCGCCAAAAGATAACAGTCTCCAGTTTGACCTTGGCGTATAGTTACGAAACCGTCATTTTTTGGGAATAGTGGTGTTGTCATGATTTAATCTCCTAAAAATTTTAAGTTGAAAATTTAAGTTACTCGTATAAATTTTCTCGATTTAAACTCTATGATTACTTGTGCTATTACAGGACCGATGAATGTTCTTCATTTCGATGAGTTAATTGAATAATCAACTCACTTTCTTTCTAAAACAGCTAACCAACTATTCATAGATAATTGTATGATAATTAATCAATATTAACTAAATGTTTTCAAAAAGATCGCTTTTGCGACAAAATAATGCGGAATATAACTCTATTTAAGGTTTTGTGATCAAAAAAATACATAAATTTATCATTGTAGATGTTATCCGAATTTTCAGTACCAATAGATAAATCATGAACTCTGTTTAATTCAAAAAGGCAGAATCCCATAATACTCTGACTTATTAGGTTATGAATGGCATCAACCTCAAGAAGACAAAAGTCAAACCAATGGAACTTGAGAACACTTCCGTAAAACTATTTTACAAAAGCTCTATCAAGTACCATTCGGAAGGAAAATTTACGAATCGGGAAAATAGCCCATTTTTCATAAGTTAAGATTATCTTAATATTTTTGTTTTATAATTAATCACTGTTTAAAAAAATTATCACTAAATTGGGAATGGTTATGTCTAAATTAAGAGCATTGGAAAAAGAAGCGAATGAATTGGCTCTCATTCTTGATCAGGCGCTGTTGAGTCAGTCAACAGAAGTTAAAAGAAGAGCATTATCTCAATTTGAAAATTCAGAATTAATACAAAACAAAGATCAATTACGGATTTTTCTTGACCCAGAGCATCCTATTGTGAGCTTAATCAAACTTGCTACAAAGACTTTGCCAGAAAAAATAGAAAATCTGCAAAAAAAGGTGCGTTTGCTCGAGATCCAATTGACTGCTGAAAATGACGAAACCCTTGATGAATCCATTTCTGATTCTGAAAGTGTTGATTACGATAACGATATCGAAGAAGAGAATGTTGTTCCTGTTACTGTTACTCATCAAGAGCATGTCAGTGAGACCGACACAAGAGCTGTGGCTATTGCACGATTGAGAGAAGCGTTGAAACCTTATATCGATTCTACTCAAGAAAGGACATATGAACACTATTATGGAATGGCTGGAACACTGTTCAGTTTTTTTGGAGCAGCAGGTTACAGTAAGACTGACAAACTAAACGCTATCACCAAATTATTTCAAAATCTTGAAACAGAAGGCGCTGAGCCACTCAATGATACGGATAAAGATATACTAACTACAGGAGTACTTGGTACTACCTTGATGCCGTTGTTAGAAGATGAGCATATCGGTAGTGAATTGAAAGCTTTACTATCGATAAAAACCGATAACGTGAATACAATCTAAAAACTCATATTTGATCAGGAGCTTTCCTATTCATTCGATGTCGGATCAACGATCCGACATCTTAGGCGAAATTCCTGACATATGAAAATCTCTTAACGAGACTCGATTTTAAAGCGTACCTTTTTATCTGGGCTTTTAAATCATTGATTTTAGATCAAATAGTTAAGCCTACTTAAGGGTAAGAACAGACTGCTCAAGGCTATGTTCTGGATTTTCCTCGGAAAATGTTTTAGAGTTTGCATTTCGTGCAAAATGTAAAGCTAAATATCCACCTACCAAAGGTATCAAGTAGCTCAAAAGTCCTATCGAATGATATACCATAGTGTATAAATCAGTTTCAACTTCACATGCGTCAACGGTACCACCCCATCGAGGAGGATCTCCCCAGTAGTATTTATAGCAATCTGTCCTAAACGCATCCGGGTTCTTATCTAGACCTACCTCTCTGGGAAACCATTCAAAAAAAGTGCCCATAATTTCCAATCTCCTGAATAGATTAATTCTTATTATTCTTTGATGCTTGAAATACACAACCAGCCATCCCATTTCCGTATGAAAATAAGCACTTACCGCCCCGATAAAAATCAGTCTGTCATAAATAGTTGCTGGATGAGCCATCAGCATATACTGAAACAAATGTTAGAGCAATATCATAAGAAAACCGTTACATAGATAGGGTGTTAAATTTTCTCTATAGAGAAGATGATCACCGTTTCATTTCGTTAGAAAACGGGGATATATGAAATATCTATGACAAATTGCCAGGGCGTGTTTAAATAAAATATTTATAGATTCTCTAATTAATTTTATACTAAACAGCCACAACATAATTAAACAAAATTGGCCTAATCTGACATAATAAACCAATTGATGTCTTATTTTACCCAATAAAAAATTAGATAATAAATACAATTTGTGATAACTAATTAGTCATGCTTGATGTGATGGCTGAACTATCAATACCTAAATATCTCGCTGGATAAAGACGAAAATATGTATTTATTAAATTTGCAATATCATGGCCTTATGTTTCAGGAAGTGCTTTATACAAGATACCGAGAGGAGTATATTTTATTATAAGACCCTCTTCAGGGCTGTTTCAGGCGAATAGAAACAATGCATTATAAACGGACTCCAGAGAAGCTTTGTAGAGCAGGAATCGTAATTTGATTAAGATATTTATCGATAAAAAAATGCAGCTGCTATTCAGTTGCCTTATTTTTTTTATCTTCACTACTCATGCTAAAGCATTTGAAACACGTGATGTATGGGATGTTTTGCGCAATGAATTTAAGATGAATCATGAAATCCATCGCCCAGAGGTTCAAGATCAAATACGCTGGCTGCTGGATCATCCTGGCTTTGTGACCAAGGTCTGTAAACAAGCTGAACCCTATCTCTATCATGTAACTCGAGAAATACAAAGACGAAATTTACCAGGTGAGCTGGCATTACTCCCAATGATAGAAAGTGCTTACGACCCTTTTGCTTATTCAAAAGTTGGTGCTGCAGGTTTATGGCAAATAATGCCAGTGACGGGAAATCAATTAGGCTTAATACAGGATTGGTGGTTTGATGGAAGACGAAGCATTAATCATTCAACTGAGGCAGCTCTGACTCACTTGATGCATTTAAACAAAGTGTTTAACGGAAACTGGATACTCTCCATCGCAGCTTACGATGCTGGCGAAGGAGCCATAGGCAGAGCTGTAAAAGCAAATAACCCTAAGGGAGGTAGTGTCAGCTTTTGGAATCTGGATGTACCTAAAGAAACACAAGTTTATGTCCCTCGATTTTTAGCTCTGGCTGAAATCATGAGCAACCCTCGGGCTTATAAAATAAATCTGCCTGCAATGCCATTTCGACCTTATTTTGAAGAGGTGAATATTGGCAGTCAAATTGACTTGAATCATGCGGCCAGTTTAGCAGGCATTTCGGTTAATGAATTAACCAAATTAAATCCAGGCTATAATAGATGGGCTACAGCACCCTATAAGCCCTTCACTTTGCTTATTCCTATAGCAAAAGTGACTCAGTTTTATTTCAATTTATCCCATTCACCTGTCGATAAACGAGTGAGCTGGAGAAAACATCTCGTTCTTCCGAAGGATAGCTTACAAAGTATTGCCAGACAATATCATACGACCGCTTCATTAATAAAAAAATTAAATCGTCTGTCAGATGGCTCTATACGACCCAATCAAGTCTTGTTAATTCCGAGTAATAAGAATACTCCTGTATTACCTTTCCATGAAATTTCAAAGTCAAAATTCTTAAGGCAGACGCCAATAAAAGGTAAAGTGTACAGAGTCATACATATTGTCCAACCCGATGAAACGTATAATACACTCGAAAGGCTTTATAAAGTGGCAACTCAAGATATTATGAAATGGAATCATATTGGGGCGGGAGTGGCATTAGTAAAGGGTCAGCAGTTAATTATTTGGAAAAAATCAAGTAATCTTAAATAGAACAAGGCTTTAAAAAAAACCTGATTTTTGTGTTTTAATCGAAAATCTAAGTACCTATTATATATTTTTATACAGCAATTTTCACAATAACCAACTAATGATGCAGATTATATGCAGAGTTTGCACCAAAATATTCGTTGTAGATATGAAGGTAGGACCCATCTTTTTCCATCTCCAACAAAATGTGATTGATTTTATCAAGCAACGCCGATTTGTTTTTAAGGGCTATGATCCCATAGCCGCTTCCTATCGGTATTTTATCGCCAATCAATTTTAATTGCTTGTCTTCAGTCGGGTTTAGATTGTTCACGATGAATCGTGACGCTTGATAGTTGATTAAGATGGCATCAATTTCTTTTGCTGTTAGTGCATTTACTAATTCTGCAGGATCTGTAAACTCTATAAGAGTATTGGTGGTTTGGTATTTTTTTAAAAGTGGAGATTGCTGAAAATTAATCTTAAAGAAACCAATTTTTTTAAAATTGATATCATTCAAGGTATTAATCGAGTTGTTTTTTAATGTTAGAAACTGACCATCGCTGGTTAAGTACGGTAAGCTGTACCGATAGTTGTCAGGTAATGATGTCGTGATAGGGGTTGAGCTAAAAACAATATCAAAAGTACCTCGATCCAAGCCTTTTAACTCACCTTCTTTAGTAATAGGGATGTATTCGCATTTTTCTTGCAAACGGTTGCATATTATATTCATCAGGGCGACAACGAAACCATAATAGTGATTCGCTTTGTCTGATTTTGATGAAAAAGGCGGGGCAAATTGCAAAATACCCACCTTGAGTGATTCACTATGAACAAGAAAATTGCTTATAAACAACAGTATAAATACTATCCGTTTCATAAATTGGGTCTCTTGTAAATTAGTCCATTTTACTGAGAGGTTTATTCTTTTTTAAATTATAGGGCATTAGCGTTCATTTTGGATCTATTTTGCATAGCAATTCGAGTGGAATAAAATTTAAAATATTGTTAGTCACGCAATCAAGAGCCTTTCCGAGGCAGGACTTGAAAGGCATGGGGCAGTATCAAGTATAGGGATATGGTCAAATCCAGTGTTACAGCCCTTAACCGTGTTCCACAATCTATGAATTACAATAAGAAAAATCTTCTTCGTCTTTGTGATCTAATAAAAATGGCTGTATAACAATTTCACTAATCGTCTTTATATCATTCCACATGTTGGTTTCTGCACAGAAATTAATGGTGTAACTAATTAAAACCGCTGAATCCTTTTTGCTAAGCTTAGGATGATCCCCTTTTGAAATATCAGATATTAGAGTTGAAAATTTATGGCTTCCCCTGATCCTTCTTAAATTGTTTTCCGCTACCGGCTGATCTTCTTTAAGTTGCTCCTGGTAGTAGCCTAAAATGACTTGGAGGTATTCTTTCAATAAACAAACATCACCATATAAACAAGGATAAGGGCCATTATTTTGTACTGCCTGATTGAGGCGATTATAACGAGCATCGAGATCCTGAAGGAATTCTTTATTGTTACTTATCCTTGAGTTGAATTTGTGATGAGAACGAAGGATACTTCTTTCAACATCAAACAATTGTTGAAAATTAAATATAATCTTTGAAATTTTTTTAAGATAATCTGTTGTGCATAATATTTGATAAGCTTCCTGGCTGGTTAATGGAATTTTTTTAGAAAACATTTTCATACGCATGATGTGATCTCTGGTTAATTTAGATTTAATTTAAATCTAAATGATTAAAATTAGGCATTTTACAACATTGGATTAGATAAATAAATAAACATAATGATTTTTATATATTCTTTTTGACTTTTGTAGTTTTAGCTGTAGGTTACATAACCAATTTTGGCTATATTGCTCTAGTGAGCATGGACAAATTATTCAATTAAATCAATCGCGTACCAAATATTTGGCTGAATTTTTTTGTGTACTCTATACTTAATGAATCGATTCCAATAATAGTTATATCTATGATTCTAAAGCCGGGCAAATTATTGGTGGCTACTGCTTATCCAGATCCACCGTTTGATATTGAGCAAGGGGATGGTTTTGATGGTGATTTAATAAAAGAAATTTGTCGAATTTTAAATTTACAGCTAGTCCAGATCAAATATGAGGGAGAGAATTTTAATGATATTTTTTCAGGTTTGGCTAATAAAGAATACGATGTTGTAATTTCAGGAACGACCATTACACCAAACCGCTCAAAACAAGTACTTTTTTCGAACCCTTATTTAGAGTTTAATCAGGGTATCGCGGTTAATACTGAATTAAAGCCAAATGTTTCTTCTTTTGAGGACTTGAAAGGTTTGGTTGCTGGTATACAGAAAGGTAATACCTCAGACGAAGTAGCTAAGGATTTATTCCGTAAGAACATACTCAGTGATATTAAATATTATGCATACAATGAAATAGAATTGGCCATACAAGATCTGGCTGCTGGTAAAATTGGTCTAGTCATTAAATTATATCCTGTTATTTCCTGTTTAATTCAAAACTATCCAAACCTGGCCGTTCCTTTGCAGGCTGAAACACACGAAAAACTTGGTATCGCGTTTGCTAAAGATAATTTTAAACTCTGTGATAAAGTCAATATTATCCTGGCCGATCTTGTACAAAATGGTACTTTAAGTCGCTTGCAACATAAGTGGATACGTACCACCTAGGGCAAATTAAGCCAATGTCAGTTTCAACTCAGGAGATAACCTTATTTAAAGACAGGACTTACGATAAACTCCAATCTCTTTGTTAAAAAATGTTTTTAACTCGGTCATTTAGTTTATGTAAACTCCCTCATTAAAAACATTTTTTGCCTCGACCTTGGAGTTTTTCGTAAGTCCTGAAAGAATCTTATTTTTCTTGAATCGTGCTGCAAATATTTTTTTCAGATCCTCTTGAACTTTTATAGAGATAAGTTAATTATCAGGTTGAGCTCTAAAGATCCAATAAAGTGTTATTGGTGTACAAAAGGATTTATAAGATGAAAATATTGAAAACCACCGAAAAAAAATCGCGAAAACCCACTCCTAAAGAGAACAGAGCTTTAGCGCTTCAATTGGTACAAAATACTGAGCCGGACAGAACGTATTATCTGAGAAGCACAGTAGAAGGAATAGGGAATTTTCTTTCTACCCGCATCAGGGAACTTTATAACACTTTAGCCATGACTTTTTCTTTAGACTCTATGGATTGGAGCAGTTTTAAAAAATATATTTGGCCAACGATATCCTCTGGGGCAGCATTGCTTCTTGGGGATTATCTAACCCGATCCATGAGCGAATATCAAACGGGAAGTCCGGAATATGATTTTATTTTTAAATTTCTTTTTGGTACAGCGATATTAGGGTACTGTGCTTTAAACCGGATAACAGACAGGAAATTTAAATCCCAGGTTGAATTGTCTGCTGCTGTGGCCAGTGAAGTCATGGCAATAACCTACATGTACAGTTCGGTTTTTAAAGGAACCACCTATTTATTGAATGATAGTATTTCTGATGAATATTCATTAATTGCCGGGCTGGGAACCAGTGCCTTGGTGGTTCCCAGCGGGATCTCTTATCTAACACAAAAAATACAAGAGATTTTAGTGCGAATTCAATACAATCGCGGAGCACAGCGTTCGGATACTGCGGTGATTTCAAGCGGGCTTACACCGATATCCAATCTGTATTTTCAAATCAACCACTTTATCGCCAGCGAGCTTATGATAAGTTCACGGGCATTTCAATTGGGCCTCATTTCTCACAATATCCGTTATGCAGACAGAATAATGCAGAAATTCCGTAATTTGCCTGCATTATTAGCTGATTTGGCGCCATCGACTATAAAAAAGATGCGTATCCAGCAACAAAAGCTTGAGCATGATTACGAATACAATCATAAGTTACATCAAGTTTTACGCTTTACAGCAGATGGTCCAATGTTTATAAGTATCCCCAGGT
This sequence comes from Legionella pneumophila subsp. pascullei, assembly GCF_900637585.1. Classification (NCBI taxonomy): domain Bacteria; kingdom Pseudomonadati; phylum Pseudomonadota; class Gammaproteobacteria; order Legionellales; family Legionellaceae; genus Legionella; species Legionella pneumophila. The sequence continues at coordinate 1,293,054 of NZ_LR134380.1, forward strand.
ATCGATTACGCACAAGGGATTTGGTTTATTGTGATAGCAGCATCGATTTGACTTGTGTACCTCTCTCTGGAGAATTGGTTGCCCTAAAGCGTGATTTGAAAGGGGAATTTACGCAAACGCTCGAGCAAAAAAAATTCAGCGTTAATCTTAAAGCACAAAATGGGGAAGATGTTTGGGTAGAACATGAAACCAAGCCTGATTTTACCTCACATTATAACAAAATAGATTTGCATGCAGTCAGAGATGGCAAACAGGCAGGAGTGTTGGTAGGTGATAAGTTAAACTTGTATGGTAATGACAATGTTTTTATTCAAATTAAACCTGAGAAAGAACTTTTATTAAGCAGTAACTATGAGAAAAAAGCGGTTATTAATGAGATTATTGCCGAACGAAAACAAAGAAGTGTTTTATATTCTATTTTAGGCTCCATCATTATGGCTGCTTTTTTACAAAGGGATATTACTGCAATGCCTGCAGAAACCTTAAGGCTTATGTTTACACTTTTTCAGACTATGATTCCCTTTTCTGAAGCCTTTTTACGTGAAACTGTGAATAGCCGTTTGATGAAAAAATTGAATAGCAACCTGGGGGAACAACCTTTTGGTACCATAGACGCTCTTCGTGTGGTTGATTTATGTAATGCTCTTGGTGGTTATTATCGTGACAGATTTCCCAATGGTGTTGCCATTATTTCGGATAAAACCGGAACTCTTACAACGACAAGGATGGATGTATTAGGGTTATGGACTAATGATATGGCGCCTGAGGTACAGAAGACATTAAAGGAAAAAGAAGGCTTGCTCCTGCCAGAAAAAACACAATGGCTGCAAACTTTTGAAGTATTTTGCAATGCGTTTACAAACAATAAAAAAGAATTGGAGCCTGAAGAGCATGCCATTTTGGAATTATTCAAATCTTTATTGAATAATCAGCAATGTTTGGAAGTTGCTATTCATGGCAATAATCATTTTAAAAAAGTGATTGCCACTCAGGAAACCAGGAAAGAAATTGAGACTTTTCATCTGGGTTTATATCGTACGTTTGGCGGGCGCTTTACTTTGGTCCAAGATGGTTCAAATTATTATCTGGCCTTTTGTGGGGTTCCTAAACAAGAGGCATTTAAAGAAACTCCTTTATTAAAAGCCTATACCACCATGCAAAGTCGCACGGGTGTATTATCTCGTGATTGGTGTTTGGCTCGAGGTAAGCTCAGTGAACGAGAGTTTGCAATTCTGAAAGAATTATTTGGTAAGGATGATAAAAAAGCGATTGAGCATTTTATTTTGGAAAATAGAGCCTTACTCGAAAATTTGGGGTATTACGGTACTTTTATTATTGATAATCCTGTAAAAAAAGGGGCAGAAAAATTTATTGCTCAATGTCGGGAAATATCCGTTCCAGTTTTTGTAGCGACAGGAGATACGACCAAAGCAGCAGAAAATATTGCCAAAGTATTGTGCCCGGCGAATGCAGGGAAAATTCTTACTCTGCGTGCTGATCAGGTTGATGAAAAAGGGGTTGAGCTTTTAAATGAAGAAAATTATCCATCTGATTCCACGGTCATATTTTCAGGTATCAATGAAGCGATATTGATAAGATTTCAAAAATTGATGGACAGGGAAGGGGGAAAACGCCCTGTCATTATTTTTGCTGAAATGAGCACTGAGGGAAAAGGTATTTTAGCTCGTTATCTTAAAGACCATCATTATTTTGTTGTTGCCAACGGCGATGGTACCAATGATGTCATGATGATGAAAAATTCGAATGTGGTGATAGCGCATCATTCAGATGATGGAACTTTTGCTCCAGGAGTGGATGGCTTATCCAATATCAGTGAGGAGCAGCTAAGACGGCTGTTTGGTTCGCAGAAAACTTTTTATGAACTGTTTGACATTAATCTACCCAAAAGTCTGTTTGTTCAAAAATTTGCTCCTCTAGCCAACTCGCAGGAAAAGCCAACCATGGCTCTGGCGCTCAAAAGTGGAAAAATGACGTTTGATTTGGCTAAAACAGTTGGAGCAGATGTCACAGAAATGAATCAGCAGCATTGGTATAGTGTCGTTTTTGACTTATTGTGGTTGTGGATTGCTTTTTATGAAATAAATGAAAGTTCCGATTTGCCAATGGATAATCGGAACATCAATGCTTCAAGATTGATTTCCAATACTATGGGGATTGCTTTGATAATCGCTGTTTTTCAATCCCTGGCTAATTATGCTCTGTTTAACGAATCTACGAACTTAACCAGTATGCTGCTTATGTTAACTTTTTTGCCTTTCATTCTTAAAAGTGTTTTTTCAGGCTTTAGAATGGTTCAGGACAGTTTATACCCAAAGGTGGAAATAACAGAAATTGAAGACGAGGAAGAGACAAGTTCTAATAGCTCCATTTTGAGTTATTTTGGAACTTTTTTTTCACGCAAGCCTGCAAAGCAATTGGAAGGTTTAAACTGTGCTCCAGCATTAAAATAGCTCCTTTGCATAACGGGGCTGTTTTATTTTGTCGCTCGGTCGTAAATATTTCTGTGATGCTTATTGACCTCATGCAAACTATGCTTTTTTTTAATTTTAAAGATAATCATACAATTTCTTATGATTAATTTTTCCACTGTTGGTCAAGGGCATCTCATCAATAAAGTAAATTTTTGCAGGTACTTTATATTGAGCAATTTGCTCAAATAAGAAAGAATACAATTCTTCTCTTATCAATTGACTCCCATTTTTCACGACTACAAAAGCAATTGGTATTTCTCCTTCCTCTTTGTCAGGCACACCAATCACAGCTGCTGCATTAATAGACGGATGTTTATAAATTGCTGCTTCCACTTCTCCCGGCATAATATTGGATGTATTGCGGATAATAATGTTTTTAATCCGACCTTTATAATAAAAATAACCTTGCTCGCCCTGTGCTCCGCAATCCCCTGTTTTAAACCAACCTTTTATGAATGCTTCGCAGGTTTTTTTAGCATTATTCCAATAACTATGCATCACCATATCGCCTTTTACCTGGATTTCTCCTGTTTCACCACAAGGTACTTCCTCTCCATTTGCGTCCACAAGACATAATGTGACTCCTGGTACTGGTTTGCCAATACAGGATTTTTGAGTCAAATCAGGGGTTCTGCAGACAGTTAACCAAATGGCTTCAGTCATTCCATAACCTACTTGAATTGCTTTACCAGAACAAGCCAGAAATTTGTCCTGAACTGCTACGGGTAGTGCATCCCCACCTGTATAAATTCCGCGAAATGATTTAAACGTTTCTGTATTACAGCGTCCAGAGTCTAATAATTTGATATAGGTATCAATGTGATGTACGGCGAGCGTTGGCTTTTCATGCTCGACGGTCGCAAGATACCAATCCATATCAAAACCATCATTAACTAATGCGGTGCCTCCTCGTGATAGTGCAGAGAATGTTTCAATAAATCCACTCACATGACATTGTGGTTCACAAATTATCATTTTGTCTTCAGCGGTAATGTTTTCCAGAGCTAATGATGTTGAGTCGAGCATTGCGTCAATGGAAGAAAGCGTGTGAACAACTCCTTTGGGTTCTCCTGTTGAGCCGGAGGTATAAAAAATCACTGCAGGCGCTTTATAATTTATGCGATGTTTTGGGCAATTCACTGGTTCACTTAATAATTCATTAAAAGATAAATAGGGATGATTATGAGTTTCACCCAGCACAAAAATTTTTTTAATTCCTGTCGCTGACCAATTGATTTTTTCTAACAAAAATAACTTGTTTGCTTCGATAATTAAATAAATTGGTTGGGCATCTTGCAATACCTTTTCCAACTCAGGTGGTGCATAGCGACGATTAACTGGCATGGCTATACATCCCGATTGAAAGCAGGCCAGATAAATGGCTATGATTTCAAGACTATTGGGCAACATAAAAGCGATTCGGTTTCCTGAGAGTGTTTCATTTTCAAAGTGAGTTGCAAGATGATTTACAGTATCAAACAATTTCTTATAGGATATGGGTTTGCCTGCAATAGCCATAGAATATTTTTTCATATCGCATGCGATCTCTGAAAAAATAAGCTGTTCTATTCCTCTTTTAGTCATGATGCTTGCCTGCTTGATTTGTTACTTTTTATATTATGGGTAATAATTAATAATTATGGGCTAAAAATGGGAAAAAATGGATTTTATAAAGCGCACTATCGAGCTAGCTCGAGAGAATGTGGAAAATGGTGGTAGGCCATTTGCTTGCCTTATAGTTCAGAATGGAAAAGTTCTTGCTGAGGCGACCAATACGGTGGTGCAAACCCATGATCCTACAGCTCATGCTGAAGTTAATGCAATACGCATTGCTACAGCGAAATTAGGCTGTGAGCATTTATACGATTGCGATTTTTATATACTTGCTCATCCTTGTCCTATGTGTCTGGCCGCAATGTATTATTGTAGTCCCAGGAAAGTGATTTTTATCACGACGAGAGATGAATATAAAACCTATTATGTTGATGATCGAAAATACTTCACTCTTGAAAATTTTTATCAAGAGATCAATAAGCCATGGAGAGAGCGTAAGATGCCTATGGAGCATAGACCAGACAAAGAGGCGATAGAAGTGTATAAATTGCACCATAGAAAAAGATCTTAGAACCAGCTAACGGTTTAATGTTTAAAATAGTTTGATTTTCAACCTTTAAAAAAATTTTTATTTTCAAAGTATCATATACTTGCTTAATCACTTTCACTACATCTTGTCTAGCTTAAGTAATTTCTTCCAGTACCTGTGGCACAGAGAAAGCGATCTCAGGAACGCAGGCACGAGTTCTTAAGTGATTCCACAAAAAATCCAGATGAGTATAAAACAGAAAAGGATAAAACGAATCTCCCTTGCGAAATCCAACCAAAGGAGGTTAGCTGGTAAGAGAAGTCTTGTTGGGTAATCCCCCGATTTTAATTAAATTAGTGGAAAAATTAACTCATTCTATTCGAAATGAAAATTTTGCGCCACGCATGGGTGGTGATGAGTTTATTGCTATTATTTCTGAAATTAAGAACTATGAAAGTGCAACAACAGCCACACAGAAAATCTTAAAACATTATAATTTATCTGGAAATAAAATTGAAGGTAGTATCCGTATAGGAATAACTGTTCCAAAAGACGGCAAAAAATAGATGACATTATCCATGTTGTCTTCTTAATGCCCTGTGCATTCATTCGGAGAAAAAATGGTAGCATAGTAATTGTTCTCATAACCCTAGGTAATTTTCTTTTCAAGGTGGTTGCGTGAATTATGCGTGGGATATAAGACACCTTCAGAATTATCAAACACTTGTTATTAATTTGATACCAGTAAAATATGACTCCATGGGAAGCTAAGTGCCATTAAAATTAACACCCTAATTTGTAATTTTGGTTCACTACTCTAAAATAATATTAGGAGCAAAAAATTCAAAGTGAACAATATTAAATGTTGTAAGGATATTTTGGATGTGCCCAAAACATCGATTATTGCAAGAGGACGTAATCCGTTTGGGGTTAATGACGCCTTACTCTGGAGTAGCAAGTATTTATGGCCAGGAAATTGCAATAGCAGCTAACATTGCCTGTTTAGAAATCAATAAAAAAGGTGGAATTCTTGGGAAACCACTTGAATTAATAATAAAAGATGATGGAAGTATGCCTGGACAAGCGGTTATTGCTGCCAGTTCTTTGGTTGATAATTATCACTGCCAAGCACTTATTGGTAATTTATTATCTAATTCTCGTCTCGCTGTAGCTTATAAGGTTTGTTTCCCCAGAAAAATCATTTATTTGAATTTTTCCTTTTATGAAGGAAGTATATTTAATCAATATTTTTTCAATTTTTCCGCACTACCTAATCAACAAATTACAAAAATGATCCCTTATCTTATAGAAAATTTCGGATATAAATTTTATTTCGCAGGCAGTAATTATGAATGGCCAAGAGGCTCAATTGCTGCAGCAAAAGAAATAATACTTAAAATGAAAGGAGAAATTATAGCTGAGGATTATTTTGATTTTGGTATGGCTAAACCATTTGAGATTGCATCAGCAGTAGTGAAATCTGGAGCAAATATTTTTATGCCCTTTTTTGCTGGTATTGATCAAATTGCCATGCTAAAAGCAATTGTTGATGAGGGATTGCGAGATAAAGTTACAGTAGCTATGAGCCATTATGATGAAACGATGATGTCCAGTATGCCTGAGCACTATCGACATGGATTTTATAGTTGTAATTCCTATTTTATGTCAGTTAAAACTTTTGAGAATGAGTTTTTTTTAAATGAACTGCTAAACTCACCAGGTATTACTGGATTATGGCCTAAAGGGAATGGAAAGATATCGAATTTTGGCGAAGGTGTTTATTTATGTATTAAAGCCTATGCCAATGCCATTAATCAAGCTAATTCTTTTGCTGAAAGCGATGTATTGAATTCTTTAAGCACAGTTCAATTAATGGCTCCACAAGGATTTGTTAAAATGGATGAAAGAACTCATCATGCTTATGTGAATTGCTACCTGAGTAAATCTAATAACGATGGAACTTTCTCAATAATAAAATCATTTGGGTTAATTGAACCGCAAATTCCAAAACGCTATCAGAACCTCCATATATCAACCAAGGAAGAAAGGAACCCCCATACTGAGAATCACTTCGCCCCTGATACCTCAATCCAGTTAAACATATTTAAAGAGATTGAAAGTATTCTTACCGATATTCCAACAAGCATTATAATAACCAATAGTCAGGGACAAATCATTTATGTAAACAAAATTACTACCGATAAATTTGGTTATAATGAAAATGAATTAATGGGCCAATCCTTATTCTTTTTATTTTCTCCCCAGGAAAGAGAATATTATAAAAACAATATCAATTCTTTTTTACTTTCAAAAGATCGATTTAATATTAAACTTGGTCATAAGGAAATGGTTATAGGCTATACAAAAGATGGTTGCTCAATTTTCCTTACAGGATCTGTTTCGAAAAGAAAATTAGATCAAGATATATATTTGTTTTTATCTTTAAATGATATAACCAAATCTCTAGAAGAAAAGGAAAAGTATTTATGGTCTGCTACACATGATCCTTTAACTAAATTAATCAATAAATCCTTAATGATTAGGAGAATTAATTCATCTATTCAACGCTCTAAGAAACAAACGCAACTCTTAGCGATTTTATACATAGATTTTCTTCATTTTCAGTTCATCAGTAATATCTTCGGTTACCAAACAAGAGAATTGTTAATTACAGAAATGGCAAACCGTATTTTAAAACAACTACGATCAGGAGATACTTTAGCGAGATTTGGAGAAGATCGATTTGTCATTCTTTGTGAACACATAAAAAGCCAAGATGAAATTCTGGATTTATCAGATTCAATTATCAACACTTTCAAGCATTTTATTACAATAAAAAAACAAAAAATTTTTATGGCTCTTAATATTGGCATTTGTTTTAAAACAAATGAAATCTCTGCAACAAATTTGTTAAGAAATGCAGAGTTCGCGCTTTATGAATCGAAACAGGGCGGAAAAAATAAAAAAGTTCTATTTAATGACGCAATTTATAAACAGTTGAAAAATGAGCTTGCTTTAACAACTGAATTGCAATTAGCAGTTCAGAATAAAGCATTATCTTTCAAAATACAACCTATTGTATTTGATGGAAAAGAGAGGATTATCGGTGGGGAGTTACTAATTCGATGGATATATAAAGGCAAATCCATACCTCCGGACTTATTTATACCGATTGCAGAACGTTCAGGTGTTATGCACGAAATTGGCTATTGGATATTAGAACAAGGCTGCTTAATTCAATCCCAATGGCAAAGGTATACACATTCAACTCAAACACCATATGTATCAATCAATCTTTCTAGTAAGCAATTAGAAGATTCCCTTTTTTGTCAAAGCGTAAAAAAAATTTTAAGGAGAACCTCCGCTAATCCCAAATGCATTATCTTGGAAATCACTGAATCTACATTGATGGAATATCCTCAAACAAAAGGAGTGATAAAACTGTTAATGGAAATGGGTTTTCAATTTGCGATTGACGACTTCGGTACAGGATATTCTTCTTTAAAGCAGCTAGTTTCTGTACCCATTAATATCCTAAAGATCGATAAATGTTTTGTTGATAATATTATTGTACATAACCAATCGTTATTACTTCTCAAATACATTATAAAAATGGCTCACTTATTTAATTCAAAAGTGATTATAGAAGGGATCGAATTAAAAAAACAACTGGAGCTCTTAAGAATACATAAACCAGATGGATATCAGGGATATTTATTTTATAAACCTTTATCTATTTTAGAATTCAATAGTAAATTTTTTACTTGATAACATTTTGTTTTTTGCAGAATGGTTATAAGAATTTAACTAACTACCTAATTGATAAAATTTTATCAATTATCATTGTTCTCTCCCGGAGAAAGTTTCTGCATCAGCATTTTTGTTAATCAAAATTTAGCCGTTACAAATTTCTTATGATCAAAATTTAGTATTATGAGGGTAAGTGTAGGAAATGAGTCTGGAACGGTCTATCCAAAAAGCTTTAAAAATTCCAGATCAGGATGAGAGAGATAGTCAATTTGCCTTGTTATGGTTCTTCCAATTTAACTCAAACTAACTTCTACATGATATTCTGGTGGCTATTACAACGCGCTTATTCTTATGTCGGATGTTAATTGTTTTTAGACTAAAAAATCATTAATCTTAAAGCGTATAAACTTTCACTTTATGAATTCTTCCTTTGATAGTGATTTCTCCTAACTCTATAAATTGAAACGAGGTAAGGTCTGTTGCAATATACGTGTATTCACTGATTAGGATATCTGTGTTGAGTTTTTTGGTGGCATTTTCTATTCGGGAAGCTAAATTGACAGTATCACCAATAGCTGTATATTCCATATGTATATCGGTTCCAATATTTCCAACGATGGCACTGCCTGTATTGATACCAATACCAATTTGTATTTCAGTACCTAATATTTTTGCCCAATCGGCATTGAGTGATTTCATCGCTTCTCGCATTTTTAATGCCGCATGAATAGCATGGTCTTCTTGATAGGCGTCATCATCAGGTGAGCCAAAGATCGCTAAAAAACCATCTCCAAGATATTTATCCAATATCCCATGTTGTGATGTAATGGCTTCTATCATTTTCTCAAAAAAATGATTTAAAAAATCGACTACCAATTCAGGTTTTATACGTTCTGAAATGGTTGTGAAATTGCGTATATCGCAGACCATGATAGTGACTTTACGCCTCTCGCTAAATACTTGCGGTAACTCACCGGATTTCACAATTTTTTCTGCTAAAGCATGAGAAATGAAACGTGTTAAGCTCACTTGCAACATGTTACGCTGTCTCAATCCTTCAGTCATTTCATTGATTACTCGACCCACTTCAGCAAATTCATCTTTTGTCTTAATGTCGAGATGTTGTTCAAGATCACCTTGAGCAATATTTTTGAGCGCCGTTGTTATTTTTAATAAGGGTTTATTGAACCACTGAAAAAGTAACCAACCTAAAAACATGGCAAATAAAAATGTTGAGATAAAGACGGCAATACCTGAGTAGAGCAAGAAATGAAATCTTTGGTTAACCGAATCGGCGTTTACATCTACTCGGATATTTCCAATGTATTTACCTTGTGCGTCTTTTATTGGGTATAAAGCGGTCAGCCATGTACCCCAGATGTCTTCAACAAATTCAGGCAGAACGATAGGGAGTTCATAATTTACATTAATTGTTTGCCCTGATTCAGTCTTAAGTTTCATGACTGTACCCAATTCAGTTTTATCTATAATGTTTTCTTCAGGATCTACAGCAAATCGAAGTACCTTGGGATTATTAGGGTCGGAAAATAAACTATATATGAAATTGACATAAACATCTTTACGGCGATTTGCGTTACGTACTTCAAGAAGTTTTTTTTCAAGATCTTTGTAAAGGGGTGAGTTTGCAGAGGTATCCAGATTAAATTTCTGAATATCCTCCGGATTCATCAGAACGGCTGTTGCCGCAGCTATCGATAAAGCTGATGAGCCTACTTCTTTGTATACTGTTTCTTTACCATATTGATAAGATAAAAACAGAAATATGCCGTTAGTGATGATTACAATCAGCAGCAAGCCAAGAAATAACTTAGTCCGAAATTTCATTATTTATCCACCATGAGCAGATTAATTATAAGTATTGGATAAAGGCCTTGAGAAGTAAAGATAACAGATTTCTGGAGATCTTTACCAATCTCCAGAATGACGTGGCTTTGGATAAAATAATACTTCTCAAAAATATAATTTATTTAAGACAGGATAATGATTATTTGGGGCCATTGGAGCCAGGAACAAGCCAATCATATATCGCAGCGGCGCCGGTCACTGTATTATTAAAAGCATTTTCGATTTCAGCCTCACTGGTTCCACGCTGCTGGAAGAGACCAAGTCGCGTCACTGAATTTTCAACTGGCCGTTTACTTTCCCCTACTTCGTGAGAGGCATAAAGTACTGCGGAAGTAGCGAATAGAGATGCAAACAATCCCCATCTCGAATCGGCATAATAAAATGGCCATAAAAGCAGATTTGTTATTCCTACCACTATACCTGCTTTTTTAAGCTCTTCTCCACTTGGTTCATTTTTTTTTGGCATATTAATTCCTTTTTAGACAAAATTTCAGTTCAAACTATATTCCAGATAATAAAAATTGCAAGTAAAATTAACGGAATAGATGAATAATCTTGCTAATTTCATGCAATAGAAAACTAGGTTTGCTGGTGAGAGTATTAGGATGCAGAATAAATCGTTTAAACCATTTATCTCGGTGCAGAGTAACCTCCGTGAATTCCCTTCTTGGAAAAAACAATTTGCCATAACTGCAACATTCTTGCATCAAAAGCGCCTGCACAAGAGAGTAAATAATAATTCCACATACGAAAGAACTTATCGTTATAGTGGGATTTAATTTGGTCCCATCCCTGGTTAAAATTTTCATGCCATGCCATTAAGGTTTTATAATAATCAGCTCCAAAATTATGCCAATCCTCCATAACGAATAATTTTTCGGAAGCTTCCCCTATTTGCATGATGGATGGAGTCATTCCGTTGGGAAAAATGTATTTTGAAATCCAGGGCGTGGCTTTTGTAACGCTTTCATTTGAGCCTATAGTGTGTAATAAGAACAAACCATCATCCTTTAAGCATTGATGAACAATCTCCATGTATTTTCGGTAATTCTTGTAACCAACATGTTCAAACATCCCTAAGGAAACTATACGGTCAAATTTTTCATTTAAATCCCTATAATCCTGGAATCGGATTTCAACCGGCAAATGGGCACAGCGTGTTTTAGCTAGCTCATATTGTTGCTGTGATATGGTTATGCCGACTACGGAGACTCCATAGTTTTCAGCAGCATATTTTGCCAGTCCTCCCCAACCGCACCCGATATCCAACAATTTCATATCGGGTTTAAGACAGAGCTTTCTGCAGGTTAGATCGAGTTTATCGAGTTGGGCTTGCTCCAAATTTTCAGCCTTTTTCCAATAACCACAAGTGTAGTTCATATTGCTATCCAGCATAACCTGAAACAGATCATTTCCTCTATCGTAATGATGTCTGCCAACTTGTAGGGAACGTTTTGGGGTTTGCAGGTTCAATATTTTGGATAAAAGGACTTTAAATGCCAGTTTAAAATTGACTTTAATTTTGGATTCAAGATTTGCATTAATCAGTTTTGAAATAAACAAATCAATTCGTTGACAATCCCACCAACCATCCATGTAGCTTTCACCTAAACCTAAATCGGCATCACGTAATATTCTGGAGTAGAACTCATCATTATAAATTTGTATATCCCATGGTGTCTGGCCATTTATATTGATATTGGCTAGCTGGAGCATATAATTGACAAACGTTTTGGCTTTGTTTTTTTCAATGTCCATATCAAACTCCCTTTTTCTAAAGGATATTTAAACACTCAAAGAACTTACGTAACATAATTAGCCACTCAAAGCGTCCATAATGGCCGTAACAAGATAATAAATAATAATCAGAACAAACAAGACGATCGAAATCAAGGGCAAAATAATGGTAAAGGTACGAATCAGTCCTGCTGAAATTTTATTTGAACAAAAATTAGCAGAGCCCCAAAATGCTTTGAGTAGCCAAATGTAAAAGACTATGCCATAGGAGAAGAGAGCCAAGGCTAATATATTATCCAGGGATAATGGTTTTGATGTCATTAACAAAATGGCAAATAAAATATAAAATCCAATGTAGGCTATGCCTCCTTCAAGCAAAAAATAATCGCCACCTGACGCAAACAGAACTTCAGAAAATTTAAGTTCTCCGTTCCAGCCCCGTTTAAAGTAACGAAACATATAGATCCTGTCATTTTATTTATAATTTTTATTATAAACCATGCTTAAAAAATGGATTAAAATACTTTGCAATGATTTGAGTTTCTTTTACTTCATTTCTGCCTCAATAACTAAAGTATTTATTAAGTCACCTGCCGACATATGCCTGCATAATTGAGCCGATTGTCCAGCCCATAATGACATAAAATCAATATTATCGTTTTCCTTTGCTTTTTGCCTCATTACCTGGGTTAATGCATTTTGAATGGGATAGTCGAGGATATTTATTTTCCGATTATCCATGCAAGTAATGAATTTATTTCGAATTCCACGAGCCAACTTTCCCGAAAAAGCACGTGTTAATACAGTATTGTCTTGTTGCTGTGATAATAGGCTTTGCTTGTATTGATGAGAGATGCCAGCTTCAAAACAGCTTAAAAAAGCGGTTCCCATTTGCACACCAGAGGCACCGGCATTCATGGCAGACATTATTCCTTTCCCATCCATGATTCCCCCAGCGGCTATCACTGGAATTTTTATTTTATCTATTATTTGGGGTATCAGATCAGATAGTTGAATCAAAGCATCTTCCGCATTACCGATGAAAGTGCCTCGATGCCCTCCTGCTTCACTTCCCTGTGCAACGATGGCATCAATACCGCTTTCTTCAAGTATTATTGCCTCGTGTATAGTGGTAGCTGTTCCTATTAAAAATGTCCCATTTTTCTTCAAGTGTTTTATCCACATGGGCTCTAGTATACCGAATGCATAGCTAAAAACAGGGATTTTTTCTTCAATCAGGATTTGCATTTGGTCAACAAAAGATTGGGAGTAGGGCCTACTCACGGGACTGATTTCAATGTTTAGCTCAGTGCAGCACAGATTAATATCATCACAAGCTTTTTGAATTTGTTCTCGTGTTGCATGATGAGCTTCGGGAATAAAAAGATTAACTGCAAAAGGTTTATTTGTTAATTGACGGATTTTTCTAATCACTTGTTTGATCTCATTGGGTTTCATATACCCCGCGCCCAGAGAGCCTAAACCACCACTGTTAGAAACTGCTGCAACTAACTCAGGAGTAGTGGCTCCTCCTGCCATAGGTGCTTGAATAATAGGAAATTGAAAACCAAGTTTTTCAGTTAATCCTGGATCGCGCATAGTAGGTAAACCCCAAAAAATTGGATAGAACGCTTGCAGTATTTAATTTATTTTCCAAAAAAATACGAGTTGCGAGATGTTCTTTGGAATTATCTAATAACCAATAACTAAAAGTGGATAGATAAATGATGGTCAATCCGGTTTCTTGTATGGCGCGTTGAGGGAAGGCCTCTCTAAGGCCAGCTGCTTCACGCCACCACTGAACAGTTTGGCTGATACGTTTGATGGCAGGCAATTGAAGATGAAGATGACCGGGCTCTAGCTTATGTAATATCATTTGCCGAATTACTTTTTGCTTCCCTTCGAAAGCACTTAGCCAATTCATTAATAAATCATACAGTTTTTCTTTGGCTGTCAGCAAATCAAATTTCGGTTTTAAGACAGCATTGAGCATGGTTTCGTCAGCACGATCAAAACAGGCATCAATAATTTGATCTTTTTCAGCAAAGAAATATCGTATTGTGTTTAAATCAATATTTAATGCTTTAGCGATATCAACCAATCTCACTTTTTCCCAAGAGCTATCCTGGGCAATATTTATTGCTGTATCGATGATTTCATTTTTTAGTGTAGGTGCTACTTTTTTCATGGAACACCTCCTTGTCTCTTATTAGTTCATTACTAATTTTATATCAAGTTTAACTATTTATAGTTTGGTAGTTGAAATAAAAAAATACTGTTGGTTATTTCAATTAGTCTATGCCACACTTATTTTTACAATATTGGAGTATTGAATTAAAAATGAAGAAAGTCATTTTATACTTGTTTGTCGCTGTAGGAGTTTATGCTGTCCTTCTATTTGCATACAACGTACTAATCAATCGAGCCGGACAAACACTATATAAGGGTGCTCCAGTAGTGGGGAGCGCTTATCCAACTGTTGAAAAAGTCAATGCGGTACCAGATGATTTTGGTGCTAGCAGCAGCAATTCCCCCGCTACAGATCAAGTCATGAGGGGAATGATAATCCGTAATGCGAATATCACTCTGCAGGTTAATGATCCAGCAAAAATTATTGATGCCATTATGCAGATAGCCGAGCGAGAAGGAGGATATGTGGTTAACTCCAACTTAAGACAGGATAGTTTCTATGTTGGTGGAAATGTAGCTCAAATCAGTATCAGAGTACCAAGTAATCGTTTAAACAATGTGTTGCAAAATTTAAAATCTTTGGCTGTTAAAGTCATTGAGGAATCGATTGCGAGTGAAGACATCACTCGGCAATACGTCGATCTTGAAAGTGAACTGAAAAATTACAGAGTCGCTAAAGATCAATTAAATAAAATTATGCAAGGTGCAAAAAATACTTCTGATGTACTTGCTGTCTATCAACAACTGAGTGAAACGCAGAGAAAAATTGATGTTATAGAAGGGCAGATTAAGTACTACAAGGAATCTATCGCCTATTCACTAGTTACAATTTACTTGCAGATTGATCCTGCGATAAAAAATGCACAAAATACTACATGGCAAATCTCTGAAGTTGTGATGAAATCTTACCAGGCTTTAATAGCTCAACTACGACAATTCACTTATGGATTTATTGAATTTGTTATTCTGTTTATCCCAATGATTTTATTATGGGGGATTGTTGCTTTATTAGTATTTTGGATAGGTAGGGCTGTTTATTCTCGTTTTAAACGATAGAATTTACTGTGTAACTCAGATGTTGATTTAAGAGAGAGATAAATACTCCCAACAGGATAGTTGGGAGCGAAAATAATCCTTTAGTTTAAACTTTAGGACGCATATAATTGTCATTAGCCAGATCAAGGCTTATTGGTTTGGAAGTTTCCTTGTCATATAGTCCATAATTTTTAGCTACTCTGTCCCAGAAATACATACCACCTAGGACCACCGTTGTTGTTGCTGTTACTCTCGCAGTATCAAGTGCCGCTGTCCTGGTTGCTCCGCCTAAGGTCTTTAACATACATTTCCCAAAAAATGATAACATATTTTCCGTCCTGATTAGTTAATAATAATCCTGTTAATTATTCATCATTCATTCTAAATGAATTTCTGCCTAATGCAATACATTCACCTGTTTTTATGGCTAAAATTAAATCAAAAAAATCTGTTTTAGTGTAATATTGATAAAATAAGTACAATTTATATTGTAAAACGTAATTTTGGCTATTAAGTCACAATGATGAAAAATAACATCCTTGTTACTCTTAATTATTTCTTGGTAGGAGATGGGGATGTATTCTCTGACTCAAGCTCTTCGACTCGTCCAGGCCAAATCTTTTTCAAAGGATCAGGACCCATATATTCATCCATACCAAAAATGAGGGCAAAAGTGATAGCTGCTTGAGGAGCTCTTACCGCCACCTGTTGCAAATAGTTAACTTTAAAAAAGGTCATGAAAGCGTCTTTAAGACCAACCGCTTTTACATGTGATTTCATTTGACCAAACATTGTATAGGGTGACACGGTAATTAAACGGTTATTTTCAGCTACTTTGGTTTGCAACAATTTATTATCAGCATAGGCGTTAGGGACGGTTGTAAACAATGTCGCAATGACACCAGAAGTAGCGCCTCCTAATATTTTGTTATACAAGTCCTTATCAAACTTATAAAATGAGCTGACATAATCTCCTGCAAATCCTATCAACGCGAAATTGACCCCACCAGCAAATGAGCGAGAACCCCAGTTGACTGTAGTTAATTTCCAAAAATTGGATAAGGACCATCTGAAGTTTTCAGCATTAATCACTCCAACATTTTGCAACCTTCCCTTGCCACTTAAACCATTACTGACCAGCAGATCAGCCTGAGAAAAGAATATTGTTCCCAACCAACGTTGACGGAATGGGGCTTCAAATTCTTCTTCTTCTGTTGCTTTGTTAGTTTGTTTATGGGTTACAGCCACAGCACCGCGTTTTTGGCCTGCAATAGCATAAGGCAGGAATCCACGGTACATGCCTCGGAAAAGTCCTCCACTCAATCCAGATGGGGTTCCAGTTTGTGAAAATTGCAATTTGTTTAGCAAGTATTGAAATGGTTGGGTTCCTGCGGAGACAGTAAAAGAAATAACTCCAGTTTTAAATACTAAATTGGCCATATCATATGGTGTAAATACATAGGATGCATTACCACTTTTTTTCTCTCTACGTTCTTGCATTGTAAATCCTCTCTGAATCACTTAAATCAATGTGCTGCAATGATAACAATTTATTATTAAGCAAATATTAACTGGTATGAATAAAAAAAATTAAGTGTGAAGATAATATGAAAAAAGTGATGTAAATAAGACCATAAAATGGATTAAATTTATACAAATTAAGCATAATTGTTTTCTTTTTGAGTATAAAATATTCAAATGGCTTTGCTTTCTAAATTTTAATTCATTGAGTTAATGAAGTACTTCATCTGGATATTTAGCACTACTTCACAATAGAAAACTAAAAAGCAAGTTTTAATTGTTCCCAATATTGATTATAAAGCGCCAGTGTTTCTTCGCCGATGTCGCGTTGAAAATAACCCTTCTTTAGTATTTTGTCTGGCGGATAAACCACTGGGTTATTTTTGATAACTAATGGCAATAAAGACCTTCCTGCTGCATTGGTAATTGCATGTCCTTCTTTTAGTGCAATTTGAGCGCTTGTCTCTGGTTTCAGAATATAATTAATGAATTGATACGCCTCTTTGAGGTGAGGTGGATTTTTAGGGATAGCCAAACAATCCACCCAAATCACAAAACCATCCTGAGGATAAATAAACTCAATGGCTTTATTTTCTGTATGTGCTTTGAAGGCATCGCCATTCCATGCTGATCCAAGGAAAGCATCTTCATCTATCATGATGGCTTGAATGCTATCACTGGCAAATAACTTAATATTAGGTATCAAGTGCAAGAGATGCTCATAGGCTGCTTTTATGTGGTTTGGATTGGTATCATTGGGATCAAACCCCAGGCTCATCAAAGCTATAGCAAATATTTCGCGTGAATCATCAAGTAACATTAACTGATTACGCCACTTTTTATCCCATAAGCCTTGCCAGGTTTTTGGCGGGTTCGCTACAGAATTATGATTAAAGAAAATACCGGTTGCTCCCCAGATGATGGGTATACTATAACGGTTGCCCGGATCATAATCATTCTTGACAAATTGTTCATCCAGATTATGAAGATTCGGAAGTTGTTTGTGATCGAGTAATTGCAACATACCTTGTTTTTGCATGCGCTCTACAAAATAGGCGGAGGGGAGGATGACATCGTAAATAGCCTTTTGACTGGCTCTTAACTTGGCGTACATGGTTTCATTGCTATCATAAGTCGAAAAATTAACTTTAATTCCTGACTCTTGTTCAAATTGTTGAATGACTTTTTTAGGGATTTCACCTCCCCAGGCATAGACATTGACGACAGGATTGGAGAATGCCCTAAATGTAAGAAGAGCAAGCAACAAAGTAATAATTTTCATATCAATTTACCTGACAGGCGATGAGAGATAATAACGAGAATCATTGATAAACCAAATGTAATAGAGCACAGTGCGTTGAGTTCAGGAGTGACTCCAGCACGGACTAAAGAGTAGATGGTCAAAGGCAGGATAGTAAAATCAGGGCCTGCCACAAAATAACTGATAATGACGTCATCAAATGACAAAGTGAAACTTAATAAAAAAGCGCTTAAAACGGCAGGCCACAATAAAGGGAGTAAGACTCGCGTTAAAGCATAATAACGACTGGCGCCAAGATCGAGGGCACCAAAATAAATATTGGGATTTAAAGTATTTATTCGCGAATTAATGGTTAGGATAACAAAAGGAATTGAGAAGGTAATATGCGCGGCCAAAAGACTCAAGAAGCCAAGGGGCACTTGGGTAATATTAAAGAAAATCAATAGGGCAACACCCAGGACTATGTCGGGAATAATAATAAGTAATAGTAATAAGGTGTATAGGATCTTACGGTGTTTTGTACGAAATAAAAATAAGTTGATCGAGGCCAATAGACCCATTGTTGTAGCGATTAGAGAGGATGTAAGACCCAGGATGATGGAATTGAAAACGGCAGACCACAAGCCGCGGTCATGAAATAGTTCTCTATACCATCGCAAAGAAAAACCATGCCATTGTAATGAAAATTTGGCATCGTTCACTGAATAGAGCACCAGTATGGCAATGGGGATATAAAGAAAAGTATAAACTAAAGAAAGAAACAGGCGTTGTGTCATTGTTTTCATCGAATGACCTCATTGTTCTGTCGCCGAAAAATGAACATTAAAATAAGCAGGACGGAAGTTAATAACACACTGGTAGCGGCTCCCTGCGGCCAATCGCTTAGGACAAGAAATTGATTTTGGATTAAATTACCTAATAAAATGGAACGAGCGCCGCCTAATACATTAGGAATGTAAAATAAAGTCATTGCTGGCAATAGGACCAGCAAGCAACCTGATAAGATTCCAGGGGCTGTGTTAGGCAAAAATACTCGAGTAAATATCGACCATTTGTTTGCCCCTAAATCTTTGGCTGCCTCGATTAACCTGAAATCGAAGCGTTCCATATTCGTAAAAATGGGTAGGACCATGAAAGGAAACAGATTGTAAACCAGGCCAATAATGACCGCAAAATTGGTATAGAGTAGTGACAAGGGAATATCAATCAAGTGTAATTTCAGCAATAGGGCATTTATTACGCCTTTGTATTTAAGGATAGCAATCAAAGCATAAGTTCTTATTAATGAGCTTGTCCAGAAAGGTATGATAATTAACAGTAATAAAACAGATTGATGCTTTGATTTAATCATTAAATAACTAAAGGGATAAGCGATAATCAGGCAAAGCAGGGTAGTGATAGTGGCTATCAGCAAGGATCGGAAAAGAATTTTTGCAAAAACAGGGGTGAACAAGTCAAAATAATTTTCCAATGTAAATGGCAAGGTAACGAGATGAATACTGTCTTTTGATAAAAAACTGGCAGCCAGCACCATCAACAAGGGAATGAAGCCAAAAATAATTAACCAAAGATACAATAAATACAATGCGAATGATTTAGCCTTCATAAGGCAATAAAACCTCCCAGCCAGGCAACCATTGTACCCAAACGGTTTCATGGAGAGTGTATTCCAGCTTATCATCGTCTTCGTCAAAAAACTCGGAAGCATTGATGATTTGGCCTGATGACAATTCCACTTTGAGATCAACCGTAGAGCCTTTATAAATGATATCAACAATGCGCCCAGGTAACATTCCCTCTGTCTTTTCGACTTCAGATAAGCTCCAAACTCGAATATCCTCTGGGCGAACGATCAAATGAAGTCGATCGTTAACTTGATAATTGCCAGTGTTTTTACAGAGTAGTTGTATTCCTTCAATGTTCGTTATGATGTCTTGATCTTTTACTGACTGAACCTGAATATCGAATATATTCGCTTCGCCAATAAACATGGCAACATGCAGGTTTGCAGGTGTTTCATAGACTGCTTTAGGTGTTCCAATTTGTTCAATGTGGCCGTGATTAAAGACGACAATACGGTCAGACATTGATAAGGCTTCTTCCTGATCATGTGTTACAAAAATAAACGTCATATTCAAAGTTTTTTGTAATTGCTTCAATTCGGATTGCATCGCCTTTCTAAGCCGATAGTCAAGGGAGCTTAATGGTTCATCCAACAACAGCACTTGAGGTCTGTTGATGATAGCTCGGGCAATGGCAACACGTTGTTGTTGGCCTCCACTTAATTGCTTCACATTTCTTTCTGCTAACAATTCAAGTCGCACAAGTTTTAATGCATCAAGGACGCGATCTTTGATTTCCTGGTTAGGAGTTTTTTTGCAGCGCAAGGCAAACGCGACATTTTCAAAAACGGACAAATGAGGGAAAAGTGCATAACTTTGAAAGACAGTGTGCACATCCCTTTTTTGAGGGGGTAACTGATTAACACATTGGCCATTAATAAAAATTTCACCTTGGGTTGGTTGCTCAAAACCGGATATAAGACGAAGAAGGGTTGTTTTTCCACAACCTGAAGGGCCAAGCAAGGTTAAAAATTCACCGTCATTGACGTTTAACGACACATTATTCAAAATCGGCGTATTGCCGTATGATTTATAGATCTGACGGATTTCAATGAGCGGTGTTGTCATCTGCTTTATTAAATAAAAAACTACAATTATGTGCGCTGCGACTTATATTGTCCAGTCAATCACAAACTTTGTGCCCAATATTAAAAAATTAGTCAATTATTGTCTATTTTTGCGCTCTGTGTATGAGCAAAAAAATCGGTCATATACCCTTGCGCGGGCATTACCGATTTTTTTGCTTATGCACAGAGATTTCGCGGCAGATATTGTGACTTAATCCAGTAGATCATTTAAATTTTCCAATCATCAGGATTGTCATGAGGTAAATTTCTGAAATGTTCCAGGAGTGCATTCATTCCCTCGCGCCCTGTTGTATCTTTTTTATTTTTTGCAACAAATTGCTTTCCAAAAAGATTGCTTTGATAACATAAATCAGGATTCTCCATGTCAATGACTTCTGCAAATACCTTGGCCACTTCGGCTGCAGTTTGAAAAACAGTATTCTGATGGAACCATAGGTAAGCTTGTTCCATAAAATTTTTATAGTATTTCTCAACAATATCAGTACGAGAGCCTTCAAATCGGGTCAATTCGGTTGCAATTGGTCCAGGTTGGAAATTAATTACTTTGATATTCCATGGAGCCAGCTCAATTGCTAAGGATTCTTGTAACCGTTCAAATGCTGCAAGTGCCGAAAAATAGATTGCAACCCCTGGAATATTAACGGGAACAGAGGTAAAAATCGTTGAGGTGGTTGTCAATAAGCCTTTTTTTCTTTCTCTCATTACAGGGATAAATCCCCTGATTAAAGCCAAGGGGCCAAATACTTTGGTTTGATAAGTTGTTAATACATCTTGTGTAGTTGCGCTCTCAACAGGGCCAATAACCACATTAGCAGCATTGTTAACTAATACGTCAATGTATTGATATTGAGTTAACACTTCTTCAATAAAACGGTCAATTGAAGTTTGATCGCAAAGATCCAATGTTTTTACATCGAAATTACTGGAGTTTGTGCTCTTTGCTTTGTTAATTTGGCTCGTTTGAAGATTCCTTACCGTTGCAATGACTTGATGCCCACGTTTTAGCATTTCACAAGCAAGATGATAGCCTACACCGGATGGTTTTGAACAACCTGTGATCACCACTATTTTTTTATCCACCTTACTCATGTTCCTATACTGATGTTTTTTCTTCAGCAATAACCTGATTATAGCCCTTTTATTTATTTTTGATTTTCCAAATCCTTAATTGAAAAAGCAAAGAAATATTGGTTTAGAAAATAAGGGGATAATCAGTTGACATGTGGTTTATTACCGAGATTGATTGTTCTTGCTTTGACAAGGATTGAAAGTGTTGGGGGCAGGGGATTTAAAAACAACCCTGTATTTACCTAAGGTAAATACAGGGTGTCCCTTGAAAAGAGGGTAGGCATATTACATTGTAAAACGGCTTGACTCTTCGTTTTCTTCTTCTTCCGTTTCTTCATGACTATGTTGATCTTCGTCTACTTTTTCTTCGCTCTCAGATTCAGAAGATGAAAATTGTGATTCTTCTGCTTTCTTCGCATCTGTTTCCGCTTCCAATTCGTCATCAACATTTAAGTTCATGCTTTGCATCAAGAATTGCAGTGCCAATAGACTCATTATTTCCGGGCTGCCATTCATAGTAGCAAATACTAATGTATCATCCGCCTGAATATCCATAACATGGAAGTGAGCGTGGCCATGAGGGCATGGCATGACCATGGCATTAGGAGTAAAACCAAAAAGAGTCAATATACTGCTTCTTGGTTGTTGATTTCCTTGCTGGTTTCCCTGTTGATTTGTTTGTTGATTATCTTCTTCAGAACGTCTTTCAGTTTTTGGTGAAGCGGTGGGGGTTAAAGGCATAATCATTACTCCTAAACTAAAATTAAATCCAAAAAATACTGCCCAAAAAAGATAATCTAAATTAAGAATCTATCTTTTCGCCGACAAGTTTACAATTAATTTACAGAGTTTGGTAGAGTAATTAAACAATTTTTTCGTATTGCAATAAAAGACAAAATTATTTTTACATTGAGTATGAAATCTTTAAAAAATGAATTAAAATGTTTCAATATGATGCTAAAAACAACAAAAAATCTCTGCTTAGTTATTTTTTATTATACTTAAAGATAATCATCAAGAGGAGATAACATTTTGGCTGATTCCAAATCATCAATTCAAAGTATTTTGGAAGTAGATAAACGATTTGATGAAAAATATTATAATTATTTAATTAATGATAATTATTTACCTCCAGCAGAGGCCGCAGTCATAGCCAATGGATTATCTATATTTAAAGAAGAGTTTGAGAGTGGAAACTTATTCAAACAGATAGAAGACAATGATGAGTCTTTTAATCATGAACAAATTCTTCAGTATTATTTAGAGTTAGCTCTTACTTGTGGGCGCCTTGATATCATTCAATACCTTATCGATGAACTACATGTTTCTTTATCCCAGGAAAAACTATTACATTTTTTATTTTTGCACAGTCCTTATGAAGGAAATAAATATTCTCAAAACATGGTAGAAATTTATAATTATTTGAAAAATAAGAAGGAAATTAAAGACAATAATCAGCTGTTAGAAGAGATTTTTTTAAGGGAAGCTAAAGAAGGTCATTTCAACGCAGTAAAAGCGATTATAGAACTTAATATTATACCTGATATCAATGTGACCGACTCTGATGGGCATACGGCATTTTTTTACTGTATTTTAGAAAGCAAGAAAAAGCGATTTCCCTTTAATCCTAAAGAATTAGGAGATGAGGATTTTGTTTTATCAGTTCGCGATAAAGAAATTCTTGAATTGATGAATCTGGTTGATGCAGCCATTTTGGCGATGGAAAATCGAGATGAAGAAAAACTGGTGAAAATCAGGAAAGTACTTGCCGATTCTATAAATAAAATTCCTGAGACATTGATAGAGGATTGTTTGTCGCGAGCAATTGAGTTGAGCGATGTCAAGATGATTCAACTTCTGTTACCTGTTTGTAATCCTGAGCTAAAGTTCTTGATGTTAGGTAAGGTTAACTCTATTGAAGTCGGTATGCTACTAATAGAGTATTTTATAAGAACCGGATTTGTTGTACCCGAAGCAAGAAGTTTGGAAGGTTATGCGCACAGGTTAGGGTTAAATGAATACACCGCCGGTGCTGAACAGACAAATAGATTTTTGCTCCATGCAGTCAGTAAATATGCCAATCAGACAGATAATAGTGAAGATTTCAAACCTATTTTAAGGGCACTACAAAAGACAGTGTTATTAAACGCTATTTTGAATGTGGAAGTAGTACGAAAAATTTTATATCAAACGTATTTGGAGGGCGAACCGTTATTGCTTACTGCAGGATGGACTCAACATGGTGTTGGTTTGTCCATATTTTTTGATAAAAATCTAAATAAAACTTATATTGTATTGTCTAACCGAGGACAAGGAGGAATAACTTCGTGTCTTACTGAACATGATTTAATTGAGAAAGAAGCTTCAAAAGCTGGTTCAGTTATCTATGAGATAAACGGTAAACTGGATGAAGAGTTTTTCTCTCATTTTGAAATAGGTGAAAATAAATTGGGTCTTTTTCGATATGGGAAGAAATCATTTGAAAAAGATATCAGGAAATGTCTTAAAGAAGCACGGATTTTACAACCTTTTATTTTTGCGTCCGCACAGAGCTACGCCACCTGCGGTTATGTTAATACGAAACAATCCATACGCGGTTTATTATGTGTTTTTGGTATGACAAGAGGCGATTCTTTTAGTGAAGAGTTAATTGATAAAATGAGTCGTCAATATAAAGAATTTACAACACATGATAGAAATGTAGCTTGTTCGGAGTTAATTGAAGATTTTCAGATGAAAATCAAGTTTGCTTCCAAGTATATTTTGAAAGAGTATCAAAATTTCATTGTCAAATTGATTTTATCGCATTGCACGTCCGACAAACCAGAAGACATGGAGCGAGCCAAACGATTGTTTGCAGTTTTACCAGAAGATATACAGGAAAAACTGGTTTACCTGATACCTTGCCATGTCGTAGCACACAAAGCGGATAAGTCATCAACCCTTCAAAACCTGAGCCTCTTCAAACATCACGAAGAATCTTCCTCCCAAAATGACTGTTTTTTATATAGACCGGTTACAGTAGTTGCTGATTCCGTGGATAACTTACTGAATAAATATCATGAGATGAATACACTGCTTAAATTTTTAGAGTCTCAGGGCTATACAGAAAAAGATATTCCCAAAATTGTTTTGGAAAATAATTCAGTACGTATTCATACAAAACCTGATAGAGATTTTAAATATAAAGTAAAAGATCTTTTTCCCAAAGATATCCAGGTTGTTAATGTACAAGGAAGATATGAATTTATTCTCAAGGATTTGCAAGAAGTAAATTGTGTGTTAAACAACTTAAAAAGCAAGACTTCCGATAACCAAACCGATTCAGATCTTCGGATCTAGGACTTGATAGAACATTTGTTTAACTGTTTTATTCTTCATGTGAATCTTTGATACAGCTCTTAAGTGCGACTAGGAAGCAATATTTTAAAGAATTACATAAGGATCCCTCATGAACCCCTACCAACAATTAGAACAACATTTTAAAAAATATTACGATTTTGAAAATTTAGCAGCGATTGTTTCCTGGGATGAGGCGACGATGATGCCAATAGGTGGTGGTCAGGCACGGGCGGAAGCTCTGGCAACCTTAAGTGCAGTGCAACATGAGTGGTTAACCAATAAAAAAGTAGGTGATTGGATAAAACAGGCAAAAGATTTACAAGGTTTAACAGTATGGCAGCAAAAGAATCTTTATTGGATTGAAAAACAGTATCAACAAGCAACCTGTATTCCCGCATTATTGATTGAAGAGTTTACGAATGAATCTTTGATATGTGTTCAGGCATGGCGAGAATTACGGGCTAAAAATGACTGGTGCTCATTTAAACCGTACTTAAAAAAGTTATTTGAAAAAGTAAAAATGATGGCTGATATTAAATCACAACGATTTAATAAGCCATGTCTGGATGTTTTAATTGATGAATATTCTCCTGATTTAGACTGTAAGACCATAACTCCTGTTTTTAATGCTCTGAAACAAGAAATACCTGCCTTTATTCCCAAGATTATCGAAAAGCAAAAAACACGGAGAATTAAAGCGATTTCAGGTGATTTTTCTGCTGAAAAACAAAAACAACTTGGAATTGAAATCATGTCCCGACTGGGGTTTGACTTTAATCATGGCCGATTAGATGTTAGTCATCATCCGTTTTGTGGGGGTATTTCAGATGATGTTAGAGTGACTACGCGTTATAACGAACAGGAATTTTTATCTTCCTTAATGGCAATTACCCATGAAACAGGTCATGCCCTGTATGAGCAAGGCTTGTTAAAAGAATGGAGTCGGCAACCTGTTGGCCATTCATTAGGGATGTCTGTGCATGAGAGTCAATCCTTGCTTATTGAAATGCAAATTTGTCGAAGTTTGGACTTTATAAATTTTTTGGCTCCTATTGCAAAAAAATACTTCAAAGAAGCTCAAAATATAACCGAAGAAAATCTTTATTTTCATTGTACGAAAGTACAACCTGATTTAATTCGTGTTGATGCAGATGAAGTGACTTATCCGCTGCATGTAATACTGCGTTACGAAATCGAGCAACTATTGTTTTCTTCGGAGATTACCATTGATGAGTTACCAGAGGTTTGGGATACCTTCATGAGAAAATATTTAGGCTTGTCAACCAAAGGGAATGACAAAAATGGTGTGATGCAAGATGTTCATTGGCCGTCTGGAAATTTTGGCTATTTTCCCGCTTATACTTTCGGTGCGTTAATTGCCGCTCAATTGTTTTCGGCGGCCAGAAAAGCTATCCCTGATATAAATGATCAAATCAAATTAGGTGACTTTAAATCGTTGTTAATTTGGCTTAGGGAAAATGTTCATCAAAAAGCAAAGTTATTTTCTTATCAAGAGTTATTGCGTCAAGCAACAGGCGAAGAGTTAAACCCGCAATATTATTTAGCGCACATTAGAGAAAGGTATTTATAGAACAGGGTAAAGTTAGATAAAATTTGTGGGTTGTGTCAATTTAATCAAGGGGTTGTCAGATGTTACTTTTTAGTTTAGCAATGTCCAAACACAAACTTACTTTTACTAAACTGTCTGAGTGTATGGAATATTTAGAACTTGCCGCAAAATGGGCAGAAGACGAATGGGGATATATTCGTAATAAAGGGGTAGAGTTTCGTAAAGAGGTTTTATCTGATTTAAAGGAGCATACCTATATAGGTACCTTTAATGGGAAACCCATTGCTATGTTTGTTTTGTTCGATAAAGACATGAGCCTGGAATTGAATACTGGAAAGTTTAAACCGCCGGTCGTGAGTGAGTTAATGTATGTCTATATTGATAAATCTTATCGAGGTCTGGGTTTTGGAAAGCAAATTATTGATGAAGCGAAACGGTTAGCTCAATATGCACAGTCGGAATACATTATGTTAGATACTTTAAAGCCTTGCTTGAACCGATTTTATGAAAAGAGTGGGGCAAAAGTGATTGCAGAAAATCAATTGTTTTCGCACCCAACTGATGTATTGACAATAAAGATATAAGCTGTGCTCTCTGTCGTGTTTAAGTAATGATCTTTTTATATGGACATGAGCATATTATTGTGCTTAAGTAATCTCATGCTCCATGAAGTAAAATAATTGGCCATTAGAGCGCCTTTCTTTTTGGTTAATTATTTCTCTTTCATTCTAAAGTCAAATGCATTGTCGAACCGCTTAAGGTGGAGTATACCCTATAAAGAAGGGGGAGGAGGCTGTATTTTTTCTTAATTGTTTTATATAGCACCTGTATAGGGATTTTTGGAGTGATGATATGGCATTAAGTAAAGAAATTCAGAGTAAAAGTTTAAGCTCATTAATCCAAAAATATGCCAAACAACTTAATGAAACAGACAAGAAACTCATAGAGCTTATCAATAATCTCGCTGCAACAGATGATATTCCTTTGTATGCCCAAAACCAAAATGTTATCGATTTGTTAATTAAAACCATTAAAGACAGCTATTCTGAACAAAATCCAGATTTGGAGGGAACTTCTTATTTCATTTATGGATTGATAACTAAAGAGATGGAGGCTCAATCTGAAATAAATCGCCAAAGACATCTTATGCAGGGACGTTTTGATGAAACAGCATTGCATTTAAGAACAGAGCGTGATCAAATGCAAGACCATGATATGACTCTTCTCATGCCAAAATCTCAAGGTCGTATCGTTGTGATGGCAGTTCTCAATCGTCATGATCCTCATTCCGCTAATGCGATTATAGACACTTTGGCAAGTGATGTATTCAATCCCGAAGTTCATCACATTATGATACCTGTTGGACCTGGACATTGGCGAGGGGTCTATTTAAGCAAATCGCGAAGGAGTATTAGCGATATAGTTTATGATCTTGAATTATTTGACCCTTATGGGCCTGGGGGTGCTGCTGTACTTGATGATTATGTACTGGATTTATTAAACCGATGTGGAATTCCCAAAGAGCTTGTGAACATCCGTCATACGGGCCCGAAACACCCACAAGGCGATGCTTACTCTTGTGGGGATTTTACTTGCGCCTATAGCCATAAGAAAATGAAAGAATTTGGAGCTCCAGAGGGTAGTTATAATCCAATTCTTATCGATACACTGGACAATTTAGGCAATGTAGATAATGTGCTTCGCATGGCAACACGTGAAGAAACGCGTGCTCTTGTTGAAAAAGACAGGGGAAGACAGCACATTCATCCTGCCGTTCAGTCTATGCGGGCTGCAGATAAAAAAGAGCCAATATCGTCTATTGACAAACTTAAAGCAGGAGGAAAAGGGATATCCTCCGAAATTGAAAATGCTAATAGATCAAAAAAAACAACTATTCGGCAAACTGTTAAAGATAAAGAAAGTCAATTATCACCGGCTATGCGAACAGGTCTTTTTATAGGTGGGGGTACATCCGCCTCAGGAGGAGTAGGGGCGATTGTTGGCGGACTCATAGGTTTTTTCCTTTTGCCAGGACTGGGTGTATTAATGGGAACGATAGCGGGAGCTTTTATTGGTGCAGGAGCAGGTTTGTTGATATCAGGTATTATAGCCAGTGTATTTTGGAATAGAACTCCATTAAATATTATAAAAAACCTTGAGAGTAACACCGAGATTCAAGGCATCGATTTAAAATCAGGCTCTGCGGGTAAACCTGATAAAGAATGCTCAGAAAAGGACGAGGAGCCTATGCACTGTCCCCCTTTATTTTCCACTCCCACTACGCAAGAGAGAGCTGCATATGATATGACCGATGAATTGAATTCAATCGGTCCTAAAACTTAGTAAAAACCAGTCAAACATTTATTCTATGGATACTGCTGTCAAGCAGAGGTGAGTGGCAGTGAGGATGAATTATTAGCACACCCTATAAAAGTTTCAATCCAGCATTTGTGGGCATTCTTTTAACTATAGGATTAACGTGCTAATATAAATCATTTAATATAAATTGTGCCCGAATTTCATGAAGCTGGAAAAATACTTCCCCTGGTTAAATGAGGCATGGCAATCTTACTCACTTTGCCGCTCTTCTCTGTGGTGGCCTTTAAGCTATCTTCTATTAACACCACTTGCTGTCTTTATTGTTTTTGGATTAATTATTCCATTAGGGTTAAATCAGTTGGGTTGGGTTAGTTTTGACCATGCGTTTATTAATTATCCTTATCTTTTGCTAGTAGCAGGGTTACTTTATTTGGCTTTTTTCCCCTTTCTCGATGGACTATACCAGATGATTAAAGCCCATCTGGATGGCAAGCCTATCAACATGAATACTGAGGATATCGATTTTATTAACCCTGGTACTTCCAAAGTAATGGGCATATCTATGGGCCCCATTTTATTAACTATTATTATCATGGAGAAAGTTGGTTCTGTCTTTAAACCTTTTCAAGCATTGGTGCTGTTAGCCTATGTATTGGCTATTTTTACGCCTATTTTAACTGTCAACAACCCGGAATCACCTTTGAAAAAGGGATTCGAATGCATGCAATTTGCTCTTGCCAATAAAAAATTGGTAAGTAAGGTTTTGGGATTACGTCTTTTGATTCTTCTATCCTTGTTCTTTCCCTGGATTATTATAGGGATTACTGGTGAGCATGTCATTTTAAAGGTTATTACCATCATGGCGGGAGTGCCTTTATTTTTTTATTCTTTAGCTAAATTATTGCCTTTTTACTTCTTTTATCCAGCCTATGTTTATCATCAGGCAAAACATCAAAACAGGTATGAGAATGTTTCTCATGGATAACTGGCTCCTTTTCTAATTTTAAAAATTCACTGTCTGATTTTCGGCTTCACCATTTTAAAGAAGATTTATAATAATTAGTAAGAAAGCTTGTCAGGAATGGTGATGTTTGAAATTAACGATCAAAGAAAAAAGGAATATTATACTGCTCTGTTGAGTAAAAATACCTACTATGAAGGAGTTTTTTATGTTGGAGTGAAAACAACAGGTGTTTTTTGTCGACCAACTTGTCCTGCAAGAAAACCAAAATTGGAAAATTGTGAATTTTTTCATACCGCTCAAGAGGCTCTATTAGCCTCTTACAGGCCCTGTAAACGTTGTCAACCTCTGTCACATCCAAATCAAGTTTCTGATTTGGTCAAACATTTAGTTGAAGCAGTTGAGGCTAATCCTGAAAAAAGATGGAAAGACAGTGATTTTGCAGCATTATCAGTTGATGTTGCAACAGCAAGGCGCCAATTTAAGAAAAGATTCGGAATGACATTTGTAGCTTATGCTCGTGCCAGAAGAATGGGTATGGCAATGAAACAAATCAGAGAAGGTGATTTAGTGATTAATGCGCAAATTGATGCTGGATATCACTCAGGAAGTGGTTTTAGAGATGCTTTTACGAAGATTCTGGGAGCTGCACCTTCTCATTTTAATGAACAGAACAAAGTTTTTAAGGCTTCCTGGTTAGATACACCTTTAGGCCCTATGCTTGCTGTTGCAGATGAAAGCGCTTTATATTTACTTGAATTCGTCGATAGAAGAGGATTGGAAAGAGAGATTGAAAGGCTGAGAAATAAAACCAAAGCAGTAATTATCCCGGGAGATTCCCCAATCTTAAAGGCTATACAAAAAGAGTTGGAGCTTTATTTTTCGGGAAAACTAAGGCAGTTTAATACGCCTATCCATTTAATTGGCAGCCCTTTTCAAAAAAAGGTATGGCTCGCATTAATCAATATTCCCTATGGAGAAACAAGAAGCTACCTGCAACAGGCACAAGTAATAGGTAATCCTTCAGCTTACAGAGCGGTAGCCAATGCTAATGGTGCCAATCAATTAGCTATAGTGGTTCCTTGTCATCGGATTATCAATACTAATGGTGAATTGGGGGGATATGGGGGTGGTATAAATCGTAAACAGTGGTTACTCGATCATGAAAAACGTCATAATAATGCTATTGAGGTTCAAGAAAATGGTATCGAATGAGTACGGACTTACGATCTCCCCCGATGAGGTTTTTCGCAAGTCCTGTAAGTATGGTCTACTTACCATAAACTTAATTTATTGTTTCATCCCTGGTTTGCTTAAGTTCAATAAATCGGCTTGTAAAATTTCAGGTAATTGATGTAAAAAATTCTCATTCTCTATTAAATAGGTACAAACTTTTCTCATGTTGGAAGACAAACGTATTAAATCTATTGACTGTAACAAAGATCTGGCTTTTATGGATTTTTCATTACTATAACTGATAAGGTGATGGGCCTCACCAAAATAGGCATGAAACTCTCGAATTTCTTCTTCACTAAAACCTAAAGTATCTTTTGCTTGCTCTGCAATTTTAGCAATTTCTCTAACGGTATGATATTGATACTTATATTGCATTAAAAATAGCAGACCATGATTAATAGCATTTTCCAGCGTATTATCACCTGAAGCCGCAACGAAATGTTGCGGTATGTCATAGAGCAATTGATAGTCAGTATCATTAAGCATAATACCAGTAATGATGGTCATTTGTTTACCTTCAGGATTTAGATTTATTTCTTCTTCAGTGGGTTTTTGACCAGCGTAGTTATAGATAGTAATTGAGCGGATACCTGAATTTGCAAAAACGTTATGCCAAGGGAAATGTTTGTCAAACAATAAATCAGTGAACTGTGAGTAGCGTCTCCCTGTGTCTTCATCATAATAATTTTTCTTAAATAGATTTTGATAATTGTTTAAATAAAAAATGAGATTTTTTCTTTCCGCATTTAATTTATGGTTGGTGGCAAAAATACTGATGAATCCAAATATTGTATCGATATCTTGAAGGTAACCAGGAATAAAATGATTATTTTGTAAAAAAACGTTTGTTGTTTCTTGTGAAATAGGCTCTTCATCAATTTGACCTAACAATATATGTTTAATTCTTTTATCACTGATTTGTTGCAAAGCTTCTCTGGCTTTTTGAGGAGAGTTAAATAATCCCCCAGTTAATTTTAATCCGGCTTTTCCTGCTCCCAGTCCCATTATATAGACGCGATCAGCTTGATATCTTGATTTATCAATACGTTTTTCAGGATCTGAAACAAGAGATGGTTTGTCATAAGTAGCGTACAAATCAATTTCGGCTATAGTGATTGTTGGTGGTTTGTCTTTGCAAAACTCCTGGATAACCAGTTTATAGGAGGTATTCAATGCAATA
Source organism: Legionella pneumophila subsp. pascullei (assembly GCF_900637585.1). Classification (NCBI taxonomy): domain Bacteria; kingdom Pseudomonadati; phylum Pseudomonadota; class Gammaproteobacteria; order Legionellales; family Legionellaceae; genus Legionella; species Legionella pneumophila. The sequence goes on from NZ_LR134380.1 coordinate 1,325,375, forward strand.
TCAATGATTCCAATAGTATGCTGTAACTGTTTTCGTAATGGTCTATTTTTTTGAATTTCTTGTCGTAAATCCTCATGACCATTAATGGAGTCGTGGATCAGAATCTTGTGTGCGACATTCAAACTTTCCAACTGCTTTTCTATATACACAGATTGGGGATTGCCCGGCTTGTGACTGTTGATAACAATACAAATCAATTCGGTCTCTTTTAAAACCGGAGTGTTATTTAAAAAAAATACAAAATCAAGCAAATGCCTGAAATCACCAATCCCATCGTGATGCACATAATTAAGCAGAGTAAGGCTTGATTGTGCTTGTTGAGAAAAGAATGTTTTATCGTGTGCCATTATTCTGCACAAACAGTAATCATATAATAAATATAGCCAATATTAGTCAGTAAATATCAACTAATTTAAAATCTTTTGATCCTGTGCTTGAGAGTTTTGGTTATGAAATCTGAAGTGTTCTCTGATTATTTTGCCCCAAGCACAGGAAGACGTGGGTTCTTTTTAGCAGGAATCTCATAGTAATTCATAAAATTTTTGCGGTGAATTACTGCTGGATTGTTTTTTGCAATATGTTCTCTTGTTGGAATTCTTCTTTCTCAGGTTTTGAAGAAAAAAATCGGTTACGCACAAATTGATAGGACGATTGAGTTATTTTGCTGCTTAATACACTGGCTCCAATAGAACTTGCCATCATAAGGGATGTATTAAGTAAATTAAAAGGAGAGCTTAATATCCCCCAAGCTATAATTGAACCTGTTGTGAGATAATTGACATTCGTTTTATCAAATCCAAAATGCTCAGTCAGTAAATATGTGCTTATCGGTAATCCCAAAGCGATTCCTGGTGAAGTGCCAATAGCGATTAGAGTTAAAGCTCTAATGCCTTGAGAAATCCAGTAAATCTGTTGCGGTGAATAATGATGATTTTTTAGATAGTCACTTATTATTTCATCGGTGAGAGTAAGCAGGAACGAAACAAGAATGCCTTGCTTTGCAGCTTCCAGCATCATTTGATATAACTCATCAGGAATAAGTCCACTCCAATCATTAGAACTATTTTCTTTTTTTTCAGAATGTCTTGTCTCCCTATTTGTGAACGGTGTTTCGGTTTTAATGCTTTCTTCTGAAATTTTAAATACTTGTTCGTAAATCTCGGGATTCGCTGGGGTTGCTTTGAAATGCAATGAATCAGGCCTTGTATAGCCTTGAGCTGGAGCATAGGGGTTATTCAAAGAGCATTGATCTGCCGTACAAAAGTAGGTTTGAGTTTTAGGAGGAGCAAAACTGTTTGTTTGAGGGACAAATACGGTATTTTGGTTATCTTCTTGTTCTTCATCTTTATTAATTAGTAAATGATTACCTCTTTTGGCGTACATTACTTTCTCCAAAATCAAAAAGGGTTTATGAATTGACAGCTTTATCTTTTTCTCTATTTTTTCCAGAGTGTTTGATGCTGGCCAGTACTTCTTCTGCTGCGCGTATCCCCGATAGATAAGCGCCATGCACAGTACTGGGATCTGTGGTTGAGGTAGCTTCTCCAGCAAAATAGAGACGGTTAGCTACAGGTTGAGCGAGAGTGCCAATAACACTCTTATCAACGTTTACCGGCAAGTAAGAATAACTGCCACGTGTGAATGGATCACTGCCCCAATGAGTTTTTTTATTTTTAACTGGTTTCGGGATGTCGTTTCCATAAATTCGTCTTAAATGTTGCATCACCCATTCGGTTAAATGTTCTTTTTCCATATCACGCGCCAGTTTGCCACTTGTAAATACGATGAGTACAGGTTTTTTTGTGTATTTGTAATAATTAAAGATATTGAATGCTTCTTGTTTATCTTGGGGCAGCATGCCAATCCATTCGCTGTCTTTATCCCAAAAAACCTTGTCGAATAGCAAATACAATTTCTCATAACTTCCCATCCCTAACTTGGATATCGCTGTGCGCTTATCCTTGGGCAAGTCGGGATGAAATTTGATTGTATTGGCTTTGAGCACGCCTAATGGTACGGTAATAATGACTTGATTGGCATGGTACTTATCATGTTGGGTGATGATGTCGACACCATCAGGTCCGTAATTAATTTGGCTAACTACTTGGTTTAAATGAATAGGAATATGCTGAGTGAATCGGCGGAAAAGTTGAAAATAGCCTTCAGGTACAAGGGCATTTTTTCCAGAAGCGATGGATGCCTCGGATACTGAATGGACGTTGCGTGATAATTTAGTCAAATTATCAGCAAATTCGTAAGTATAGATGTTTTCCAAGGCATAACTCAGTAAGGCAAGTTGCTCCGAGGTAAGTTTTTTTTGTTTTGCAAAGGTAGTTAGGTTTTGCGCAAACGAGATCATTTCACTGCGAGTTTGGCAATATCTTAAGAACTCTCTGGTTAAACTTGAAAACAAGCGTCGTGTCTGTTTTGATACTGGTTTCCCTTCACTGTTATATAAAGCATAATTGGTCAGCATAGCTACTGGATCAGAGTTGCTATAACTATTGATAATAATCGACTGTTTGCCAATCAACGGCATTAATGGGTTATTTTCAATGGCATGAATCCAGGATGCTCCCAAATCAGTGGCGAAACCCCAATCATAGCTGGTATATACCCTGCCTCCAAGGCGGTTTTTTGCTTCAATAATAAGTACTTTTTGCTGTGCATTATGTAAATGATGCGCTGCGGTTAATCCGGATACTCCAGCACCAATAATTATTGTGTCATAATGATGATCGGCCCAAGACGATTTTATAATAGAGACTAATGTGAACGCGCAGATAATTTGTTTCTTTGCTAAAAGCAAACTGGCAAATTTTATTATTGATTTATAAGACTTTTTCTGTTTGCACAATTTTTTGATGCAAATAAACTGTAATAATTTGTTTTGCATGTTTTTCTTCCTACATCGCTATTTTAATTTATAGGTTTAGCCGGACAAATTGATTTGCCCAACCAAGCTTCGCATCTAACCTCGACTGGCTAGAATTTTGTATTTGCTTGGCTGCATGCGAGTGCACAAGATTGAATTATGACGATCAAGTCGAGAAAAAAGTCTGGTATGACACAGTAAATCCTTGTTATTGAATTGATGCATATTAAAAAAAGTATCAATATTTGTAAATAATAATCAGCATAGCAATTAACTTGTCTGTATGAAGCATCCAGTTATTTGGTTTTTATCTAAAAAATGATGTCTAGGCAGGATGAATTAATTTTGTTGATATACAATTAATGTAATTCTCGGATTTTTTTAATTTTAGAGCATAGTAGTCAAGAGTATAGAGTTCATGAAAAATAATAAATCCTCATGGTTAAAGTGGGTGTCAGAAATTCAGGCTATTGCACAAAATGGCTTAACTTACTGTGGAAATGAATTTGACAGGGAAAGATATATAAGGCTCAGAGAAATCGCTGCTGAAATTGCTGCTTTGAATTCGCAGAACTCTTTTCAGCAGATTAATGAAACTTTCTCAATAGAAAGAGGCTATGCAACTCCCAAGTTAGATGTTCGGGCATTTATTCTCAAAGAAAATAAACTATTATTAGTTCAGGAAAGAGCGGATTCTCTATGGACGCTTCCTGGAGGGTGGGTGGATATCAATGAATCACCCTCTGAGTCTGTTATAAGAGAAACAAAGGAAGAAACTGGGTTTGATATATCAGTGATCAGGTTATTGGCTCTCTGGGATAAACAAAAACATGATCATCCCCCGCAATGGCCGCATGCATATAAATTCTTTTTTCACTGTGAAATCATATCAGGAGAAGCAAAAGAAAACTTGGAAATTTCTAAAATTGATTTTTTCGAGGTCAGCAAGTTACCCCAATTATCAACTCATCGTGTTACAAAGAATCAGCTTGAGAGATTATATGAAATAATATTTTCTTCGGAAAAAACTTTGTTTGATTAATTAATCAAGGAGTTTTCCTGTGCTGGTGATAGGATTCTGTATGAATAAATGTGAGAGAAAAAATGCGTATAGCTGTGTCAGGAACACATTCAGTAGGTAAAAGTACTTTTGTTTGGGATTTTATAAAAGCGCACCCTGATTATATCAGAGAGGAAGAACCTTATCGGGCATTGCGTGCTAATTACAATATTAAATTTGGTAAGGATTCAACTCGGTTTTGTAACGGGATTCAGCTTTACCAAAATATCAGCAGGGTCAAACAGTATCCTAATTCCTCCAGTAAAGTCATATTTGATCGTTCGCCCGTTGATTATATTGCTTATTCCTTATATACCGAAAATTACCATAAAACGGACTTGGATATGGCATTTGTGGAAAGTTTAATTGAACCTGTAAAAGAATCATTGGAATTTATTGATCTTTTAATATTTGTTTCCATCAATGAAAAGCACCTTGTAGAAATTGAAGATGATGGTATTCGTCCACTTGATGAATCATATCGTTCTGAAGTAGATGCTTTTTTTAAACAAATCTATTTTGAAAATAGATATCAAATCATGCCAATAAAGAATACTCCCAAGCTTGTTGAGTTGTGGGGATCACGAGAAGAGCGAGTAGAAAAAATTTCTCAACTATTAAAATAGCTATAAAGTGGAAAATGTTATAGCTATTCTTCAGATTGTGTCTTTTGTCTCTCAGTTATTCATTATAAATTTATTTTAATGTTTGCTTTTTTAAAGATTGTTATGTACTGTAAAAAGACAGTATATGTTCTGACTTAGGCAGGGAGTTGGTTTTGAATATCTTCTGGATTGTAAGCTCCCACTAAGTAAGTTTAAGTGTCTTTATGGAAAAACAGACTCTTGATGCTTTGAGCAAGTACTGCGGTGACATAATGGCTATTAAGGGAGAAGAGCATGATGAGAATGTTTAGTACTCGTAGAAACCCTTCCACAATAATGCGCAAAGATCTTTCATTAACTTCCCGCCCCTTACTACAGGTACCTCTGCTTAAGAGTGCCGTTAACCCTCAAAGTACTTTGAAAAACAAAGAGTTATCGGAACGTAAATATACTGAAACTTTACCGGATTCAAGGTTTTTTTCAAAATTAAAATTGGCAGAACAGGATCAATTTAGTCACAGAAAACGTAAGCGATTTAATTATCAAAAGAATTTTAGTGCGGCACTTTCTTTGCCTTACTCAAGAAAAGAGTTAGATGTAAATCGGGATGAAAAAGATACACTACTGTCAATGGTGAAACAGTATGTCATTGAACATGCTAATCGACGTGTTGACTTATTTTTTTATACATTGATAGCTTATTATAATACAGAAATCGTTCCAACAAATGGTTATACCGACCTTCAACATGGTAGGGGGCGTAATACCAACAGAGGCAGAAGTATCACTGAGGCCTGCCATAGCAGTCTTATTCCATCATTACTTGATAGTACTATCTATCAAAATAAGGGAAGCTTAAAACATAAAAGTCTTCTTTCCGGAACTCACTTCCTGGACAGTTTGAATGCAACGGTAGAATTACCCCCCTTTGTAAATGATTTCGATGATATCCTGGAAAAAACTTGCAGGAAAAAATGCCTGAAAATCTTGCATGAAGTATCACTTGGAAAAATCAATCCGATAGAAGGTTTAACTCTTTTCCTAAAAATGATGCAGGATATTTTGAAAAAATTTAAACAGGAAGCAGAAAGTGAAAGTCAATCTGCACTGTTGCAGAGTTCTTTGATAAGGAAAAAATTCATAAGCCCGAACCTGATTGATTTGGTTATTGATGGCACATTATTAACCACATTTTCGGACAGCACACAGAGCGCTTCAGATGATTACATTCAACTTTTACTTAGAATGACATCAGAAGAAAAAACGTTTTGCGAAACGGATGAAAAGGGCAAAGTCGAATTGTATTTGGCAAAAATAATGGAAATACAAAATGAGATTTTGACATCGAAAAATGGTGAGTTTGTTCCTCGATATTAAGATGGAATATTTAAATTTTCATTTGAAATTTGATGCCAGGTGAACTCTTGTTTTAACAGATACTCACCTGCCAACTAGTGATTTCTGGCTGTGCTATAATTTAAAAAGTTCTTATTTAATAAGGGATTAACATGTGCTCAATTGGAGAGTATTTGGCAAAGCGGCTGGAGGAATTAAATATTTCTGAATATTTTGCTATACCGGGTGATTACAATCTTATTTTACTCGATGAAGTCCTGAAAAACGAAAAAATAAAAATGATTAATTGCTGTAACGAGTTGAATGCAGGATACGCTGCTGATGGCTATGCCCGGGTAAAAGGGGTCTCCGCTTTATTCGTTACTTATAGTGTGGGTGGACTTAGTGTTGTTAATGCGGTTGCAGGAGCGTATGCCGAAAATCTCCCCATTTTGGTTATATCGGGTGGCCCAAATACTAATTCCATACAGGATGCTGAAATTCTCCATCACACGCTGGCGACTGAAGATAATTTGTATGTAAGAGACATTTTTTCTCGAATTACTGCCCATGTCGTTTGTATTCGAAAGCCAGAGCAGGCTGCCATGCAGATAGACGAGGCTATAGCAATCGCAATCGCTAAAAAAAAGCCGGTCTATATTGAAATAGCGTGTAATATTGCTAACTATCCTATCTCCAAGCCTACTCAACGCGCATTTAACACCTATAAAATTAGCGACAGTTCGTCTCTGGCTGCAGCAGTAGAGCATGCTGCTGAAAAATTAAACTCCGCTCTAAAGCCCAGCTTGATTGTAGGTAGTAAGGTTAGGCATTGTAATGCAATCAATTCTGTCAGCGAGTTGGCAAAGTGTACTGGATATGCTATGGCGGCTATGCCCGATGCGAAAGGATTTATCTCAGAACAGCATCCTAACTTTATAGGTATCTATTGGGGACCAGTCAGCTCTTCTGGATGCGCCGAAATTATCGATTCCAGTGATGCCTATCTGCTTATTGGGCCTAATGAGAATGACTATACTACAGTTGGGTATGTATGGGGAATTAACCCCCACAAATCAATAAAGACCACCAAGGGAGGGGTTATTATTGGTGAAACAGTTTATACCAATATCTTCATGAATGATTTTCTCAGAGAATTAAGTAAAAAATTAAAATTTAATGATGCTTCATACAAAGCTTATAAACGAATTGCTGAAGAAACTGTCGTTTATCCAGAGTTAGATCAACCAGACGCTCCATTAAGCAGCCGTTATTTGTTTGGTCAAATTCAGAAAATGCTTTCTGACAAAAAAGCTTTGTTGGCTGAAACAGGGGACTCTTGGTTTAATTGTATGCGCCTGTCTTTGCCTGAAGGTTGTCCTTTCGAAATTCAAATGCAGTATGGTTCTATTGGTTGGTCAGTAGGTGCTTTGCTAGGCATGCAGGCTGCTTTGCATAATCAAAAAAGAGTGATTGCCTGCATAGGAGATGGTTCATTTCAAATGACTGCCCAGGAAATATCAACCATGATACGTTACGGGTATAAACCAATTATTTTTTTAATGAATAATGCTTGTTACACTATTGAAGTACAAATTCATGATGGTCCTTATAATGTCATTAATAATTGGCGTTACGCTGAACTGGTTAATGTATTCCGCGGGGAACAGAGTAATGCAAAATCTTTTATAGTTAAAACCAACAAGGAACTACTCACTGCAATTAAACAGGCAGAAAAAACAGAAGCGCTTTGTTTTATTGAAGTGTTCCTAGACAAGGATGATTGCAATAAAAACTTGTTGGAGTGGGGCTCAAGAGTGGCAAATTATAATAGCCGTCCTCCTCGTAGATAGATCTTGGGTAGGAATTATAAGAATTGCCTACCCTGATATTAATGATTTGACGTGTTTTTATTTGGAGCCCAGCTCTATTGAGAAGGCAATGGCCAGCTTTGAAAAGTTAGCTATATGTTCCAGATTCAAAAAGTCCATTGTATCTGAAGAGCTGCCGATATAGGGGTTAAGGTTTTTAAAGTCAGATTCAACTGCATAGGTTACGGGTATATTTTCTTGACTCCAAGAAATATGATCACCGCATTCGTAATTACACTGCGAAAAATTAACTGGTGTATGGATGTAATTTTTTATTAATTTTGCAATATATTGGTTCAGATCATGGTTTGTATTGTCGGTAAACACCCACATGGTTGAATCATCTGAGTTAGCGCGAAACCCTGTCTTGTTGAGTTGCAGTACGGCTTTAACAGGAATAGATTTTTCTTGAAAATATTGGACTACGTATTGAGACCCTGCCAAATTCCTGTCACTGGCAGCATACCAGATAATATAAATCGGATGCTTGAATTTCAGCTTGGAGGCTAACAAAACACGAGTGCTTTCCATAATGGCAGCAGCACCACTACCTTCGTCAGCACCAGGCATGTATCCATCTAAAGTATCCATTGGCGCACCAATGACTATAGCGGGTGTTTTCAGTTCTTTACCAATGACTGTCACCAGGGAAGGTTGTTTATACCAGCCGGCTTTAACAAAAAATGTGGCAGTATCGCTACGATTGTACTCCGTTATCATTGCATCAATCTGAGATTTTAACCAATTCGCTGCAGCCACTCCTGTGTCCTTGGTTGCAGAACGATTGCTGTAGGATGTCAAGTGGTTTAATGTCTGCCAAATGTTGTCAGCAACTATCTCTTTTATTACGGCATTTACTTCTTTTTGGTGTTTGATCTCATAGATGGTTTTGTTTTCTTGAGATTTTTTAAGGGCTTTTAATGCGCTGTTTTGCAGAATGTTCTCCGCTGATTTTCTTTTGGCGGTCAACAGGGTATCAGAGAACTTATCCGTTACGTCGATAAAATCACCACAATTTACTTGTTCTGCTAAAAGAGTCATATTTTCAATATCGTTGCCAGGCAGATCAATGATTTTGAATTGCTCATTTTCAGCCAAGACATCATGTGCAATAGTCATTTTTGCAGCAAGGCATTGAGGTACTTGTAATTGAGCATGAACTGGATGCGGTGTTCCGAAAATAGAATTACTCACTAATACAATATTTGCAGTAATCCATGTCAAGTATTCAAGCATTTACACTCCTAAACAGCTGTAGAATCTATATCGATTCATGGGTAAAACACATTATTTTAAGTATTAAAAAATAATTTTGGAGAGTTCGTTATTTTTTCTTCCCATTGTAAATGACTAATTCACTTGTCATGTGTTTTATCTCCAAAATGTTGTGGGCAAATATACTACAAAATTGGCAAAATTAACACCTTTATTCTTGAAAAATTTCTCAGTCTTTAGTTGGTGAATATGAAGTTTATTTTATCTGATGAGGCAATCATAAGCTCATTTGCTGGTTTTGCTTTCATCCTGAATAAGTTTGCACTTAACTCAATGCAATAATTGAATTGATATTCTTGATTAAAAATCATTTTAAGTTTATCTATAGAAAGAATAAATTAATCAAAACAATAGAGATAATAGTGGGTCATTCCATTATCAATAAAAGGCGAAGTATAAAAATAATTCTGATGATATTTTTTGGAATAGTTACATTTGCCAAGGCTTATGCTTATTCCCCAGATACCAGCAATCCAATACAGATAAATCGTTCTTCAGGTGAAATGAACTCCAGGCATCGTGGAGAGGTTATTGTACTAATTCATGGATTAATGCGTACCTACGTGAGTATGAAACCATTAAAATCATATCTGGAAGCTCGGGGATATCAGGTCTATTTGTACAAATACCCCTCCGCCAAATACAATATTCAAGAGCATGGAGTGTATTTAAATCAATTTATTGCATCAATACTCGAGAATAATCCGGCAATAAAAATTCATTTTGTTACTCATAGTCTTGGTGGCATTATTGTAAGGGAAGCGTTATCCAAATTGCCTCAGAAACAATTAAAACACGTAGGTTATCTCATTATGTTGGCTCCTCCTAATCAAGGCTCTAAGCTGGCAAAGTTATCCATTAAATTATTTCCGATGATTACCTACTTCATAAAACCTTTGGCTGAATTAAGTTCCGAGCAAACATCCTATGTGCACCGTGTTCCTGTACCTGATATCAAAATGGGGATAATCGCTGGGCGGTTTGATGCCAAAGTTCCGCCAGACTATGCTCGTTTGCAGGGACAAACAGAGCAAGTCATTATTAACAATACCCATACTTTTATTATGTATGATTCAAAAGTAAAAAAACTTGTTCTGAGTTTTTTAGAAAAAGGGAAGTTTGAATAGTATTTTTGGGTTTTAGTCAGGGGCTAATATTAGCTTATGAAGTATGCTATCTAGCTTTTGTAGTCTATTATCCAGTCATAAATATTGACATCATAATTAATTATTACTAGATTGTATATATATTATACAATATGATTGGTAATATATATGAAAGAATTAATGGCTTTTATTCATGATCTCTATGAGGATCGTACTGGGAAATCTGTGAAATTTGAATCCAAGAGGAGGGATCTCATTGTATCTCCTTTGATGAGTAAAGACGATGCCCAGGCATTATTTAAATCATTAAAACAAATACTCCCTGAAGAGGCACGATTAAAGGTACGTGAGTCAAAGCAAGAGCCAGGTCAGTTTCGTGTCGTTCTTTTTAATTCTGAAAAGATTTTTTCGTTTTATGCCAAGCGTGCTGCTGAACTGTTAAATCGATTTAGACCATTACCGATATCTACTTCGGAAGAGAAATATTACAAATGGGAATATAATCCTTCATCAAAGCTAATAGAATACCGTGTTACTTTTTCTGTTCTCGATCTTGATAAGAAAGAGAAAGCTACAGATACTGATGAGATAGCTAAAGAATTAAAAGTGGCAGATCAATATAATAAGAAACTGCAGTTAACCTATCCTGGACTCACAATTCTTGGATGTAATTCAGACGATGGAGGGGATGACAGGTTTTTCCTGGCCTTAAATTATTCGCATTATAAAGCGATTAATAATCCTCCCAGTTTGCGCGATATAGGGATTGAGTTTTTTAGAAAACATACCGAGCATTATACCACAGAAGTTTCTAAAAATTTGCCAAAAGAGGTTACCGATGAGTTGCCTGATGCTAAACCGTCTTCTGCTAAACCTTCTTCCACTGGTAGCTAATTGTTATTGAGTATATATGGTTACAGGCGGAGAGAGACAGATTTTTACATTAAGCTTGTTATAAAATAAACGTGGATTTAAACTATGTTATTTTATATTCATCTCGGTTACGTCAATTGATTGGATTGAAAGATAGAGCTGACATTTCCTTTTGCTCAATTCTATGAAATATTCGCTTAGCTTTGTATAGTAGAGTTACATTCTGGTAACTAAATAGCTTGATAAAAACTGATACTTAAATTACAGAGGAATCAAAGGAAGAGAACATGTTTTCACCCAGATATAAGGGAATATTGTATTTATCTTTAAGCTCTATCATATTAAGTGCAGCCAATCCGGTTATAGCAAAACTGATCATACTTGGTAATGAACATTTGGTGAATGGCCGTAATCCAATATCCTTTTGTAACGTGCTTTTTGCAGGAAACCTTGTTGCCTTACTCACTTTAATTGTAATTCATTTTAGAGATCTCAAGAATTTTAAACCAGAACATTTAACAGGAAAAAATTGGTGTTTGCTCTCGCTCGCGGCTTTATTTGCAGGTTTTTTAACCCCTACTTTATTTTTCTTTGGATTGATGTATGCCAGTGTGATTAATGTTATTCTTATTTCAAATTTGCAGATCCCCATGACTTTATTGGCTGGCTGGATCTTTTTTGGTGAGGTGCCTAATACTCGAGTTACTGTTGGGGCTTTTTTGGCCACTTTGGGTATATTCGCAATAGTTTTTCTGCAGTATTGGTTAACTGTTTCAGTTAACCATGCTCCAACCCCTGGAGTTAAAACAGGTCTTCTTTATCCCTTTTTTAGTTCTATTCCTCATGTAGGTGAAATTTGCATTTTTTTAGCCGTGATTTCGAGTACTTCTTCAACTATTATTGGCTTTCATGCGCTTAGAAGATTGCCTGATTATGTATTTGGTATACTTCGAATGTTGCTAGGAGTAGTTTTTTTCTTTTTTATCGCAATTATTTTGTTTGGGTGGAGCCACTTTTCGGACTTGTTCTCACCATTTTTATGGAAGTGGATGTTATTTTATGGAAGTGTTATTGTTGCTCTGCGATATTATTTTGATATGCTAGGCACGAAGTATGCGAGTATTGCCGAAATAGCGATTAGCTCATCATTAGTTCCCTTAATATCTATAATTTTTACCTATTTTATTCTGGGAGAAGTTCCAGGTATTTCTCAAATCATTGGGGGAGGTTTGATTTTATTCGGTATATATGTTGCATTAACCGGGAAATTACAATCCCTTAAGCAAACCAAAGTTTTAGAAAAACCTTCCGGTTTTTCTGGTGTTTAGAATGTCTATTTTACATAAAAGCCTTACTTTTGCTAATATCTTCATATAAGCAAGAAGTAAGGCTAATGTTTAACTGCGTTAATCAGTATCTATAGCAACGCAATTGTCCCCACATGTTACGCCAACAGCCTGGATGTGCAGGTGCCGGGGTTGCAAAGGCACCTGGATAGTTTAGAACACAAGTACCATTATGAATGGCCCTGTGATAACCTTCCCCGCATCCCTGAGCCGCATTTGCCACTGATGTAAAAGACACAGCCATAAAGAGAAGGCTTGTCACAGCAGCATAACGTAACACCCTCGAAAAACACATGGTATGCACATTCATTGTACTCTCCTTATATTGCTTCAATTATTTTTTAGCATACAGCATAAGTATAGAGTCAATTTTTAAATTATGCCTAAAATATGATCATAATTTTTGGTTGGTGATCTTTAGACTCTATAAATTAATCCATTCTTTATATTCCTTGATGCACTATTTTGATGTACACAGCTATTCACTTTATTTGAAATGGATTCAAATGATGAAATAGTGTACTGATAATTATTAGCTTAAATTCAGAGAAGATTAATCATTATAAATTCTTGCTGACAGCAGGATAATTTCCAGATCTGAACTACAATAAAAATAGCTGGACAGATAATTGAGTAGGAAAATGGATCGCTTTCAAGATCGTTATCAAGCTGGACAATTATTAGGAGAGAAGCTTAAGCCTTACGCGAACCGAAATGATGTCATAGTGCTTGCACTACCTCGTGGAGGAGTGCCTGTAGCTGCAATGATTTCAGAGGTAATAAATGCTCCATTGGATTTAATGATTGTTCGCAAACTTGGTGTTCCCGGGCATGAAGAATTAGCTTTTGGTGCTTTGGCCAGTAATAAAATAACAGTTTATAATGAAGAGTTGCTGCAGTATTTACAACTTTCTCAAAAAGACATCAATCAGGTCATTTCTCAAGAAGAAAACGAATTAGCAAGGCGGAATAGAATTTATCGTGGTGACAAACCTTTTCCCGATTTAAAAAATAAAATCGTAGTCCTGGTTGATGACGGTATTGCCACAGGAGCTAGTATGCGTGTTGCTGTTCTTGCTTTACGTAAGGAATCACCTAAAAAGATTATTGTGGCGGTTCCTGTAGCACCTGAGGATATGAACGACATAATGAAAAATGTTGCGGATGAATATGTTTGTCTTATATCCCCCCTGTCTTTTAACGCTGTGGGTCTTTGGTATGAGGATTTCTCCCAGACAGAGGATGAAGAGGTATTATATTTGCTTAATAAATCATACGGTAGGTCATTATAAAAATAACAAGTTCTGCTGTTTCAAAAATAGAACAGGACTTACGAAAAACCCCAATCTCTTTGTTAAAAAATGTTTTTAATTCGGTCATTTAGTGTATCTAAACTCTCTCATTAAAAACATTTTTTGCCTTGACCTTGGGGTTTTTCGTAAGTCCTGTAGAAATTACTTCCCATGCATATTTTAATGATTATGGGGTTAGTGAGTTTATTCATATGCTTTGTTTTTTGAGGTGTGAATTACGAGCATATTGTGAGGTCAAGGTGTTTTATCAAACTTCAAAAGTCTTAAGACTTTATATCCATTTGCAAACACCTGACTTCATAAAAAGGTTACAGATTTAAATAATATTGCATTAAGCAGTATATTGAACCCCAAACAAGATAGCATTCATCATGGGGTTTTCATCGTCAATGCTTAAACTGGATCTTAGTGTGTTAGGATTGAAAACTGCTGTTGTTCCTGGATTTGCGCCAAGAGCGAACAAATAAGAGCCAGTAATAGCCCAGTTGGAGTCAAAGTTATAAGCAACTCCCAGCTTCGCTGCTGGTAAGACAGCAGTCCTGTTCGTTTTCATATCGAAATTATCCACTATAGGGAATATTTGCGGAGTAAAAAAGGCACTTGTGTCTGTTTGCATATTTTGAATGAGCGCTCCTGCCTTGGCAGACCAACTAAAATAGTTTTGAAAATAGGTAATGCCGAGTAGGGCATCAAATCCACTCAAGGTATGCTTTATCGTTAAGGCTGCAGGTACCCGGCCTAAAGCTCCTGGAACACTTGGATTAATAGTAGTTCTACCATAGTAACCCCAGCCCACTTCGCCTGTGAATCCATATTGATCATCTATCATACTAAGCACACCGACAGCCAGGCGGCCACTATAGCCTTGTTTATCTTCTGTCGAGGTGAGCGTATTGTTGGTGCCAACTATAGTGAAATTGTATCCATCAATAGAACTCCAGGTGTACCCACCCTCAAGTGATGCAAAAGTAGAGCAACAAGAATTGGAATCACCCATACCACCAGCATGGACAAAAGTACTGGACAGGGCAGAAATTAAGGGGAACAGGATAAATTTTTTCATGATTTAGTAACTCATTCCATGTTTATTATTATAAAAGTGAATAATTTAAATCAGTTAGAAAGGAATTACCAGTAAAATTAATATTGATGTTGGCTTCCTATAAATCATGGCAATTTTTTTTGTATTCTACTAGTATGTGTTTTTCTCTAAATATATTCTTGTAAGGAAACATGAATACATCGAATACCTCTTTTAAAACTCTGGGAGCAATATGCATTGGCAATGCTATGGAATGGTATGATTTCATGATCTATAACTTCATGCTGCTTTTTATTGCTCAAGCTTTTTTTCCAAGTCATAATCGTGTGATTTCCCTATTAGCAACAATGGCAAGTTCTGGAGTAGCTCTGGTAATAAGGCCTCTGGGTGGTGTTTTTTTAGCAGTTTGGGCAGACAAACATGGGCATCATAAAGCCTTAATGCTGGTTTTTTATTTAATGGCTGCCGCAACCATGCTGATTACTTTTACACCCTCCTACGCCGCAATAGGTTTGTCGGCTACTTGTGTTATTGTCTTTGCACGATTGTTGCAAGGCCTTGCTACTGGAGGGGAATTTGGAATCTCCAGCTCTTTATTAGTTAGCTTATCCCCAAGCGATAAAAAAGGGTTTTACACTTCTTTACAAATGGTAGGCCAGCTCTTGGCAATATTAATGGGTTCTTCAGCGTGCCTTATGTTAACTCTCTATTGTTCCAATGAAACCTTATATCAATTTGCCTGGAGAATACCTTTTGCTTTAGGGCTTTTGATTCTACCTTTAGGATGGGTTTTAAGGCGTCGATTGCAACGAGAGTTCACATGGAAGAAAGAGCAAAAGGGGACAGGACAATTATTTACTTTGGTAAAGCAACAAAAACGTTCCTTGTTGATTGCTTTTAGCCTTGTAGCAGGGTGCACAGGCTCGATTTATACCTTATTCAGTTATATGCCTACCTATTGTAAATTGTATTTGAATTTATCGTTGACAGAGGCGTATTTAGGAACTGCAGTTGGAATTTTAGTCAGTATTCTTACTATTCCTTTTTTTGGATCACTGTCGGATAGAATAGGCAAAAAAATAATTATGTTATGTGCTTTGGTTTGTTATTTTGGATTAATTTATCCTTTGCTTTTCTTGCTGAACCAACATCCTGGTATAAATATTCTCATTTTGGTTGAAAGCATTTTAGGTTTGTGTATTGGTGCCTATTTTGGGGTGTTGACCATTACGGTGAGCTCTTTATTTCCACCATCAGTGCGATCTACCTGTTTAGCAGTCAGCTATAATTCAGCTGTCATGTTGTTTGGTGGTTTTGCTCCATTTATTATCACAGCATTCATTGAATATACTAAAAACCCTATGGTTTTTACTTATTATCAAATGACAACAGTCTCTATCAGTTTGATGGCAGCTCTTTCTTATAAGGAAGAGAGGGAGTTATCTGAGCATCACCCAGAACATCTCGTTGCAATTTAAAAGGTATGAATATGACGACTTTAGATTGGTTAAAACATCTCATTTCTTTTGATACTACTTCGCGAAACTCTAATCTATCACTGATTGAATATTTAGCGAACGGGTTAAATGATTTTAAAATTAATCCTGTCTTAATTCACGATAGTAAAGAGCAAAAAGCTAATCTATTAGCCACGTTACCAGGAAAACAGGGGTGTTTGGAGGGAGGAATCATTCTCTCTGGTCATACTGATGTTGTTCCTGTTGATGGTCAAACATGGGATAGCGATCCTTTTCAAGCCACTCTCAAAGATAACAAAGTGTATGGTCGTGGCGCGTGTGATATGAAAGGATTTATTGCGGTTGTGATGGCATTAGTCCCTCAGTTGAAAGAAATGAATCTGGATTTTCCAGTTCATTTTGCGTTTTCTTATGATGAGGAAATCGGTTGTCTTGGTGTACCTTCGCTGATCGATAAAATATTGGAACTCAATTATCAACCTCGTGCTTGTATTGTAGGTGAACCAACTTTAATGAAGCCTGTTGTGGGTCATAAAGGCAAATATTCTTATCGCTGTCAAATCCACGGTGTTGCGGCTCACTCTTCATTAACGAATCAAGGATGTAATGCTATCGAGCATGCTGCAGGTTTTATAAGCTACCTTCGCGGGATGGCTAATGAATTTAAACAACATGGAAATCGGGATTTTTCTTATGACGTTCCATACACCACGCTTACTACCAATCTGATCAAAGGCGGTAATGCTTATAACACTATTCCAAGTTTGTGTGAGTTTGTTTTTGAGTTTAGAAATTTGTCTGCTGATAGTTCTGAGGAATTAAACCAGAAAATTATGTCCTATGTTAAGGAAGAGCTTGTTCCTAACCTGCATAATGATCACCCTGAATCTAATGTTAATCTTGATACCATAGCAAAAGCTCCTGGTTTGGATACGCCGATTACAGATCCAGTAGTTAGAGCAGCTCAAACAGTTTGCCAGAGTGATAAACTGATGAAAGTAGCTTACGCTACAGAAGCTGGACTATTTCAACAGGCAGAAATTCCGACTATTGTATGTGGTCCTGGTAGTATCGAACAGGCCCATAGAGCCAATGAATATGTTGAGGTAGAGCAATTACGTTTATGTGAGGAATTTATAATCAATATGCTGCAATCTCATTTTTGAGCTCTTATCAGATTGGTAAGTAAAAAATCATCGTTATTTGATACTGATTTTACTAGAACTTTTACAAGGTATTCACAAAGATATACACAGATTTTGTGGATAACATGATTAGATGAAGTTTGCTTAGTTTTAAATAAAAACATATAATTATCATTTACTTATTGAAATAAGTGTTTTTTTATATTGTCATTTATCGCAATGATTTTATTTTATCTACAATCTTTAAAAGGCTAAGCTTTGAGGTAATTAACTTGCTTTGAGAGTTTATCTGAGTTGCCTTCAATCAGGATTAATTACAAAAGATGCTTCTATCGTAAGTTGTTACTCAATAATTATAATGCTTTTTTTATTGCGAGAGAAAATTACGTGTCCAAATTTATTTTTGTCATTGGAGGAACAGGGACCGGCAAAACGACTGTTTCAGAAGAAATTAAATCAATAGCAGAAGCGCAACATTTAACGGTTGCGATATTGAATCTGGATCATTATTACTTGCCCAAAAGTATGATATATCCGGATAAGCCAAAGAATTTTGATGTGCCTGAAGCCCTGGAACAAACGTTAATTCAACAGCATTTGCAGGATTTAGAGGCTGGTAAAACCATATTCAGACCAACCTATGATATGGCAAGTAGTGACAGGGTATTGAATGGGCAAATGAAGATTATTCCTGCTGATATCATTATTGTCGAAGGAATTTTTGCTGGTGAATATTTATCCTGTTTAAGGAATCAAACAGAAAAACTTAAAATTTATTTGCAATCCAACCAAATAAATGACAATTACACCAGAAAGGAAGACAGAGATATAGTTGACAGAAAAAGATCATCGACTCATGTCAATATTGCGAAAAAAAATCAAATGGCAGGATTTTTTAGATATGTCGCTACCCATATGATTTCTTCAAATATGGTCATTGATAATCCTTGGCTTCCTCAACAAAATATGACCAGTATCGAAAAAATTCCTTTGATTGCAGGCTGCAACTTAATAAAGTTAAATGAATTCTTATCCTCAACTGATTGTCAATTTTTATATAAAACATATAGTTAAGATAAAACTTATTGCCCCTGAGGTAGATTGAGGGCAATATGAAATATGATATTTAAAATGGAGTTAAAATTCCAGTGACTCCTTGTTGGGGTTACAATGCTCTTCATAGAGATCTTCTAATTCATGATAAGTATCTTGTAATGCTTCTACATCATAATGGTTTGATTTTGCTTTTTTTATTAAATTCTCATAATCTTGGATAATGAAATAATAGTCATCTGATAGATCAATCTCTTCTTGATGCTCGAAGCCTTTAAGTTCGGCTAATAGGTCTTCAAATTTTTCTTTTATATTATTGAACTCTTCTTCCGTGCCAGACACCGGTGCTTGAGCTTCCTTTTTATTCATCCATTGAATAACCAAATATAAGGCGATAACGCCGATGGGTATCAGTGCGATTAATCCCAAATAGCCTATAGAATTTTGTGTGGGTGAACTGGGCTGGGTTGTGCATTGATTATTATCAGGTGAACAAGGAGTAGTTGTATTGCCAGGCAGGGTGGCGAACAGAGGTTTGTAAGCATTGGGTGAGGGGGGGGCGGAAGTGAATAGATCAACTGTTGGTATAGGGCTAGGTACTAACTTGAGTGGCTCAGGTGGTTGAGGAAGTGGGAGTCCTTTCAATTCGTGTTGGATTTTCATCCAATCATGCATGGACAACATCAATTTATTAAGCGCTTGAGTTTGTCCGGCTATTGCTTCAAAGGATGTTTCTTTTAATTTAGGTTGATTTAAATGGCTAACGACTTCATTGACCCGGCTTTTTAAAGCCTTATTCGTTTTTTTGAGGTCAGAAGAGCTGGATGGAAATTGAGAGAGTGTGTCCTGATTTTTAATAAAAATCTTTAGTTTCTCTTTTTCATTAGTAAGCCAATTTTTCCAGAAGGATAAATTTTGTTCCTCTTGTATTGCTTTATGATAGGCTTGAGTGTTCGCATCAATTATTTCATCAATATGTTCTGACGATGAGTCAATAAAACTATCAATTTGTGTCAGAAGAGATTGCATTTGATGTTTGAATTGATGAACAGTATAGACTTCACCAGCCTGCCCCAGAAGATCCATGATTTCCTGGATGACCTTCTGAAATCGTTCCAACTCGTTAAGATCAGAGACTGCTTTGGCATAATGATCAAGGATCTCATCTTTCATGGTGATTAATTTGAAGTGAGGGCAATCACTTAATTGCTCTTTAGTCAAATGAAGTATTGGCAGGGGATCTGCAACTAATTCATTTGATTTTTGTGCACAATGTTTGGCTGCTTGGGTTGGATAGGAAGCGGAGTCACTGATTTTATCCAGTTCAAATTCATAGGAGTGGGGATTGACTGGATTGGCATTCAGAGCATAATGCAAGATTCTATTTCGTTCACTGGATAATTTTCTGATGTCTTTTGATAGCTCTCCCAGTTTATCTCTAAGAAGTTGTGTTTCCAGCATATGATCCAGATGTGGATGAATTTTATTATCCACTGCTTTGCGAAAATTGGCTAAAAATAATCGGTCCGATCCAACCAGAGGCGAAATATTTTTTTCAATAGTACGCAGGTAGCGAGTGACTGACTCAAGTTGATCTTTTACTTGTTGTATATTGTTGTTCTGACTTAGCCCTTTTAAGATATTGTTTACATCAAGAAGAACAAAATTCATGGGTTGGTTTAAATGTTCTGGAGGTAGCTCTCTATTCCTTAATAAAAGATAGTCACCCACTTTTTGCATTAAGTCATAAAGTTGTGGCCATTGGAGGCGCTGATTATCAATGGGTTGGACATGGAAATCATCGAGGCTTAACACATGTCTTGGCTTGTAGGCATTTGAATAAAACCAGGCATGTTCATAAAGATTAACCAATGCTTGATCGTCGCTGGCAAACCAGGAGCTGGGATTATTAAGATAATCCGGATGAATCCCTGAATTGGAACGAATTTTTAAAATCCACTCTCTGAAGTTTAACTCTTCCTCTGTGTAGCAACTTTCAGAATGAATCCAAAAGCGTCCTTTTTTAGGTAACGGTATATATGAAGCTTCAAGCTCTCTCTTTTCCTTTCCCATACTTCTCACTCCTTGAGAAAGCAAAAAAAAACTTAAGGTAATTCCAGATTAACACTAGATTAGCAATAGCTTTTTTTGCTGCCGATTAATAATATCCATAACCAACTGGGTAATTTTTCTTCCAATTTATTTGATAACACTGTTTAAGGAATTATGCAATAGTTAATCAATTGTTTTATTTTAAAACAACTTGAATTCTTGCAAGAAAGAAAATGGATGTGCCGTTTCTTTCACCTGCTCCTGTTTTTTGATAAATTACAATTTTAATTTTAACGGATTGTTTATGCCTTCTTTTGATATCGTTTCTAAAATGAATGAAGTGGATTTGCGTAATGCAGTAGATAATGCGGTTCGTGAAGTGAGCACAAGATTTGATTTTCGTGGAGTAGAGGCTACTATCGAGCTGAAAGATCTTACTGTTACTTTACGTTCTGAATCAGATTTTCAGGTGCGTCAGCTTGAAGATTTATTTAGGAATCATTGTTCCAAACGTAACGTCAGTACCTCAGGAGTGGATATAGAAGAGGAACCTGTTCATAGTGGAAAGTTCTATACTCTTACTATGACTTTTAAACAAGGCATTGACCAACCTACTGCTAAAGAGATAGTGAAGTACATTAAAGACACCAAAGCCAAAGTTCAAACCTCTATTCAGGGAGATAAAGTGAGAGTGAGTGGAAAAAAGCGAGATGATCTTCAGGAAACCATTGCTTTATTAAAAAAATCAAATATTGAATTGCCTTTGCAGTATGAAAATTTTCGTGATTAATAAATATGAATTCGATATAAAAGGCAAAGAAATGCCTTTTATATCTCTCAATGAACGATATCAAGTAAAATAAATGCATAGTGTTTATACGAAATTCACTCTCAAAGAGCCAGTACATGGTTCTAATCAAAGTCTGTTATTGTTGATTAATGAAATTGCTTTTGCGTTAGATTTGGTTTTCCCGAACTTGGTATAAGCCATTGAAGTGAACTCATCTGCAGTCAAGGGTTTGCTCAGGAGGAAACCTTGTCCAAAATGACATTTTCTTGACACAAGATATTTTAATTGAGGTATGGTTTCAATACCCTCAGCAACAATACTCATTCCCAACTCATTAGCTAATTTAATAATGATGTCTATGATGACTACTTTTTCATGTTCGTTATATATATCAGAGATAAAGGTTTTATCAATTTTTAAGCTGTCAATGGGGAGAGTTTTTAGTCTGTTAAGAGAGGAGTATTCTTTGCCAAAATCATCCAATGACAGCTTTATTCCCAAGCCAGAAATTACATGAAGCATTTCAGAGATTTCATCTTGATCACCCATTAAAGCATTTTCAGTAATTTCGAGTTCAAGATATTCTGCAGGGTATTGATATTCTTGTAATATTTTTTCAAGAATTTTAGGAAATTGTGGATTTGTTAATTGCACAGGAGAAATATTAATGGAAAAGGAAAGCATCTTGTTGTATTGATTAGCCCAGCGCATTAATTGTGCACAGGATTTTTGTAATACCCATTGACTCAGTTCTGTTATTAATCCCGTGTTTTCAGCTACAGGTATAAACTCATTTGGAGACACATTTCCCAAGGCTTCATTATTCCAGCGTAAAAGAATTTCTGCACCAATAATCTCCATATTAATCAGGTTAAACTTGGGTTGATAATACAGTTCAAATTCATCATTTTGTAACGCTTTTCGAAGATGAGATTCCAACTCGGATTCCCTATGTTGTGAGTAACCTAGTTGTTCAGTATAAAATTGATACGTATTTTTACCGGAGTTTTTTGCTTTATACATGGCCAAGTCCGCTTTTCTTAATAGATCTTCTGTAGTATTCCCATCGCCAGGAAAAATAGATATACCTATGCTGACTGTTACGGTGATCAATTTGCCATTGATAGTGTAGGGACTGTTTAATTCATTTAAAATTCGTTCTGCCAAATGGCGTGCACTTGAGGGCGACTCTATGTTTAGAGAGATCAAGGTAAATTCATCTCCACCTACCCGGGATAAAAGATCACCCTTTCGAACTAGTAAAACCAATCGATTGGCGAATTGTTTTAAAAGTTCATCGCCATGAAAATGACCAAATGTGTCATTTATTGCCTTGAAATTATCTAAATCAATGAGCAGTAAAGCCAGTGAAGAGTTGTTTCTTTGGGCATTGGCAATGGATTTATCAAGCAATTCTTCAAATTCCCTACGATTAAATAGATTGGTCAGAGGATCATGAGACGCCATATATTTTAATTCTTCTTGTTTTATTTTTAAGTTTTTTTGCCCTTCCAGTACTGCCGAATAAGAAAAAACGTAATTAATTACAAAACAGGTGCAAGGGATGAAATAAACAACCACTTTGAGAAAATAAGCGATATTAAAGGCACTGTCATAAGGAGTGGTTGATAATAACATGATGTAGATAGCCAATACGACTTGGGTAAGCGACATATAGAATACAGAATCAGATAAAATAGTCGGGTAAGACGCATAGGTCTTCGGGTAAACAATAATCATCAGCATAAGATAGATAAAGACAGATATGAGTTCAAAAGGCCTGGAAACATATGAATCATAAAGCCACATATCGGGAATTTGAATTATTACAGCGGCATAATAAATGACTGTGATAGCAGCTAATACCAAAAAAGTAGTCAGTAGAATAAAAGTCAGCAATCGTACGGGTTTATTATCGTTTGCATGGACCAGTAAAGAAAGTCCGATAATTAGAATTAAGCCACTAACACTGTTTGAAAAAACCCAAATTAAGGCATCCAGGTTATTCTTATCCGCTGCTTCCAAGGCTAAGCCATCAATAACCAAGGTATGAAGTGCTTCAATGGAGCCAGAGAATAGAATGGCAAGACCAATGATTAAAGCAATTTTATCATTACTCAATCGATATTGAGTAAATGCTAATAAGACAGTCACTGCAGCAAGAGAAAATCCTGACCATTGTAAGAGAGTTTGTCTGAAGTAACCTCGAATTTGAGACTCTATGAGTTGAGACCCGGCTATATTGCCATTATTTATTGTAATTGCCAAATTACTAAAATCTAAACCCCAGTTTAAACCTATGTAGGGTAGACCTAACAGTAAAATAATAATTAATACTAAAAAATGGGGCACACGTTTTAGAGTGGTTTCATTGAATACAAATGAATTATCCATTTTTTGTATCTCAAAATTCCTGTATTTTAAAACTAGCATAAAATATGCCTATTATTGGCAAAATTGCTAATTTTATGTCCTGTTAATGTGAGCCTGCTGGTCTCGTTAAAAATATTTTGAATCAGGGCTTTATAAAAATAATATTTTTGGCTGAATTTCTATTTGAGCATTGTAAATGAGTTTTTCACTTTATTATTTCTGTTGAATAGCGAAGAGCTCTCATTTCTGAAGACCAGAAATTTTCTGAAAGCCCCATTTTTAATTTTAAATGATTAATAAATTCATCCTTTGTTTTAATAGATTCCCATACGGATGGTAAAAATGTGGCTTGATAGGAACCATAAATTAACACTAAACCATCGATACCAATTTGCAATTGTGATTTGAGCTCTTCTTCACTGGTAAAGTGTAAAGGAGATAATGGTTTAATTAATGAAATAGTTAGTGACAGATCTTTTAGCTCGGATGGTTTAATTTGAGGGAAGCGTGGATCAGCAATTGCTGCCCGAATGGAATTGTAGACGACGTTATCAGCTAATGGCTCTTTAGCTAAGAGGCTTCCCATGCAACCTCTTAGCATGCCATTCTTTTTTATTGTAATGAAGGTGGGGATTCGTATCTGCAATAATTGATTATAATCATTGTAATTAATAGTTAATGCTTTATTTTCTTCTGTTTGTAATCGTATTGTTTCTTTCGCGATGTACTTCAATTCATCTGCGCAATGTTCTGAAAAATTAAGTTTTTGGTAGAAGTGATAAGCGGCATACCCTACTACTCGTTCTTTATCCCCAGCCGTATCGCCTGAGTTGCGTAAATCGAGCAGACGACTGTAAATATGATTTTGGCGAGCAAAATATAGGAAGCCACGCAGTGGAAAATAACCGCAAGCGGCATCGTGAAGTATTTCTTCACTATTTAAAGTATCTATGGAAAGACAAGTCTTTTTATCTTCTCTTTGAGCTATGTGGTAAGGAAGATAATGACTTAAATCAGAGCTGATAATCAGGAGGGTATCATCACCACCCCATATTCGCGCTATTAGACGAGCTACGTCTTGGGGATTTGATTCTCCAACAACTAAAGGAAGTATTTTAAATTTGGAGAATATCATTTGGCAGAAAGGCAATTGTACTTCCAGACAATGTTCGTTTTGGTGAGCTTCAGGGAGTGAATAGACATAGGGTAGATCTATAATTTGAGTTAGTAACTCTTTATCTTGTTCAATTTCTCCTAAAGGTGTAGCAAATTTATCGACAGGGTCATAGGCTATACCTTTGAAATACAATCTATGCGCAGGGCCTAATATTATAATTTTATTGATGGCATCTTTCTTATCGCGCAAAGAAGCATAAGCAGAAGCTGCTACAGGCCCTGAATAGACATAACCAGCGTGCGGAACCATTATGGCTTTTGGAGCAGGCTTGTGAATTGGCGCTTTGTCCAGCAAATTTAATACGGTTTGTTTTAAAATCAGGGGATCGTCGGGATAAAAATAGCCTGCTACGGCTGGTTGACGGACGCTCACAACAACACTCCGGAACAACTGCAGATACTATACTTATAAATATAGACCAAGAGTTGATTGTGAGCTATTTGATGTTTGATACTATTCCAACCAAATACTGGCATAAGCTGGAAGATGGGCGTATACAATGTGATGTTTGTCCTCGTAATTGTAAATTGCGTGAAGGGCAGCGAGGTTTGTGTTTTGTTCGTGCCAATCTTGATAATCAAATAAAATTGACTACCTATGGACGATCCAGTGGTTATTGCATAGATCCTATTGAAAAAAAGCCTTTGAATCACTTTTTGCCGGGTAGTCCTGTATTATCTTTCGGAACCGCAGGATGTAATCTGGCTTGTAAGTTTTGCCAGAATTGGGATATTAGCAAATCCAGGGATATTGATACATTGGCGGATACTGCCATGCCGGAAGATATTGCAAAGGCCGCTCAAAGTCTGGACTGCCTAAGTGTGGCATATACATATAATGATCCGGTAATTTTTATGGAATATGCTATTGATGTTGCAAAGGAATGTCATAAGCTTGGCATTTATTCTGTAGCGGTTTCTGCAGGGTATATTAACCCTGATCCGCGTAAGGAGCTTTATACTTACATGGATGCTGCCAACATCGATTTAAAATCCTTTAGTGAAGATTTTTATTATAAAATCACCGGTTCTCATTTACAACCTGTCCTGGATACGCTTGTCTATTTGAAGAAAGAAACCAGTGTATGGTTTGAAATTACTAATTTGGTGATTCCAGAAGAAAATGATTCGGATGCCGAGCTTGAGAGGATGTCTGAATGGATTATGACTAACCTGGGGCCTGATGTTCCTTTACACTTCACGGCGTTTCATCCAGATTGGAAAATGATGGATAAAGCTCCGACTCCATTTTCAACTTTACAAAGAGCCAGAGAAATCGCAATCAAGACAGGTTTACATTATGTATATACGGGAAATGTTCACGATACAACCGGCAGCAGCACTTATTGTCCTCATTGTAAATTACCCGTGATTGTAAGGGATTGGTATCGAATATTGGATTATCGGGTGGATGATACTGGACATTGCTTAAATTGTCGTACGCAAATTGCAGGAGTATTTAAGGGAGAAGTTGGTCATTGGGGCCCAAGAAGAGTAATGGTTAAATTAGGTTGCTCTTAATCTTCACATAATAAATTTTTAGTATTATATGCCATGTTTTTGTACATGGTGAATTAATATGAGATTTCAAGATTCTGACTTTGAAGAACGTTATAATACAATGTGGAATAAAATTGCAGTGTCTGCTGATGTTCAAATAAGGCAATTATTTGGCGCCAAAGGATTTTTTAGTGAACAGCAGCCCAATTACTATCAACTCCTTGTAAACTATGCTCAAGCGGCCAAAAATATTGTCGATAATTTAAATCGTCAATCTCCCATGTTTGATGACAAAGAATATGTTGAAGGCTATATGATTGCTACTCTCCAATCGGTATATAAAGATTTTTCTCAATATAAACCGAGAATTGCAGGGCGTTATGGAGAGCACTCAAGCTGTGTTGAACTGATTAACAAGACCTTGGATTGGGTACAATCCTTTGATTTAAAATTAGAAAACCTCTCTGAATCTGATGATGAGATGAAAATTACTTTCTAATTGCAAGCTATCCTGTATTACGAGAAGTCTGTAATGCGGGATAGCAACATTTCCTTATTACATCTTACTCCTAATAGATGCACTTTGCTTGTGTGGCACCAGAGCGTCAATGTTTATTCATCATCAATTGTGCTATAATTGAACAATTATTGCAGGGAGGTATGATGAAACAATTGGTTGTTGCAGGCTTTTTCTTATTACTTCTAACTTCCCCTTTATCAGCGCTGGATGTTGATACCTATCGTAGTTCACAAAAACAATTCAATACAGAGGATAAGGCGGAACAGGGTGATGCTCAAGCACAGTTTGAATTAGGGCTCAAATATGAAAAGGGCGATGGAGTAAATAAAGATTTAAAGAAAGCGATTTATTGGTATCAGAAAGCTGCAGATCAAGGACACGCTGAGGCACAAAATAATCTCGGTGTATTGTATCTTAAAGGAGAAGGGGTGCCCCAAAACAGTCAGCAAGCAATGCATTGGTTTAAGAAGGCTTCGGAACAGGGTTTGGCAATTGGTCAAAATAATATAGGAATTCTATATGAAAATGGCTTGGGTGTTAAAAAAGATCTGAACCAGGCTTTTCTCTGGTATCAAAAGGCTGCAGCAGGTGGAAATTCGGACGGACAATATAACCTTGCCGTTATGTACATGTATGGCAATGGTATACCAAAAGATATCAAGAAGGCGATTCACTGGTATATCAAAGCAGCAGAGCAAGGAGATCTTGATGCTCAAAATAATCTTGGTGTTCTTTATGAGCGAGGCGAAGAGGTTCCAAGAGATTTAAAAGCAGCTATTAGTTGGTATACCAGAGCAGCAAATGAAGGCTCACTGATTGCTCAAACTAACCTTGGTGTATTGTATATGACTGGTGATCCTTCCATTCAAGATGGCAAGAAAGCAATATATTGGTATGAAAAAGCAGCGGCACAAGGTGGGGAAAAAGCTCAAAATAATCTTGGGTATATTTATGAACAAGGAATTGGTACAGAAAAAGATATGAAAAAGGCTATTTATTGGTACGAAAAGGCTGCAGAGAGCGGGTTTACTCTGGCTCAAAATAATTTAGGTGTTCTGTATTCCAATGATGGCGATTTGCAAGACTACAAAAAGGCTTATTCATGGTTTAAAAAAGCGGCAGATCAAGGATTTGCCGAAGCCCAAAATAACCTGGGTTTAATGTATATGAAAGGTCATGGATTGCCAGTTAATTTTCATGAGGCAGTCTTGTGGTTCAAGAGAGCGGCAGAACAAGGATTGCCTTTGGCACAACATAATCTGGCTGTTATGTATATGAAGGGATTGGGAATAAAGAAAGACAATAAACAAGCCATTAAATGGTACCAAAAAGCAGCTGAAAAAGGATTGGATTTGGCACAAAACAATTTGGCAGTTATGTATATACGAGGCGAAGGAGTAAAAAGAGATTTTAAGAAGGCCATGTTTTGGTATCAAAAGGCCGCTGAACAGGGACTGGATTTGGCACAAATCAATCTGGGTATTATGTATCTTGATGGCATGGGTGTTAATAAAGATTTGGCTAAAGCAAAATACTGGATTGGAAAGGCCAAGGACAGTGGGTCTCAGGATGCACTAACCATATGGAATGAAAATAAATTATGGAAATATTAGTGAGCATTGCCAATGTGCCTTAGTTGAGGTATTGCGCAAAATGATCAAGTATGGGTATATAATTAAAATAAGCTGAATAATCTAATGGATTAGAAAAGGATGTCTGCTACTCGCCAAATCAATAATCCGAAAATAAGACAATGGCGAATATTGTTAGTTTATAATATTTACAGAATAGTAAGTATTTTTCTATTTTTAGGCATCTATTACTTTAGTTATATCAATAAGTATTATCCTTTATTATTTCTATGCATTGCTTTTTCCTATTTAATATTGGCATTAATTTTCCTTTATTTTGGACATAGAAAAATTTTAAGTTTTGATAAGCAGGTGTTTTTATCGGGTACGATTGATGTTATAGCCATTTCCAGCATGCTAGGTATCATTGGTAATTTGGAATCCGGTTATGGAATATTATTAAATGTAACTATTGCTGCTTTAAGTATTTTAGTTCCTGGCCGATTGGCCATCTATTTTGCATCACTAGCCAGTTGTTTATTGCTATGCGGCAATGTGTTGCAATTTTTTATTTATAATCAAAAAGACTTAAGCACTTTTTTTTATAGTGGAATCTATGGGGCTGGTTTTTTTGCTACCGCTATCACTGCTTGGTACTTATCCAATTGGGTCAGAATGTCGGAGAATCTGGCCAGACATCGTAGTCACGAATTAGCAGGAATGCAAAGACTTAATGAATATATTGTTGAACGATTGCATTCAGGCATTATTTATGTTGCTGAAGGGAAGCGGATTCGATTGATGAACACTGCTGCCCGCCAATTTTTTAATGTAAGTAAACATCATGCAATTCAAAAATTGGATCAGTTGTCTGATTCACTTGTATCCAAATTTGATGATTTTCTATTAAAAACAACGAAGAACGAACGTATGGCCCAAACTATTATTGAAGATCCTTATCTTAGGGTTCATTTTTTTTCTACCTCTGTCGGGAATAAGTCTGAAGTACTCATTATTCTGGAAGACATGACGGATATCGCTCAACAAGCACAACAACTCAAATTAGCTGCTTTAGGTCGTTTTTCGGCAAGTATCGCTCATGAATTGCGTAATCCCTTGGGGGCGATTGCTCATGCTATTCAATTGTTTGGAGATAATGAGAATTTAAACGAAGAGAATACTCGTTTAAAACAATTAATCATGAACAATTGTGAGCGAATGAACAGGGTGATTAAAAATGTATTGCAGCTTTCAAGGCGGCAGAAATCTCAACCACAGGTTAATGAACTTGTAACATTTTTAGAACATTTTAAACAGGATTTTACTCACAATAATCCCTGTAATCTTACAATAAAATTACCTGTCAATAAGCCGTTATCGGTTGTTTTTGATAAAAGTCAACTGGAGCAGATTTTAGTTATATTGTGCGAAAATGCTATTCAACATGGAAAAGATCATGAGGGTAATGTGAATATAGTCATTGCAGCCAAATCTTCTTCGAATAAAATAATTTTGACGGTATGCGATTCTGGACCGGGTGTACCTCCTGAGCACAGAGACAACATCTTTGAACCATTTTTTACCACCTTGCGAGGTGGCACTGGGATGGGGCTGTTTATTGCCAGAGATTTATGCGAAATTAATCAAGCCAGGCTAAATTTGATAAAATCAAATAAGGGAAGTTGTTTTGCGATCACTGTTAATCCATCGGATGAACTTTTAATATGACTAAAAGCAAAGTGCTCGTTATAGATGACGAACCAGACATAAGAGAGTTATTAACTCTTACTTTATCGCGCATGGGCTTAGCTTGCGATGCGGTGTCTGATTTTAAGCAGGGCTTAGAACATATAAAACAAAATTATTATTCTTTGGTTTTAACCGACATGCGTTTGCCTGATGGAGATGGTATAGAAATTGTTAAATTCATTCAGAAATACAAACCACAGTTGCCAGTTGCTGTCATTACCGCTTATGGAAATGTCGAGGGTGCGGTCAATACTTTAAAGGCTGGGGCATTTGATTATGTATCCAAACCCGTAGACTTAAAGATGCTTAGAGATCTAGTCAAGACCGCATTATCCATGCAAAATCCGTCTACCGAAAATCCTGATGAAGGTTTATTGGTTGGTGAGAGTTTGGTAATGCAACAACTTCGTGAAAGCATCCATAAATTAGCTCGCAGTCAGGCACCGGTTTTTATTCAAGGTGATTCAGGTGTTGGGAAAGAACTTGTTGCTCAGCTGATTCATGCTAATGGTCCCAGAAAAGATAAGCCATTTATTCCTGTAAATTGTGGTGCTATACCTGGTGAGTTGATGGAATCAGAGTTTTTTGGCCATAAAAAAGGGAGCTTTACAGGAGCGATTTCTGATAAAACAGGGTTATTTGTTGCGGCTCATGGTGGCACTTTGTTTCTTGATGAAATCGCCGAGCTTCCTCTCGCCATGCAGGTTAAATTACTACGTGCAATTCAAGAGAAGGCAATTAAACCAATAGGTGAGTTATATGAAATTCCGGTGGATGTACGCATTCTAAGTGCGAGCCATAAAAGTTTGATTGAGGAAATCAATGCAGGGAAGTTTCGTCAAGATTTGTATTATCGAATTAATGTGATTGAATTGCGTGTCCCAACTTTAATGGAAAGACTTTCTGATATTCCTTGCCTGACGGAGGCGATATTAAAAAAATTATCTAAAAATCAAAATAGAAGCCTGGTCAAAATCAATCCAGCCTGTTTTGAAATATTGAGTCATTATCATTTTCCAGGGAATGTCAGAGAATTGGAGAATATCCTCGAGCGTGCCATGGCTATGTGTGAGGAAGAGATCATAGAACCAGGCGATTTACATTTGCCTAGAACGACAATAACCCCAGTTGTTGCTGCATCCCCAGTGTCAACTAACTTAAATGGTTATCTTCAGGATCAGGAAAAGGAATTAATTCTAGATGCTCTTGAGAAAACAAAATGGAACAGGACAGCCGCTGCACAACTATTAGGTGTCAGCTTCCGCACTCTCCGTTATCGATTAAAAAAACTGGGCCTTGATTAGGTCTTAGCTATGAAGATTTTCAAGGGATAAAATAGACCTCTTGCATAAAACGTTTCTGCTTTGTTCACTTACAGCATGTAAACTCCGCTTCTTAAAACGTTTGCGCCTTGCCCTAAAACAAAATAATCAGGTTATGCAAGGTCTAATAGAATTGTTTTTCATCTGTGTTTGAAATCTGTCAATTCATGGTATAAATTTATATAACGCAATGAACTCTTGTTCAAAGCGAAAAAATATAATTGATTAAAATTAAGGAAGAAACAATGAACTCATGGAATAGTGTTGTTTTTTTAAAAACTAAAAATGCATGGTCAGATTCTGCTGCGATAGCAAAGATGAACGGTGTTCAAAGTCTTTGGTCTACCTCTGGGGACTGGGATTGGTGTATAAAACTTGACTCCAAGCATTCAAGCCCTGAGGAAACTGCTTTGTTTGTTAAAAATTTAAGAAATGCCGATTGGGTTGCAGAAACCAAAACCAGTTGGTGGAAAGAAGTTGCTGTAAAGTAATTTAATAAGACAGATCGATTGGGAAATTATAATGATATTTATTGTAATTTCCCATCTGGTCATGAGCTATTTCAAGTTAGATGTCACTAATACTCATTTCCATCTCATTCTCATTCTCATTCTCATTCTGACTAATTTTCAACCATAAATTTTATTTCATCAATTTTTGCTGAAATTCTTGCAGATAAATAAGCATCTTTTCTAGCCAGCTTCTGCGCTACTTTTAATTGGGCAATGGCTCCTCTTTTTTGTCCCTCAAGTAGTAAGCATTGTGCTTGAGTAAAATAGGCATAACTTTTCTGATGAGATTCCGCTTGAGCTCTTGCCAATTCCCGGCAAAGCGGCAAGTCTTCCTTGTATTGTCTACTGCCCTTAAGAAGAACGGCTGTAGCTTTTTCAGGTTTATTTGCGGTTAACAATCCTTGGGCATAAGCCATCAGAGCGGCATAATTGTCAGGAAAATTATTTTGTAATTCAGCAAGACGGGCCAGTGCAGATTGATATTGTGATAAACCTAATTCGGCCTGAGCCATAGCAATTTGAAAATTGAGATTACCATTATCCTGGAGCAGTAAAGAATTTAATTTTTCCGCTGCTTTCTGGAAGTTGTTATTATTTAACAAAGCGAGTACGTACCCATATTGGCAAGCAGTGGCAGGATTTTTTTTATGACAATGATGTTCATAATAATCAAGAATTTGTTTATTGTTCGATGCGACAGAAACCCTGATTAATTCTTTAAATAAGGCATAGTCCAAAGAATCAGTATAATGTTTTTTAGGCAAACGGCTGGTTCTGTTTTCAGCCTCGGCAATCCTGTCAGCATCCAAAGGGTGAGTTCGCAGTATCGCTGGAATATTGGCAGTGTAATAATAACGGGAATTTTCCTGCATTTTATTAAAAAATGCAGCCATGCCTTGAGGATTGAATCCTGCTTTAATAAGCATATCAATACCAATTCTGTCGGCTTCTTTTTCCTTTGAACGTGTAAAATTGATGTTATCCTGGGAAAATCCTGAAACGGATGCCATCATGGCCCCCATTCCAACCGTTGGATTCAAGACACCTAATGCCGCAGACGCCAGAATAGATGCTAATAATGGGACACGCATCTGTTTTTGATGCTCTATAATGCTGTAAAGATGATGTAAGCGAACATGGGCAATTTCGTGAGCCATTACTGCAGCCAGTTCACTTTCATTGCTGGTTGTTAAAATAAGTTGGGTATTAATGCCTATATAACCTCCTGGACCAGCAAAAGCATTGATTTCTTTGGATTTAACAATAAAGAAATAAGGTGTTTTGATACGGCCATAATGTGCCAGTTTTTTACCGATGTAGTTGATGTATTGACTAGCCAAAGGATTGCGCTCTACGCTGTCCGATTGATTAATAAGTTGAATAAATTCTTTTTCTAATTGCTCCAGTTCTTTGGTGGTATAGGGTGAAAGACTGCCGGCATGAGTTGTTGATGCTAAAAAAAAGAATATAACCACCAAGCCCCAGTGAAATAATTTAGGTAAGATGTTTTTCCTGGTTAACTTATAATTTAAATTCAATTTAATCATTAGGCTACTCAATAATTGAATAATTTGTTATCATTCGACCACATTAAGAAGGTGGTTAATCTATGCACGAACAGTTCCTGCTTGCAGCACTTGAACAAGCCAAACTGGGGAGAGGCTTTTGTGCCCCCAATCCCAGCGTTGGGGCGGTTGCTGTGCAAAATGGTAATATTATAGCACAGGCATGGCATAGAGGTGCAGGTACACCGCATGCAGAACAATTATTGTTATCACAAATTCCACCCAAAACACCAGGGGTGAAGCTCTATGTTACGCTGGAACCTTGTAATCACTGGGGTAAAACCCCCCCTTGTGTTGATGCTATTATTAGTCATGGTATAGAAGAAGTTATTTTTTCCTATTTTGATCCTAATCCCATTGTTGCCAAAAGTAATTCTTCTGCAAAATTACGAGAACATGGAATACAAGTCAGACATATCCCTATAACTGTAATCGATGAATTCTATAAAAGCTATGCCTATTGGACAGTGACTCATAAACCAAGAGTCACGGTTAAAATAGCACAAACTTTTGATGGTAAAATTGGAAGATCTAAGGGGGAGCGGCTGGTTTTGTCCAATGGATTATGCGAAAAATTCACTCATCAAATGCGTGCTGCCAGCGATGTAATATTAACAAGCGCCAAAACTGTTCAAATGGATAATCCAAGAATGAACGCCAGACTAGATAGTGGGGTGGTAGCAAAACCAGTTGCCATTATTGATCGCGATTTAAGTTTGTCCGATGACGCAATCATTTTTTCGACAGCAAAACATTGTCATATTTATCATCAAGCACAAGCAAATCAGGCGAAGACTTACCCTAACAGCACTCATTATGCGATGCCTTTGCATAATAGATTGATGGATTTGGACGCAATAATAACTCACCTTGGTCAACTGGGATACCATGACGTATGGGTTGAAGCGGGTGGGGCCATTTTTTCTGCGTTACATAGTAAGGGATTGGTGCATAGAACTTATTTGTATTTAGTTCCCCGCAGTTTAGGAGATCAGGCTATATCAGCTTATCAACAACAGGGGATTTTTGAAAAAGCTCATACGGTGAGTTGGAATGCTATGGGTGACAATATGATAGTATGTTTGGATTGGCAGGAGGATGAGTGTTTACCGGATTGATAGAAAATACAGGCAAAGTATTAGTGAACAGGCAAGGAGAAAATTCTAGTCGTTTAGTCGTTTCTTCAAGTTATCAGGATTTGAAACCCGGTGAGAGCATCGCTGTAAATGGAGTTTGTTTAACCCTGTTACCATCCGACTTGCCTGATTTGTGTTTTGATATTTCACCTGAAACCCTGCAGGTTACCACACTGTCAAAATTATCATCTGGCGACATTGTTAATCTTGAAAGAGCTATGCTGGCATCAACCCGCTTTGGCGGTCATTATGTATCGGGGCACGTAGATACCAAGGTTAAAGTTAAATCCATTCAGGCTGTTAATGAATTTATAGCAATGGATTTGGAGGGTTTTATTCCAGAACACAAGTGTTATCTGATACCCAAAGGTAGCATCACAGTAAATGGCGTAAGTTTGACTATTAATACTGTGTCAGAACAAACCATTGGACTTATGCTGGTACCACATACACTTTTAATGACTAATCTCGGTTCGTTAACAGTGGGACAGCAAGTCAATATTGAATTTGATTATCTTACCCGTATTGTGGCCCATCAGCTTCAAACCATCGGGAAATTGAACCATGAGGTAGTGTCATGAAACATTCATTAGCAACAATAGAAGAGGCAATAGCGACGCTTAAAGCCGGTAAAATGATTATTCTAATGGATGATGAAGATAGAGAAAATGAGGGTGACTTGGTCATTGCTGCTGAGCACGCCACTCCCGAAGCCATTAATTTTATGTCTCGTTTTGGTTGTGGTTTAATTTGTTTGCCTATGGCAGAAGAGTTGATAGACAAGCTCCAATTGCCTATGATGGCGCGGCATAACAAATCGCCATATGGAACTGCATTTACTGTTTCGATTGAGGCGGCTAACGGCGTTTCCACCGGTATCTCAGCAAGAGACAGAGCTCGAACAATCCAAGTGGCTATTGATCCACAAAGTGGACCATCTGATATCATTTCGCCTGGGCATGTTTTTCCTTTAAGAGCCAGAAAAAAGGGAGTTTTAGAAAGACCAGGCCAAACAGAAGGCAGTGTTGATTTGGTAAAACTTGCCGGATTGACCCCAGCCGCAGTGATTTGTGAAATCATTAATGAAGATGGAACAATGAGCAGACGCGATGAATTAGCTCTTTTTTCAAAAAAACATCAAATACCTTTGGTCACTATTAAAGATTTAATTCACTACCGAATTCGTCATGAAAATCTTGTTCATGCCGTTGCAACCACTCGGATTCCTTTGGAGGGAAATGGTGTTTTTACTATGACTGTTTTTGAGAATCAGATGGATTCTGCTGAACATTTTGCTTTGGTTAAACCGCCTTTGTATGGTAATCAAGTGCCATTAGTCCGCATTCATTCCGAGTGCATTACGGGTGATGTTTTTGGTTCCAGAAAATGTGATTGCGGAAAGCAACTGGAGCTGTCTTTATCCCAGATAGGAGCAGAGGGGGGCATATTAATTTATTTGCGTCAGGAAGGCCGTGGAATAGGTTTGGCAAACAAATTAAAAGCGTATGCTTTGCAAGAAGAGCAGGGGCTGGATACAGTTGAAGCCAATCTGAAATTAGGATTACCTGCTGATGATAGAGATTACGCTGTAGCTTACCAGATGCTGAAATATTTGGGGGTTGAAGCACTAAGGATGCTAACCAATAATCCTTTAAAAATCGCTTCTCTTGAGCGTTATGGAATGAAGATTACTCAACGTATTCCTTTAGAAATTGAGCCTTCCAGGGAAAATCATAGTTATTTAAAAACAAAAAAAATAAAGCTGGGGCATTTATTAGCCATTGATTAGGATAAAAATGAGAGAAATAAAAACAATTGTTAGTGATAATGTCACGTTTCCAATAGCAATAGTTGTAAGTACTTTTAATGAATTGATAACTTCTGCATTAAAACAAGGAGCGTTAGATAGATTGACTGAACTGGGCTTTAAATCGAATGACATTACTTTAGTTGAAGTTCCTGGCGCAGTCGAAATTCCTTTTGTTGCGCAATTACTAGCGAAAAAACTACAAGTGGAAGTCATAGTGGCACTTGGAGCAGTTATCCGTGGTGAAACTTCTCATTATGATTACGTCTGTGAGCAGGTCAGTCAGGGATGCCAAAGAGTTATGTTAGATTATAATATCCCGGTTATCTTTGGAGTATTGACTACTGAAAATGATGAACAAGCTCTGGAAAGAGTGGGGGGGACACACGGCCATAAGGGGAGAGAAGCGATAGATTGTGCGGTTTCTATGCGTTCAATTAAGCAACAATTGCAATAG
Source organism: Legionella pneumophila subsp. pascullei (assembly GCF_900637585.1). Taxonomy (NCBI): domain Bacteria; kingdom Pseudomonadati; phylum Pseudomonadota; class Gammaproteobacteria; order Legionellales; family Legionellaceae; genus Legionella; species Legionella pneumophila. The sequence continues at coordinate 1,362,282 of NZ_LR134380.1, forward strand.
TTCTATTAATTTTGCTCAAATTTCTGTTATTTATATTTTCATTTTGATAGAATTGAATCCCGTTTACATGCAAATTAAATTGAGCACCAAATTGGTGGATTCGGCATTTTGAGCGGGGTCAAAAAATGACAAAATATATTTTTATTACTGGCGGGGTTGTGTCTTCTTTAGGAAAAGGCATAGCAGCCGCATCTCTTGCAGCTATTCTTGAAGCTCGCGGTCTTCGCGTTACATTGATAAAGCTTGATCCCTACATTAACGTTGATCCTGGTACTATGAGTCCCTTTCAACATGGTGAGGTTTTTGTAACTAATGATGGAGCGGAAACTGATTTAGATTTGGGACATTATGAGCGTTTTGTTAAAACAACAATGACCAAGCGTAATAATTTCACATCGGGAAAAATTTACGAAAATGTAATTAAGAAAGAAAGACGGGGAGATTATTTAGGGGGAACGGTTCAGGTTATTCCTCATATTACTAATGAAATCAAGCGCTGTATCAAATTAGGCGCGGATGCCTTTGATGTGGCTATGGTTGAAATAGGGGGAACTGTTGGTGATATTGAATCGCTCCCTTTTCTTGAAGCAATTAGGCAGATGCGTATTGAGTTAGGTTCACAACGTGCAATTTTTATTCATCTTACTTTGGTTCCTTATATTGCTACTTCCGGGGAAACCAAAACCAAACCAACACAACATTCGGTAAAAGAATTGCGTTCTATTGGTATTCAACCAGATGTATTGATTTGTCGTTCAGAAAAACCATTATCTATGGCAGACAGGGCTAAAATCGCATTATTCACTAATGTTGAAAAAGAGGCCGTGATTTCTCTTGAAGATGCAAATAGTATTTATCAGATACCTATGATTTTACATGCACAGTATTTAGACGAAATTGTTGTTAAGAAATTAAGTTTGGAGGCTAAGCAGGCTGATTTGAGCGAGTGGCAACGAGTAGTTGATATGCAAGCTGTTCAAACGATGACAGTGAAAATCGCTATGGTGGGTAAATATACTGAATTGAATGATGCCTATAAGTCGATTAATGAAGCTTTATTACATGCGGGAATTCATACTGAAACAAAAGTAGAGATTATCTATTTTGATGCTGAGCTGATAGAAAAACATGGTGCTTTATTGCTTGAATCCGTTGATGCTATTCTGGTGCCTGGTGGTTTTGGTGAGAGAGGGGTGGAAGGCAAAATCAAGGCTATTCAATACGCTCGGGAACATAAAGTTCCTTTTTTAGGGATATGTCTGGGGATGCAAACAGCCGTTATTGAATTTGCCAGAAATGTAGTCGGTTTAACAGGAGCTAATTCGACTGAGTTTAATAAAGAAACGCTATATCCAGTACTTGGCTTAATTAGTGAGTGGATGGATGCTGATGGCAGCAAGCAGACCAGGGATGAAAATACTGATTTGGGTGGAACCATGCGTTTGGGTGGACAATACTGTCATCTTGCAGAAGGTACTCTGGCAAGAAAGGTTTATGGCAAACCACAAATTGTAGAGCGCCATAGACATCGATACGAAGTTAATAACAAGTATGTGGATAGTTTAGTAAAACACGGCTTAATTATTTCAGGACGATCGGCAGATAACTCACTGGTTGAGATGATAGAATTAGCGGATCACCCCTGGTTTTTAGCCTGTCAATTTCACCCTGAATTCACATCAAATCCAAGAGATAGCCATCCTTTGTTTAAGAAGTTTGTACTTGCAGCTCGTATTCATCATCAAGAAAAGGACAAAAAATGAGATTATGTGGTTTTGAAGTAGGATTGGATAAGCCTTTATTTTTGATTGCCGGTCCCTGTGTTATTGAAAGTGAAGAATTGGCTTTAGAGACCGCGGGTTACTTAAAGGAAATGTGCAGTCAATTGAATATCCCTTTCATTTATAAGTCCTCTTTTGATAAAGCAAACCGTTCATCTATTTCCAGTTACAGAGGACCAGGTTTTGAAAAAGGGTTGTCAATTCTTGAAAAGGTCAAATCGCAAATTGGTGTACCTGTTTTGACTGATGTTCATGAAGACACGCCCTTATTTGAAGTGTCCAGTGTCGTTGATGTGTTACAAACACCAGCTTTTTTATGCAGACAAACCAATTTTATCCAAAAAGTTGCTGCCATGAATAAGCCGGTTAATATTAAAAAAGGACAGTTTCTTGCTCCTTGGGAAATGAAACATGTTATTGCGAAGGCAAAGGCGCAAGGCAACGAGCAAATTATGGCGTGTGAACGGGGTGTCAGCTTCGGTTACAATAATTTGGTTTCTGATATGCGTTCCCTGGTTATCATGCGCGAAACAGGTTGCCCAGTTGTTTATGATGCAACCCATTCGGTTCAATTACCTGGAGGCAATAATGGTGTATCCGGAGGGCAGAGAGAGTTTATTCCGGCTCTTGCAAGAGCAGCCGTTGCTGTTGGTATTTCTGGGTTATTTATGGAAACTCACCCTGATCCGGACAAAGCATTAAGTGATGGCCCCAATAGTTGGCCTTTAGGCAAAATGAAACAGCTTTTGGAATCATTGAAGGCAACGGATGAAGTGTACAAAAAGTATAGAGATGACTTTTAAATTGAATAACATCCCGTGCAAAAATAAATACAACACGGGAGTACTCCTCGTTTCAACCCCTGAATTTATTTAATTAGTAATACTGGTTTTAATTTGATTTAAAAGAAATATGGCTGGCTTAAATAAAATCATGTTGCTCTTAATGTTTTCTTGATGGGTAAAATGTTATAATATTCACATTATGAAAATATTGGAGCCAGTTGTTATGCCCGGTATTAAAAAATTCAATTTAACTTATCAACAAGTACCTAAAGTATTTTCATTGCCTGAAAGTGTCTTTTTATCCAAAGATGTTGAATTAATTCCTGAAGAAGTATTGAAACAAACCAAAATACAAAAAAATGCTGTTACTAAAACAATTGGGCAAATTGATAAAGATCTTGATAGAACCTGTTACGTGGATTTTGATGGACTTACTGTTGCGCAATTAAAATTGGATTGGTTAACTATCAATCCTCAAGGTGAGTTGGTGCTATCAGAAGGTGTTTATCCATCCTTTTCTCAGGGAGACAATACAGGTGCGGTAATAGGAGAAATTCTTCAAACCAAACACTTTTCATTACCTTTGTCAGAAGATGATCCTGAAGCATTCATGGAAGTAACAAGAGACACATCAAGAATTTGTTTTTCTTATAAAAACTCTGCCGGACAACCCTCAGGATTTTCCTTAGTTGCTGCTCCAAATGGTGATAGTGAAGGAAAACATAAAGGCTGGATTATTTCAGTGATTCAAAATACCGTTGGGAATTACAAGAACAGGAAAGTAGCAGTTCTTGCTTCTCCAAACTATGTTAGGTCTGAAGCTCAAACTATAGTTGACATGGATAATCCTGATGCTATTGAAAAAGAATTAAAGACAATTATTAATAATGATAAAGTCGCCAGTTTAATAAAAGGTATTTTTAAGGAAGATGGAACACTCAATGCTGATTATATTCGACAGTTGGCTTCACGGATCAAAGCGAATCGAAATATAGACGATCGTGATCGAAAATCTGCACAATTCAATATCCTCATCGAATTGGCAGAACAATTGGATGATGAAAAATTAAGACACTATATCAATTCAATAAAAATTGATATGGCTGCAGATATTGAATTTTTCAAAGATGACATTTATGAGCAGCATCTAAGTGAGTTATCCAACAAGATTGCCTTATCGTTCAGTAAAATGCCTTCTGTAAATAAAAAAACTACTGAGATAAGCAGAATATTAAATAATATTTCCTCGCGTTATGCACAGATTAAAATGATCGAGGATGCTGAGAGAAAAAATCCTGAGTTAGCTCATATTTTTAAGGCACTGGCTCAAAAAATACAATCTGATTTGCATGGTATAAAATTTGATGGAACACGTCAGGATAATCGAAATATTTTGCTCTTAAGTCAATTTGAAGTCGCAAGTGTTGAACAGAGGATTAGAAAATACTATCAAACCAACCCTTTGATAAAACAGTATATTATAGATAGAGATAAAGCGAATCACGATTTAGTCATTGAATTATGCAAGTTATCTCCTCCAGGAAATGAGGGTTTTTTCACTAGAAATAGAGACTCATTTGGATTTGGTATCTTTATGGGTCTAATAGTTGGAGTCAGTGCGGCATTATTTTTGACTGGCGTTCTTGCCCCGATTGGAGTAGCTCTCATTGCTGTTGGGGTAGCCCTGGTTACTACAGGATTGGTAGGAGGGTTCGACATTTATATCAATGAGAAAGAGCGTGCTAAAGAAATATCGCGTTATTCTCATGAAGTAAAATGCTTAAGAACGGCTCATAAAGAGCATTTGGTTCGTTTAGAAAACAGTATACATGAGCAAATCAATCTTTCTGATTTCCTAAATCCTGATAAACCAGAGTTTTTATCAGGCGTCAAAGTCAATAAGAAAAAACCGCTGACTCCAGAGAAAGTGGCCCATGCTTTATGGCTACAGGATAAAAGTGCCCGAGATACTTCGGTAGCAAAAAATCGATTTTCAATATGGGCTGCCAAGCAGGAAAATCTGGATTTTGGTATAGAGGAAGTCGAAAGTGTAATCAAACAAAGATATGTAATGAAATCATAAAAAAATATTCAGAACGCAACGAAGCAAAAATTTATGATTCTTCTGCAAAACATAGCAAACGACTCAGCTGATTGGATAATAAGGTAAGAAAATATGCTGACTGATGCTCAAATGCAACAAGCTATTAATAATCTTAATGTTTTCATTGCAAACTATAACTTACCATTATCCTGCTTTTCTTTTGAAAATGAACGAGTAACAAGGAACTGGTTTTTCAAATCAGATGCAACGCATACTGTTGCTCTGAGTGCTTATTTAAAGAAAATTATCGATGAAGTTTCGAGCGATGAAGTAGATAAGACTAATCATTTGTATGCCAGCTTGTTTATTACCTTACAGAATTTTCTTCATTTACAACCGAACCGGATAATTGAAGATTTAAATTTGAATTTGGAGAATAAAAAATATCTCAAACGCAAAAACTTGATTATCAGTCGATTGAGTCATTTGCACGCCGAGAATCAATTCAAAGATGATCTGAGACAGCATCTTCTTCCTGAGATTCAATATGATATGCGAACCGGGCATTATACCTCGCCAGACGATGAAAAAGCACACCAACATGGCTCAGAAGCCCAGAGAATTTTCTTCTCTACTCAATGGGAAAGAGTTAAGGCCTTGTGCAATTGGTTATTGGCTAAAATGGGTATCCATGTTTTTGAAACTGCTCGTTATAAAGAACATGACTATTTGGATAGTGAGGTCTATGCCAATGATCCAGCGATTGAACCAGGGGTAAGTCAACAACAAACAGCGACTCATTACTGGATTGGTCATGCGTCAAATCTAATAACCATACCTGCTAATGAGTCACCATTGCATGTAGTCACTGATCCTGTTGAAGGTGATTTGGCTCCATTTCTATATCCGCGTATGACAGAGGAAGGTTGTTTAATTGATGGCACGGGCAGTAAAAAATTACCAAAAATTGATATCGTAGTGATTTCTCACAATCACCATGATCATGTCAGTAAGTCCACATTGAAGCGTCTTGTAAAACAGCAACCGAAGATGATAGTTCCGGAAGGTGATGAATCATTCTTTATAGGTATGGGATTTACGGATGTTGTAGGGCTGAAATGGTGGGAGCAAGCAAAGATCACAGATTTCCAAGGGAACGAATTATTAAGGGTAACTGCAGTCCCTGCCAGGCATTGGTCGGGTCGATCGCTGACTGATGCTCATCGCTCCGCATTTAATGGTTATGTGCTGCATGCAAATCAATTGGAAGGAGATATTTATTTCGCTGGTGATACAGCCTTAATGGATGACATGGTATCACAACCCATTTTTGAAAAATTCAATATCGTTACCTCTATTCAACCCGGTGGCCCCGATGAGCGGCGTGAAGATATGGAATCTACTCATCAATCTTCTGCTGATGCAATCCTTATGCATTTTAAAATATTGGCTGCACAATATCAAAAAATGAAAGAGAAGAATGACAATTTATCTCTTGATGAGTTTTTAATGAAAAACCAGCATCTTAAAACTCTGTATAACCATACGGCTACCTTCAAATTAGGAAATTTACGCCTGAAAGACACCTATTACAGTTATCAGAGAATGGTTGCTGCTTTCAGGGAGGACGCTCAATGGCGGGCTGATCATTTACCGAAACATGAGCAAAAGGTCTATGATTATATTCAATTTTTGATGAACAAGATGGTTTTCAAAAATAATCAACGGCTTAACAATCAGCAAATTGCTGATTTGATTTTAGGCAAGGTTGTGATTCCCAAAATTGGTCAAAGACAACCACTTTATTTTAACGAAAAACCAACAAAGGCAAGAGCATTTCAATACCGGGATCTGATTACCAATCGTCGTGCTTTACTTGAGTTTGACATGCTGCTGCAAGAATCGATAGATGAATCGAATAAACTCTTTAATGTAAAGCAACTTATTTTAAATCTATTGAGGGCATATCAGAGTCCCTGGCATGCCTTTTTTTCCAGAACGCATCTTGGAGTAGGGAACTACGAGCAGGATATCTGCAATTGCCAGAGTAATAGTGATTTACTCAATGTATTAAACCGTATAGAAAGAAATATGGGCAAAAAAAATCAGCATGGTCACATGCAGAGTCTAATTTATTATGCTAAATGGGTAATCGATTTTTCCAATCAACATCAACATGACACTTTAATGAAATTTAAAGAGTATTTTGCTTGCCAACGGGTAAGAAAATTGGCTGATCAAGAAATTCATCATACTGGGAGAATAATGGGTTTTGGGGATCGCCATACGAAGCAGCAGCAATTTAGAGTGCTTTCAAACCAATTGGCTGATTTGCCTGAAGATATTACAGAATACAGAGAAGCTGTTGATAATTGGCTTGCTAAACGAGTTAATGATAAGCAATCTACCCAACAATTGCTAAGTGAAAATCGGTCATCGATTTTTGCAAAAAAAGTAACCCATGGAGAAAATACCATGCTCCATATCAAAACAACTCTTGATATAGCCCTATCAAGTTAACAGATACATTATTAATCCTAGTCGTAACCGTTCGCGGGAAAGACAACTCAAATAAATAGGCTTTAAACAGAAAAATTTGCATACCCCGTGAACACTTACTCTTAGTCTTTTGTATTCAAGGTCTCAATGCTATGCATTTACTTTTTATGCTTAAATAATAGAAATAACCTCAAGGAAAAATAGTTTTTTGGGGATACCGGGGTAGTGTCGTTTGGCGGAGAGACAGGGATTCGAACCCTGGGAAGGTTGCCCTTCAACGGTTTTCAAGACCGCCGCAATCGACCGCTCTGCCATCTCTCCGGGCGAGAATACTATCTTAACGTCTATCATTTTGCAAATGTTTTTTAATAGATAAATAAAAGAATAATAGGTTGTTCGCAAATTAACTAGTCCTAGGTATAATGTCCCAAACTTTCCAGTTGCTGTTCTTGTAAATACAGCAGATATAATTGATAGGTGTGCTTTATGAAACGAATTCATGTGTTATTTCTTATTGGGTTAATTATTGGAATATCATCCTGTGCGAAATGGGGAAAAGAGGATGAAGATAATAGCCCCTATAAAGGCATGACGGCTAAACAGCTCTATACAGCAGCGCAAACCTCTTTAAAAAAGGAGGAATATGCTACCGCTGCCAAACAGCTGGAAGCTATGGAGTCTATGTATCCTTTTAGTGATTACACTGAAAGTTCTCAAATGCAACTTATTTATGCCTATTATAAAGACGAAGATTATCCTTCTGCTGCAGCAACAGCCGAGCGTTTTATTCATCTTTATCCACGTGCAAAAAACGTCGATTATGCCTATTATATGAGAGGCTTAGCTAACTTCCAGCAAACACGCGGTGTATTTGCCAAAATGCTTCCTATGGATGAATCCTGGAGAGACCCTGGAACACAGACTCAAGCGCTGGTTGATTTTGCTACTTTAATTCAGAAATTCCCCGACAGCAAATATAAGGCTAATGCCCTGCAACGTATGATTTATTTACGAAATATGTTTGCTCAGCACGAACTCAATGTCTCTCTTTACTACTTCAAACGAAAAATGTATGTGGCAGCCATTGAAAGGGCCAGTTATTTAGTGAAAAACTACCCTCAAGCCCCCAGCGCTCAAAAGGCTTTGGTTGTGATGTACGAATCCAATAAGGCTTTAGGGCTTAACAAGGCAGCAGAGGACGCTATGGCTGTTTACAAGGCTACTTATCATACTTCCAATATGGTCAGAATTAATTCTTGATGAGTATAAAACTTGATAGAGTCTATTTTCATTTAGTCTTTTTTTCTTGAATCCAGAGGGAGCCCTGTTAACAACAGAGTTCCCTCGATAGCTTCCAGGTTAAAATGATACCACTTTATACAGTGTAATCTTCGGCAACTTTTTCAATTTGAACCGACTGCATTTCAGTAGGATTAACAGTTTTAACAAATATCTTCATTAACCCGTTTATAAGCTCTCTTAATTCTCCACTTAATAAGGTCAACGCAGCATCTTGTCTCTGATATTCTTCTTCCAGTTGCCTGATCTCATTAAAGTCGTCGATCAGATAATCAAGGCTTTTCAGTTTTTTAAAAGTAAAATCATGCGTCAAGGTGAATTGAATGCGCTCTTTCCAGATTAATGAGATTTCTGCAGTCCCCATGCCTTGAGCTAATAGAGTCAGGATTTCTTCGGCAGGTAATTCGTAGCCTTTGCAATGGACTCGTTTTTTTTCATCTTCAAGAGAAAAGAGTAAACAATCGGACGCTAATTGAAAATCATCAGGGAGAGTTGCTGGCGAATGGATCCATTCTGCGAATCGCAAGGCAAGATTTTCAGTAAGATTTAATGGTTCTATCACAATACCAGGGATTGATTTACGCAAAAAAGCGGTTAACTGAGATGCCTGATTATTGCTTGAAGTATTAATCATTAATCTCTGACTGACACTATCAAGAATCGCTAAAAGTTTTTTTTGAACACAGAAGGATTTAGGCAATAGTTCAAATTCAAGATCCTCAGCCATTTGAGCCTTTTCTGCACGTTTTACCGGTCGACCTTGAGTTGTTTCTATTTGCTGAATTTTTTCCTTGAGCATTTTATTAATGACTCCTCGAGGGAGGATTCGCTCTTCTTTACCCAGGCAAATAAGCGTGCTGCCAGCTACTTCATGAACCATTTCTTGCTCAAATGCAGGGACCCAGCCATAGGTGAAGCGAGCATGAGGGGGGCAGGGTTTAAGAGCTTCTTCAGTCAAAGAATGGTTTAAGTCACACCCACCTTCGAGTTTGTATTGGAATATCAGTGCATTATTGAACCACATAATCAGTCCTTAAAATAAATTTGGGATGTTATCACGGATAAAATTTTACTGCGATGCTCAGAGGCTGTTGACATTTCTACTATCTTGGTCGAAAAGCCTTGATTTTCTGTGTTCCGTTACTCACATACTTCTATGTATGCTCCACTAAAGTGCTCGAAAATCAAGGCTTTTCGATTCAAGTGAGCGAAATGCCAACAGACCCTGGCCCTAAACTTATAAAATGCAATAGGTACCTATTGCTATAGTTCTATTGTAAGGTAATTTATAGAATTCAATATTTAAATTGGCTGAATAATTTCGCATCAAAAAGGCAAACAGTTTTTCTTGCCAATAAAAACTTAGTGATCTTTTTTCTTTTGAAGCCATAATATTGGGTATTTCAACCATAAACGTTGCGGTATCAACATCAAACTTAAAGGGAAGTAAATTTTTATTACAAGCTTTCTCCAGACTTCTGGGGATATTAATTGTTTCCATAAAACCATAATGTATTACTAATTTACATACTTTTTCGTCAAGGCAAACAATTTCATAGCGTTGGCTGTAATGCACATAAGGAATATTATCAACAATATAATTTACAATTAAAACATTTTCCGGTACTGAACGGTTTAGTTTAAGAAAATGGAGAAAACTACCCCCACTTTTATCATAAACATCGGTAATAAAAATCGCCGAAACGCCGGGCAGTTGATTTAAACTTTTATATTGTAATTGTTTTAAAATTTTAGAGATATCTTCTTTGTTCATATAAAAATTATCTCTTAAATACTCTAATCCATATCGCCAACTGTACATAATGAAGGCTATAAAGAATGCTAAAACAATTGGAACCCAGCCACCCGTAATGAATTTGTGGGTATTGGCTCCTAAAAAGGCTAAATCAATCAAAAGGAATATGCCAAAGAGGAACACAACATTAAATGTTGACCATCTCCATATTGAAACAGCGGCATAAGCAACCATAGCATCAACCAAAAGCATTTCAAGGTTTACTGCAATTCCATAAGCGTGAGCCAGGTTATCTGAGGTTTTGAAAGCCAGGCAAAATGCCATAGTACCTATAAATAAAATAAAATTGATTTGCGGAACATAGATTTGTCCTGAATGTAGCATGGATGTCTGCACAATTGGAATTTTGGGACATAAACCTAACAACACAGCTTGTTTGGTTAATGAAAAAGTTGCTGTAATCACTGCTTGAGATGCGATAACTGTCGCAACAGTTGCAATAATGATTAAAGGCAGAGAAAACCATGGTGGTGCAATCATGAAAAATGGATTGCTTATTTCTTCAGGGCGTACTATCAGGTTAGCGCCTTGGCCAAAATAATTTAATAGCAGACAGGGAAGCGCTATAAAAAACCAGCTGAATCGGATTGGGTTTTTACCAAAATGACCTATGTCTGCAAATAAGGCTTCTCCTCCTGTTACTACAAGGAAAATACCGCCCAGCAAAAAGTATCCTCGCAGTCCTTCATCAACCAAAAATGCAATGGCATAGTAGGGGTTGATCGCTTTCAAAACCGTTGGATGTTCAGCAATTTGCAATATTCCTAATATGGCAATGGTTATAAACCAAATAAGTATAAGCGGACCAAAAAGGTAGCCTATTCTTGCTGTGCCTTTGGCTTGTATAGTGAACAGTAAAATAAGGATTAAAGAAGCTATTGGAAGGACATAAGGGTAGAGCTTATCAGAAAGAGTTCCAAGACCTTCTACAGCACTAACAACGGAAATGGCCGGTGTTAGCATACCATCACCTAATAACAAACCAGCTCCGAATATGGCGACTATGTAAAATAGAGGTTGATATTTGGTACTCTTATGCTTCATTAAGGCAAGAAGTGCTAAAATTCCTCCTTCCCCATCGTTATCAGCCCTAAAAATAATCATTAGGTATTTAAAAGAAACAACGATAATTAATGACCAAAAAATGAGCGACAATACGCCTAATATATTGAATTGATTGATAGGAATGCCAGATAAGGTAACCTTTAAAGCATACAGTGGGCTAGTACCTATATCACCAAATACAACACCTAGAGCTCCAAGGGCAAGGCCATAAGTGAATCTGTTTTTTTTCATTTCATAAGAGGAATAACGCATTTGCTATCACCAAAAGGCATTAATCGCCAGTACATAGGTCATATAATGTGAAGTATTGATTCCACTCACGGGAAACCAAACCCCACCAATTACTCCAATGTTTTCATTGAAGTTGTATTCTATTGCCGGAGCTAGTGCTTCTTCTCTAAATGAGCCGTTGCCAATAACTACTGGGGCAGCATCCAAATCACTGACATTGACCGGAGGGCTTCCAATGCTGCTAAAATTTAAAATACCGTTAAACCGAGTGGCTTTACCAGTTGCAATATAACCTTCCATTACGGCAACCCAGTGTTGAGTAAGAGTAAATTCAAAGGCCAGGTCTAAGTTATTTTCAATGCCGGGTTTAACCGTCCCATGAGTATTTATTGAACCACCATAACTGCTTAGTCCATCAACATGAACATTGCTGGAAAAAAGACGTGATGCAATAAATCGTGTTCTTAGATAATGGGTTTTAAAAACTTGCAATAAATATTGAAAGTCTAAGCCCACTAACGTTTGGTAGCTTCCAAGACCAGTGGCATCAGTACCAAGTAAAGCCGGATTCAATTGGTCATAACGTCCAGTGGGTATTGTTTCCTGTAAAAGGACACGAAAATCGATTCTTTTAGGGGAACCCTTTTGCTCTAGAATTTGTATTCCCAATGCAGTTGAAACATCAGCCAAATGGTTCTCATGGACTCCGCGTGTCGAGTTGAATAAATAAGGCACGGTCAACTGCACATCCAGCCAGTCCGTAAAACCATGAGTAAGTATTGGGTTGGCGGCAAAGGTTTTAAACTTGGGTGTGGATATCCGTTGTCCAGATGCGTTGTATTGCCCATTAGTAAAGACATCAATGCCATAAACTTCGAGGTTAGTATGGCCCTTGGGGACGGTATGTCCTGCGGGCGCCAATAAAGGTCCGGTGAACCAGGGACCGGCATAGGTAACGCTCACTGAAGATGAAAATAGAAAAATGGTTAGGTATTTTGTAAATTGCCGCATATTTGTCCTTCTTTCCATTGCAAGTATAATTCTTGATAGTGTAGATTAACTGACTTTTAGGTTTTGGGAAATAGAGAATGAAAGCGAAAGTTATTTTAGTGAACGGAAAGCAAAACACTGTATTAAGAGGTCATCCCTGGATTTTCCCCAAAGCCATAGCTCAATATTCTGGCAAGCTAATTACAGGTGAATTGGTTGAGATAATTGGCTCTGAAGGTGAGAGTTTGGGTTTCGGAGCCTATAATGAGCACTCTTTATATAGAGTAAGGGTTCTTGCTCTCTCCAATGAACAGATAAATAGTTTGGATTACAAGTCTTTAATTACCCATAGAATCAAGCAGGCTAGTCTGGTTCGACAATGTCTTGATTTGCCAAATGCACAGACTAATGCTTATCGATTATTCAACAGTGAAGCGGATGGGCTCTCTGGTTTAACAATTGATTGCTTCAATAACTATTGTGTTATAGCAAGTTCTGCTTATTGGGTAGAATTGAATAAATCGATTATTGTGCAGGTAATGCAAGAGTTATTTCCGCATAATCACATCATTTGGCTTCCTCAAAACAAGCCATTATCTCAAGATGGCTGGAAAGAAATTCATACAGAGAAAAGCCAGGATAATACTCAGGTTTTGGAAGAAGGAGTTCTGTATCATGTTGAATTCGCGCAAACCCAAAAAACGGGATTGTTTCTTGACCAAAGAGAAAATCACAAGAGGATAGCAAAACTATCCAGAGGAAAAAGAGTCTTGGATCTTTATACTTTTACGGGAGGATTCGCTTTACACGCAGCAAAAGCGGGTGCTCTTCATGTTACTGCAGTTGATAGCTCGGCACAGGCAATAGAGCAAGCTAAAAATAATGCTGTTTTAAATCACTTAAATGCCATTGAATTTATTAAAGCAGATGCCAGAGAATATCTGAAAATGGCTGGTGAATATGATGTAGTGGTTCTTGACCCACCAAAACTGGTTCCTTCACAAAAACATTTACAGCAAGCTAAAAATTATTATCGATTTTTACATAGAGAGGCATTTAAATATATGAAACCTGGAACTTTGATGATGACTTGCAATTGTTCCTCAGCGCTTTCATCCCAGGATTTTTGTTCCTTAGTAAGTGCCCAAGCTGTTGCAATGGGAAAGCAAGCACGTGTTTTAGGTGTATACGGGCCGGCAAGCTGCCATCCTACCTTGGCAGCATTTCCAGAGGGAAATTATTTAACTGCTATTTTATTGGCATTGGTGTAAAGATCTTAATGCTGAAATCATAGATGTTGGTAGATTTGTTTTCTGTATAACATTTGATTAATTTGGGCTTAATATGTATAATGTGCGTTTATCGCAATAGAATAAATTAATCATCATCTAATGAATTCAGCATTGAAAACTAAGTCAATTATTTTATCTTTTTTTCTTATTTTGGTGACAACGGTAACTTGCGCCACGGAAGTGAGTTTAAGAGATAAAATTGGGCAGATGTTAATATTAGGATTTCAGGGCAAAGTGGTTGATGAGAAATCACCTATTGCTCAGGCAATTGAGAAGGACAATATTGGTGGTGTTATCCTTTTCGATTTTAATCAGCAGTCACAAACTTTTGATAAAAATATAGAAAGTCCAGAACAAGTCAACCAATTAAATAATCAGTTACAAATACTAACGCAAAAAGCCAATCGTAAATATCATAGAGATAATTTACCATTACTGGTTTCAGTTGATTACGAGGGGGGGAATGTTAATCGATTGCATCCGCGTTATGGATTCCCCGCAATGCCTTCGGCAAAAGACGTTGGTTCCATGTCTCTGGAAAGAGCTGATGCATCAGCAGAATTGATGGCAAATACTTTAAAATCAACAGGATTTAATTTGAATTTTTTCCCTGAATTAGATGTGAATATAAATCCTGATAATCCTATCATAGGTAAAAAAGGCAGGAGTTTCTCTTCGATACCGGAAATTGTCACTCAATATGCGCAACTCTATACAGAGCAATTTATAAAACATCAAATACATTGTTCTTATAAACATTTTCCGGGACATGGCAGTTCATTATCTGATTCACATTTGGGTTTTGTGGATGTGAGTGATACCTGGAGTGAGCAAGAATTAATTCCATTTTTGCAACTATTGTCTCAACCCAATCATTGCGATATGGTGATGATAGCTCATATTGTGAATAGAAAACTGGATATGACAGGACTTCCTGCCAGCCTTTCTTACCAGATCATTAACGGATTATTACGTCGTGATTTAAAATTTGACGGGGTTGTTATCACCGATGATATGCAAATGAAAGCAATAACGAATTATTATGGATTAGAGACTGCTGTGACTCTCTCAATTAATGCAGGAGCTGATATGTTAATATTTGGTAATCAATTGGTAGAAAAATTTCAAGACTCAAAGGAAATCATCGATATGATCGAGCAAAAGGTTCGCTCTGGAGAGATTTCTGAACAAAGGATTAATGAAGCTTATCAGCGAATTGTAAAAATGAAGAAGTCTTTTTAAGGTGGCATTGAATGAAAAAAGTGCTGAAAAAGGAAGAAGCAGCTAATAAAAAATTGGGGGTTTTGATTTATGAAAGCGTCCAGCCTATGGATGTTATTGGGCCATGGGAAGTTTTTGCAACCTGGAAAACTATTCTTGATGCCCCTATTGATATGTTTCTAGTGGCAGAAACCAGCAATGAAGTTTGTTGTGCAAATCAAATAAGCCTGAAACCTCATTGTGAATTTAATAATTCTCCACAATTTAATTATTTGCTGGTTCCGGGAGGATTTGGCAGACTAAAGCAAGTAAATAATCCAAGTTTGATTTCTTTTTTGAAAAATCAGGCTCAAAGCTGTGAATATTTGCTTTCTATTTGTACTGGAGCATTTTTATTGCATGCGGCAGGGCTATTGACTAATCATGAAGCAACAACTTATTGGCGTGCTATTCCTGAATTAAAATCTTTTGATGATGTCCAATTGGTTGAAAAACGTATCGTTAAGTCAGATAAAGTTTGGACTACTGGTGGAATTTCCAGTGGCATTGATATGGCATTTGAGTTTATTTCAACCATTGCCGGCAATGACGTCGCTGGAAAAGTACAGTTGCTTTTTGAATATTTCCCTCATAACAAGCTGTATTGTAAGCCTGCTATGGTGAGTGAGTTGCCTTCTTACTATACAGCTAAAAAGGAAGAGGCTGTGTCGGAAATGAATTTGCCTGAGTACATTAAAGAGTTCTTCAAGAAAAGTTAATTTCTTAATAGTAGTTTAAAAAATTAACTAGTCATGATTAATAATCACTGGAGATCCCGGTTATAGAGATCTTCCTTGGGATAGACAAACTACTTAAAATTTAAGTATGGACACTTCTGTCTCTTGCTTGCAAACACAGTAAAACATCATAAAAACTTAATTCACAAGCTTTTAAAAGCACTAATAAATGATAAATTAAATCGGCTGTTTCGTTGATAAGTTCTTCTTTATTGTTACTAACAGCAGCGATCACTGTTTCTACCGCCTCTTCTCCTAATTTTTGAGCGCATCTATCGGTTCCAGAATCCAAGAGTTGGGCTGTATAACTGTTTGGATTTTTTTCCTCAGCACGTTCATTAATTAATTCAATCAAACCATCAACAAAACCAAGAGTATAATTATTATGTGGTTGATAACAGGTTGAGTACCCTAAATGACAAGCAGGTCCTTTAGGAATGACCTGGATCAAAAGACTGTCATTGTCGCAATCGGCACTAATATGTTGCAGAGCCATACTATTGCCAGAAGATTCCCCCTTACGCCATAATCTTTTTCGACTTCTGCTGTATAAGGTCAGTTGCCCTGTAGTTAATGTGGCAATTAATGCTTCCTGATTCATATAACCCAGCATCAATACCTTGCCATTTTCTGCATTTTGGATTATTGCTGGTAATAGTCCATTCATCTTTTGCCAATCAAGAGAGTTAATGTCCAAGTCACTCATAGTCTTACCTCAATATTCTCTGTTCGTAATGCTAATTTTATGTCACTGATTACCAGTATTTTGTCATGAAAAACGCTTGCTGCCAAAGCCCCACTGACATCAGATTTCTTAAATACTTCAATAAAATCATCAATTTTTCCAGCACCGCCTGATGCGATAAGGGGAACCTGGCATAGGTTTATCATTTCAGATAGCTGCAAAATATCATATCCCATTCGCACACCATCGGATTGCATGCAATTAAGGACTATCTCGCCAGCACCGCGGTCTTGAATTTCAAGTATCCATTCTCGAGTTTTACGTTTTGAGTTGATACTTTTATTTTCATTACCGGTATACTGATAGACATAATAATCATCAACTATCCACTGACTATCAACCCCTACGACCACACATTGCTTTCCAAACTCTTTGCTCAATTCATTAATCAATGAAGGGTTTTCCAACGCAGGGCTGTTGATTGAGATTTTATCTGCTCCGGCATTTAATATTAATCTTGCTTGATGCAAGGTTCGGATGCCTCCAGCCACTGTAAATGGAATATTGATAGTAGCAGCTACTTTATTGACCCAATCAGGACAAACAGAACGGTCATCGCTACTTGCAGTAATATCATAAAATACTAATTCGTCGGCACCTGATGCTGAGTAGTGAGCAGCCAAAGGGAGTATGTCTCCAATTATTCTATGGTTGCGAAATTTTACTCCCTTGACAACCTGATTATCACGAACGTCAAGGCAGGGAATGATTCGCTTGGTTAACATAATAATTCCTCTAAATTCACATGATCTTGATAAAGCATTAAACCAAGGATTACGGCGGATATTCCTAATGAATCCAGAGTTGTAATGTCCTGCAAGTGGCGAATTCCTCCTGAGGCTTGCCAGGCAATCTGAGGAAAATATTCGACTGCTTGTTGGTACAAATCGAAATTAGGTCCATTCATCATGCCATCGCATGCGATATCTGTACAAAGTATGTGTTTTATCCCAAAGTTTTCGTAATAGGACACTAATTCCCAAAGACTGCTTGTACTATTATTTTGCCAGCCATTAATTGCAAGAAGTGGAACTTTTGTATCAACACGAACATCCAGAGCAAGAACAATATTTTCGGGTTTAATCTTTTCAATGATTTGTATTGTCAAATCAGGATTTGTAATAGCAATACTGCCAATAACCAATTGTGAAATTCCTGCATTAGTGCATGCCAAAGCCTGTTCTATACTCCTGATTCCACCTCCCGCTTGAATTGCTATCCCTGTATTTTGCATGGAACAAATGAGATCCAACTGTTGCATTTTCCCGCTACGCGCACCATCCAAGTCTACTACGTGAAGGCGTTTTGCGCCTAACCTGGCAAAATACAATGCCCTTTCTATGGGCAAAATATCAAATTGCGTAACTTGATCAAATCGTCCTTGTTTTAAGCGAACACACCGTCCAGATTGCAAATCAATAGCTGGAATAACTAACATGTAGACTCCAAAGATAAAAAATTATTTAGTAATACCATACCAACATCAGCTGATTTTTCTGGATGAAATTGCATGCCATAAAAATTATCTTTTTTTACGACGGCAGTGAACTCTTCATGATACTGACATCGAGCCAATGCATAATCTTCTGCTTTTAGAGCATAGCTATGCACAAAATAAACATAATCACTATTATTTAATCCTTGTTGTAATGAGGATATTTTTTGCCAATGAAGATTGTTCCATCCCATATGAGGAACAGGATGATTTCTTTCTGCTTTTAATAACTCTGCAACTCCAGGAATCAAACCTAGGCAAGGTACGTCGTCTTCCTCACTGAATTCAAGCAATAATTGCATTCCAAGACAGATTCCAAGAAGCGGTTGGGTTAAGGTTCTTAAAACGTCTATTAGCCCATTTTGCTGCAAAGCCTTCATACCAGAGCGCGCTGTTCCAACACCAGGTAAAATGACATGGCTTGCTTTTTGTATTTCTTCAGCATCATGGGTCAGCGCAAAATGGCACCCCAATCTAATCAAGGCATTTGTTAGAGAAGTTAAATTATTTCCACTGACATCAATTACAGCAATCATAATACACCCTTGGTTGAAGGTAGATAATCATTTGTTCTTGAGCATGCCTGGCGTAAGGCTCTGCCTAATACTTTGAAGCAAGCTTCAATCATGTGATGATGATTGGTGCCTGTTACCTGGATGTGTATTGTTGCCGCCAACGCACTGGATAGCGATTGGAAAAAGTGAGGAACCATTTCTGTTGCCATACCACCAACAAATTCACGGGTAAACTGGCCTTTGAAATCACAAAAGCTTCTGCCACTGATATCGATTGCAATGGTAGCTAATGATTCATCCATAGGAAGGGTATAACCATAACGATTAATCCCCCATTTGTCACCAAGCGCTGTTCTAATTGCTTCCCCCAACGCAATCGCTGTATCCTCAATTAAGTGGTGCTCATCCACCTCTAAATCTCCTGAAGCTTGCAATTGCAAATCAAAACCTCCGTGCTTTGCCACTTGCTCCAACATGTGAGTGAAGAAGGGAATAGGTGTGTCTATGACGCTGGTTTGATCGGTATCCAGTTGAACTGACAAATGTATTGCAGTTTCCTTTGTTTTTCTCTGCACAGAAGCTTTACGAGAATTGTAGATGATAGCTGAAGCCACCATTTCCCATGTATTTGTTTTTGAAATAGGCAAGAAATTAACGCCCAGATTATCAGCAAATTCTTTATCAGTATCTCGGTCGCCAATTACCCATGAATAATGTTTAGCAAATGCAGTCTCTTTTAGATAGCGTTCGAGCAGGCCAGTTTTAGGTTTTCTACAAATACAATTGTCTTCAGGGGTATGAGGGCATATAAAAATCTCATCAAAAATAATGCCTTGAGAGGAAAACAGATCGAGGATAAATTCATGGCAAACAGCAAAATCTTCTTCCGGAAAAGCCGCAGTTCCTATGCCGTTTTGATTGGATACCATAATGAATGTAAAGCCGGCTTTTTGTAATTGCAATAGGGCTGGTATTACACCAGAAGTTAATTTAATTTTATCCAGAGAATCGACTTGAAAATCAAAAGGTTCTTCAACTAAAGTACCATCGCGGTCAATAAATAAAATCTTTTTCATAATTTAATCCTGCTACATCGGCGTTAAATAAGGATAAGGCATCAATCAATAATTGATTTTGTTCATCGTTACCCACTGTAATACGAAGATGATCATGCAATAAAGACGATGAAGGAAAATCTCTTACTGCTATGCCATGATGGGCAAGCCAAGTGGTCAATTGTTTTGAATATCGGGTTTGAATGAGAATGAAATTGGTTTCCGTAGGATAAATTTTTTCGATGATTGGACTATCGGCGAATTTTTTTACAATCATGGCACGGGATGATTTGATTTGCTCAATAGTTTTTGTGAACCAATCGCTATTATTCAAAGCTCTTTTAGCCAGCTCCATACTAGGAGTGGCAATGGAATAGGGGGCAATGATTTTATTAAAAGCTTGAATAATAGGACTCTGGGCTATAATGCAGCCTAAACGTAATCCAGCCAGCCCAAAGGCTTTCGACAAGGTTCTTAAGACAATCAGATTTTCAAACTCTCCAATTAAGGACGTAGCGCTTGAAGCGTTTGCAAACTCTATATACGCTTCGTCCACAACAATGATCGACTGATTCGTATACAGTTCGCATGTCTTGGCAATTAGATTTAAATCCACCAAATTACCGGTCGGGTTATTAGGACTGCAAAACATGATAACCTTGCAGTTCGGTTTCCAGCTATTTTCAATTTGATCCAGGGTGAGGCGAAAATTAGTCCTTCTATCCAAAGGACATTCGATCAATTCTGCTTGTTGTAGCCGAACATAAAAAGCGTACATAGGAAAAGTAGGGGAAAATTGCATGAAAGCGTCTTTTCGTGCAGTTAAAAAAAGTTTGGTAACCAATTCAATGCCATCATCACTTCCTCTGGTGAGTACTATTTGATCGGAATTGATTTGATAACGTCTTGCTAATTGCTTTTGCAGATCCATTTGTAAACCGATGTTTGGATAATAATTTAAATTATGCCCATCCATAGTAACTGGGGCCCAAGGCAGTTCATTAGCATGTGATCGGTAGCGAGCATTCTCTCCACCTGGTATATAATTTTGGCCATTTAATAAATCTGGACGAACTAGATTAAGTATGGACATTTAAACCTCCAGAGCATTGAGTCTTACTTGAACGGCATTGGCATGAGCTTTCAAACCCTCAATTCCCGCCAACATCATTGCCGCTGGGCCTAAATTGCGGATACCCTCCTGATTTATAGATTGCACGGTAAATCGTGTCATAAAATCAAGGGTAGATAATCCGTTATGGTTTTTGGCAAAACCACTGGTAGGTAACACGTGATTGCTACCAGTAACATAGTCTCCCATTGTCTCTGCTGCCCAGGGGCCAAGAAATACTGTTCCGGCAGCCATAATTTTCTCAACCCAAGTTTCGGGTTTTTTACTGTTAATAATCAGGTGTTCCGGAGCATAGGAGTTAATAATATTCAACTGTTCCGATGGATTAGGACATATAATGATCATGCTATTGACGAGTGATTGTGTAATAAATTCTGTTCTTGACAAATAACTCATCTGAATTTCCAGCTGTTGGTTAACCTGATTGGCCAATTCACAATCATCGCAAATTAAAAAAACCTGTGAATCCGGACCATGCTCAGCTTGGGCTAATAAATCAGCGGCAATGAATGCCGGGTTTGCTTGATTATCTGCAAGAATCATGACTTCAGACGGTCCGGCTGGCATGTCAATCGCAGCCCCATTTGGGTCGATTGCGACTAAAGTTTTTGCCTGAGTGACGTAGTTATTGCCCGGCCCGAATATTTTATCTACTTTGAGTATACTTTCAGTGCCATAGGCCATAGCTGCTATGGCTTGAACTCCACCTACAGAATAAACCGTGTCGATACCACATAATCTTGCGGCTACCAGGATATGCTCGTTAATTTTCCCTTCCGCGTCAGGGGGAGTACAAAGCACTTTTGTTGGACAGCCCGCTACCTTTGCCGGTATGGCCTGCATGAGGAGTGATGAAATTAAAGGTGTTTTATTTCCTCCTGGCACATACAAGCCAACTCTTTGAATTGGTCTGTAGACATTGCGGATTGCAATTCCTGATGCAGTCGAAATCTCGGTATTTTCAGGTAACAAAGACTGGTGATATGATGAGATTGTTCCAATGGCTTGTTTTATAGCAGTGAGGGCACTTTGCGATATGCTTGCTTGTTCAATTTTTTCCTGCGGAACTTTTAAATATTGTAAATTGGCTCTATCAAACCGTTTGGTTAAATCATAAAGCGCTTTATCTCCTGATAATTGAACCTGATTTATAATTTCAAGCACATTTTCTTTTATTGCAGAATTTTGTCGTGGCCTTGAAAGGCACAGTTTTTTATCGTTTTCAGACAGTAATTGCCAGTTTTTAATCGTTAACATATGAATTACTCCAGCATTTTTTCAATGGGTAATACCAGGATGGAGCTTGCACCTAAATATTGAATTGTCTCTAAGGTATTCCAAAACACACCTTCACTGGAGACTACATGCACTGCAACTTTTTCATTGTTGCCCGGTAATGGAAGAATGGTTGGGGACTCAGCTCCTGGTAATTTCTGTGCAATTCGCTCAAGGGCGGATTTGGGTGCATGAAAAACTATATATTTTCTTTCTTGTGCTTGCTGGACAGCCTGAACTCTTCTGGCAAGCATAGCAAATAATTCTTGTATATCAGGTTCTAATTGCCTATGAGTTTGGATAAAGACAGCCTGACTGTTGAGTACAGTATCTACTTCTTTGAGTTTGTTATCTTCGAGTGTTTGGCCAGTAGATACCAAATCACATATCACGTCAGCCATTCCCATTCGTGGAGCCACTTCAACCGAGCCAGATAATGTCAGGATTTCCGCACTAATTTTTCGTTCAGCAAGATAATTGTTCAGTAAATTTGGATAGCTGGTTGCGATTCGTTTCCCATCCAGGCTTCCAGTACCTTGATAGTCGAATGCTTCAGGTACTGCTATCGATAAACGACAAGTACAACTGCCTAATGCCAATATTTTTTTAAAGGCTTTATCAGGTCTGTTAAGAGAAGCTTCCAGCAGCACATTCTCCCCCACTATGCCACCATCACATAAACTGTCGAATACCAGAGTAGGGATGTCATCATCGCGAACAAATAGTAAATCGATTGGAAAATTATCAACATGGGTTAATAATGCGTTTGGCTTAATACGAAACTTTAAACCACAACGTTGCAGGAGATTTAAAGATTCATCTGATAATCGGCCTTTTTTTTGTAAGGCCAGGCGTAAACGATTTTTCACAACTTCTCCAATCTTTCGGCTATTAAACGATAACCGCCTGTACCAAAACTTAAACAACGCGCAACTCGCGTGATGGTTGTTACACTGACCCCTGTTTCTTCATGAATCGTTCTGTATGGGATGCCCTGGCGTAGCAAAGGAACGACTTGCCATCGATCAGCCATAGATTCTAGTTCAGCAGGAGTACATAAGTCTGTAAAAAACTGCATGGCTTCGTCTTCGTTTTTAAGCAAGCTGATGGCTTGCATCAAATTAGGCAGCGCAGATTTATTAAAAGATCCATGTATTTTCATGTTAATGTATTAACGTATTGTAACATGTTGATGATGATAATGATTATCTTTAGCATTGTCAATAATTTAGTGAAAAAAAATTCTGGATGGGGTAGAGTATACAGGTCTCTTTCCGGGAAACTGGATTGACCGAAAATCAAAAGGCAGAAGTAAATATTTTTATCAGAGACTGTCGATATGATAAATCCTGAGGAAATGTCATGAAACCACTTACCAGAGATATTGTATTTACCCTTTCATTTAAAATGATATTGCTCGTTTTATTATGGTATTTCTGTGTCAGAGGAATGCATCCTGAGTTGTCTAGTAATAAAGAATGGTTGTTAGGAAAAGAAGAACAAACAGTACTTACCCCAAATAACAAGAGGTAGTTTTATGATTCCAGCTGCTGAAGTTGTTGATTTATCAAGGTTACAATTTGCATTAACCGCACTATATCATTTTCTATTTGTACCCCTTACGTTGGGGTTATCGGTTATGTTAGCTATCATGGAGACAGTTTATGTAATGACTGGCCGTGATCTCTGGAAGAAAATGGTCAAATACTGGGGTGTTTTGTTTGGGATTAATTTTGTTTTGGGAGTTGCAACCGGCCTGACTATGGAATTCCAGTTTGGTACTAACTGGGCTTACTATTCACATTATGTTGGAGATGTATTTGGTGCTCCATTGGCGATCGAAGGGCTAATGGCCTTTTTTCTCGAAGCTACCTTTGTGGGTTTATTTTTCTTTGGCTGGAACAGATTGTCAAAATTGCAGCATCTGACCTCAACATGGTTATTAGCTTTAGGCACTAATCTTTCAGCATTGTGGATTTTAATTGCTAATGGTTGGATGCAACATCCTGTAGGCGCCTATTTTGATTACCAAACGATGAGAATGGAGGTCAGCAGTTTCTACGAAATGCTGTTTAATCCTGTTGCTCAGGCCAAGTTTGTGCATACCATCAGTGCGGGATATGTGACAGGAGCCATGTTTGTCTTATCCATAAGCGCCTATTTTCTTTTGCGGGGACGAAATAAAGCGTTTGCCAAACGCTCAATGACGGTCGCAGTTTCTTTTGGTTTGGCTTCGGCATTGTCTGTTGTGGTACTGGGCGATGAGAGCGGTTATGTTGCCAATGAAAACCAAAAAATGAAGTTGGCTACTATGGAGGCGATGTGGCATACCGAGAAAGCTCCCGCCAATTTGACTGTTTTTGGAATACCAGATGAGAAGACTCTAACGACAAAATATGCAATAGATATTCCTTATGCCCTTGGTATTATTGCCACGCGTTCGTTCAATACTCCTTTACAAGGTATTATTGAATTAATTGAGGAAGGAAAATTAAAAATCAAAGATGGGATGATCGCATACGATGCATTGAAGGTTTTACAGAAAGATCCAAAGAATGAACAAGCTAAGGCTGTTTTTACAAAACATAGCGAAAATCTTGGTTATGCTTTATTGCTCAAGAAATATACTGAGAATGTGACGGATGCTACTGAGGAGCAAATAAATCAAGCAGCGCACGATCTCAAGCCTAAAGTCCTGCCGATGTTCTTTTCTTTCAGAATTATGGTCGCGTGTGGAATATATTTTATACTTCTTTTCGCAACCGGATTTTATTTATCGGTAAGACATCGGCTGGAAAAAACACTCTGGTACCATAGGGTTGCATTTTACTCTTTACCTTTACCTTGGGTAGCGGCTGAATTAGGTTGGATAGTAGCAGAATATGGTCGTCAACCCTGGGTTGTTGAGGGTATTTTACCTACTTTTATGGGAGCCTCCTCTTTAACATCAGGACAAGTAATGACATCAATCGCGGGCTTTGTATTATTTTATACTGTTCTTGCAATTGTTGAGATTTACTTGATGGTCAAATACATACGTCTTGGCCCAGATGGTATGAATCATCATTGATGAAAGGAGAATCAAATGCCTTTGGATTATGAAACACTTAGAATAATTTGGTGGTTGTTAATAGGTATTTTGCTTATTGGCTTCGCTATTATGGATGGATTTGACCTTGGTGTGGCAATGTGGCTTCCCTGGTTAGGCAGAACAGATATTGAGAGACGGATTTTAATTAACAGCATTGGCCCGACATGGGAGGGAAACCAGGTTTGGTTTATATTAGGTGGAGGCGCTATTTTTGCAGCTTGGCCCACTCTCTATGCCTTATCATTCTCGGGCTTTTACATTGCGATGCTGGTTGTTCTTTTAGCCTTGATTTTAAGACCCGTTGGTTTTAAATACAGGTCAAAGCTGGATAATCCCACATGGAGAGCATTTTGGGATTGGGCTTTGTTTGTCGGTGGATTTGTTCCGGCTTTAATCTTTGGGGTAGCGGTTGGAAATGTCATACAAGGTGTTCCATTTTATTTTGATGAGAGTTTAAGAGTATTCTATACGGGAAGCTTTTTTGAATTGCTCAATCCGTTTGCTTTAGGATGTGGATTATTATCTGTGCTCATGCTTGCCATGCATGGTGCTTTTTTTATTCAAGTAAAAACGGTAGGGACTTTGCAAAATAAAGCAAAAGATAGAGCTCGATGGAGTGCTATTTTAGTTATTCTGCTATTTATTGGATTAGGGATTTGGGCTTATTATGGTATTGATGGTTATGTTTTAAAAGGAACGGTTCCTCATGATGGGCCATCAAATCCTTCCTATAAGGATGTTAGTATTCAAGCTGGGGCATGGTTTAACAATTATAAAGATTATCCGCTGTCATTTTTAGTACCTGTTTTATGTGTAGTATCTGCTTTTTTAGCGATTATCTTTGCGAATAAAAGTGTGTTTGCTTTTGTGCTGAGCGGATTGAGTGTGGGTACTTTGATTGCAACGGTAGGGGTTAGTATGTTTCCTTTCATATTACCTTCTTCCTCAAATCCTAAATACAGTTTAATCGTTTGGGATAGCTCTTCTAGTCAGGTTACTTTGTTCATTATGTTGGTGGCAACGGTATTATTATTACCTGTTGTGCTTGCATACACAGCCTGGGTTTATCGAGTGTTACGAGGTAAGGTAACAGAAAGTTCTATTAAAGCAGAGCAAGATTCTGCATATTAGGAGGTTTTGCTATGTGGTATTTCTCCTGGATTTTAGGCACAGGACTGGCTTGTGTATTTGCGGTGCTTAACGCAGTATGGTTGGAACTTAGAGAAGAAGATGTGAAGCAGTAGACGAAGACAATCTAAGTGTTAAGTTGCTGAGTTTCATGGATAGCTCAGCAACTTAACACACAATGAATATGGCTTTTTTACTATTTTTTGAGGAAAATCTGTAATCCTCAGAACTTATGAAAAACTCTAAGGTCGAGGAAAAAAATGTTTTTAATGAGAGAGTTTAGATACACTAAATGACCGAATTAAAAACATTTTTTAACAAAGAGATTGGGGTTTTTCGTAAGTCCTGATCCTAATATGCACCATAACGCTCGTGATAGGACTCCAGTTTTTGTACCTGTTCGTATTGATTGTCATTTTTCAGAAATTCTATTAGATCAAACAAATTGATAATTGAATAGACTTCAATTCCTTGCTCCCTGATTTCTGTCAGGGTTGATTTCTCAGTTAATCCTCGTTCGCATCTGTCCAGAGCGATAATGACTCCACGAAGAATTCCTCCATTCTCTTTAATCAGGGTTTGTGATTCTCTGAATGCTGTGCCCGCTGTAATCACATCGTCAATGATCACTGTCCTTCCTGTTAGCGGTGAACCAATTAATTGACCGCCTTCTCCATGAGTTTTCATTTCTTTACGATTAAAAGTTACTGTGATGTTCCTGCCTAATTCAGCCAAGGCCACTGCAGTTGAGGTAGCGAGTGGTATACCTTTGTATGCTGGTCCAAACAAGTGTTCAAAAGAAACCTCTTGTTCTAAAAGGGTTCTTGCATAAAATTGACCTAACTGACGTAAGGAATCACCATGATAAAATAAACCAGCGTTAAAGAAATAGGGACTTATTCGTCCTGATTTTAAAGTAAATTCACCAAATTTAAGTACTTGACACTCCAGAGCTAATTTTATAAAAGATGATTTGGTATGATTCATTCTGGTTTCCTAATACAAAATTTTATTGAAAACAATCACATATTTTAAAAAAATCCTTAACAATCAACAAAAAACTGATATGCTAATCATAGTGCAGGATTTATCCTTGCATGGAAAAGGGTTTATTATAGCGTAAATTGCTAATTAAAGAGTGATTTATTTTTTCACTTTAAGTTGCGCTAAAGTGAACTTTTATTTATTTTAAATAACAATTTTGATGTATCTGTGTAAGTCAAAGGGGAAATGCGAATGTCGCAAAGAGAAACAGGCCATGTTAAATGGTTTAATGAAAAAAAAGGATTTGGTTTTATTGTTAATCAGAAAGGCGAAGATATTTTCGTGCACTACAAAGACATTCAGGGAGTTGGTTTTAAAACTCTGCATGAGAATGATCCAGTGACCTTTGAGCTTGATAGAGGACCTAAGGGTTTGAAAGCACAAAATGTTGTAGTGGCCAGCGAATCAGTACACACAGAAGAATAAGCCAGATGATTTTATCTGGTGAGGCTATGTTTTACTTTTTTAAAGCCTCGTTAAAGTACTTAAGAGGATGTTTATAGAAAACCTGAGAGTTTGACATAAAATCTGGTAATTTTATAGTCTACTACCGAGTCAAAAAGTACAGCCGTCCTACATCTAAAAATGAAGGGAGACGGAGGCTGTCTTGAGGACGAGTGAAAGTTAAGAGAATGGTCTGGGGCGATTCTGCTTCAGAGTGCAGCGTCGAACTCTTAGGCTTATCCACGTATACAATCAAAACATAAACCAGCAGTGACATGTTGTTATACGTTCATTAAGTTTCAGATAGGAAGTCTTCATTGATCAATTCAATTCATTTTTTTGATGTTATCTTTTAGTACCTGCTTTAATAATTTTATTTTTGTTGTTAATTCAATCGCTTATCATTTTTCTATTGAAAGCAACATTTTTTTTGTCTATAGATTAATAAATAAGATCTAAAATCATTCATTATCAAAATATAAGGGAGGTTAAAAATGTTACTTCCTATTCAGGTGACATTCAGAAATATGGATCCATCAAAAGCAGTTGAAAGCAGGGCTATAAAACTCGCTAAAAAGCTGGATTGCCTTTATGACAAGATAATGGGATGTAGAGTGGTTATTGAGTCTCCTCATCGCCATCATAATAAAGGAAAGCTTTATCATGTACGTATTGATCTTACAGTTCCTGATGCTGAGTTAGTTGTGAGTCGTGAATCATCAGACAAGCATGCGCATGAAGATGTTTATGTTTCGCTGAGAGACGCTTTTAATGCTATTGAGCGTCAGCTTAAGAGTTATGCAAATCAACGGCGAGGCCATATCAAGCGTCATGAGGATTCTATTCGTGGTGGGAGGGTTCTTGAGGTATGCCCGATAGCTGATTATGGCTACATAGAAACAATAGATGGGCGTTTGATACGATTTACAGGTCAAAGTGTCGTTGATTATGACATTAATAAATTAGAAGTTGGTGACCGAGTTCGATTTGTTGAAACTGTTAAAAACACACAGGAAGCTGCTGCAAGTACGGTTTACGTTGAGGGTAAACGCCATATTATGAATTAATAGGGATATCAGAGTCCTATTAATAATTTGCAGTTTACAGAGGGTAATTGTTTAAGTGAAGTGACTGCTTCCAAACAAATGATTCAAAATTTTAAATGAGAGTAATTGATAAAGATCATTTTGAAAGAATCAATTAGCATCGAAAAGGAGTTTGTTATGCCAGTTGCAAAGCTTAAACAATTTCTAGACAGCCATAAGATAAAATATTTGTCCATAGCTCATTCCCCAGCGTATACCGCACAAGAAATCGCTGCCTCTGCCCATGTTTCAGGAAAACAGTTGGCAAAAACAGTTATTATAAAAATGGATGGACGTTTAGCGATGGTAGTATTGCCTGCAAGTGACCATATTAAATTTATAAAACTTAAAGAAGTTATTGGTACTTCAGAACTTGAGCTTGCTACTGAATCAGAGTTTGAAGGACAATTTGCGGAATGTGATGTTGGCGCCATGCCCCCATTCGGTAATTTGTATGGTTTACCAGTATTAGTATCTACTAAACTAAGTGCACAGGACAATATCTTATTCAATGCTGGTTCTCATTCCGAATTGATACAGCTCTCTTTTCGTGATTTTGAAAAACTGGTAAAGCCCACATTGGTGACGCTATAGGCTATAGAATGAGGTAATTTGCAGTATCATTATAAATTATTCAGTTGGATTTCTTAAATTATCAAGAACGCGATGGGTTAGTTCTTGGAATGTTGTTTTTTCATCCTCTGAAAAACCAGCCAGAATCTCATGATTAAGTGTTATGGAACATTCCTCTAGTTTTTTTTGCAGAAGTCTGGCTTTTTCTGTAAGAAAAATATGAACGACTCTTCTATCTATTGAGCTTGGTTTTCGTGTAATAAATCCATCTCTTTCCATTCGATCCAAAGTTCTTACAAGGGTAGGTTGTTCCACTTCAATCAATTGAACTAATTCTGATTGGGTCAACCCATTTTCATTATACAGTTCCATCAATATATAAGTGTAGGCATGATTTATAGCATAAGGTTTAATTAATTCATTGGCTCGCTTGATTAACAAACGATGTGTTTTTTTGAGCAGAGAGGAAAGATGCATAAATTTCTCATAATTAAATAGCTTGCTATATAATAACAAGCTATGTTAATATTCGCAAGTTGTTTTAGGAGACCTCTATGAAAAGTTTACCAATCTATCAAGTGGATGCTTTTGCTTCAAATTTATTCAAAGGCAATCCTGCTGCTGTTTGTCCTTTAGATAAATGGTTAAGTGATGAGACTATGCAATCCATTGCCGCTGAAAATAATTTATCTGAAACAGCTTTTTTTGTTCCAGAAGACGAGGGGTACAGGATCCGGTGGTTTACCCCTAATGAAGAAGTAGCATTGTGTGGCCATGCCACTCTGGCCAGCTCTTATGTAATTTTTAATCAATTGGGATTTTCAGGGAAAGACATTTTATTTAATAGCTTGAGCGGTAAACTATGGGTTAAAAACACAGTTCAAGGATTGGTTATGGATTTCCCAGCTCTACCTTATGAAGAACTTGATTTCCGATCAGAACTACAGCATTTGAATTTAAAAAAGCCATTTAGGACACTGAAAAGCCAATTTGATTTGATGTTTGTGTACGAAAATGCAGAAGAAGTGAGTGAGGCAAAGCCTGATTTGAATGCAGTAGCTCATCTTGACTACAGGGGGTTGATTTTAACCGCCCCAGGAATATCAACAGATGTTTATTCCCGTTGTTTTTATCCTGGTTGTAATGTTCCTGAAGATCCAGTAACAGGGTCAGCTCATTGCGTTATTGCACCTTATTGGTGTCAACGGTTAAGAAAGAACCATATAACTGCTTTACAAGGAGGTCTAAGACAAGGTGATCTTTGTTGTGAAGTGAAGGAAAACAGAGTGTTACTCTATGGAAATTGCCATCTTTATTTAGAAGGAAGAATATATTTACCATGAAACATTTGACAACCTCAAGACTTTTGTTAAGAGCCTGGAATGAAGAAGATACTATGCCTTTCTACAGAATGTGTCAGGATCCTCAGGTCATGGAGTATTTCCCTGAATTGTGGCCTATGGACATGGTGAAAGATTTTATTATGAGAATGAATGAACAATTATCTCAAAAGGATTTTACTTTGTGGGCAGCTGAAGTGACGGACAGTAAGCGGTTTATTGGTTTCATAGGATTAAATTCTCCGACGTGGAATGCTCACTTTACTCCTTGTGTAGAGATAGGATGGCGTTTGGCAACTGAGTTTTGGGGGCAAGGCTATGCTACAGAAGGGGCAAAAGCAGCACTTGAATATGCTTTTCAGGATATGCGTATTCCCGAAATAGTTTCTTTTACTGTGCCTGATAATTTCCGTTCAAGGTGTGTTATGGAGCGGATTGGTATGACCAGAGACTGCACAGGAGATTTTTTACATCCTAAATTAGCCTCTGATCACAGGTTAGCGAAGCATGTTTTATACCGTATACAGAATCCTTTATAAAAGGTTGATGGATTTTAAATACATTCCTGACTGAGTATTAGACAAGTTGACTTAACAATAATTTTAATGCCAATGCAATTAAAATAGCGCCTGTAATCCGCTCAATCCAATAGCTAATTCTTTGAAATTTCGCACGCGTATTTTTTCCAGAAAGACTGAATGCAACAAAAGAGAACCATAATAATGTTTGCAGAAAGAGGATATTTGCCAAGAATAATTTGGTGGAGATTGAAATTTCTTTGGGCATAAGCACTGAAAACAAACTGATAAAAAAGAGCATGGCTTTGGGATTCAATAAATTCGTTATAAACCCATTGAAAAAAGCCTTGCTTGGTTTTAAATCGTTATAAGCTGAATAATCTCCCATTTTGTCTGCATTTGGCTGAGACCTTAAATTTTTAAGGCCGATATAAAAGAGGTATCCCGCGCCTAGATATTGGATGATATAGAGTAATATAGGGGTTTTGGTAATAAGCAGGCCTAATCCAAGAAGAGTGTAACTGATATGAACCAAACTGCCTAAAGCTATTCCTAAAGCGGTTAATAATCCGCTTCTTCTGGAATAAACCAGGCTATTTTTAACTGTAATCGCAAAATCGGGCCCAGGACTGATCAATGAAATAAAAACTAAAATAATTAAGGGTAGGAGTAAAGTAAATTGATGCCATTGTTCCATAGAGACTCCGAATTTTTATTAAGTTGTTTCAGCTAATATCCTAACTAATTTTTATTTAAATGCACTTTTTAATTTTATATTTGCTTAATGTAACACTGCTTATATCACTTAAATTTTCTAAATGTTTTCCTCCACTGGTTTAGAAAGAGGGCTATGCGAATTAAATGGATTTACTCACTTTCAAACCAAGTGATTTAATAAAAATATGCAAAATATGGAATTATTTTAATGTTAATTTATAATTAATGCAATTATCAATGTAATTTATATAGTGAGAGAGCCAAGATGATTAATGATCCAATTGATTTGCTTAGACAATATTCAAGAAAATTGGTACGGGAATTAGGCATGTTGCAATTAAATAAATTAGATGCAAAGGAGCAGCCTTCTTATTGGCATACTTTAATTGAAATAAATAAAGAACCAGATATTACTATTTCCAAATTAAGTCAATCGTTATTAATTTCATTACCTACTCTGTCGCGAATAGTGGCCTCTTTAATTAAAGATGAGTTGATAACGGTAAACGAGGGGCTGGATAAGCGAGAGCGCTTTTTAAGAAGCACTCACAAGGGTAAGGAAAAGGTAAATTATATTGATGAATATTCTAATACTAAAATTAAAAGAGCATTTCATTTTTTAACTGACGAAGAGAGGGAACAAATAATTACTGCAATAGGGAGATATGCTCAAGCTTTAGAGCAAAGTCGTTTAATTCGTGATCATATTAAGATTTTACGCTTATCGACTTCCAGAACTTTGCGTAAACAAATTGTTAATATGATTGAAAACATTCAAGTGAACGAATTTCACCTTTCGATTACTCCTGAAATCAATGCATCAATTCTAAAAGCCGAAGAGGAGTATTGCTATTATAACAGCTGTAATTTTTGGTATGCGGTGGATGAGCAAGGGGATATTATCGGTTGTATCGGCTTAAAGAAGTTAAATAATGTTGAAGGGGAAGTAAAAAAATTTTTTATTGCTTCGAAATACCGAGGGTTAGGCTTGGCTCAAAAATTAATGCTGACTTTAGTTAAAAATGCGATGAAACATGGATTTAAAAAGCTGTTTCTGGGAACAGTGGCTCAGCTAAACGCAGCAAGACGTTTTTACGAAAAAAATGGGTTTGCTCTCGTTAATAAGGAATTTTTACCTAAAGAGTTTAAATTGTGTCCTTTGGATACTCATTTTTATTATTGCGAAACAGATAAGCTGGATAAAAGCTTAAGAGACTTGATATGAATACACTAAAGGATTTGTAATTTAATATACGAACAATTTTTAAAGGTATGACATGTTATGGTAGTAGGCTCAAGGTTATGCGTTAATTTTTTTATATTTACAGGAGGGCCTGGTTCTGGCAAAACTGCTGTATTAAATGAGTTAAATACCCGGGGTTATTTAACTGTTGCTGAAGCAGCACGCTCTATTATTCAAAAACAGCAGGCTGACGGTGGTGATGCAATACATACCGGGAATAGAAAAGCATTTCGTGACTTGATGCTCGAGCAATCGATTGCTGATTATTGCAGGATGCAATCAGAGGAAAAAATTGTATTTTTCGACCGGGGAATCCCTGATTTGTATGCTTACACCAAAGCATTTTGTGAGGAGACAAGCAAAGAAGTGAATGATGCCGCTTTACGATTTCGCTATAATAAAACAGTCTTTATTTTTCCTCCCTGGCCTGAAATTTATGAAAATGACGTGGAACGTCAACAAGATTTTCACGAAGCATTGCAAACTTATTATGCTATAAAAGAGGGGTATGTTGATTGTGGGTACGCGTTAATAGAGGTGCCAAAACACCCTGTTAAAGATAGGGCTGATTTTATTTTTCAAACAATAAGTAAAATTAATTGGTTTGTACCTGATTGAATCATCCTCAGATTATCTCCAAGTATTATCTGATAGAACTTTAAGCGGACTAGGAGTAACAAATGTTTTAAATTCCATGTAGCAGTTTGGAGTGTTCACAAACAATTTTTTCGCAAATAACTACAAGAATATAATGAAAAATTTTCTATATAAAACAAAAAATCTAAGCTTACTTTTAGTTATCAGCGCATTACCAAAAATTGCAATTGGAGATGTCTCGTCTACAGCGCTACAAAATGAACCTCCAGATATTGGTAATTTTGCTTTACCTGCATCCCAGCAGCCTGGTCCTTTTCTTTCGTTTGGCCAATCTCTGATTGATAAAAACCAGGTACAATTTTACGTTTCACCGAACTATTTGCATTATAAAAAAGAACATTATCTGACTATATCTCCTTTCGTCGTGTATGGTGTATCTAATCAAGCCTCCTTTTTGGTTACAGAGCCAGTTGCAGCAAACTATGTTAATGAAACATCGCGTTCAAATGGCTTGGGGGATACCTACATTTTTCAAGTACGTTGATCAAATGACTTTTGTGGGGGCTTTGACGGCTCCAACCGGTTCAGCTAAGAAAGATCCATCGACCGGCTTTGGTTCGCTCAGCTATTTTTTAGGAGGTACTTATAATCGAATGTCTGTAGATTGGTTTGGTCTTGTTTCTTCTGGATTAAATGTCATAACAAAACACGATGGTATGAAATTAGGAAACCAATATTTGTATCAATTTGGTCTGGGGCGAAATATTAAAAGTGAAACTGGAAAATATATTTTTTTTGGTTTGGTTGAAGTGAACGGAGTCTATACTGGAAAAGATAAGTTCATAGGTGAAATTGATCCAAACTCAGGTGGCAATCTTGTGAGTATTATTCCTTCTTTGTGGTTCTCTACTAAAAAATTGTTTTTTCAGTTAGGAGTGGCTCTCCCCATTCTTCAAACTCCAAATGGGGAGCAGAATAAAATTCATTATAATACTGTTGCGACAGCAGGAATAACATTTAATTAAATGTTTTAATATTAAGCATTTAATAATTGAATTATAGAAGTATCAAACTCAGGGAAAACTCCAATTACAACAGCAGCAGCAAGCATCATGACACCCAAATAACGGAATATAGATTTGTTTAAATGCGAAATAAGGAGTCCAAGACCTACCCCAATGCTTAGTAAAACTAATGAAGAAATTAAGCAGCCTACTATAAAAAATGGTATATTTGATAAATTATGTTCGGTTACCATCGCATTTCCCTGGAAAATAGTGAAAAGGCCAATAAGCCCTACTGTCAACAATAAAGATACGCTAGGACGCCATGATAATAAGGCTGCACAAATTATAAGAGAAGCTAAAATACCATATTGTAGTAGTGGGATTGCGATGCCAGAAACGTTTAATATACCACCTAACACCATAGCTACAGCAAAAACCAAAGGAACGCTCCATAAGGCGCGACCTCCTATTTGTGCGGCGATAAGTCCTACTGCCAAGGAGAACAGCATGTGATCTATCCCGTGTATAGGCATGCTCAAACCTTGCAAAAAGGGATCATTTCTCATAAATTCAGCATGATGCGCAAATACAATAGACGGCATTAGAACAGTTGCTACTGCAACAAAAACTGTACGCAAGGAAACTTTAAACATGAGCTTTCTCCCTTTAAGTGCCTGGTATTGAATCAACTGTCCAGTCAATTCTTGGAATGGCAACTCCTATCATTGTATCTCTGGTTACAATGGTTGCAAGTTTT
Organism: Legionella pneumophila subsp. pascullei; assembly: GCF_900637585.1. NCBI lineage: Bacteria > Pseudomonadati > Pseudomonadota > Gammaproteobacteria > Legionellales > Legionellaceae > Legionella > Legionella pneumophila. The sequence goes on from NZ_LR134380.1 coordinate 1,397,842, forward strand.
TCTTCACTCCAATCTTCTGTCCCTTCAGGGCGCATAGGTAAAATCATAAACCGTGTGCGTTGATTGGAGTCGTGAACTCGCACTTCCACATCAGGAGGGATGATAGTTCCAAATTCGGCTAATACTTGACGTGGCCATCTAACTAAACGACGTCTGTAATTAGGTCTTTCATACCAAGCTGGAGCTATGCCTAATAAAGGTCTTGGGTAGCATGAGCATAAAGTGCATACCATAGTGTTATGAAGCTTGGGTGTGTTTTCACAAACAATTAAATGAGTATAATCACTAGGGGTGCCTTCGCCTGTTGGTTTTAACCAGTCGATTCCCAGTTCTTTACAAGCTGCGACCCCATCAGCGAGCAAACGCTTCTTGAATTCAGGATCTACCCAGGCGCGAGCGACAACTCGGGAGCCTGAATAATAACCAAGGTTATCATACCATTCTGTAAAGCGACGGTGATCTTCACGTGAAAACAAGCCCTTTTCGATCGCAAGTTCACGAATGGCAGTTTCAAGAATAGTAAACTCTATCGCTTCATCATGTTCCTCTATGGGTTCATGTAAATGCTCCTCCTTCATTACTTTTTCTCCTTTTTCTCATTCTCTTTTGCTGGTTCAAGCCATCTCTCTGAGAATTCTGTCTCTAAGGTATCAATTGGGCTACCGCCATAATCTTCCCATAATTCATTTAACTTAAAACGAACCAAGTAAAATCTCTCACGGCGTCCTTCATATCGCCCCCACGCTTCATCTTCGGGAATAACCCATTCTGGCCGTAAAAGAACAATCTCTCCTGTATGTCCTCGGGTGTAACCTTGGGTTCTAGTATGAAACAAAGAAGGCAAATTACTCACCGTTACACGATCGCCTATTTTGTATTTATCCATCTAGATCTCCTCACGCTTTCTAACTTCTGCCATTTTGTTCATTAATTCATCCGGGGTGATATATCCTTTATCAAGCAGCATTTTAGCCATTGCGAGTAACCATCTTGCATAATAAGGTGTGCCAAAATAAATGGTTTCACCCAAATCGTTTTCTCGTCTTCGCCGTTCTTCTGCAACCCAATGACCGCGCCAAGCCAAGCATTCCGCTGTGCAATGAGTATTCTTTTCCCATAGAGTAGGCTTATGTGTTGATTTATCGAGAGGACCATCTGGTTGGCCGCCAACGTCATGAACTACGTGTAATACAGCTTCCGCATGCTTTTGCGTAATAGTAAGCGGTATATTCAGTTCATTATATCTAACTGGTGTATGTGATCTGATTATGTCTAATAGAGCTGAGTAATCATTAGCTGAGTTCTTGTTCATGATTGTTCCTAAGGATGCATTGATTTGTATTCGTACAAAAAATGTCCATATATATAAATATAGATCAATTGCAGGAATTTTTCCGAATTAGATAACAAATTAGATAACAAGACCCTTGGGGGTATTTACCTATAAGGCACTGGAATTAAGGGGCTGAGCACTCTCTTGTCAAGTCAGTTTCTATTTATATTGAGTGAATACAATTGATCGTTGCATGGATAATATTTTCTGAGTTTTCTCAGGTTATTGTCATTTACTTTCGATCGATACAGCAATATGCTTGTTTACTTTAATTTTAAAGCATGACTGGAATTTGAATGACAGCAGATTTTATTGGTCTTCTTGAACAAAGAAAATTTTTGCCCCTTTTTCTGACCCAATTTTTTGGTGCTTTTAACGATAATGCTTATAAGTTAGCGATGTTGACTATGATTAGCTATCATTTAAGCCATACACAAGAGCAGTCAGAATATTATCAGGCTATTGCTGGTGCTTTATTCATACTGCCTTTCTTTATCTTTTCTGCTACTTCCGGACAATTGGCTGACAAATATGATAAAGCTCTATTGACTCGCCTGGTTAAGGTGCTTGAAGTGTTATTAATGATTATTGGAGGCATTGCGTTATATAGTGGGAGTATTTTCTTGATGATGTGTACCTTAACTGGTATGGGGGCGCATTCTACCTTCTTTGGACCTATCAAATATGCAATTTTACCAGATCACTTGCCTAGGAAAAATTTATTGGCAGCTACGGGGTTAATAGAAGCCAGTACTTTTATTGCTATTTTATTAGGCACTACATTGGGTACTTTAACCGTAGGAGGGAAGGAGGCTACTCCTTATATCGCGATTATTATGACCTTAAGTGCTGCTTTTTCTGGCTTGGTTTCCAGCTTATTTATACCTCCGGCTCCATCAGCACTTCCTGAGTTAAAAGTCGATTTTAATTTATGGCGAGCTACAGTGAAGATGTTAAAGGAAGCGAAAAAAGAATATGGAATTTTTCTATCCATATTAACGATTTCATGGTTTTGGTTGATTGGCGCTGTCATGCTAACCAAATTACCTGATTACACCCATTATGTTTTGGGGGCCAGTGCTCATGTTTTTGCTCTATTTCTTGCCTTATTTTCAATAGGTATTGCTTTGGGATCGATTACAATAAATTGGTTATTGAAAGGACAAGTTAATCTTTCTGCTGTCCCAATGGCCATGCTTGCATTTACCTTTTTTGCTTTTGATTTGTATTGGGCATCTCCTGTAGATCATGATTTAAAGACCCCCTTATTTAACTTACTTAATTTTTTTACTTCTTTTAATCATTGGCGAATTGCTTTTGATTTATTTATGTTAGCATTTTGTGCAGGATTATTTGTGGTTCCATTATATACTTATTTACAAATTATAAGTCCAGTTGAGAACAGGGCTAGAACGATTGCAGCGAACAATATTTACAATGCGTTGTTTATGGTGATGGGAACTTTGTTAGTAATGCTTTTGTTGTTTTTTAATTTTTCAATTCCCCAGGTTTTTTTGATACTTTGTCTTTTAAATTTGGTTGCTGCATTGTTCTTGTTTCTTGGGTTAAGAACTTTGAGCAGAAATGCAGAGGAGCTGGTTTAACAATAGATCTCTTGCATAATCCGCCTCTTTCATTTTATTGCCGCGTTACAAACGTTTATATGGTGCTCATTTACCACATGTGTACTCTGCTACTTAACACGTTTGCGCCTTTGCCTAAAAACAAAATAATCAGTTCATGCACGAGCTCTAATCTGATAATCATACCGAGTAAGATGATTTTCTTATTTTGGCGCTTATCCTGCCAGGCAGGGGGAGAAGCGCGTCGTTTGTTTTTAAATTTGGTGTTTTATTCCTGTTTCAACCAATCTTTTGCAGGTAAAAAATCAGTGTATAATTTTTCTTCATCACTGCCTTTCTCAGGATGCCAATTGTATTCCCAATGGACAATAGGAGGAAGGGACATCAATATAGACTCTGTCCTTCCGCCGGATTGCAGGCCAAATAAAGTGCCTCGATCGTAGACTAAATTGAACTCTGCATAACGGCCTCTTCGGTAATTCTGAAACGCTTTTTCTCTATTACCAAAAGGAATATCTTTACGACGAGCCACTATGGGTTCATAGGCAAGAATAAAATGATCACCTATGCTACGCATGAGATCAAAGCTGTGAGCAAAACTGATTTCATTGTAATCATCAAAAAATAAGCCTCCAATACCACGTGCTTCATTCCTATGTTTAATAAAAAAGTAATCATCACACCAACGCTTGAATTTTGGGTAAATAGTTTCTCCAAAGGGTAAACAGGCGTTTAATGCCGTTTGATGCCAATGCTCACAGTCTTCAACAAACCCGTAATAAGGTGTTAAATCAAATCCTCCACCAAACCACCATACTGGTTCGGAATTCTCCTTTTCAGCAACAAAAAATCGAACATTGGCATGTGTTGTTGGCACATAGGGGTTCTCTGGATGAATGACCAGAGAAACCCCTAATGCGCTGAAATGCCTTCCTGCCAATTCCGGTCTTTGTGCGCTGGCTGATGCAGGTAATTGCTCACCTGACACATGTGAAAAGTTGACTCCGGCTTTTTCAAATACATGCCCATTAGCCATGACTCTGGTTTTTCCTCCACCTCCAGCAACTCGCTGCCATGAATCCTCATGAAATCTGGCTTTGCCATCCAGTGACTCCAGTGAGACACAAATTGTATTTTGGAGTTGAAGCAGATAAGATTTAATTTGTTCAATCGCATGAGAAGGAAGTGTCTTCGAGATTGACATGATGAGACTCCACATAGGGAATTACCACTTGGAGCCCTCATTTTCTCATTTTTTGGTTATTGGCACAATGTTTGCTTTGTTTAAATAGGGTTTTTATCATTTTTTATGTTTCTGTGAAGTTTGGAAACAAGTATGAAGCCATACATGGCTTTGGAAAATTGGCATAATGTCAAACGATGATTAGGACTTAAATAACAATAAGACAGGAGTAAATATGGCCATTAATCTTGATTCTTATTTTGGGATTCATGCCAAGGCATTGATTGCAAGAGATGAGAGAGCATCAGTTCTTGCTAATAACATAGCCAATGTTAATACACCGAATTTTAAAGCCAGGGATGTTGATTTTAAGGAGGTGCTGGCAGCCACTATGGGCGGTAATAGCCAGCAACTAAAGACTACTTCGGACCAGCATATTAATACCAATGCCGATTTTACGACACATTTGAAATATCGAATGACACATCACGCTTCTTTAGATGGCAATACTGTTGATAAAGATATGGAAACTACCGAGTTTGCTCGCAATGCGTTGAACTATCAAGCCAGCTTGAGTTTCCTAAATGGCAAAATCAAGTCCATGTTGACTGCATTGAAGGGGGAATAATCATGTCATTAAATACAATTTTTGACATTGCAGCTTCTGCAATGACCGCAGAAACAGTGCGTTTGACTACCAGTGCTGGCAATATGGGCAATGCGAATGTTGAAGCAAGCAGTCCAGAGGAAGTCTATCAAGCCAAATATCCTGTTTTCAAATCAGTTCAGGAGAACGCAAATCAATGGATGGGGGAACAAATTAAAGCTGGCGTTAAACTGGATGGGATTTATGAGAGTGACGCAGAACCGCACAGAAGATACGATCCAAATAGTCCAATAGCCGATAAAGACGGGTTTGTCTATACTTCAAATATCAATTATGTTGAGGAAATGGCAAATATTATTTCCGCTTCTCGCTCTTATCAAATGAATATTGAATTACTTAATACAACCAAACAACTTATGCAAAGGACGTTGCAATTAGGCGAATAAGGGGAAGGGAATGACTACCAATTCAGTAAATGGTTCCAATTCAGCAGGTGGTTTAGGTTTGAATCAAATTGATTCAGGACAAAGACAAAACTTGGGGCAGCAAGATTTTTTGCGTTTGATGGTGGCTCAAGTTCAAAATCAAGATCCTCTGCAACCACAGGTAAATGGGGAGTTTCTATCTCAACTGGCTCAATTTAGCACCAATGATGGAATCACAAAAATGCAAGAATCACTACAACAGCTGGCTTCTTCTCTACAATCTAATCAAGCGCTTCAAGCATCCGCTTTGGTTGGCCGCAAGGTGTTAGTAAACAGCAATACGCTGAACCTGGGTTCAGAAGGAGATGTAAAGGCTGCTATTGATATGGCACCTGGTGTATCCAATCTTCGTGCTGCAATCTACACGGAATCTGGCGAGTTGATAAAAACGATTCCCTTGGGGCAACCACAACCGGGGTTTTTCCAATTTAGTTGGGATGGTACTGACCAAAGTAACCAACGCTTGACCTCAGGAAAATATACAATAAAGGTCAGCGGTACTTATGGCGGGCAAGAAGTGGCATTGAAAACTATGACGTCAGCTAATGTCGATAGTGTCAGTCTCGGTCAATATGGTGAAGATCTGAAGCTTAATTTAGCAGGCGTAGGTTCAGTCTTTTTAAATGAGGTAAGGCAAATATCAGTATAAATCAAGATTTCAGTCAGCGTGGCCTTATCGTAGCGATGACTTAGGTCATAAGTGCATTGCTTATAAAGCGGTCAAGAGCAAATGCTAAAAAATTATAAAGCAGGAGGCTATTATGGTTTTTAATACAGCATTAAGTGGAATCCAGGCATCAACCAGAGATTTGGAAGTAATAGGTAATAACATAGCGAACTCTGCCACAATAGGATTTAAAGGCTCAAGAGCTGAGTTTGCAGACATTTATTCATCCAGCGCTTATGGCTCTGGCGGCAACGCAGTAGGCGGAGGTGTTAAACTGTCGCGTGTACACCAATCATTTGCTACAGGAACATTGAGTACTTCAAACAATACTCTTGATCTGGCTGTGAATGGTTCAGGTTTTTTTATATTGAGTGATCAAGGAGCCAAGATTTATACTCGAGCCGGGCAATTTAAGCTGAATAATGAGAACTATATAGTCAATGCAAATAATCAACGGTTGACTGGTTTACTCACTGATTCTAACGGTGCCATTACAGGAGCATCGGGTGATTTAAGAATAAACACTGCGAATATTACTCCCAGAGCCAGTTCAAATGTCTCTGTAGGTGTGAATATGAACTCTCAAAGCAAAGCGCCGAATGTGGATTGGGTTGGAGGGGCTAGTCCGGCAACCGATACTTATAACAATGTCACCTCGTCCACAATCTATGATAGTTTAGGAAATTCACATGTGTTGAGTATGTATTTTATTCATGCGGATTCTACAGCGTTAGCTGGTGCACCTAATGCTGCATCACCTGCTGGAACAGAAAATCAATGGTATGTAGCATTCCAGATAGACAATCAAAACGTTCCTGCTAACGTGGGAGCTCAAAATACCAATAATTTGTTCCGAGCTAACTTTAACTCTGATGGCTCGTTTGCGGGAGTATTCGATACTTCAAACGCCGCGTTACCCAATAATTTAATTCCTTTGTCATTCAATTTAAACAATGGATCCAGTCCTTTGAGTTTAAATATTGATTTATCGGATAGTACTCAATTTGGCAGCCCATTTGCCGTTCAATCGACTTATAATAATGGCTATACTACAGGAAGTCTTGCTGGGCTGGATATTGATGATTCAGGAATGATCTATGGCCGTTATACTAATGGACAATCCTTGGCAATGGGACAGATTCAGCTGGCTAATTTTGCAGATCCAGAAAGTTTACAAAATATAGGCAATACCAGCTGGGCTGAAACTACTTCTTCAGGACAGCCATTGGTTAGCGCTCCTGGGAGTGGCGGTTTGGGTTTAATTAATTCAGGAAGACTTGAAGAATCCAATGTGGACTTGACTGGTGAATTGGTCAAGTTAATTAGTGCCCAGCGCAATTTTCAGGCGAATGCTCAAACTATTCGTACTGGCGATGCGATTACTCAAACGATCATCAATATTCGTTAGGAGGTAATCCATGGAACCGATCCTTTATAATGCTATTTCTGGTGGTCGTTCAGATTTTAAAAGACAGGAAATAATCGCCAATAATTTGGCGAATATTAATACCCCTGGATTTAAGGCGGATTTATACCAGGCACAGACGATGTACATGAATAATGCGAATGGAAATAACCAATTCAATGCACATTCATTTATCACTCAAAATGCTAATGGAGTAGACACTTCTCCTGGAGAGATTATTACGACAGGCAGAGATTTGGATGTAGCTATTGATGGGGATGGGTGGATGGCCGTTCAAGATAGTAATGGTCGTGAAGCTTATACCAGAGGGGGCAGTTTGCGTTTGAATCCTAATGGACAGTTAATTACTGCCTCGGGTAAGGTGGTTTTAGGCGATGGAGGACCAATTTCTATCCCGCCTGCTCAATCCATAGAGATAGGTTCTGATGGAACCATATCGATTGTGCCTTTAGAAGGTGATGCCAAATCCCTGGCAATATTAGACAGGATTAAATTAGTGACGCTGGATAGAAATAATATCTATAAAAATGATGAGGGCTTGATACAGCTGAAATCAGGTGCTGCAGTTGCTAATAGTAACATTAAATTGCAAAGTGGTGCATTGGAGGGGAGTAATGTCAAAGCAATTGATCAAATGGTAGCTATGATCAGTGCTGGTCGGGAATTTGATGCCCAAATGAAGCTATTATCAACAGTTGATGATAATGGACAAAAATTGGCACAACTATTGCAAGAATAAACGTAATTAATTTAGTTATTGTTTCAGTCAGGCTAAGCCGCTTTCCAGTTGTTAGGAGTCACAGATGATTGTAAGAGCGGAAGATGTTATTTATGTATTTGCAAATCTGAAATGATAATTAAGGCCGAAATAATAACAAGAATAATAGCAGGAGGCCGTTATGGAACCAGCATTATGGGTCAGTAAATCAGGTTTGGAAGCCCAGGATAAGAATATTGCTACTATTGCGAATAATCTTGCTAACGTCAATACAACTGCTTTTAAAAAGGGTAGAGCTTTATTCGAGGATTTAATTTATCAAAATCTTCGCCAGGCCGGCGCACAATCTTCACAAAATTCACAAATTCCTACCGGTATAAACATGGGGACAGGAGTGCATCTGGTTGCAACAGAAAAAATATTTAGTCAGGGCAGTCTTCAGAACACGGAAAATGCTTTGGATGTCGCAATCGAAGGCCGAGGTTTTTTTACAGTGTTAATGCCAGATGGCACACAAGCCTATACACGTGATGGAAGCTTTAAAACGGATAGTACAGGTCAGATCGTTAATAGTAATGGGTATCCTCTTCAACCCAACATTACGATACCACCACAAACGACAAAAATTACTATTGGAACAGATGGCACAGTTAGTGCCTTAGTAGCGGGAAACAATGCGCCATCCGTTATAGGCAATATCCAATTAACCGATTTTATAAATCCCGCCGGATTGCAACCAATTGGACAGAATTTATATACCGAAACCGTAGCAAGTGGTACACCAATTACAGATAATCCTGGTAATTCTGGATTGGGTACTTTATTGCAAGGTTCATTAGAAGCTTCTAATGTCAATGTGGTTGAAGAATTGGTTAATATGATTCAGGCTCAAAGAAGCTATGAAATAACAGCAAAAAGCATTCAAACCGTTGACAGTATGTTGCAATATTTAACCCAAACTCTGTAAGTGAGATAGGTTATGAATCGATTTAATATCGCTACCACTTGCTTAGCTGCGACTTTGTTATTTGGGTGTGAAGCTTTACACCCGCCTGCGCCAGGCGATAATCCTGATTATGCTCCAACTTATCCTGTAACACCGGATCCCAAGGAGTTAAGGAAGGTAAGTGGTGCTATTTATAGTAGTGAAACAGCCCTCCCATTATTTGAAACGCCGAGGGCAAGGCATCCAGGTGATATATTAACAGTATATTTGATCGAAAAAACGGATGCTCAGAAAAATGCGACTACTACTCAGAGAAAAAATGATACGACAAAAATCACAAATAAACTCTTTTTGGGTAGACCCATCTCTTTGGGAAGTGGTTACAGCATGGATTTTGATTTGGATAACCAAAGGCAGTTTAACGGGGAAGGCAGGTCAATACAAAACAATAAATTAGCCGGCAGTATTTCAGTAACGGTAGCCAAAGTGTTGGCGAATGGCAATATGGTTGTTCAAGGCGAGAAGTGGGTGAGAATTAATCAGGGGAATGAGTTTGTTCGCCTTTCAGGGATAGTTCGTCCCCAGGATATAAAAGCAGATAATACCATTACTTCTGATAGGATTGCCAATGCGAGAATTTCTTATGGTGGAACTGGCCAAATTAACAATACGAATGCTCAAGGATGGTTATCAAGAATTTTATGGGGGCCTTTATTCCCGACGTAATTGGTAATTATCGAGATTACAACTGACAAGGAATTAAGATGCGGCGAATGTTGGTTATTGGATTGTTGTTGGCATTTCATTTGATTGTAGCTCAAGTTTTTGCTGAACGAATCAAAGATATCGCTACTTTGGCTGGTGTTCGTATTAACCAATTGGTTGGTTATGGATTGGTGGTCGGTTTAAGTGGTACTGGGGATAAAACTGGCACGAAATTTACTGAAGACAGCTTTGCTAACATGCTGACTCAACTGGGAATTAACATTCCTCCAGGAGTAAGACTCAATTCCAAAAACATTGCAGCAGTGATGGTCACTGCCAATTTATCCAGTTTTATGAAAAAAGGACAGACTATGGATGTCAACATTTCATCCATAGGCGATTCTAAAAGTTTGTTAGGTGGAACTTTATTACTTACCCCTTTGAAAGGCGCGGATGGACGTGTCTATGCCATGTCGCAGGGAAACGTTGTGGTATCTGGAATCAGTGCTTCGGGGAGCGATGGTTCGAGCGTTACTGTTAACGTACCCAGCGGGGGAAGGATTCCTAATGGCGCTACGATTGAAGCGGATATTCCTAATCCATTTTATTACTCAAACTCACTGACTTACAACCTGCATACACCGGACTTCACTACTGCAAAACGAATGAGCGATGCCATCAATGAGTTAATGGGGCCTGGCACGGCAAAAGCTATCGATGCCGGATCTGTTGTAGTAACAGCTCCTAAAAAATTATCCCAACGCGTAGACTATGTTTCAGTGCTTGAAAATATTGAATTTAAGCCAGGAGAAGCCATGGCAAAAATTATTATCAACGCCAGGACTGGAACAGTGGTTATTTCAAGCAATGTGATAGTTAAATCTGCTGCCGTTTCCCATGGTAATTTGGTCGTCAGCATTACAGAGACTCCTGTTATCAGTCAACCTAATGCCTTTGCTTCAGGGCGCACTGTGGCTACGCAGCAATCACAAGTCAATATTCAACAAAAAAATAACCGTGCCTTTATCCTACCCAAGGGCACCACTTTGAAAGATATAGTCAGAGGAATCAATGCTGTTGGTGCAACACCTGCTGATGTAATTTCCATACTGGAGGCGTTACAACAGGCAGGCGCGTTGAGTGCTACATTAATAGTCATATAAAGGTGATAGGTATGACCATACAAAGTATTGTTACGAGTGATTTTCAAGGGTTAAATGAATTAAAAACTCAGGCAAAAAACAATGCAAAAGAAGCTTTGCCTGAAGTAGCTAAACAGTTTGAAGGGATATTCTTGCAATCCATGTTAAAAAGCATGAGGATGGGACAGCATTTCCTTGATGAATCCAGTCCTTTTAGTGGTAAAAATGAAGCGACTTTTCAAGAGATGCTGGATGCACAATATGCTAGTACTATTGCCGAGTCTAAAGGGATAGGACTGGCAGCTCTACTGGCTAAACAACTGGAAAATTCAGTTGGAGAAAAAGCAAATAACCCGGTTAATTCCTCTAATGAGGTTAACAATACTAAAGATATTAATTCAGAAAAATCGCTATCCGTTATTGATGATTTCGTAAAATCAATATGGCCCACAGCAAAACAAGCCGCGTCTTTAATTGGATTGGATCCCAAACTATTAGTAGCCCAGGCAGCATTAGAAACGGGCTGGGGTAAATTTGTTACAAGAGATGTGGATGGCTCGAGCAGCAATAATTTATTTAATATAAAGATCGGGTCGAATAGCAATGCAGACTCAATTCAAGTTAAAACAACAGAATACATTGCCGATACACCCATTAAGATAAATGCATCCTTTAGAAAATATCCATCCATAGAGCATGGTTTTCATGATTATGTTTCGTTAATTAGAGGAAGTGAGCGTTACCAAACAGCATTGGCCAATGCAGCAAATCCTGAGCTTTATGTCAGTGAGCTAAATAAAGCAGGGTATGCTACTGACCCAAATTATAGCAATAAGATTTTATCTATCTATCATGGTGATGAATTGAATCAGGCAATACAACGATGTGAGTTATCCGAACAAACTTGATAGTTATGCACGAGCCAAAGAATAAATTAGTTCAGGGAGTGAGCAAAACATGTCTATACTTAATATTGCCTATTCAGGATTGAATGCTTTTCAGCGTGCCTTGGACGTTACTGGCAATAATATTGCTAATTTTAAAACGAGAGGGTATAGCAGACAATCTATCCAATTTACTCCTATACCCTCGAATCGCTATGCTGGTTCATACATAGGGGCAGGAGTATCTGTTTCATCGATTTATCGAAATGTTGATCAATTCGCCAATGCTCAGGTTCGAAATACCTTGAGTTATAGAACTCAGTATGATGCGTTTTATAATCAGGCAATTCAGATAGATAAACTGCTTTCACAAGATGGATCAAGTATTTCGGTTCCCTTGCAAACTTTTTTTGATTCAATAGGACAGTTGAATAATACGCCTGATAGTATAGCAACAAGAGGTGTTGTATTGAAACAGAGTCAGTTATTGGCTCAGCAATTTAATTCGCTACAACTAAAACTCGAAGAGTATGAGCGTAATTCAACATTGCAAGTAACAGAGTCAGTAAAAATAATTAATCAAATAACAAAAGAGTTGGCAGAGGTCAATGGAAAATTATTAGGGAATAACAATATACCTGAATTACTTGACCACAGAGACGAGCTACTTAAACAATTATCAGGTTATACCGATCTGAGTATTTTTGATCAGGGTGATGGCACGATTAGTGTTGGGATTGCCAGCGGGGATATGTTAGTAGCTGGAACCCAGCAACGCGATTTGGTAGTGGGTTCAGGTAATGATTCTATTTTTGGAACAAAGATCTTTTTAAGTAACGGGGGAAATAATCAAGTTGATATCACAGACAGGCTGACCACCGGTATGTTAGGCGGCCTCATAGATTATGAGAAAAATGTTCTGGGACAGGCCAGTCAATTAATTGGTCAAATGGCTATTGGTTTGGCTCAGACATTTAATGCCCAACATAAGCTGGGTATGGATATGAATAGCCAAATTGGTAAGGATTTTTTCACTGACTTTAATTCCCCCGGGCAAATGCTCAAAAGATCTATCGCTTCAGCTGATAATAGTGGAACTGCTGTCTTATCTGTCAATATCTCAGATATATCCCAAGTGAAATTAAGTGATTATGATCTGATAATTAGCGATACTGGAGCTAATGAATTACGATTGATACGGAAATCAGACGGTACTTCTACAACCTTAACCTGGTCAAGCTCGCCACCAACCCCACCCGCAGGGCAAGTAGTTATAGATGGAATGACAATTACAGTAAATGATTTATCGCAATTGGCAAATAATGATCGTTATACTTTGACCCCTACCAGGGGAGCTGCCAGAGATTTTGCTTTACAAATTAAAGACGCCTATGAAATCGCACTGGCTTCTCCGGTGAAAACAATGGCTTCATTAAATAATACCGGACAAGGTCAAATTATTTTAGGTTCGGTATTGAATACGGCTGTTGTTAACAAACAATTCAGAATTGATTTCATTTCGGATACTCAATACAACCTGGTTAATGTAACGGACAGTACAACAACCGGTCCGTTTGCTTTTGTACCAAATACGAACAATGTCATTCAAATTCCCGATGGAATAACTCCTTCTTACTCCGTTGTTTTATCTGGAATTCCTAAATCCGGAGACCAATTTACTACTGATTACAATGCGGGTGGATTCGGTGATAATCGCAATGGTTTAATCCTTAGCAGCATACAACAAAACAAGATTTTTTCAAATGGCAGTGAAAATTTATTTGACAGATATGGTAATTTGCTCGCTGAAGTAGGAAGTAGAACCAATCAAGCTAAAACCAGCTTTGAATCTGCCGATATACTTCATAAGCAGGCATTGGATTTTCAGGATAGCAAAAGCGGAGTCAATCTGGATGAGGAGGGAGCCAATTTGCTTATCTTTCAACAGGCATACCAGGCAGCGGGAAAGTTGATGGAAATATCCAATCAAATTATGAACTTGTTGTTCGATATCATGAGGTGATGAATGCGTATTTCAACCAATCAGATATATCAGCGAGGTTTAGACAATTTGTTGACCCAACAAGAGCGATTAGCAAGGCTTCAGGATCAACAAGCCAGCGGTATAAGAGTACGGACTCCATCTGATGATCCAGTGGCATCTGCACAAATTGAGCTGATTAAACAGCGAATTAACAACATAGAGCTATTCCAAAATAATCGTCAAGCAGCCGAGAGTGCGTTAAGTTTAGAGGAAGGGATATTATCCAACGCAGTCAATTCACTTCATCGCTTACGTGAAATACAAATTCAGTCTGGTAATCCCAGTCTTTCTGAAGAGGATAGAAAAACTCTCGCTGTTGAAGTCCAAGCCTTATTAAATCAATTACTTGATTATGCTAACACCAAGGATAGTAACGGAAGTTATATGTTCAGTGGTAGCAAGTCATTAACAAAGCCAGTCTCATTGAATTTATCAGGGGAATATGTTTATAACGGGGATAATACACAACGTTTTCAAGCGGTTACAACGAGTTTACTCGTAGCCGTTAATGACACAGGCGATAATGTGTTTATGCGTATCCCCAATGGAAATGGGAGTTTTACTATAAGAGAAACAGCAACTCCTAATACAGGAACAGCTTCTGTCAGTTCAGGCTCGGTAACGGATGAAGCGGCTTTTGTTCCTGATAATTATACAATGACTTTTGCTTTAAACTCTCAAAGCAATCTGGTAGTAATGGTGAGTGGCAGTCTTAGTGGTAATGTGATACCCCCAAGCGGTTTACCTGACGATGCGCCATTATACCAGGAGGGTAGCGCCATTAGTTTTAATGGGATGGAAATGGTGGTATCTGGCTTACCAAAAGCAGGGGATTCATTTTCAATTAGTCCTGCAAAAAATGAATCTATTTTCTCTACTGTACAGCGCATGATAAATAACTTGAATAAACCATATACCTCGTCTGTAGAAAAAGCAGCCACCCAAACTGAAAATAACCAATTATTAGCTCAGATTGATAATGCTTTGGTACATATTTTAAGTGTTCAGTCTGATTTGGGGGCAAGGCTCAATCAACTGGAAACCGCTGAAAAAGCGAATAATGATTATCTGGACATCAGTACTGCGACATTAAAAAAACTTAGAGAAATTGATCCTGTCGCTGTTGCAACGGAATTGAATTTACAACTAGTCAACCTGCAGGCAGCTCAGTTAAGTTTTACACGAATTCAAGGATTATCATTATTTAATTTTTTGTAAAAGTATATCAAAAATAGAGTTTCTCATCTTTTATACCGAACAATCTTATGCAGATTTAAACATCACTGTAAATCAACCTACATAACTATAAGTTATAACCTATAGAAAGAACTCATAAGCATGTCATATCCTCGTCATATTCACTTGTTATTATGTATTTTAAACACAATGAGCAAGGTGAAATTATGAAAACGTCAAATAGTCAAAATGATACATCAAAAGAGCCATCTGTAAATCTAGGAAAATTGAGTACTGCAAAAAATCTCGTATTCCGTGGAGGTGGATCTAAAGGAGTAGCTTATGTAGGCGCATTGCAATCCTTGTCAGAACAAGGGGTATTGGAAAACATTGAAAATGTTGCAGGAAGCTCTGCTGGTGCTATGACTGCGGCGATAGTGGCTTGCGGTGGATCTGCCGAGTTAATGGAATATTTTTGTAGTGCAAATAGTTTAGCGGATTTTGTTGATAACCGATTGACTAAAAAATTGCTTCCTAAAGGTGATAAGAGTCCACAAGCGGACTATTCTGCGGATTATTCTTCAATAAGTCATGAGCAAACGGGTGAACAGAAAAATACTGAATCCAGTCTTGCAGAGGCAAAACTGGTCACGAAACCCTCCAAGTTAACTGGCCTCATTGCTTCTAAAGGAACCAAGTTAGTTGAAGAGATGGAACATGTGATGAGAATAGCTATTTTCACGCATTTTCCTGAATCTCTGGATAATGAATTGAAAAGTCTTGGCGACAAGCTGAATACAATTGAGGACAAAGAGAGCGCTGAATATAGCAATCTTGCAAAAAGACAACAGATTTTGGAAGACACCCAAAAAATCATAAACGGATTGCATGATCCGAATTTTGATTTAACTTTTGGTCATTTACATACGCTACATCAATACGATCCTCAGCAATTCAAGGAATTGTACATTACCGGAACAGATGAGAATGGCGAGTTACGGATTTTTTCTCATGAGAATGACGCTGATATGCCTGTTTCCACAGCAGTTCGTATCTCTGCATCATTGCCAGGAGTGTTTGATCCGGTAATCTACGAAGGAAGAAAATACATTGATGGTGGTGCTGCTAATAATTTACCAGTCAATATCTTCTTTAATAAGGAAGAAGCTTATACTCCAGGTGTTGTGACTACAATTGGAGTTTCTTGTGAGAATCAATTGGACATTACAGAAAAGGAATTTAAAAATCCATCCTTTATGGAAAGGATTATGGGGTATTTAGGAGATTTTGTTAAAAAAATATTATGTAAACTTGATGTTGAGGGTGCTGTAAAAGAACAGAAAAGAGAGATGCTGAAATACATAGATAATGGAAATCTCTTTGTTATGGTGGCACCTCCAATTTCCATAACGACTGCTCAAATGCATATTGAGAAGGAAGAAAAAGAGGGCGTTATCAAGGTAGGTAAAGCATTTTGTGACATGCAATTGAAAAGCATGATTGATGCAGATTTTAAACCACAGCCATTTGATGAAAAAACAGCAAGAGTATTGGCAAACAGCGGTGAGCAACAAGAGCAATCAATACAAAAAACCATTGATTTTAAATCAAGATTGCAAAATTTTAAACAGTCAGACAGACCTTGGTCTCAGCACGTAGAAAAAACTATTGATAGACTAATGTTGGTCAAAGGAGCAGCTACTCAAGATCAAATAGATCTGTGTTTGCAATGGCAGGAAATAAAATCAGTACATACTAATCCTGCAGATAGATTGAGAGAATTTGCCTATGCTTTTCTTGCTTCTCCATTAGCAGAACCAGTCAGCAATCAGCAGGAGATTAATTTCAGTAAAGAAACAAGAAAAGAAATCAATCTATTAAAAAGTTTGCCCGGATTATATGACACTACTCCTGATTTTACAGAAGAGTTTAATAATCAGAGAACACCATCATTACAAAGAGCGTAAAAATTAATAGCCTGTAGAATGCAACTGAAAGCAAGGATGCTTTAGGTTTACAATATTTTTTAAAGCCCCAATTTATTGAACTATATAATTTGTAAGTTTCTTCGAAATGGACCATTGGCAACTGGCGTCCCGGGCAGGATTCGAACCTGCGACCTGCCCCTTAGGAGGGGGCTGCGCTATCCATCTGTGCCACCGGGACTTTGACTTTAGTAATCAAACGCAAGTCTACCCTTATAGCCGGAAAATGACAACGGGAAAGCAAATTTCTTATATGAAAATATAAATATTATCGATCGGGCTGGTTGGATTGTAATGTGTTCTTAACTATCCTGTCATTTCTCAATTCTGGACATTGATAAGTCAATTTTTATTAAACTTAGTGAAGGTTTTTGTGGTTGGCCAAGCTGATAGCAGCATGACATGAAAGAATAGACCTCTTGCCTAACCTGATTATTTTGTTTTAGGGCAAGGCGCAAACGTTTTGAGGAGAAAAGTTTACAGGCAGTACATGAGCACCGCAGAAACGTTTGCAACGCAGCAATAAAATGAAAGAGGCAGGTTATGCAAGAGGTCTAATATCTATTGACCAAATATTAGTAATTAAGCTAACTTGCGCTAGTTGATAATGGATTGCAAAATTTGAGTCATTAAAGGAGATGTTACACTATGAGAATTTTTAAAGGATTAATGAAAAGCACCGGTCTTAGGAAGCAGACTAGTGATCAAAGAATATATAACCCATCTCTTCAATTATCCTCTGCTTCTTTATCTGGCGATACCAGACAAGCTGGGTTTGATTTTTTTCCGATAAACAATACGAGCGCTATATTAAAAGACTCCTTGAGCAATCGTGTGCATTCAGAATTTCAGCCAATGATACTCAAGAGGGATATAAACTCAGTCCTGATTAGATTGCCAATTAAACATAGTGTTTATCGAAATCATGACAATAGTGATTTGTCGAGTGACTCAACATTAATAATTGACTCATCTAATCTACAAGATCATATTTCCTATTTACAGATTTGCTTTACTCATGAAGAAGGGAAATGGTATTTGTTTTTAAAGTGTTTCACTGCTTTGGGTGTTTTTAATTATGATTTTGCGCCATTATTGAAAATATTGCATAAGCCAGACATCAGAACTTATCCCATGAGTTTTGGTTACCCTGGTGTTATTGACAGGACAGAGCTCATTGACAAGGATAGAAAAACTTATGCCAGACAGTTTATTATACATGGCCCTGATGATGAAGCTAAAATCTTGCAAGATGTTCATGATTTCAATCTGAATTGCTTGAGGCGGTTTGAAGAGTTAACCTACGGTAGAGATTATAGTGCTTATAGAAACTCTCAAGCGCTAGGGAGAATTTTGCATAAAATTGTAACTGCTTATCAAGAAGTAACTGTAAATGAATTTGATATAGCATTGAACCGGCTTAAGATTGTGTTTCAAGATCATGTATTTCAAAATGATCCACAAATTTGTTTGTCTTTGACTCACATAGTCAATGCATTGGTTGTTTTAAGTCAAAAAAAGGAACTTAATAACAAGGGAATGGAAATTGATGAACACCAATTACATCTCATTTTAAAAGAACTTGCAAAACATGAAGGTAAAAAATTTAAAAATAATCTATGGTTTCCTATAGGGTCTGTTGAGGCAATTAGCCAAGAGGTAGAAGAACTGTTTGTTTTAAAGCAAACTACGCCTGCAGCATCTATAATGAATTAATAGTGATTTAAGCACTAACAGTTATAATTTAATTAAGGACGATAAAAATGAAACAAATTAAGGGAAGGCTATTATCAATAATCACTTTATTATTCTTGCCGTTTCTCGTGTTTGCTTCTGATGCATCGATTAGTCTGGTTGGTGTTCAAGGTTATGATTTGTTTTCTTATCATCAGAAAAATGGTCCTGTCCGTGGTAGCGGTAACCACACTGCCTATCATAATGGAGTAGCTTACCTATTTGCTACTGATGAAAACAAGAAAGCTTTTCAGGCTAATCCTGAAAAATATTTGCCAGCTTATGGTGGTTATTGTGCTTTTGCGGTTTCGGTAGGGCGGAAAGTAGTGAGTGATCCATTGGCGTGGAAAATTGTTGATGGCATTTTATATCTCAATCTTAATAAACAGGTACAAGAATTTTGGTCAAAAGATATTCCTGGGAACATAAAAAAGGGTAATATTCAATGGGAAAAAATTAAGGATATTGACCCGCAAAAAATTTAATGTGATTGGAATACAGAGTTTCTATCTATTCAAGATCCCTAGCCTGTACCATTGTGTTTTATCGATTATGGTACAGGTTTAATTCATATTAATTTCTATTTTTATAATGGCCATACCCATAAAATAGTTGGAATAGTAACGACTACAACAATGAGTTCTAATGGTAATCCCAGACGAAAATAATCAGAAAATCGGTATCTACCTGGTCCCATAACCATAGTGTTATTTTGATGGGCTATTGGAGTTAGGAATGAACAAGAAGCACCAATAGCAACTGCCATTAAGAAAGAATCCACATTAACATGCGCTGACTGAGCAATCTTGATTGCAATAGGAGCCATAATTAATGCCGTTGCTGCATTGTTTAATAAGTCGGATAAAATCATAGTTATAACCAGAATCACAAGCAAGGCAAAGATAGGAGAATATTGGCCGGCAATTTTCATAAACCCATTTGCGATCAAATCTGCCGCACCAGTCGTTTGCAAGGCTTCTCCAACGGGGATAAGAGCGGCTAGTAATAATAGTACTGACCAGTCAATAGTACGATAAAGATTATGTGTTGGTATTGCTTTTAACACAACAAGTGCGAGCACTGCTATCATAAAAGAAAAATCGAGTGGCAGTATTTGCAGAGATGCCAAAATGATGGATAGTGTAAAACAAATAATTGGCAAAAATTTTTTTTGAGTCAAATGGACATTAATATCTCTTTCTGCAAGGGGCAAGAATCCCAGGTCGACAATTGTTTCGCGAAGTGTTGCAGCATTTCCCTGAATTAGTACTACATCACCTGCTGCAAAACGAATATCAATTAATTTTTTTCTGAAAGATAATTCTTCTCTTGAAATGGCCAACAAATTAATCTTATAACGCGAACGAAATCTCATCATGGAAGCGGATTGCCCTTCAATACTGGAATCTGGTAATACAACGGCTTCCATGGTGATGATGTCACTGTCATAGAGCTCTTTTGAGGTTAATGGCTTGTTTCCAGCAAGGATAAGGCCATTTGAATCCAAAATATTTTTCAAATCTTCGGGAGATGCTTCAATAATTAAAATATCGTTACAATGAATGATGGTATCATCGGTGTATGCAAATTTCTTTTTACCTTCATGGACCACTGCAATCAATTCAAAATTAGCTTCAGTCATCTCAAGAAATTCTTTAACGGTCTTTTCACATAGAGAGGAGGTTTCAGGAATTTTTACTTCCGTCATGTAATCAGAAATCTGGAATGAATCTCCTGATTTACTGTATTTGGCCCGTACCGGAATTAATTTCCATCCAATCAATGAAATAAAGAGAACACCCATAACTGCTACTGGAAGTCCTACAGGTGTGAAATCGAACATATTATACGGAGTACCTAGGACTTGATTGCGGAAGTTGGAAATTAATAGATTGGGAGGGGTACCTATAGCTGTGATTACTCCTCCTAGTACTGAGCAAAAGGCAATAGGCATTAAGATGATAGATGGTGATTTTTTAATTTCCGTAAAGGAATGAATAGCGATGGGCATCATTATTCCTAACGCAGCCACATTATTCATAAAAGCAGACAGGAATGCGCTGATCCCGCAATAAAGACCGACTTGAAATGATATTTTTTTTGAAAATTGTCTTAATTTTATAAAAGGATTATTTAATACACCTGATTGGGTTATAGCATAAGTTAAGACCATGACACAGCCGACTGTGATTACTGCAGGGTTGCTGAATCCTGAAAATGCTTTGTCAAATGGAACAAGGCCTGTTAACACGGATATGGCTAGTGCAAACAGAGCAACGAAATCGTACCGCCAATAATTCCAAATAAATAAAACGAGAGAAACAATTAAAATGCCAAATAAAAGATAAGGTTGGTACATGCAATAATCCTTATTTTCATGTTCAAGATAATAAAATTCCTGCTTAACTACAGGACTCTAACCAAAAATACTATTTAAGTTGGATTGGTTACATTCCTGAGTAATTGGGTCCACCCCCACCCTCTGGTGCCTGCCAAACTATATTTTGACGAGGATCTTTAATATCGCAGGTTTTACAATGGATACAATTCTGGGCATTGATTTGTAATCGAGGTCCTTTTTCAACGTCTTCAATGATTTCATAAACAGCTGCCGGGCAATATCGACTCTCTGGAGAAGCATATTGGTTGAAATTAACTTCAATGGCCAGCTTGGGTTGTTTTAATTTGAGATGACAGGGTTGATTTTCTTCATGAAATGTATTTGATAAAAATACAGATGAGAGTTTATCAAACGTGAGCACGCCATCTGGTTTTGGGTAGTTAATTTTTTTAGTTTTATCTGCTGGATTTAAAGACTTATGGTCAGCATGATTTTTTAATGTCCATGGAGAATGCCCTCGAGTTACATAAGTTTCAAAGGCGGCATTAATTAGACCTGGAAATAATCCGTATTTGAATCCTGGTCGAATATTTCGCACTGTATAGAGCTCTTGTTTGAGCCAGGATTGATTGATTTTCTCAGGGTACGCACTTAGTTCAAATTGACCGCTCTTTTCCTCACTTAGCGTTTCAAAGCAAGTTTGTGCAGCAAGCATTCCAGATTGCATTGCCGTGTGAATTCCTTTGATTTTAGGCACATTTAGAAAACCGGCAGCATCTCCAATCAAGGCGCCGCCAGGAAAGGTCAATTTGGGAAGGGATTGCCATCCTCCCTCATTAAGTGCTCTGGCTCCATAACCAATGCGCTCTCCACCTGTTAGAACAGATTTAATAAGGGGATGGGTTTTAAATCGCTGAAACTCACCAAAAGGATTTAGCCATGGGTTCTTGTAGTCAAGTCCAACAACAAAACCTATTGCAACTCGTTGTTCTGAGAGATGATACAAAAAAGAGCCTCCATAAGTTGCATGATCAAGCGGCCAACCTACAGTATGGATGACTTTGCCTGGTTCATGGCGAGATGCATCAACTTGCCAGATTTCTTTAATCCCTATACCGTAAGTTTGTGGTTGTGAATGATCTCTTAAATGGTAGCGACTCATTAATACCTGACTTAATTGTCCACGGCATCCCTCAGCAAATAAAGTTTGCTTTGCTAATAAATGCATGCCGGGTTGATAGTTATCAGTTTTCTTTCCTTGTCTATCAATTCCTACATCGCCGGTAGCAACACCTATGACTTGATTTTTATCATTATAGAGAATTTCTGCTGCAGCAAAGCCAGGGTATATTTCACAGCCTAAAGCTTCAGCTTGTTCTGCAAGAAACTTACATAGTTCTCCTAAACTGATAATAAAATTTCCTTCATTATGCATAGGTTTTGGAGTAGGAAGCTTAAATGATTTATTTTGAGTCAAAAAATAAAAGAGATCTTTGTTAACCGGGGTATCTAGTGGAGCCTGCTGCCAATTTTCAGGTAGTAATTCTTTTAAGCTTCTGGGCTCTAAAACTGCACCAGAAAGAATATGAGCTCCAACCTGAGCTCCTTTTTCCAGTATACAAATAGTAATTTCTTTTTGAGAAGCCAAAGCCAGTTGCTTTAATTTGATTGCAGCGGATAATCCAGAAGGCCCTGCACCGACTATGATAACATCAAATTCCATCGTTTCGTGTTCCACACGTACTCCTCTAACTTACAAATTAAAAAATGATCGCTTTTATAAGGCTTAAGATCAAGATTAAATTTTATATTTTCAATTTTTGACGAGCTATTTTTATTTCATGGCAAGGCAAGTCTGAGAGAATAGCTGAATTGATAGAACATATAATTGTTTTTTAACAATAAATTCTCCAATTGACAAATATTAGGTTAGAATAATCAAACCTTGTCAAAATTCATTGAAGGTATGGTTTATGAATAGCGATAATAAAAAATCTGAAGAATTACCAAAAACACTGGGTCGATTTTTCTGGCATTTTATAAAGAAACAGCCCTTGGCTTTCACTGTGTTTTTTGTAGCGCCGATTGCAATGGTGCTTGAAAATAATGCTATTCCCTATTCTTTGAAAATGATCATTGATGCTCTTGGGATGCACTCCAGTGAAGAAAATATTTTTTCAGTAGTTGCTCCAGCTTTATGGTTAGGTGGCGGCGCCTGGTTCGCTTTAATTGTGATTTTACGTCTGCAAAATTGGTGGCAAGGTTATGTAATACCAAGATTTCAGGCTGATGTCAGAATGTCCATCATGGAGTATTTGAGTCGCCAGTCTTATCATTATTTTTCCAATCAAATGGCGGGTGGTTTAGCTAATAAAGTCAACGACTTGCCTCGTGCTCTGGACTCTATATTCAATATCATAACCTGGTATGCAATCGCCGCATTCGCTTCCATCGTTGTGGCATTAATTTTGATGTGTACCATTAACTATTGGTTTGCAGTCATTTTGTTAAGCTGGATTATTTTTCAACTTTTTATCAGTTATAGATTGTCTAGAAAAGTTGATCAGTATGCAAAAGAAAACGCAGAAGATAAAAGTCAGTTAAGCGGTAAAATAGTTGACAGTTTGAGTAATGCCAGTGTTGTGAAGCTTTTCGCCCGTTCTCGGGATGAGCTGGCTTATATTTCCGCAAGTCAGAATATGGAAGTACAAAGTAATAAAAAACTGACGATTTATATGAACATATTTCGTTTGTATCTGGATATTCCAGTTACAGTCATGTTGGTAGCCATGGTGTATTTCTTGTTGACTTTTTGGAATAAAAAACTCATCACAACAGGTGACTTGGTTTTTATATTCAATGTATCGTTTTCTATCATGACTCAGATTTGGTATTTGTGCCATGCTATTGCCGAATTCTTTCGAGAGATAGGCATAGCAAGGCAAGCTATTGCTTTACTCAGTGCACCAATAGAGGTACAAGATGCTCCTGATGCCAAGCAATTGATTGTTAAAGAAGGAAAAATAGAGTTTGATAATGTCACTTTTCATTATAATCAGGGTAAGAAAGTATTTGAAAATAAATCAGTGATCATTAAACCTAAACAGCGTGTTGGCTTGGTAGGGTTTTCGGGAAGTGGTAAAACGACGTTTATCCATTTGATTTTACGTTTATTCAATGTGGAGTCTGGAAAAATTTTGATTGATGGTCAGGATATTAGTCTGGTAACTCAAGATTCCTTGCGCTCAGCTATCAGCCTTATCCCTCAAGATACCACTTTGTTTCATAGGACTTTGATGGAAAACATTCGTTATGGTAATCCTGATGCTACTGATGATGAGGTTGTGATGGCATCCAAACAGGCATGCTGTGATGATTTTATTTCACTTTTACCTGATGGTTATAATACTTTGGTGGGTGAAAGAGGAATTAAATTATCAGGGGGACAAAGACAACGCGTTGCAATTGCTCGTGCTATTTTAAAAAATACGAAGATTTTGATATTAGATGAAGCCACTTCACAACTGGACTCCCTAACGGAAGAGGCCATACAAAATTCATTATGGCAACTCATGGAATCCAAGACTACAATTGTTATTGCACATCGGTTATCGACTCTATTGCATATGGATAGAATTTTAGTTTTTGAAGCAGGGAAAATAATTGAGGATGGATCTCATGAAGAATTATTAGCGAAGGATGGTTTATATAAATCCATGTGGGAAGCTCAAGTAGGTGGATTCTTGCCTGAATCCGATCGAGATAGAGATAATTGGGATGAATAATCAGATGCCAAGTGCTATGCTATAAAAATAGACTTTTTGAAAATTTTATTGCAAAGAGCAATGAGTTCTCAAGGGGCAGGGAATGATCCTACGGAATTGTTTATTGGCTATTATCTTTTTAATGATTGTATATCCCAATGCCTATGCAATGCGGTGTGGAGATAAATTGGTTTATGAAGGAGATAGTAAATACACTGTTCTATCTAAATGTGGTGAACCACTTGATAAATTGGTGTATGAGGAGAATGTGCCATTATATAACGCGGCTGGCTATCAGATAGGTTATGGTACTAATACAGTTGAAACCTGGATTTATCAAAAATCTCCTGTTGATTTTCAATATGAATTAATTTTTGATTATGGGAAATTAAAACAGATTAACGTAAATCGTAACCCATAATGGTAATAGCGTAAGAAGCTTTGTGAGGAAAAAAATATGAAAAAATTATTAAGCGGATTACTTATGGGTTTCTCCATTTTGGCCTATGCAAATAACGATGTAGTCATCAATGTGAGCTCAAAAGACCCCAGCTTTGTTGTCAGTCTTGCAGCTAACCCAACTACTGGTTATCAATGGTCTGTAGTAAAATTTGACAAAAATTTACTGACCTTAAGTAATAGTATTTATGAAAAGCCCAAAACTAATTTGATAGGTGCGGGCGGTAAAATGCTATTCATTTTTAACTTGAATAAAGGTAAAACCTATCCCGCACAAACCAAAATGGTCTTCAAGTATGCTCGTTCCTGGGAACCGGAGAGTGGAACTATAAAAAATGTAACGATTAATTTTGCTAACCCCTCAGACTAAGAATTAAGAAAATTTATTTTTCAATAATATAGTCATAGTGCTTTATTCTATTCATTAAATGCCCTTTTTTCTAAAAGGCAGATATCTAGGTTCCCAAAAGATCTCATCAATTAATCGAGGTAGCTCTTTGTCTTGATTTTTTTGAGCATAACCTGAGTCGATTGCACACTGAGCTACTGCAATAGCTATTTCCTTGGCTACAATTTGTGCATTGTCTAATGCGGGTAAGAGGGGCAAAAAGCTGTCTTTTTTACTTGGCGCAAATTTACTTAGTGTCTGAGCGGCAGCTAATATCATATCTTTGGTTAAACGAGAGGCACTTACCGCCAGAACACCTAATCCAATTCCCGGGAATACCAAGGCATTGTTGCATTGAGCTATTTGTACCATTCGGTTCTGATATTCAATGGGGGAAAATGCAGTTCCAGTAGCAATTAATGCCCGTCCTTTACTCCATGCCAATATATCTGAAGGCTGTGCTTCACATTTTTCATCAGGATTTGATAAAGGGAAAATGATTGGTCGCTCACAGGCTGTGGACATAGTTTCCACGATGTCTTGTGAGAAGGCACCCGTTTGAGCTGAACAGCCAATTAAAATGGTAGGTTTGACATGCCTGATAGTGTCAGTAAAAGAGGGATGTTGTTTATTATTGATTTCCCAGGATTGTATATCTACAGGATTACGTGCATAGGGTTTTTGAGCATCAGTCAGCTCCTGGTCAGTTGCAAGTAATAAACCTTGTCTGTCTATTAACCAGAATCTGTCATAAGCATCAGTAAGACTCAATCCATTTTTCACCATTGCATCAACAATTTGATCGCTAATGCCAGTACCTGCTGAGCCAGCTCCAAACACAACGATTCTATGTTCATGTAAGGGTAGTCCAGTCACATCACATGCCGCCAGAATTGCTGCCAGAGTTACTGCACCAGTCCCCTGTATATCATCATTAAAAGTACACAATTCATCTTGAAATTGATCCAGGATTCGTCGAGCATTGCCCCGACCAAAGTCTTCCCAATGTAAAAAAGCATTTGGAAATTGCTTATGAATTTTATTTACAAAAGTTTTGATAAAATCGTCGTATTCTGAGCTTTTTATTCTGGGGTGACGGCAACCGAGATACATAGGATCATTTAATAATTCCTGGTTGTTGGTTCCTACATCAAGAAATATAGGTAATGTGCGGGTTGGGTCAATTCCTCCACATAAGCTGTAAACCATTAGTTTAGCAACAGGTATATCCATTCCTCCTATCCCTTGATCTCCAATGCCTAAGACTCCTTCACCATCGGTCACTACGACAAGGTCAATTTCTGGATTCGAGCGATTATTAATTATTTCCTCAAGCTGGTTTTTATCTGAATGAGCAATATACAATCCCCGTGGTTGTCTGTATTCATGGCTGAATCTCTTGGCTGCGGTACCAACGATTGGTGTATAGATGATGGGAAGCATTTCCCCTAAATGACGACTTAGCAGTTTGTAAAATACTATTTGGTTTTTATCATGTAAATTATTTAAATAAATATGTTGCTGCAAACGTGTCGTGTAACTTGAATATTGAAGATAAGCACGTTTTACTTGTTCATCAAGAGTTTCAACGCGGTGTGGTAACTTGCCTAAAAGACCGAAATCTTTTCTTTCTTCCTGAGTAAATGCTGTTCCTTTGTTTAATTGCGGCGTAGTCAGTAAAGGCTTCCCACATAATGAGGTTTCTATGTATAACTCGCCCGTTTGGGGATCACGATTCAAACTAAAATCAAGCATATGGTATTCTCATAAGATAGCGTTACTTGCTGACTGGTGATAATATCGACTTTTTGTAGTTTACATCAAGAGGGTGAGTATGAATAAGTACTTAGTGATAATATTAATAATTTTGGGATTGGTTTCATGTCAGTTTAAAAAAGATGAATCCTATTATCGTTCCCACCCTTCTGAACTGCAAAATGCTTTAAAAATGTGCCCTAATACACAACCCGATGGATTAAGCTGTCAGCAACTTGAGGTAATTGGCAGGAGGATGAATAGTCTTGCTTATCAACTACAATACAATCCACAAGAGTTTGGCAACAAAATTTTGGCTTTGCAGCAAGTTATTGCCAATCAACAAAGGGAAATACAGAGTAAAAAGGATAACGCTGAATTACAAGATTCATTGAAAAGAAATCAAGATGATCTTGCTTACTATTTAGCAGTCGTAAAATGGTTAGAATCCCCTGAGAGTTAAATATGAAAATATTAGTAAGCAATGATGACGGAGTTTTGGCGCCCGGGATCAAAATTTTAGCTAATGAGCTGGCCACTTTAGGAGAAGTTCAAGTGGTTGCGCCTGATAGAAATAGAAGTGGTGCCAGCAATTCTTTGACTTTAACACAACCTTTAAGAGTTAAACAATTAGATAATGGTTACTATAGTGTGGATGGAACACCTACTGACTGCGTCCATCTGGCGTTAACTGGATTTTTAGAGCCTATAGCAGACATAGTTGTATCAGGCATTAATGAGGGGGCTAATTTAGGGGACGATGTACTTTACTCAGGCACGGTGGCAGCGGCTATGGAAGGTCGTTACTTAGGGTTGCCTGCTATTGCAGTCTCAATGGTAGGAGATAACATCCAACATTATGAAACAGCCGCAATTATCGCCAAAGAATTGGTTATGAAATTAAGTGTTAACAAATTACCTTCTCAAACCATATTAAATGTTAATGTTCCTGATTTACCTTTGAATCAAATAAAGGGATTGCAGGTCACCCGATTAGGAACTCGCCATAGTGCTGAGCCTATTATTAAAGAATATGATCCCAGAGGAAGACCAATTTATTGGGTTGGGCCACCAGGCATAGAAGCAGATGCTGGCGCTGGCACTGATTTTTTTGCAATTAAAACAGGTCATGTTTCCATAACACCGCTTCATTTAGACATGACTCATTATAAACTATTTGATCATTTATCTAACTTGCTTAACGAAATTTGCATGGAAAATTAATAAATTATAAATGAGATAATGATGCGCCTATTTCGCAAACAATTAATTTGTATTTTTTTTATCTTAAGTGTTGCTGGTTGTGGGACAAGAAGTGATTTGGCTCCTGTGACCGAATTAAAGTGGCAGCCCTATTCAAAATATCAGAAATTCCATACGGTTCGATCAGGTGAGACCCTTTATGCTATAGCATTTCGCTATGATACAGATTATAGAAGGCTTGCGACTATCAATCATTTAAGACCACCTTATTCCTTGCGAGTAGGGCAAGTTTTAAGTTTAAAAGGCATTGCGCCAAAATCAAATCACTTTAATTCAGTTCCCAGGGCTAATTTCTATACTCCCCATAAGCCAAAACAAAAAATCATTTATTCTCCAGCTTATAATGTACGTTCTTCCTCTGGTTGGTTGTGGCCAGTTACTGGTCGTGTTGTTACAACATTTATCCCTTCTCAGGGGAAAAAAGGCATAAACATTGCATGTAACAGAGGAGATAAAGTAAGAGCTTCAGCGAGTGGGGTTGTGGCTTATGCTGGCAGCGGTTTGGCTGGGTATGGTAATTTAATTATCATTAAACACAGTAATGAATATCTAACTGCATATGGTAACAATGCCAGAAATCTGGTGACAGAAGGACAGCGTGTTAATGCAGGGCAGGTAATAGCAGAAGCTGGTTTAATAGATAGATCATACTGGGGCGTGCATTTTGAAATTAGAAGAGCAGGAGTTCCAGTTAATCCATTGAATTATCTACAAAAAGGTTGACATATAACTTATAGTTATAGCAACAATAAGCTTGTTAAGAAGTAAAAAATTATTTCAAGGCATAGCTAAACATATAGGTGATACAATGCAAGATGAAGAAGAGCCAATTAAGGACAAGGAATTTAAAGAAGAGGAATGGTCTGAGCCAGATGATGATTCTCTGCTGTCAGAAGAAGATGTTGAACCAGATATCGAAAAAATTGAAGAAGAGCTTGATGAGTTTCCAGAGTTTGTTGATGAGGAAGCTTTTCCTTCATTCCAACGCGGGAAAAATATTGCCAAGGCTTTAGATGCTACTCAACTTTACCTGGGTGAAATTGGTTTTTCTCCATTGCTAACGGCTGAAGAAGAAATCCATTATGCGACTCTTGCTTTGAAAGGTGATATGGAAGCACGCAAGAAAATGATTGAGTCGAACTTGCGCCTGGTGGTTAAAATAGCCAGACGTTATCTTAATAGAGGATTACCTCTTCTTGATCTAATCGAAGAGGGAAACCTGGGTTTAATGAAATCTGTTGAGAAATTTGATCCCAAGCGAGGATTCCGTTTTTCAACTTATGCTACCTGGTGGATTAGGCAAACTATAGAACGTGCTATTATGAATCAAACGAGAACTATCCGTTTGCCTATTCATGTGGTGAAAGAACTCAATGTTTATCTTAGAGCAGCAAGACAATTAACGCAAAAACTGGATCATGAGCCCTCTCCTGAAGAAATAGCAGAAATGGTTGATAAACCTTTGGAGGATGTTCAAAAATTATTGGGCTTGAATGATAAAGTAGCTTCAGTTGATACGCCAATTGGATTTGATGAAACCAAATCTTTATTGGATACGATTGCTGATGAAAACAGTTTAAATCCTGCAGAACTATTAACCAATGAGAATTTAAGGCAACATATAGAATCTCTTTTGGATAAATTAACTGAGAATCAACAACAGGTTATCGCAAGACGCTTTGGGTTAAGAGGTTTTGAAAAAGCAACACTTGAGGATGTTGGTAAGGAAATTGATTTGACTCGTGAACGCGTTCGCCAGATTCAGGTTGAAGCTTTGAAGACACTAAGAACCTTGTTGGAGCGGGTTGGATTAACACAAGAGGATTTATTTTAATTTATTATCAGGTCAAGTGCAGGTGAGCGGCCAGGATTGTTTGTTTTGCCAGGTTAATTAATCCTATGTAAGTTGGGTCAAATTTGACCCAACTGAAACTAAATTAATTATCGTCAATTTTACATCTTAAAAAGCAGTCAATTTATTGACTAAACTCTATTTTAAAGCCTTGCCAACAATTAAGATAATCCATTTGTCTACTGGGATGCCGATAGGCTTGCTCAGTAACTTGCCAGTAGTCTTTAGTTTCAAACATAAAGGCCAGGGAGTTGGTGTAACTTGGTGTTAGCTCCTGCGATGCAGCAATTTCATAAGATTCGTAATCAGGGCCGTGCGGTGTCATGCAGTTATGGATGCTGATACCGCCCGGTATGAATCCTTCCTTCTTGGCATCGTATTCACCGTAGACAAGCCCCATTAATTCATTCATGTAGTTTCTGTGAAAATAAGGTGGTCTAAAAGTATGTTCGGCAACCATCCAGCGAGGTGGAAAAATAACAAAGTCCAAGTTAGACACTCCGGGTATTTCACTTTCTGAAGTTAATACTGTGAATATGGAAGGATCGGGGTGATCAAAACTTACCGTGTTAATTGTATTGAACAAACCAAGCTCATAACTATAAGGTGCATAATTGCCATGCCAGGCCACGACATTTAAAGGAGAGTGATTGCAAACCGCAAACCATAATTTTTTCTGGTTTTTACAAATTATCGTATGCTCGCCTTTTGATTCTTCAAATGCGGCCACTGGGTATTGAAAATGTCGGGGGTTTGCCAAACCATTGGCTCCAATGGGGCCTAATTGCGGTAAGGTTAGGGGATTTCCACTATTTTCACAAAGATAACCTTTTGCTTCCTTACTGATCACTTCCACTTTAAATTTAACGCCGCGCGGTATCACTGCGATCGAGCCGGAAGAGAGCATTAATTTGCCAAATTCAGTATGCAACTGGATCTCACCTGCATAGGGAACAAATAACAACTCGCCATCATTATCGGCAAAATATTTATCGCTCATGGAATGGTTGCAATAATATGTATAGGCATTAACTAACGGGCTACCGGCAATATGAAACAGGCCTTCAACAAAATCACATTTGATTTGAGAACTATTATAAAGAGGTGACCAACGCATGGCATTGGGTGACAACTCATCAACAAAAGGTTGCGTTATATTAATCTCATAAGGGTAATAGGTTCCCTGAGTAACAGTAGGAAGTATTCTATATAGCCAGCTTCGAAGATTATTATGTCGGGGACGGGTGAATGAGGTTCCACTTAATTGTTCTGCGTAAAGTCCCAAGTTGCAGCGTTGGGGTGAGTTTTGATTTGGAGGTAAGGCTCCTTTAACAGCTTCGCTGTGGTGATAGTTACCAAATCCTTGCAAATACACTGTTCAATCTCCTTCAAGATTTTTTTGATGGTGCTAGGATAGTCCAAAAAAGTTCAGATTGTCGAGAGCATCGATTACTTTAGTCATTCTTTTTGGTGATAGAGCGTTGTATAATCTTTCAATAAAAATTCATTTAGAGGTGATGTAATGGCAGGTCATAGTAAATGGGCTAATATCAAGTTCCGTAAAGGTGTTCAGGATGCCAAAAGAGGAAAAATATTTACTAAATTAATTCGTGAAATTACTGTAGCCGCGCGTATGGGTGGGGGAGACGAGTCAAGTAATCCACGTTTGAGAGATGCTGTTAAAAAAGCTCTGAACGCCAACATGAAGCGTGATACCATCGATAATGCTGTGAAGCGAGGGGTGGGGGGAGTTGATGGTGAGGCTATGATAGCCATGCGCTATGAGGGTTACGGACCAGGAGGCGTTGCTATACTGGTAGATTGTTTGTCTGACAATAAAAATCGAACAGTTTCGGAGGTTCGACATGCTTTTTCAAAACATGGAGGTAATTTAGGCACCGATGGTTCAGTATCCTACCTTTTCACTAATCAAGGTGAAATTCTGATGGCTTCTAATCAGCCGGAAGATAAGGTGATGGAGATTGCAATTGATGCTGGTGCTTCTGATGTTGCGGTAGAGGATGGTCAGATAGAGATCATCACTCCTGTGGAAGCTTACCATACTGTCTTAAATGCTTTGCAGGATGCTGGTTTAGAGGTTGAACAGTCTCATTTAACTATGCGTGCGCAAACTTTGGTTCCAATCAGTGATGAAACGGCTGAAAGTTTAATTAAACTGATTGATATGCTTGAAGATCTGGATGATGTCCAGGAAGTGTATAGCAATGCTGAATTCTCTGAAAAAATATTAGAATCAATGAATTAATGACGATTATATTAGGGATAGATCCAGGCTCACGGGTCACAGGATATGGATTGATTAAAGAATCTGGTCGTAAAATCGAGTACATCGATAGTGGCTGTATTCGCACATCAAATGATGCGGAATTAAGTCATAAGTTATTGCAAATATATGATGGAATATGCGAGCTAATGGATCACTATTCGCCAACTGAGGTTGCTATTGAGCAGATATTCATGCATAACAACCCTAATTCGGCTTTGAAATTAGGACATGCGCGTGGTGTTGCCATGGTAGCAGCAGTCTCGCACCGTGTGAAAATCTGTGAGTATTCAGCGAGAGAAATAAAGCAAGGTGTGGTTGGTTATGGTGCAGCTGAAAAAGATCAAGTGAGTCATATGGTTGTAGAGCTGCTTCAGCTCAATCGAGCCCCGCAAAAAGACGCCGCTGATGCTTTGGCAATAGCAATATGTCATAGCCATATGAGAAATGGCTTGTCAAAATTAATAGGTTCAAGAGGAATGAAACGAAGGAGAATGAGACTATGATAGGTTGGCTCCATGGTCAAATTGTAGATAGGCATCAGCCAGGAAAATTGGTTCTTGATGTCAATGGAGTGGGATATGATGTAGAAACCTCTTTGAATACTTTTTTCCAGATAGAAAATGATAATCAGCCTGTTGGATTACATATTCACACGATAGTTCGAGAAGATGCCTTATTATTGTATGGCTTCTTAGATAAAGAGGAGCGCTCGTTATTCAGAGCATTAATTAAAGTGAATGGGATCGGCCCCAAACTGGCTATGGCTATTTTATCAAGTATTTCTCCTAAGGAATTTATTCAGTGCATTCACCAGGAAAACGCTGCTTTGTTAACCAAGTTACCTGGTATAGGTAAGAAAACTGCAGAACGATTGGTAATTGAGATGAGAGACAGTATCAAGCAATTTGATGGAACGATTTCTGATACTCTCCAAAAACAGGCAGGTAGTGCTCATAGTCAAGAAGAGGCGATCAGCGCGTTGGAAGCATTAGGTTATAAGCCACAAGAGGCGTGGAAAGCTGTAAATAAAATTGATAATGGCAATAAGAGTTGTGAGCAGTTGATCCGTGAGGCTTTGCAAATTCTTTCTTCGCGATGAGATTGTAACTGTAGAGCTGATAAAAGGATATCAAACTCTCAATAATAAACAGGAGCATTTATGAAAAGAATGACCAGTTTTGCTGTAAGTGTGATGCTAAGCTTTGTTATCAATGCTGCTGATTCTCAAGTTAATACACATAAATATCAAACGGATAAAGATAAAGTGACTCTGGGTACGCCAATTCAGGGAAAAACCGAACAGTCTAAGCCTATTACTGCTGATGCAGCCTCTTCAAGTACCACACAAAAGGTTACTTCTCAACAGATGAAAGAGAATAAGAACAGTGTAAAGGAAGCGAGATATCATGCTCAAAAGAAAGAGGACGAAGCACAAACTAAGCCGACAGCTAAAAGCATGAAGTAGATGCTCCAAGCTAAAGGTGGTATTATTATATTATATATAGTTAGATTAAGTCGAAACTAATTCAGATGAACACTCTAGAAGTTTTCTTTAAATAGGAAATCTTCTGCCATCTCTGCTTTGCTCTTCCTCAATTTTATCAATTTTTTCAGTTTTCTCGCTAATTTGTGGCTTTATTTGAGGAGTATTTTTTTCTATTTCTGCTGACAAGCTCTGTGCTCTTTGTCTCTGAGGAGTAGGTTGTGGTGCTTTTTCACTAAGTGTATCCATGATATGGGTGTAGGAACATGGATAACACTTGGTTTCAAAAGCAATGCTCTTAAGTTTTTCTTTTGCATGTCTATCATTTAAGTAATAGGTTAAAAACACTTTAAAACTCTTATCGTCTTTAAACTGCATCCAACCTGCATTAGCATCAAAATAGTCGATAAGGAAACCTTGAGGTGTCGGTTTAGTTCGTTTGTGGATAGCAACAACATGTCCGGAATTGCTATTAGTATAACTAACAAAGGTAGCAGATTTACCATACTTGTTTAATTCAGACATTATTCGATCAGTGAATTCTTCAAAATGTTTTTCTGGTTCAGATCCCACTGTATCCTCATAATCCAGAAAGATATGTTCTTTTTGAGACTGTTGAGTTTCATAGATTTTAGGGTTAAGACGGACAAAATCATTAAAACTTGGTATTGCCTGTAGTATTTTATCCGTTGCTTTGTTTGGTTGAATAGATACTTCTTGATTACCTCGAAAGCCCATAAATCTGTCTTTCTTTATCACATCTTCTGCCCAATGCCTGGCTAAGCCGTGACACATCCCACTTTTTAAACCCATGCCTGGAAGCATTGCCTGACTACAATGGAGAACAATCCTACCACCTAGTTCACGACATTTATCTTGATGCCGATAGGCCTGCAAATTTGTACCATGCTGAACTATGATTTTCTGTAACTCCTTCGTTTTCGCAGCAGTTGTAGTGCATCCAATCGATAAATATTTTAACGCGCGAGCTAAGGGCTCCTGCCCATCAATAATGGCTATCATTCGTTGCTTTTCAATTTCTCCTTCCAATTGAAGCAAGGATACGTCTTGTGACAAGTTTGGAGTAACCACTGGATTTGGAGTATGTTCGACTTTTAATTTCATCAACAAAATCAATTGACTAAATTTTTGATAATATTTATCTTTACAATATGAGTATTCCAATTCTTGTTCAATTAGATACAAGATTGATGGATTATCTTGTTCTAAAAGACCGTGAATTTTTTTAAGAAAGTGGTCTTTGCTATCAGCCTCGTCTAAAAATTGTAAAAAAACCTTCTTCTGATTTTGATAATTCTTTTCAAAATTCCCGTTTATACAACTCTCTATAAGTTTTAAATCACTCTCAATTTTTTGAATCATTTCATGTCGACGTTTATCTTTGTCTTGTGCCATCTCTAAATTTATTTTTTTCAATGAAGCAGATAATTGTTCGAGTTGCTCTTTCATGGTTTTTACTGCTAACTCAAATGAGCGTGGTTGATGAGCTTTATATTGAGCATTTAAGAGTTTGTCAGAGTATTTATCAACAATCTCTTTCTGCTCAGGATTTAGTTTTACAAAGGCAGCTTCTACGACAGCCGCTATTGCATTTGGGATTTGAGGCATTTTGATGAAAATAAAATCTAATTATATATATTATATACTATATGTATTAATTTATATAGATTAAGGCTTACAGTGTCGTAACTCCATGAATCTGTCACATTCAGTTACCTTATAAGTTCGCGAAGAACAAAAAAGGAGACTGGTTGTATGGGAGTACTGATGATGAATAGGCAAGAGCGCCAAAGAAAGGCTGGAATACCAACGTCAAATTCAACATGATTGGACCTTTTATTTTCAAGGAACGTTGTATCAGGTAAAAAACATCAAGGCGACTGGATAAAGCCTAAGGTATCCGTATTGGTCAGGAAGCATTTAGATGGCTCTGTTATGATAACTCACCTTACTGCGTAAGGTGAGCTCATAACTAGTATTACCGAAAATGAAAAGTAAGAAGGGACAATTTTTATGGGGAAGTTATCAATTTGAGTTATGGTAAAAAGTTGTGTACGGTATTAATTGAAAAAAAAAGGGTGTGTAGTTATATTATTAACTGATGAGGGTTATGTTTGATTATTGAGTTTATTTTGGTTTTGTTTTGATGGGCAAATAAACTCTTACAATTAGGCCTGTGCCAATTTTAGGTGAATCAAGCACGACTCTTCCACCATGAAGTTCGCAAATTTGCTGCACAATAGCCAAACCCAGTCCGCTACCAGGGCTTTTATTTCCTAATACTCTAAAGAATCTTTCAAAAACTCGTTTTTGTAATTCAGGCGGGATCCCTGGACCATTGTCACATACTTCGAGTATGATTTCATTGTTATGTTTTAATAATCGAACAATGACTCTTCCGTTTTCCATGGAATATCGAATGGAGTTGTCAACCAAATTGCGTATTAATATTCCCAAAGCGGTTGGATTTCCATAAATTTTAGGTATTTTTTCATCGGTTTCAAATTCCAGTTCAATTTGTTTTTCGACTGCAGACGGAGCTAACATGGCTAAGATTTCACGAGTTAATTTGCTTAGATTGACTTCATCTTGCTCATGTAATTCTGTAGCTTCTGGTACCAGTTTACTCATGGTTAGTAACTGCTGCACTATATGTGTGCTTCGATTAACACTGGCAATTAATTTTTGTAAAGCCTGATTTTTTTCTTCTATATCATTGGAATTCAAAGCCACTTGAGCTTGGGCTTTAAGTGCTGCAAGGGGTGTCCTCAACTCATGCGCCGCATCGGCAGCAAATCGTTTTTCACGCTCAAAACCTTCCTTGAGCCGAAAAAACAATTTATTCAACTCATCAATTACAGGTTTAATTTCCTCAGGAACTTCTTGTAAATCAACGGGTTCCAGATGACTGGGGGCACGGTTAGCAACCTCTTCTGCTACCCTGTCCAGACTGTCTAATCCTCTTCCAATAATGATCCATATCAACAGCCCTGATAATGGAAAAGTGAGCAACATAATATAGAGATCATCTTGGGCAATTCTGTGACCCAGCTCATTTCTGGTATCATAACGTTCCGCCAGTACAGTACGAATCCCTGCTTTGTCATTATAAGTTGTGAATACCCTCCAATCCTGGTTAGAGATTCTTTTATCGCTGAAGCCATCTGTCTCTGCTGTTAATGGTATTTTAGGGGCGGTAGGTGAATGTAATAGTAATTTACCTCCATTCGTCCATACTTGAAAATTAAATTTATCCAAATAATTCTCTTGAGGCTCGTCATTTAAATATCTTTTTTGGTAATAAGTATTAATTTTTTGAGGAATGGATTCCAGGGCATTTTGAATTTTTGCAAGTGGTCTTTGATGAAGATCATCCCCTAATAAGGCTTGGTAAGACAGTGCAGAGATAGCCATCAAGGTATCAAGGTGGTCTTGAATATCTTTTTGGTCAAGATAATAGTTACCAATAGCAGTCAATGTTGTTGTAATAGTAATTGCAAGGAGCAGATTAATTAATAAAAATTTTCGAATAGACGATTTCACGATAGAAGTACACTGTCATTTTTTTCAGCCATATATCCCACACCACGAATAGTGCGGATAAAGTTTGCATTAAGTTTTTTACGTAAATTATGGATATGAACTTCAAGAGCATTGCTGTCCACGTCTTCTTCCCAGCCATAAATACTCTGCATTAATTGTTCTCGAGATAAAACTTGACCACTGTTTTCAAGTAATTTCTGCAATAGAGCAAATTCTCTTCTTGGAACGTTGACGAGAACATCATCCACGAATACAGAATGAGCGGCTGGATCAAGGGTAATATTTTTGTATTGCAATACTGAATCAGCTCTGCCCTGAGAGCGCCTTACCAAGGCTCTAATCCTTGCACTTAATTCGTTTAAATCAAAAGGTTTAATAAGATAATCGTCAGCGCCACTATCTAAACCTTTTACTCGATCTTCTATTGATTCCCGAGCTGTAAGAATAATGACAGGCGTGGAATTTCCATCATGTCTGATGTTTTGTAATAATGATAAACCGGATAATTTAGGTAATCCCAAGTCAAGAATAATTAATTCAAAAGACTCTGATTTGAGAGCCGCTCGCGCAGCTTCGCCATCTTTTAGCCAGTCAACAACATACCCAAATTGTGTCAGTCCGGCTTTTACTGCATCACCAAGCAGTTCATCGTCTTCAACAAGTAATAATCTCATCGGTGCTCCTACTTTTTCTCTTACCACAGTCTATATTTTTCTGCAGATAAAAAGATATTACTATTGCTTTTCAAAACCTTTTTCATCGGTGTGTTTTGTTAAATAAAAAGCTTGAATCAAAACAAAAAGTAAAGTAAACCCAACACCACCAAATAATTTAAAATTAACCCATACATCGGTATCATAATGATAGGCGACATATAGATTTAATGCTCCCATCACTATAAAAAATAATGTCCAAGCCAAATTAAGTCGATACCAGATTTTTGTTGTTAAATTGATGTTTGTTTCCATCATTTTTTGGATTAGTGGCTTAGAACCTATATAACTGGAACTAAAAAAGACAAGTGCGGATAACCAGTAGATACCTGTAGGCTTCCATTTGATAAACCAAGGGTTTTGAAAGAATAGCGTCGCTCCTCCCAAGATCATAATGATAGCCAGACTAAACAAATGCATTTTTTCATAATGCTGAAATTTTAACCTATAGAGCGCAACTTGACTTAATGAGGCTATCATAGCAACAGCAGTAGCTGTATAAATGCCAAAAAATTTATAGACTATAAAAAATAAAACGATAGGAAAAAAATCAAATAGTAATTTCATATATTGTTTAATTTATCAATTAATTATTATCATTATAACACAAGTTTTTTAACTCACCTGCAAGCTTCATACCGTATTAACAAAATAATTTGCACAATTTACATACTTATCACAGATTTCTTATTAAATAATCTTTAAGCGTTTAGCGACATACCGGTAGCTCGGATATTTCCTCAAGAACACGTTTCTGTTTTAATCAGATACATTAGTATATCCAGTTTACATTATGATAATGCACAGAATCTAGCCAATTAATATCTTTTGTCCCAAGCGAAGGAACGTTGATTTTTTAAGCCCTGGATTTAAGCTGATAATAGTATTAACTTTTGTTTGGTATTTTTTGGCAATAACGCTCAAGCTATCTCCTGATTTTACTATATATTCAATAGGTTGTTTGACTCTTTTCCATATTACCAACCGCTGGCCTTTACGTAATGGCGCATTGATTGCCAATTTATTCCAGTTTTGTATATCTTTAGCTGCAACCCCATAAGTTTTTTGAATTTTCTGATAGTTATCATTATTTTGTACGATGTGAATAATACGGATATTTTTCATTGGTACTGGTTGTTTGACAGCAGGTTTTTTTTCTTGTGGAGGTATTTTAGCTACGGCCGGGGAATTTTTGCTGCTAGGAATAAGTAAAGATTGATTAAGTTTCACTTTATTGCTTGTTAGTTGATTGAGTTGTTTTATCAGGTTGGCTGTTGTGTGATATCTCTTAGCAATAGCATCCAAACTATCACCTCTTTTTACTTGATGTTTAGTCCAGCTTACGCGCTTATCTTCAGGTATATTCGATAGATTCAAGTTAAATCTTTCGACTTTTTCAGCAGGTATTAATAACTTGAATGGCTTATAAGGTGCAGTTGTCCATCGGTTATAACCGGGATTTAATTTAATCAATTCCTTATAACTGATGCCAGCAAGTTTAGCGGCATGATTTAAGTCAATTTGACTGCCAATATTAACTTCTTCGAAATAGGGAAGATAGGGAATATTTGGAAGTGTTATTTTATACCGTTTTGGATTGTTAATAATTTCTGCCAAGGCTAATAAACGCGGTACATAGACTTTGGTTTCTCTGGGAACCGGCAGATTCCAGAATTGAACATAACGCCCGTTACGTGCAGTTGATTTGATTGCTCGTGAAATTGTTCCTTCCCCTGAGTCATAAGCAGCGATGGCTAAAATCCAGTTACCGCTAAAATATTTATTTAGATAGACGAGGTAATTCAAAGCTGCATCGGTTGAAGGGCCAATGCTACGTCTTCCGTCAAACCACCAGTCTTGCTTTAATCCCAGATCGCTTCCGGTACGAGGCATGAGTTGCCATATACCAGCAGCTCCTGCTCCTGAATAGGCGAAGGGATCGTACGCGCTTTCTATCATGGGGAGTAGTGCCAACTCTCCAGGTAGTTTTCTTTTCTTTATTTCTCCTAACACGTGGTAAATGTAAGGTTCGGATTGGCTACTTACTTTGTTAATATAGCTGGGGTGAGAAATTAGCCATCGGATTTGCTCTTGTACCTCTGGGCGGGTTACTTCATGGCTTAAGGTAAATTCACTACGTAATACATCCCATACATCTGGGGTTGTGCCAGAAATTGCACTGCTGGAAATACCAATAAAAATAAGGATGCAGAATAAAAATTTCTTTATAATCAATAAATTACAATTCAATGGTCTTACCTGTTATTATAATTGGCTAATCAGTTTACTAAAAATTAAAGAAGGATTAAACCCTTTTTGATTCAATTTAATACATGCGGTAACTAATTTAATCTTTTTGTTTTGTTATTTAAATAGATTTTTTTGATTTCTCAGTACCTTAAAAACATCCAGAGAGTCTGAAGAACGCGCACCATGTGAGAGGGCATACTGTTTCACTTGCTCTTCATCAGTGCGTAAAAAAGGATTAATTGATAATTCCAAATCTATAGTAGACGGGAGGGTACAAGGTGATGATTGTTTCATAATTTGTTGCATGTAATCGATGACTGATGAATTGCATGGTTCAACACTATGAGCAAATCTTAAATTTTGTAAGGTGTATTCGTGTGCACAAAAAACTTTAGTATTTCGCGGGAGTTTTTTAAATAGGAGCAGGGATTCATGCAATTCCTCTATGGTTCCATCAAACACTCTACCGCAACCAGCAGAAAATAAAGTATCTCCACAAAATAACCATCCTTGCTCTGGTTCATAATAGCTTATATGGGTAGAAGTATGCCCCGGATTAAATAAAACATGAAAGTTAAGACATCCTGTTTGAACGGATTGACCTTGTTTAACCGGCTTGGTTATATAATTAATACGTTCATCCATTGGGCCATAGACTTTGCAAGATGGCCATTGTTTAACTAGCGAATCAACGCCGCCTGTATGATCATAGTGGTGGTGAGTTAATAATATCGTTCGTAGAGTCAGTTGATTGGATTGGGCAAAACGTATTATTTGTGCCGCTTCTCCTGGGTCGACACAATCGAATGCACCAGCTATTTTATCAATAAAGACCCAAATATAATTGTCTGAAAAAGCTGAAATTGGCAAGACTGTCATGATTTATAACTCGTGGACTAGTTTTGAACCTGATTCAATAATATAGGAAGATGAGCCAGGGTTAAAATAGGTTTTTAAAGTCTCTAAAACGGCTTTGATTTCTGACGGAAAAGTATAGGGAGGATTAACTATCCAAAGACCACAACCAGTCATCCCTTCCTTTATGAGTGGATTTAAGTGAAACTCAACCCTTACTGAATTAGTGCTAATCTCTTTCATTTTTCTTAGGAATTGTTCAGTCCATGTTGTTTTTACAACGGGATACCAAACGCAATATACACCGGTAGAAAATTTTGAGTAAGCGTTTTTTATGGCGGTTGGAATTTCTTTGTATTCTTCTTTTCTTTCATACGAGGGATCAACAAAAATTACCCCACGCTTTTCTGGTGGTGGTAAAAGGGCTTTCAACATTGAAATTCCATCTGTGTGGCTAACATGAACTTTCTTATTAAGATGAGGGAGCTTTAATAAGGCACTATGTTCTGTTGGGTGTAATTCACATAAGTATAATCGGTCTTGTGAACGCAATTGGCTGATTGCGAAATAGGGCGAACCCGGATAATAACGTAATGTCTGGCTAAGATTTATTTGCTTAATTACACTAATATATTCGAGAAATAGGGAGGGTAGATTCTCTCTATTGAGCCATACTGGATTAATTCCTTCCTTATATTCCTCTGTTTTTAAAGACTGTTTGTCTTTTAAATCATATATCCCTCGCC
Organism: Legionella pneumophila subsp. pascullei; assembly: GCF_900637585.1. Classification (NCBI taxonomy): domain Bacteria; kingdom Pseudomonadati; phylum Pseudomonadota; class Gammaproteobacteria; order Legionellales; family Legionellaceae; genus Legionella; species Legionella pneumophila. The sequence continues at coordinate 1,440,180 of NZ_LR134380.1, forward strand.
CGGAGTGGGTTTCAAGATAGAATAAGGGCTTATCCTTGTGAGTCAGATAAACCAAAAGTCGAGTTAGGGTGATGTGCTTGATTACATCAGCAAAATTTCCGGCATGATAGCCATGTTGATAACTGAGCATGAAATAAGGCTTCGAAAGGTATTTTCCAAATTATATCAAAATAATGGTTTATACTGTAGCTGCATATTAGACCTCTTGCTAATCTGTCTCTTTTATTTTGCTGCTACGTTGCAAACGCTTCTGCGGTGCTCATTTATTGCATGTAAACTCCGCTCTTCAAAACGTTTACGCCTTGCCCTGAAACAAAAGAAGCAGGTTATTCAAGAGATCTATTTTACCTTCAGTTACTTTATTCCTTAATTTATGCACTATACTTTTTTTGAGGGGAGTAAATTGGGAGACTGAGATGGGTTTACATGAAGAATTTGAGGATCAATCATTTTCAGATTATAACTATGACGAGGAAATTGATGATCATATTGATGATTTAAATCAAAAAAAGAAAATCAGACGTATGCTTGAAGATAGACTTGAACGAAAGCGTCTAAAAGAGGAATTCAAAGACGACTTTGATGAACTAAGTGGCGAATTTGACTGGGACGAACTGGATAAATAATTTTCATTCCCTTAATTTTGCTGCTGACATCATAGTATTTTCAAGCAAAGTGACTATAGTCATTGGTCCAACCCCTCCGGGAACCGGTGTGATCCAGGCCACCTTTTCGACTGCCTTCTTAAAATCAACATCGCCTCTGATGCTGCCATCGGGCAAACGATGCATTCCTACATCAATCACTACCTGGTGCTCTTTGAGCCAGTCTGTGGCTATAACGTCCATTTTGCCAGTGGCAACTATTAGAAAATCAGCAATCTCAACAAATTTCTGTAATTGTTGGGTAAATTTGTGGCATATTGTTACAGTAGCACCAGCTAATAATAACTCAAGGCTCATTGGCCTTCCAACAATATTCGATGCCCCAATCACAACAGCATGTTTTCTTTTTACATTGAGATCATAGTGATGTAATAAATTCATAATCCCCAAAGGAGTACATGGCCTTAAAAAGGGATTTCGCTGAGCAAGTCGACCCAGGTTATAAGGATGAAATCCATCTACGTCTTTTTCAGGCTTTATGTGTTCTATTATGGTTCTTTCGTTAATATGTTTGGGCAAAGGTAATTGAATTAAAATACCGTCAATTTTATCCGATTGATTTAATTCATGGATCAGCTGAATTAATTCTTCTTGAGTTGTTTCAGCAGGTAAATCGTAAGAATGAGAGGTAATCCCTACATCTTCGCAGGCTTTTCGTTTATTACTGACATAAATCAATGAAGCGGGGTCATTGCCAATTAAAACAACTGCGAGCCCTGGTGCCCTTTGCCCTTGTTCCACATGATATTGTACTCTTTGTTTTAGTTCATTTCTGCGAAGGGCAGATATTTCTCTTCCATCAATTAGTGACGCAGACATTTTCTTCTCACAATTTTTATGGAGTACATTATGAATTACAGGTTGTTCTAATGCAATATGGTTCATGTGCAACAAGGAAAATACACTTATTCTTCCAGTTTTCTTAAGTAATTTTGAGCCAGTTGATAAGCTTGAGATAGATTGTGATGCACTTCAGGATGCATGTTCTGATCTTGAGCTTCCATTTCATTTTTACAATCCAGAAGAAAATCCTGTAACAATTTGCATTTTTCCTTTTTGCTGATATCCATTAGAAATATTTCGATAACTTCATTTTCTCTATTCATCGCTATGCCAAATTTAATTTTACTAATCCTCAATATAATTATAGTTGAAGGTCTATTGGAATTATGCATTTTGCCTGGTTGGGTTTTAAAAGGTCACAATTGATTTGGCTTGTTAAATTAGATGAAATGTGTGATGGAATTTTATACATTATCTTATGATTTTTAGTGAATAATTTCGTGTTTTCTTGAATAGACTAACGGATAATGATACTTTTTACTTAGGCAATTAAATCATCAACATCTTGTATCACAGGTGCATGGAGCTCTGATTGAAAAAAACTGTTCTGCATGCGGCTATATTCTCATTGACTATGCCAATATCTCTTTATGCACTTGGCTTAGGGGAAATGAAGGTACAGTCCTCATTGGATCAGCCTTTTTCAGCCGAAATCGAATTAATAGATGTAGGAGCAGATCCTCTTGCCAGTATCAAGGTGAATTTAGCTGATCCGGAGCAATTTGAACAAATTGGACTTGAGCGAGCTGCGGTCTTGTCTTTGCTACGGTTTCAGGTTGAGAGAAATCCAAAAGGTATTCCTGTTGTAAAAGTATCGTCTACAGAACGAATGACAGAACCTTATATGGAAATTGTAGTCGATCTCACCTGGCCAAAAGGTCAATTATACAAGGTTTATACCGTATTATTAGACCCGCCGGGATATCAATTGGGAATTACCACCGCTCAAAGCAGGCCAGTTTATTACAAGAAGAAATCTGCAAGTTACAGTAATGAGCCTGGCGTTATTGAAAAGACTGTGATTACTACCGTGGAGCATAGCCCTGTATCGAGAAATGATAGCAAAAAGAAAACCACTTATGGACCGACTGTAACTAATGAAAACGTATGGCAAATTGCCCAAAGATATAAAACTTCAAAATTGATTTTGCCTCAGGTTGTATTAGCTATAGTTGGTGCGAATCCTGAAGCATTTAAAGATGGAAACCTGAATGGCTTAAAAGTTGGCGTTCGGCTAGTTATTCCATCAACAGAAGAAATTGCCCAAGTGCCTTCTGATCTGGCTATTGAAGAGGTTATGGCTCATGACAAAGCCTGGAATGAACATACCTCTATTAATCATGTACTAGCTCCTCCATACATTAATAGTCCAATAGCGGATGGAACTCCTCAACAGAATAAAGTTTCCTCAATCCCCGTAATTCCAAAGTTTACTATTGGGGTGAATCCTAACACTCCGACACTTCAGCAATTAATTCCCAGCACCTCGGTTTCAATAGATGCGTCTAGCCAACAGCAACCTGTACAAAACAACAATAAAATACAGATAATGGAGCAAAATGAAAAAATTAAGGCAGAGATTTCAATTACAACAGCAGCAGTTGAATCAGTTCGGGAATCAAATGCGTTATTGATGGAACAATTACGTATTCTACAAGAGCAAAATAAAAAATTGCAGGAAAAGTTGGATAAGCGTGAGAAAGAAATAGAATTAATGCGTACGCAGGTACAAACTATGTTGAAAGAGCGGCAAGCTGTCGCGTCACAGGCCAGTTCACTTCCCTCTAATGCACAAGCAATGAGCCTTTGGCCGTATATCATTTTGTTGATACTTGCTGCAGGGGGAGCTGGATTTGCTTATTGGTACTTCAGACAACGTCAACAAAAAGAGGAGGCTTATTCTTTCAAAACAGATTCTGATTCAAGTTCCAAGCCATTTATACCCTTAGTTGAGCCAGTCAAATATGAACAAGACAGCCAGATAGATGATAAACAAACTTCTACATCCTCAATTCTGGAGCAAGTGTCTGATAATGAAAAACAAGCCGGAATTCCCGTTTCTAATGTTGATCAGAGTGAATTTCAGCCTAGAGAAAGTGATAAAACCCCAAAAACTGATACAGTTGAGCGGGTGACGAATCTTGGAGATATTGAACCGTCAATAGTAAAAGAAGATAAACAATTAGAGCAAGAAGTTCCGGCTAAACCAGAAGTTCCGGCCAAACCAGAAGCTCAGGCCAAACCAGAGGCTCAGGCCAAACCAGAAGCTCAGGCTAAACCAGAAGCTCAGGCTAAACCAGAAGTTCAGGCCAAACCAGAAGTTCAGGTTAAAGAAAATCAAATGATGCTTGAGCCTGTTATGGAGCCTGAACAATTAGAAATTAATAAGGAAGTTGGAGGTGATGATGCCGAGTCAGGTAAGGATGAAACTCAGCAAACTGAAGACTATCAAAATTTTGAGGTGATAGAGTTTGAATCTGGTTTACATGAATTAATTAAAGATAAGCCCAAAACTAAAATAATAGAATCAACAGATAAAGGAGATGATAGTGATAATGGAATAGATTTCATTCCTTTAACTATTAATGAGGAAAGCAACACATTTATGCATGAACAAGAAATTGAGAAATCAGACCAATATGAAGATAAAAAATCAAAAGAATCTGCTACAAAGGAAAATCAGTTTGATTTAGATAATTCAGATTTTGATATAGAAGACATTGAATCAGAACCTAACGTAAGCCAGGAGGAAAAGGAAGGTCGTGATTTAGAAAAAACAGAAAAGGGTATTTCTATATCTCAAGCTGTTGATGAAGCCACACCTACCAAGTCACCCAGTGAAAGCAATGAAACCTCTAATCCATTGAAGAGTAAAAAAGCACTAGATACTTTGTTGGATTTGGCAAAAACCTATATTAGTATGGGTGATATAGAAACAGCAAAAAGTTCTCTTGAAGAAGTGATCGAGCATGGAAGCGCTAACCAAAAAGAACAAGCCAGGCAGTTACTGGATCAATTAAAGTGACAATTAATGTTCATCTTTGTTATTTAAAAAGCAGGCTTATTGGTCATTAAATAAAATACTCCAATAAGACTTAAGAATGCTGGCCAACCCAGAATAAACCAATAGAGGAAATATCGATGATATTCATTTGGTAGGGTTGTATTATTTCTTACCGCCTCTATGGCTAAATTCCTCATTCTGATTTGCAGGTAGACCACAGGGAACCAACAACACGCCGCAATGACATATCCAAGAATTGATCCCAGTATCCAGAAAGAAGTCCAGGAAAATCCAGCAAGGTAAACCATGGCAAATCCTGTGAGTGGTTGCAGTATCCCAGATGTACCAGTGAATATCCAATCAGCAAAAACCACATATTTTGAAATGGCAGCAATAACTAGCGGATTTTTTGTTCTATGGCCATAAACCATCACACTGGCCGTTCCTATACCTGTACCAAAAAGTATCGTTGAACTGAGTATATGGATAAATTTTAAATAAAAATAGAGCATTATTTATCAGACTCCAACCCCAGACCTATTAAAATAGCTATTAATAAAGGAATATTCTTGGCTATGGGAGCAAATGGATCCAACCAAAGGTGAGGCAATTTCATGGTAATAATAACCATATATACCGAAATCGTAATCAGTTGCAATATACTGGTCAATTTAAATCGATAATTAAACAACATGGTTATACCTAAAAGGCCATCCCATAAAGCCAAAGTATAAAATAAGAGTGACTGCCAGAAGGATGAAAAGCCTATTTGAGCAAACAAAGATAATGAATTACTTTTTGGATAAAAAAACAAACAACATAAGGCTGTCCAAATCCAGACAAAGGATATTCCAAGTCTTAGGGGGAATTTAAGAAAATACAATTGCGCATGCCAATGGTCTTGTACTGAACTCGGTTGACTATAGAGGCCTTCTTCATAGTCTTTGGGGGTAAATTTTACATAATCAGCAAATCGCTGTGTTTCTTGCTGATTAGTAATATTGTCACTGGCAAGCATTTTATAAGAAACAGTATTAATACTTGAATAGGGGAGCAAATCACCAAATCGGGTCAATAAGCGAATAAATGACAAGGGAATAGGTATTATTCTGGTTTTGGTCAATCCAAGCCATGAACGCAGTTTTATTATTATTTCTTTTAATGTGATTATTTTTTTGCTTACCGCGTGCAAAATAATAGTTTCGGTTACAGGCGTACTCACTAATCGCACTATTGCTCGGGATAAGTCATTTAGAGAGATAGGTTGAAATTTTTGATTTCCCATCCCGGGTATGGCAGTAAAAAAAGGTGTTCCGGCAATTCCTCTAAACAGAGAGGATCCTCCATAAGAGCCTTTTCCATACACATAAGAAGGTCTTATTATAACTGATGGGATAGAGAGAGTCAGTAGATAATCATCTATTGCTTTTTTACTGGCAGCATAACTCACATCCACTTTATCAATTCCCAAAGCAGATATTTGAATAATCTTTTTTACCCCAGAACTGAGACACGCATCAAAAAGCGCTTTTGGAGTTTCATAATGAATTTTCCATACGATTTTATCATTAGGGTGGTATAAAATCCCTACACAATTTATGACCACATCAATTTCCTGCAATCTTTCTGCCCAGATTTCAGGTTTGGTATCATTTATAAAATCACAAAAGATAACTTTTGCTCCAGGAAAAATTCTTTGCGTATATTTGATATTCCGTACACAACAAATGACTTCATGTCCATCAATCATTAGATCGGTAACAAACTGTGAAGCGATAAAACCAGATGCGCCTGTTACCAAAATTTTCATAAGGATCTCTATTTTTGATTACATATTAATAGAGATACTATAACGAATTTAACTCCTACTATTCAAATTTCCTCATCAGGGTTAATTTGCATCTACATCAGTTTGCCATATTTAGGTTGAATGAAATAATATCAGTTAATAAAAAGGATAAAACCCATCCGGGCAAGGAGTTAATACTCTAAAAATTATAGACAAAATAAAGAGGGTGTTATAAATTGACCCTTTTATCAGGAAAATTGAATGCGTATTGCCTTAGTGGTTGAATACGATGGTAGCCAATATCACGGCTGGCAGGCTCAAACGGGTTTGCATACTATACAACAAGCTGTTGAATTTGCATTATCAAAAGTTGCAGATAGTTCTATTTCTGTTATCTGCGCAGGTAGAACGGATACTGGGGTCCATGCGACTAATCAGGTGATTCATTTTGATTGTGAGAAAGAGCGAAGCATACGAGCTTGGATACATGGTGCTAATACTTTTTTACCTAAAGACATCTGTGTCAAATGGGGTAAGGAAATGCCAGAAAATTTTCATGCCCGTTATTCTGCTATTAGTCGACGGTATCGCTATGTTATTTATAATGGAGCTATACGTCCAGGGTTATTACGCAGCAATGTGACATGGCAATATCGACAATTGGATCATCGTTTGATGCACCAGGGGGGACAATATCTTCTGGGGGAAAATGATTTTACTTCATTCCGTTCCATCGAATGTCAATCTAATACACCAATGCGTAATATTCATCAATTGCAAGTTACAAGACACGGTGATTTGGTTGTTCTTGACATTACAGCAAATGCCTTTTTACATCATATGGTAAGAAATATAGTCGGTGTATTGATTGCTGTTGGCTCGGGAAAACACCCTGTGAGTTGGGTTAAAGATGTCTTGAATGCAAAGGACAGAAAATTAGGCGCAGAAACCGCACCATCATATGGTCTATATTTGGTTCAGGTTAGTTACCCTAAGGAATTTGGATTGTTGCAAAATAGTCCTGGTCCTTTGTTTCTTTGGGAGAAATAATTGAACTCATCTCGTATAAGAATCAAAATGTGTGGAATGACGCGTTCAGAAGATATTGAATATGCCATTGATTTGGGAGTTGACGCCATTGGCTTAATATTCTATCCCAAAAGTCCGCGTAATATCTCACTGGAAAAAGCCAGGATAATAGTCAATAATATACCTCCATTTGTTGATATTGTTGCAGTTTTGGTAAATCCAGAACAATCTTTTATCCAACAGATAATTAATGAAATTCCTGTACAATTATTGCAATTTCATGGTGAGGAATCTTCAGAGTTTTGCAGACAATTTAACAAACCGTATATCAAAACTATTCATCCTAAGACAACAATGCAGATCCACAATGCTGTTGATGAGTTTTTTGATGCAAGCGCTGTATTATTGGATACGCCATCAGACAAAGAGCGAGGAGGAACAGGAGTAACTTTTGACTGGAATATAATTCCTGAAAATTTATCCAAGCCTTATATTTTGGCAGGTGGTTTGAATGAATCTAACATTTTAGAGGCAATAACCACATGTCATCCTTATGCAGTAGATGTATGCAGTAGTATAGAAGCTTTACCTGGAGTAAAAGATCATTTGAAAATGAGCCGATTTATAAAGGCAATATGGGGATAGTATGAGTAAAAAAGAGCTTCCAGATGAGTTTGGCCATTTTGGCCCCTATGGTGGTATGTTTGTAGCCGATACATTAGTTCATGCTTTAAAGCAATTAGAGCATGCCTATAACAAATATCGTAACGATCCGGATTTTCTGGCTGAATTACATACGGAATTAAAAGATTATGTGGGGCGGCCTAATCCTCTGTACCATGCAGTACACTTAAGTAAAAAGATAGGTGGCGCACAAATTTATCTCAAACGTGAAGATTTAAATCATACGGGTGCTCATAAAATAAACAATACTATTGGACAAGCTTTACTTGCCAAGCGTATGGGTAAAACTCGAGTGATCGCAGAAACGGGCGCTGGTCAACATGGTGTTGCCACTGCTACAGTTGCTGCTAAATTTGGGTTTCAATGCGTTGTGTACATGGGATCTGAGGATATCAAGCGGCAATCCAGTAATGTGTATAGAATGAAATTGTTAGGCGCTGAAGTGGTGCCTGTCACCTCAGGATCAAAGACTTTGAAAGATGCTTTAAATGAAGCATTGAGAGATTGGGTGAGCCATGTCGATGACACTTTTTATATTATAGGTACCGTTGCAGGTCCCCATCCTTACCCTCAAATGGTTAGAGATTTTCAAGCGATTATTGGCGTTGAAGCTCGAGCTCAGCATATCGAAAAAACAGGCCGTTTGCCAGATGCCCTGGTAGCTTGTGTTGGAGGTGGATCCAATGCAATAGGGTTATTTTATCCCTTTTTGAATGATCAATCTGTCATGATTTATGGTATTGAAGCTGGGGGTAAGGGCATAGAAACCGGGGAGCATTCTGCTTCTCTGATCGCTGGAAAACCTGGTGTGTTGCATGGTAATAGAACCTATTTACTGTGCGATGAGTATGGACAGGTCAAAGACACGCATTCAGTATCGGCCGGTCTGGATTATCCGGGGGTTGGGCCAGAACATGCTTATTTAAAAGATACCGGACGCGTCATTTATAAAGCAATAAACGATTTGGAGGCGCTGGATGCGTTTCGTCTGTTAACTCATACGGAAGGAATTATTCCAGCATTAGAATCTAGCCACGCAGTAGCCTATGCCATACAATTGGCTAAAACCATGCCAAGGGAAAAGAGTATCATAGTCAATCTATCTGGGCGTGGTGACAAGGATATGCATACAGTAGCTGCTATTGACGGTATAACAATTTAATTTTGATAAATTATTCAGGTACAACATGAACCGAATTGATAAAACTCTGGAAAATTTAAAAGCCAATAGAAAAAAAATGCTAAGCCCTTATATTACTGCAGGCGATCCACATCCTGAGTTAACAGTAAGTTTGATGCATCAATTGGTTAAAGCAGGAGCAGATATATTGGAGCTGGGAATACCATTTTCTGACCCTATGGCAGAAGGCCCTGTAATACAAAGAGCAATGGAGAGAGCTTTAGCACATTCCATTCACTGTGATGATGTATTAAATATGGTTAGGCAATTTCGTAAAAATGATACCGAGACGCCTGTGATTGTTATGGGATATTTGAATCCTATAGAACAGTATGGCTATGATCTTTTTGCTCAACAGGCAGTAGAAGCTGGCGTCGATGGTACAATATTAGTCGATTTGCCTCCTGAGGAAGCGGATGGGGTATCACGAGTTTGGCAAAAACACGGCTTGTACAGTATTTATTTATGTTCGCCAACTACTTCAGATGAAAGAATGAATTTTATAAATCAGCATGCCAATGGTTATCTGTATTATGTTTCATTGAAGGGGGTGACTGGTTCTGATGCACTTAAGTTGCCTGAATTAAAAGCCCAATATCTACAACGAAAGGCACAATCAAAATTACCGCTCATGGTTGGATTTGGAATAAAAACACCGGAAATGGCAGCACAAGTTGCTGAATTTGCCGATGGGGTCATTGTTGGGGCAGCACTAATAAATGAAATCATTGATGCTTATGAGACGAAGAAAGATCCGCTGCAAGCAAGCGGGGCTCTATTGAGTTCTATGAGGCAAGCAATCGATAATATTGGAAGTATGGTATGACAGAACAAACTGAAAAAAGAGCTCATTTTATCAGACAACTCATTATAGATGATTTGGCAAGTGGAAAACATCAAGACATCGTTACCCGTTTCCCTCCTGAGCCCAATGGCTATCTCCATGTTGGACATGCCAAGTCTATTTGTCTTAATTTTGGTTTGGCAGAAGAGTTTAAGGGAAAATGTTTTTTACGTTTTGATGACACTAATCCAATTAAAGAAGAGGAAGAATATGTAAACGCAATCATTGATGATGTTCGTTGGCTGGGATTTGAGTGGTGTGATATGACGCATTCATCCGACTACTACCATGAGTTGTATGAGTTAGCTATTTATCTTATTAAGAAAGATATGGCTTATGTCGATAGCTTGAGTATGGAAGAAATTCGTGCTTTTCGCGGTACTTTACAAGAACCAGGGCGTGAAAGTCCATATAGAAACAGAACAATCGAAGAGAATCTGGATTTATTTGCACGGATGAAAGCAGGTGAGTTTCCTGATGGAACTCATGTTTTAAGAGCAAAAATAGATATGAAATCAGGTAATCTGAATATGCGTGATCCAGTTTTATATCGTATTCGACATGCCCGGCATCAACGTACTGGAGATGAATGGTGCATTTATCCTATGTATGATTATGCTCATCCTATTTCTGATGCCTTGGAAAAAATTACGCATTCATTATGTACTTTGGAGTTTCAGGATCATAGACCTTTATATGATTGGCTGGTTGATAATTTACCTTTGCCTGCAAAACCGGTTCAAACTGAATTTGCCAGATTAAATTTATCCCATACTGTTACGAGCAAGCGAAAGTTACGTGAATTGGTTGAAAAAAAGATAGTTTCAGGATGGGATGACCCGCGATTGCCCACTTTACGAGGTATGCGCAAAAGAGGGTACCCGCCTGCTGCAATTCGACAATTTTGTGAAATGATTGGCATATCAAGAAGTGATTCAGTCATTGACATGACATTACTTGAGGAATGTGTGCGCGCTGAATTTAATAAAACTGCGAAACGGGCACTCTGTGTTATGGATCCCTTAAAAATAGTTATTGTAAATTATCCTGAAAATAAAGTAGAACAGCTTCAAGCGGCTTTCTATCCTCAAAATCCTGAGTCAGCAAGCAGGAATTTGCCTTTTTCCCGTGAAATTTATATTGAAAAGTCTGATTTTATGGAAAATCCGCCTAATAAATATTTCCGATTATCTCCCGGAGCAGAAGTACGTTTACGTCATGCCTATGTTATAAAGTGCCAGGAAGTTATCCGTAATGACCAAGGCGAAATAACAGAATTGCATTGCACTTATGATGAAAATACTCTCGGCAAAAATCCGGAGGATCGCAAGGTGAAGGGTGTCATTCATTGGGTGTCTTCATCACATGCCTATCCTGTCACTATTTATCAATACGACAGGTTATTTACAGATCCCAATCCTGCACGGGAAGAGGATTATTTTCAGTTTCTGAATCATAACTCTTTACAAACCCTCCAGGGATTTTGTGAGCCGGCAATGGCCGAGCAGGCAGAGGGAGATGTGTTTCAATTTGAGCGTTTAGGATATTATTGCGTCAATTCAGTGGCTGAGGGCTGTGTTCAAGCCTTTCATCGGGTAGTAGATTTGAAGGACACTTGGGGTAAAGTGAGCTGAGGGGCAGATATGTTGCATTTATATAATTCTTTGACCAGAAAAAAAGAACCATTTGTTTCCTTAAGGCCCGGAAAGATAGGTATGTATGTTTGCGGAATTACTGTTTATGACCACTGCCACTTAGGGCATGCCCGTTCAATGGTTGCCTTTGATGTAATGGTTCGTTATCTGCGCTCACAAGGATTCGATGTAACTTATGTACGCAATATAACTGATATAGATGATAAAATCATTGCAAGAGCCTCGGAGAGAGATGTATCTATTGATGAATTGACCGCACAATATATTGATGCAATGAATAATGATACTCATGCATTAAATATTTTGCCACCTGACCATGAGCCAAGGGCAACCGGGCACATTGAAACAATCATTCGCTTGATTCAACGTTTGCTTGAAAAAGGTAACGCGTATGTCAGTGAGAATGGCGATGTGTGCTATGAAGTAAATACCTTCCCTGAATATGGGAAATTATCGCATAAGGATATTGAAGGCTTGGTTTCGGGTTCTCGCGTAGAGATTGTAAAAGAGAAACGTTCACCGCTTGATTTTGTGCTATGGAAAAAAGCAAAACCGGGTGAACCCAGTTGGCCTTCACCGTGGGGGGAAGGGCGGCCTGGATGGCACATTGAGTGTTCAGCTATGGCTATGCATGAATTAGGTGAACAATTTGATATTCATGGAGGTGGATTGGATTTGCAATTCCCACATCATGAAAATGAAATTGCTCAAAGTGAAGCGGCTACGGGTAAACCTTTTGCTAATTATTGGCTGCATGTCGGAATGTTGCAGGTTAATGGCGAAAAAATGGCAAAATCAATAGGGAACTTTTACACTATTGCTGATGTTTTAAAAGAGCATCATCCGGAAGTCATCCGCTATTTTCTATTAAGTAGTCATTATCGCAGTCCTTTGAATTATTCAGAAGAAAATTTGTTAAATGCCAAAAAAGCCCTTATCAGGCTTTATCAAGCGGTTAAAGATGTTCCGCCACAAACTACAGATAGCAAACTGGATGAGTATTGGCAAGAGCAATTTAATCAGGCAATGAATGATGATTTCAATACTCCTGTTGCATTATCGGTTCTTTTCCAATTGGCTCATGAGGTAAACAAAAGTAATTCACCTGCATTGGCCCATACCCTGAAAAACCTTGCTGGTATTCTTGGATTTTTACAAAAAGATCCCGAATCATTCCTGCAATCCGGCTTGGCAGAGGAAGAAAAATTGGTTATAGAACAACTCATTGCAGAGCGTCTTAAGGCACGAGCAGAACGCAATTGGACAAAGGCAGATCAGATTAGAGCTGATTTATTGAGCAAAGGCATAGAGCTGGAAGATGGTGCAACAGGAACAACATGGCGGAGGATTGCTGAATAATTGTTCCTTCTATGCGCTTCTCTTGAAGCAGAATGGACTTCTATCTCATACTTAATATAGACTGCAATTACCTTTTCAGAAATTTTAAAACAGGTATATTGGCTACATTAATTGCTATTTATTGACTGGATTGTTCATTAAGATAAATTCGAAATTACATTTGAATTCGTAATGAATATAAAAACATATCTAAAAAAAAATGATTTAACCTTACGATTTGTTGGATGGTTCTTTTTAATAAACTCATTCATATTTTGGCTTGTTGGCTTGGGGTATTTAAAGTCCATTTTATTAAATGCCTCCCTGTTTAAAAATTATATCGCCGATTATTCAAGTCTATCAGGAAAAATTCTCATTCTGGTTTTCTCAGTTTTAAATTATTTTACTTATATGATGTTTTTAGCTTTTCTCCCTGCAATACCAATCATAATAATGGCATTTTTTTTACCTTATAAACGAATAATTTGGATTATCAGTGTTGTTGCAGCTACCACAAGTCTTATTTTTTTATTTGTTGATAGTCAAGTTTTTTCAATGTTTAAGTTTCATCTTAATAAAACAATATTATCGTTTGTTTTTAATTCAGATTGGAGTGTCATTTTCACTTTTTCCAGATATGAACTGATTTTGTCTTTTTTTATGATTGCCTTTATACTCTTTCTGGAGTCTATTGTTGCCTGGTTGGTATGGAAAAAAATAGTTTTAAAAGAACGTTTGAAAATTGGTAAAACCATTTCATTATTTTGGCTCGGTGGGGCATTAATAAGTTATTTTATATTGCTCTTATCGATAGCTCAAAATAATAATTTATTTGCTCAGCAAATACCTAATTTGCCCCTTTATAATCAACTCATTGCTTATACTATCCCTGATAAAAACGCGGATGATATATTACGCCGCTACAGTGAGCACCATTTTACACAGCCTCTTTTCCCCAATTATCCATTGCATTATCCCTTACATCCCATGCAATGTAAGATGCCTGAAAAACCTTATAACATTATCCTTATAATGGTAGATTCACTTCGCTATGATTCCCTAAAGGCAAAATATATGCCGAATACGGCACAATTTGCAAAAAGAAGTTGGCAATTTTCTCAGCATATGAGTGCTGGAAATGCCACACAACCAGGATTGTTTTCTTTATTTTATTCGATTCCCAGTAATTACTCGACGGCAGTCCTGGAGCAAAAAAAATCACCAGTTTTAGTTGATATATTATTACAACATGGTTATCAGACAAAAATTATTTGGTCTGGCTCTATGGCTCCACTACCATTAGATCAGACTATTTATAAAAAAATTGCCAATCTCAATACCAATGGAGCGCCAATAGATGATACCGGAGACAAGGACAGATATTCCACCAGAGAAGCTATCCAATTTTTAACAGATCCTAAAATAAATAACCCATTCTTTCTTCATATTTTTTACAATGCGCCACATGACTATTGTAGATATCAAAGTTTTCCGCAGTTATACAAACCTGCAATAGAAGAATGTGTACGAATTGGAATGACAAATCATGTTGATCCAGTGCCTTACTACAATCGTTATTTGAATGCAGTCACATTTATTGACCAGGAAATTTCGAAAGTATTAGGGGTTATCGAAAAAAAAGGTTATTTAAAAAACAGCATCATTATAATTACCTCTGATCATGGCCAAGAATTTAATGATAATCGTCAAAATTATTGGGGACATACCAGTAATTTTACCCCTATTCAACTACACGTTCCCTTGATCATTCATTGGCCAGGGGAGTTAGCTCGTCGTTTTAATTATCTCACCAGCAGCTATGATATTGTCCCTACAATATTACAGCGTTTATTTGCTTGCAAAAATCCTGTTTCTGACTACAGCATCGGGTATAACTTGCTAATTGAGGGCAATCGAGCCCCATTCCTATTGGTAGGAAGTTATATTAATATGGGAATTTTTGAAGCAGATCGCGCTACAGCATTAGAAACCTCCGGAAGAATTACAATTACTGGTATGAAGGCAGAGCCTCTTGACGATGCGGTACCCAGAATGGATGTTATTACCCAGGCATTGGATTTGATGCGCAAGTATTATGGGAAATAAAAGATTGTCTTTAAAAATAAATTAGCAATTAACCTTTTTATTCTCAATTTAGGCCATACAGCGGATATCTTTAAATTTCTAGGCAAAAATATGGCTATAATTATATATAATTTGCTTGGGAATTAAGTAATGGCAAACCAAACACGTGAAAATTTAATTAATAAGGCAAAGAACGGGTCCGAATCTATCGCGTTAATTTATTCTCCCATAGAACTTCATGAATATATTGTTGAAATTATTTCTAAAGATTCAGATCAATTTATTCATAAAGGAAAGGAAATATGTCATTTTAATTCGATTGATGAAGCAATGTCTCGTGCTACAGAATTAGGAGCAAAAGAATTTTTTCTTTGTGCAGATAATACGTATGATGAATGTGGTTCTTTTAATTCTGTGCAACATTTTGATTATATACCGATTTATTCCAAATTTAAGCGCACTTGAGATAGTTACGATTTCCTGGAATTGATATCAATAATGATGTTAATTTATAATTCGGATGTTGAATAATGTGCTTCTAATATTATTTGAGGTCAAGGATTTTACCAATATCATCTAACTTTAGTTTTTGTGTTGAGAAAATAATTAGTTTTGAGAGGTTACTCTTAAAATTTCAGCAAGTGACGTATCTCCACATAATACTCTTTTAAAACCATCTTCTCGTATACTTGGTGTGGATGGCCGCAAATAATTTTCCATGGTTTGAAGATTTTCATTACGATGGATCATTCCACGGAGAGTTTCATCTACGATAATTAATTCATAAATTCCGGTTCTGCCTTTATAACCCAAGTGGTTGCAATAGTCACATCCCTTAGGTTCAAAGACTTGTGAGACATCAGCATCCGGCTTAAGACCCATTAGCTCCTTTTCTTCCTCTCTTAATTGATGAGGTGTTTTACAATGAGAACATAATTTTCTTACCAGGCGTTGCGCGATGAGGCCAACTATACTGGATGACAATAAAAAGGACTCAACCCCCATATCATGTAAGCGGGTTAGCGCACCCAATGCAGTATTGGTATGAAGGGTTGATAGTACCAGATGTCCGGTTAAGCTGGCTTGAACCGCAATTTCAGCCGTTTCCAAATCACGGATCTCTCCTATCATGACAACATCTGGATCTTGACGCAATATAGCTCTTAATCCTTTGGCGAAAGTCATTTGAACTTTAGTATTAACTTGCGTTTGTCCTATACCAGGCAAATCATATTCAATGGGATCTTCAATGGTTAAAATATTACGAGTCACCTGATTTAATTCAGTCAGCATAGCATAGAGAGAGGTTGTTTTGCCTGAACCTGTAGGGCCTGTGACTAAAATGATGCCATGAGGTTCTGCAATCATTTGTCGTACTGTTTTTAGTGTATGTTTAGGCATACCCAAAAGATTTAAATCCAATTGAGCGGCTTGTTTATCCAATATCCTTAAAACCACTCGTTCGCCATGGTTTGATGGTAAAGTTGAAACCCTGACATCAATATTGTGCCCTCCTATACGCAATGAAATTCGCCCATCTTGGGGAATTCGCTTTTCTGCTATATCCAATTTGGCCATCACCTTGACTCTTGAAATGACTAAAGGGGCGATCGCTCGTTGAATTTCAAGGACTTCTTGTAGAACTCCGTCAATTCGGTTACGCACCAATACTCTGTCTTCATAAGTTTCAATGTGTATATCAGATGCTTTTTGTTTAATGGCTTGAGTGAATAGAGCATTGAGTAAACGGATAATTGGGGCATCATCCTGATTTTCCAATAAATCCTCACTGACGGGTAGTTGACTAGCCAATAAGGACAAATCCATGTCTTCTTCCATGCCTTCAGCAGCATCCAGTATAGATGATTTGGATTGGTAAATATTAGCCAAATGCTGCTGAAAAGTGGACTCATCGACTTTTCTTAAATCAAGTTCGCATTGCAATAATCGTTTTATCTCAGCGAAAGCTTGTAGAGATGTGTTAGGTAAATGATAGACAACAGCCAGATTTTCTTTGATTTCTCCCACAACAATTCCATTGCTTTTGGCAAAACCGTAAGGAATTTTAAGTGATTTTTCTTCATTTTCCATGATTTATTTTGTCATTTTTGATGAGTATTGAGGAGGATTACTAAAAGGTACTGGCAAATTACCTTGAGTTAATGGAGGCAACACCGTTTGATCATCTGTTTGTTCAAAAGCTTCTTGGGATCGAAGCCAATCCAGCTGATATTGACGGACATAATTGTATTTTTCACCAGTGACATGCAAGTTGTCTCTTTCATTGCGTAATATGATAGGTTTAATAAATACCATGAGCACTCGCTTGTCTCTGTTCCGGATGTTGCGTTGGAACAATCTGCCTATTCCAGGTATATCTCCTAAAATGGGTAACTTATTATTATCATTTCCAATACTGTCCTGAATTAATCCTCCAAGCACTACAATATCACCACTTTCAACATGAACTGATGTCACAATGCTGCTGATATTAAAAGTAGGGGTCGTTGTATTGTCTGTTGCGGCAGTTGCGGGATCCAAAGTATCATTCCCCTGGTCAATTTGTAATTGAATTCCTTGTCCACGAGTGATTTGCGGTCTTACATAGAGATGCAAGGCAACGTTAACCCTGTCAAAGGTTGTAAAAGGACTTGCTGTCGTAGTGCCACCTGCATTATTGGGGTAACTGGTTGTTGCTACTGAAACCTGCTTACCTATGAGTATTTTTGCCTGACGATTATCAAGGACTACTACGGAGGGGGTTGATAAAATATTTGCTCTTTGTTCTCTTGCCAAAGCATAAATTTGAGCCTGGAAATCATCTATTCTGGTTTTGCTGTTGATAATGGCAAAGCCTGGTCTGAAATCCTTGGGATTGCCTGTTTGTTGATTGGAACCCCACTCTATTCCCAGATTGTTAACGTCTTTTTCATCCACTTCAGCAACGAGTGCCTCAATTAATAGTTGAGCTGGTTTTATATCTAATTGAGAAATGACTGTTTTTAGAATACGGATGATTGAAGCAGGTGCATTAAGAATAATAGAGTTGGTATTCGGTTCTCCTATTATCTGTACCGTAGGCTTGGTAGATCCTTCATTTTGAGTGCTTGCTGACGTAGTGTTTGCTGTCGCTCCTGACGCATTTAAAGGGGCAGCGCCAGACGAAGATAAGTTTGATGTAGAGCTTTGACCATCAGCAGACGCATTGGCAAGGCTGGAAGCTGGATTGGTGCTGTCTAGTGCGGGTCTTGTAATGGTTCCAATTGTTGTTCCTACATTGCCACTGAAATTGGCTTGGGCTATTCCTGCCAATATGGGAACCAAATCTTCAGCCCTTAAGTAATTCAGGTAAACAACTTGTGTATTTGAATTGACTCCTGCTGAGCTTTCTTTATCCAGTTTCAAGATGAGCATTCGCAAACGAATCCTATCTGTTTTGCTTCCACTGACTAAAATTGAGTTGGAACGGTCATCTGCAGCAATAGTAATTTGTGTTCTGCTGCCAATACCAGGTTGAGTTTTAACTAAATCCTTTAAAGTATTTGCTACATCCATAGCCAAAGCATGATGTAAACGAACCATGTCTATGCCGTTCGCACTTGAACTATCCACTTGTTTAATAATTTCTGCAAGACTTTTAATATTATTTGCCCGGCCAGAAAGGATCAACATATTAGAAGGAGCATAAGCGGAAACGCTGCTCCATTGTGGCATTAATGGCCTTAGAACCGGTACCAGTTGTTCAGAGGGAACATAATGAACAGGTACTACAGCGACCATCATATCGTCACCTCGCGGAGGACTCTTCATTCCGCTGAGTAAATCAGGTGACTGTGTTTTTGCATCAATGTTGGGAATAATTTTGATAATTTCTCCATTTGGTATTGCGGCATAACCTGATACCTGCAGTACTGAGAGAAAGACTTGATATAGTTCGCGGTTGGATAATGGCGTTGATGAAACAATCGATACTTTTCCCTGTACTCTGGGGTCAATAACAAAATTTTTACCTGTAATTCGAGAGACTTCTGCGATTACGGCTCTAATATCTGCGTTGCGTAAGTTCCATAGTTTACTGCCTGGAGGAGACGTTTGCGATTGTTCCATATTTTTAGGCAGTTGGCTTACCCCAAGTGAAGAGGTTTGATTTTTATTAATTTGATTAAACTGTTTTTCTGTCTTTTGTGATAATTTCTCTTTGAGCTCTCTTGCCGTCTGGTAATCATCAATTGGACCAATTTGCACAAGATAAAGATGTTTGTCAGCAAGGTTTTTAATTTCAACTTTTTGATCGACTAATTGGGCAAGTTCATTTTGACGTATTTTGGCGTCTTTTTCGAGATTATAGGCACCTGCTTGAAGATAAAAAATTGTATTGCCATCTTTAGTTACGGTTGAAATATTGACATCATTAGCACGTACTAATGTACAACAAACGAAGGCTAAAAGTATAATTACTATCGAGCGCATTTAAAAACCGTAAAATAATGGATAATGACATAATAACCAAATTTGACTGCTTACCATAGCTTTTTTGATAACTTAGCGCAGGAAATTTAAGAAGTTTTTATTGGTATGGATTTACTCATATCATGTATGCGTTTTAATATGCAGTAAACAATTTTTTTCGGGAAGTAATTTATGGATAATACGTTGATAAAATGGGGAATTTTAGGAACAAGTTTTATCTCCGAAGTGATGGCTGATGCAATTCAGGAGTCCCAAACAGGTAAGCTTATTGCTATTGGGAGCCGATCAATTGAGGTGGCCAAACGATTTTCTGAAAAATTTACTATCCCAAAATTTTATGACGATTATCAATCACTAATTCACAATAATGATATAGATGCTGTTTACATAGGATTGCCGAATCATCTGCATAAAGAATGGATTATTCGTTGCGCACAGGCTGGAAAAAATATTCTGTGTGAAAAACCTTTTGTCATTGGTATAGAAGAAATCCATGAGGTGACTTCAGTTATTGAGAAAACAAATATTTTCTGTATGGAAGCTTTAATGTACCGATATCATCCCTTTATAAAAAAATTACAAGAGATCATTCAAAGCAACATAATAGGAAAGATAAAGTTATATAATGCGACCTACACAGCAAATATTGCAGAAATAGCAAACCCTGTTGCAGGGGGAAGTATTCGTAATCTCGGATGTTACCCAATATCCTTAGTCAGGTTGCTTGCTAACGCCGAACCTGTTGAAATCCGTGGTATAGGAAGAATGAACTGCAAGAACAATACTGATAGCCAAGCCAGTGTTCTTTTAAAATTTGCAGATGATTCAATTGCCGCAGTTTCTACTGCCGATGATATTGAAATGCATTGGCAATTCGAGGTTTATGGAACAAAAGGCTATCTGAAAACAGAAACGAATCCTTGGTTGCCTGACTGTGAGGATAACAAAATTTTTATCTACCTCAATAATGAATTAACACCCAAAGAGATATATGTAAATGCAGAAAAGTCACTTTATACTTACCAAATAGATTTTATCAATGAGCAAATATTGAATGGAGACTCCAAACAATTTAACAAGACGTCCTTATTAGATAGTATGGGAAATGCAATCGTTCTGGAAACCTGGCTAAAACAAATAAACTTTTTAAACACGCGACAGGAATTGTCCAGATTAAAAGATAGGTTGTCTCACATATAAACAGCATTATCCTGGTGATACTAGGTAAGTTTCCCCAAAATTGAGTAGTCTGTTTTTCCTTCGCGCCAGATACCATCCCAATTGACAGGTGGATTAGATGCTAATACTTTACAGCGTTCAATGTAAACGGAAGCTAATTGATCACCAGGATAGGCGGGAGTAAGCCTCGCAAAAGCCTTTATAGATTCTTTCCAGAAACCTTTTTGATACAGAGAAAATGCCTTTTGAAATTCTATTTTATGTTGCTCAAGATTTTCAAGATTTTGAGCTGTAATCAGTTCATAAATCTCGATGCTTTCACGTTTACCCCGGACAGCCACTTCGTCTAACAGCCGGAAAGGGAATTTTTCAGCTACTTGGGTGAATGTGGCGTGACTGACAATGATTTGAGTATGATAATTTTTATTAATTGACTCCAGGCGACTTGCCAGGTTGACTGAATCACCCAAGGCTGTATAACTTAGCCTGTCTTCTGAACCTACATTACCCACAACAGCATTTCCGGTATGAATACCAATTCTGATATTAAATTCGGGAAATCCCAGATGTTTATTTTTTTGGTTAAATAAGATAAGACGATCAATCATAATTTTGGCTGTCAGGCAGGCATGCAATGCATGGTCGGTATCTTTTGAAGGGGCATTCCAGAGTGCCATAATCGCATCGCCAATGTATTTATCCAAAGTACCTTCATATTGTATTACAATCTCGGTCATGGACTGGAAATAATCGGATAAATAGGTCATTAATTTTTGTGGTGAGGTGGATTCTGAAATACTTGTAAAATCTTTTATATCTGAAAATAAAATAGTAATCGTTTGGCTTTGTCCTCCAACTTGAGCAATTTTTCCACTACGCATCAATTTTTTGACTAAAGAACCGGGAACATAACGTTGAAATGAAGCTAAACTGGATCGCAGTGTTGATAGTGTTTTATCCATATAGCTAACTTCTTTAATCCTGGTCTTAAGAAGTGGTCTTGGTTTGAGGTTAAGCATAGTAATTTCTTTTGCTTCTTCTGTTAATTGAATAATAGGATTTGATATTCTTTGTGAAACGATACGAACTAACAATGTTCCAATTAGTAAGACTAATATAGTCAACAAAATATAGCGCGTGCTTAAATCTTTCAGGGGTTCTGTCACATCCGTTTCAGGAACAATAATAATAATATGCCACAGTGCTTTTTCATTCGTACTGGATATAGGTTGGTATGCTAAAAAATATTTTTGATTATTATGAGTATAAGATTTGATAATGGGTTTAAAACCATTAAAATCGAGTTTTTTAAGTGGGATGTTCAGCTTTTTTATCCATTCTGGAGTTAGTTTTTTTCCACGGATGTCCTCTTTATTTTGAGGGGTTCTGAAAGCAATGATATTGGATTCATTGTTGATCACGTAAACCATAGTATTTTTAGTTAATTCCAGTTCCCGGATAAAATGTTGTAAGCCATCAATAGTCAGGTCAAGAGCAATAACCCCCTTTAGTTGCTTCTTTTTATTATAGATTGGTGCAGCACCAGTAATTCCAGGGATCAGAAAGTCACTTTTATCAAATACGTAGAATGTATATACGTTCGTCCATATCGGTTTTTCTGCTTTTATAGCTTGTTGATACCATGGCCGAACTCTGGGATCATAATGGTGGGTCAGCAATTTTTTTTGGATTATTTCTCCTTGTTCGTTTAATTGATAACGAACATTGACAGGAGGTGAGACTGAATTAATCACATGAGTTAATCCTATTATTCCTTTTTGTTCTCTGTCTACTCCTATGAAATCACCATCTGTTGAACCATAGTAAACCATAAATATTTCAGGGTTGTATCGGATTGATTCAAAAAGGAATTTATCAAATTGTTTTGAATCATCAGGCTTAATAATGCCATTATTTATAGCATTTTTCATTTTAACTAAATCTTGATTTAAAGGATTTAAATAGATCTCAAACCTCTCTTTGACGAGTAATGATGTTTGTTCAATTGAGCTTTTAGCGCTACTGTTCAGAACACTATTGAAAGCAATATAGTTAATACCAATAATAGTGAACCCTACCAGGCTTAACAAAAGCACAAATAAGGTAATGATGCTGAGACGTATACTGATTTTAAAATTACTATCCATATTTTTTCCTTCTGATTGAAGGAATTACACAGGTTCTAAGTGAAATACAATTAAGAACTTATTTTAAATAAGCATAGTCTTCTTTAGGCAGAAATACACGCAAACGGTGTGTTTTTCTTGCCAAGACCAAAAATCCTGTTTTTTCAGCAGGATTCCATTCGTTGAAGTTTGAGAAGGGCAAGAAAGCTCAAAATACTTACCAAACTTAATAAGAACATAAAAGTTTCTACTTGCTGAATCCCTATCATACTGGTAATAAAACTAAAGAAAGCTGAACAGTTAAATTGACAAAATAAAGTGATAGCTAATGCAAGAGCCATTTGCTGAGGAAAAGGGCGAACGGCTGATGAGGTTGCTGATGCAACGATAAAGCCTGTTCCAAAATAATAAATCATCATGGGCACTATAAAAGTCAAATATATATTTTCAGCAGAAAAGACAAATAACCACATCAAGGAGGCTGCGAAAATAAAGAAACGTACTCCTAATTTTGTTAATTGGGTGTTGTGATAATATTTTGCTATTAAAGCACAACAAGCGGTACCTAATAAATGCATAATTGCCATGGTGGTCTTGATTGTACCATACTGAGCGCTGGTAAAATTTTCTCCTTTAATAAGAATAAACGAAGCGCTGGTATTGAACGCTGATTCTCCAGCCATCATCAAGGCAGAAATAAAGAGATAAGAAACAAAAAGAGGATGGTTAAAAACAAGCATAATACTATGACCTAGTCGTGGGAAACTGACATCATAGGGTTTGGTTTCTTTTAAACCTTGACATAAAGGTAATAAAAATAGGCCATAAGCAGCAATGATAAGAGAGGCAATTTGCCAATTCCAATAACTGTTTATCAAACCTCCAAAAAATGGAAGGAAGCAAATAAACAACCCGGCTAGAGTGAATAACCACGCAAAGTATTTTGTGGCATTTTGTTCATTATGGGTATCGTTAATCATTGCTCTACCCATTAGAAGGGTGGCACCTACGCTAATTCCCTGAAGAAATCGGCATGCTAAAAAGGGAAGGATAGAGTGATTTAGAACAATCAAAAAATTGCTCAGAATAAATAACAATAATCCTCCAATGAAGATTGGTTTTCTCCCATAACGCTCGGAAAGAAGACCCCATAAAATCATACTGAGTGCTTTCCCCAAAAGAAAAAGACTGATAGTTAGCTGAGCTGTATTGGGAGTTACCGAGAAGTAATCAACTAATGATGGTAAGGCTGGGGTAAGGAAATGTATATCCATATTTCCAAGAAACCAGGTGAATAATACCATAAGAAGAGCATTTTTTTTCATGATTTCACGTTAAAATAAGGTTTAGAAAAATCTGTCATTTGTCTAATATTTACCCGACCATACCCGTAAACAAAAATTGCAAAAAGGCTATAAATTCCGGCAATTATCATAAAAATTGCAGGGTATGGTAGATAAAATGCAAAAATACCACCCAATAGCAATCCAATTAGATTTCCCAGTTTTGCAAATGAATTAGCTAATCCCAAGGCATAACCGGGTAATAAATTCCGATCACTACACAAAGCAAATAATGCAGGTAATAGTGCTGCTAGTACGATTCCCCACAAAATGCGTATAAGTCCAAACAAATAGAAATTGTCCACATTGGCTTGAATTATCATGAGGACAGTACCAAATACACTATAGCGTATTAAATATTGATTAACCAAAGAAGGTTGACTGCGACAGTGGTCAAATTGCTTGCCACACCAGACCGAACTACATAGCATTCCAATTGATGGTAAAGAATAAAGAAATCCAATTAATACCAGATTATTGGAACAATACTTATTTACAAACAGGGTAAAACCAGGATCGGGTAAAAATTTGGCAATTTGGGCTAACATGATTAATACGCAAAGGAAGAAGAAAACGCTTTTTGAAGTGAGGGGATGATGTGATGTTTGTGAACTGTTCTTTATCTGGCGTTTTGTTGAAGAGGGTAATTTGTAGTGCATTGCTACAGTAGTGCCCAGGCATATCAAAGTTGCTAAACCAAATAATCCCTGGTAGTTAGTGAAGCTTAAAGCTAATCCTCCGATAAAACCAGCTGTAGAAGTGGCAATTGCCTTGGAAGACTGCAGGCGAGATAATTGTGTGCTTTTATTTTGCCATTCAGTAATACTTAAGGCATAAGTTTGCATTGCAACAAGAAAACCTGCGAAAGCTCCCTGTATTAATCGGATGATTAAAATCCAGAATACAGAATTTACAAAAATCATGCTGGCCTGGGTCAATACCAAAGCCCAGGACGCTCTCATTAGCATGGATTTATACCCATATCGATCAGCGGCCAAACCCCAGATTGGGGTTAATAGAATGTTAGCTACCATAGGCAAGATTAGACTTAACATGTTGTAAATCACTACCGATGGTATTGGAGTGTTGCTTTTCTGAGCGATTAATAGTGGCAGAAAAGGATTCGTCATTTCCAGGGCCAATATCATCAAAAATTGACCTGCCAACATCATTTTTTGTACGGACTTATTCATTATCTTCGCTCATGGGGTTATCAAGACTGAAAAATATCAAGTTATCCTGATTTTGATTAAGTCGCATGCTCAGCAAACTTTTATGTTGCCAGGGAAGAGAGAATAAATGTTGTTGGAAATTTTGATGTATTAATGGATTAATTTCTTTCCTGATATTTTGTAATAATTGATTTGCAATTTGCTTGAGCAGGATCCAAAGGTTTTTTTCAGGCAAGTTATAACTGATGTGCAAACAATTTATACAAAAAGTTAAGTTGGTTAGCAGGTTTCCATAAATGAAGGTATTAAAAAGATCACTCAGCTCATGGCATGTAATGGTAGAGTCTGGGTGAAGATTGGGTTTGGGTGTTTTATCATATAGCGAATTAAAACAGATCCTAATGCCACCAAGATCTCGAATAACTAATCCAACAGGCCGATTAGACTGAAAAATAACTAAAGTATTTTGTTGCTGGGCTTCCAGAGCAACGCCATAGTTTAATAGTAAATGAAATTGGCATTCGAGGATACATTGACAATATTCAATAAAATATAATTCGGGATCCATAGTACTTGCTTCAATAATTTCAATGAGTAAGGCACGTTGACTGACTGGAGAAAGAGCATAGAGTGCTGCTACAGGTACTAATGTTTGTGAAGCATCGAGCAATTCCAGTGGATTTTCACGTACTATCATAGCCAAATGCTTTTTGTCTTGTGGGGAAATGGATGGGTGTGTGGTGTTAATCCCCGCTAAATCCCTGGCTAAAAATAGTGGTTTTTCAAAGCCTTGATACTGAGCTAGTAATTGCTTAAGCCAATTGGAAAGTGGAGAGGAATTGCTTACTGATGCGGGAGATACAGTACGTAAAGCAGAGGTGGTATGGACTGCTGTGGCTAATTTTAAATGTGGACCTTTGTTATCTAAAGGCATCATCGTTCGAAACGACATGGACGGTTTGGTTTTTTGAAGAGTCTGAGTTAGTACTAATTGCTTTGAAGTGATTAAAGCAGAGGCAAGAATTTGTAATTTGTTACTCCATTGCCAGGGATGAACTGGAAGAGGCAAATACTGCTCTGGATCTAATTGTTGCTTCTGTATTGAATCATTCCACAATTGATATTCCTTAGAAAAATGTTGGGCAAACAATAAAGAATAGCTAGTCGCATCAATTGAAGTAAATGCAACGGAATGATGAATTGCTAGCCAGGGAATATCTACCTGTGCGTTAAATTCAGGGGAATATTGAATTACTTCTTCAGGAATAAACCCTTTTTTTACCCGGAAGTTAGGATGATAAGGATGCCCTATGCAACCCCATTGCTCTAAAAAAGTTAGAATTTGTTGTTTATTATGTTGCTCTGATAACCATGACCATAAGCTGGAATAGTTTTTCGCTTGTTGTTTTAGTGATTGTTGCCAACAATGATAATAAGCAAGAGCCAAGGCCTGATTGTTGATACTTTCATCAAGTTCTTCTTTTAGAAAAGGCCATCGATCAAATGTTTGCTCCAGTTTTTGTATTTTCTGCTGATGATAAAGTAAGTCAAGATAATCATGTATATGAAGACTTTTTATTTCCTTGTCTATTAATCCTTCACTAAATGCTGCATGTTGCAGTCGATCTAAACATTGCTGATGTGCAATGGATATGAAATGTTCCATTTCTGATTGTGAAATAAGAAGGTCTTTTTCAAGTAATAAACTGTGTAATGGATTATTTATTTTATAAGAATTATTTAAAACTGCTGCCATGACTATTTCCGTGAATAAGTAAGAAACGACAACACTATAAATGATAATGATTATCATTTGCAACAATATATTGTGATTTATTTACTTAAATAATAGAAAGATAGTTTTTTATTTTTGATTGAGTGCCTGAATTTAAAAATTCAGTATGGTTTGTAATGCCAAATTATTCATTTTTGTATTACGGCCATTTACAAAATGATTGATTCCCGAGGCTACGGCACTATTTCCATAACTATAGTCCCTGGAATACTGAAATTGAATACCAAGATAAGGAACAGGAGTCGCTGACAATCCCAGGCCTAGTCTTTGTTCCGGTATTCCAAGTGCCAGAGCTTGAAAAGTGTAGTCATAAAAACCAATGATTTTAAAAGAAAATTTTTTAATATTAACATCATAACTATTTTGTAGACTTAATGCTTTTGGTATAGCTCTTCTATTGTTATAGCTCATGTCTTCTAATGCAAAGGGGTT
The DNA here is from genome assembly GCF_900637585.1 of Legionella pneumophila subsp. pascullei. Classification (NCBI taxonomy): domain Bacteria; kingdom Pseudomonadati; phylum Pseudomonadota; class Gammaproteobacteria; order Legionellales; family Legionellaceae; genus Legionella; species Legionella pneumophila. The sequence continues at coordinate 1,467,813 of NZ_LR134380.1, forward strand.
GATTGCAGTAACATAGGTAAGATAAGTGCTTATTTTTTTGTATTTTAAATTAAAATAGGTTGCAAATCCTGGAACCCTTGCTTTTAATGAGTATGATAAAAATCCACCAAAACCTTTGTTATATTGAAATAATTGACTTTCTGCTAATGAGTATAAATAACTGACTCCTACATCAATGGTTTGATTATGCACTCCTGTGTTCAGATTGTAATAAAGTGGAAGTGATGAAGTGCTTATGCGAGAATAAGGTTTAAAAAAAGAGGCGTTAGCATAATACAAGGAATCGTATCCAATAATAGCAGTAACTTCGTTTGTTTGCCCCAAGGCTTTTGTGAGTGGTTTATAAATCAAATCACTTTTATAATTTCCAAACGTGAGCCATTTTTTCCCAAATGCAAGGAAAATATTTGAAGGCTCTATTTTGAGTTCGTCATAAAATTGCTCAAAGTAAAATTGAGGAGCAACTGGGGTAGGTGAGGTGTTATAAATTAGCAATCCTTTCATTTTATTCCGATCAGTTAGCTGTAATTCAGAACCCATTTTGATATTGGACAGCTGTTGATTCAGTACATATTTTTCACCTTGCATTGCTGGATTGGTGGCATTAAAAAATAGATGTCCATCGTAGGTAAATTTTTCATTTTTAAATAAAAAGTCTCCCGCGTTAGCAAAAGCAAACACGGTAACAATCAGCATTAATATTCCAAAAATAATTCTTGTTTTAATGTAATTTCTTATATACAACATATTGTTTGATTTTAAATAAAAATGATAATCATTATCATTTAAAATCAAACAATATGGAATTATTTTTTTATTGACATAACGCCCCACGTAGCAATCTGTTTTTATCAGGACTTACAAAAAGACCAATCTATTCATTAAAAAATGTTGTCAATTCGGTTACTTAGCCTATACACAACTCCATGATTAAAAACATTTTTGCTTTGGCTTTGGAGTTTTACGTAAATTCAGATGATGTGATAAATTGATGAATTCAATTCATGGAAATTTAAGAGGTTAAACTATGGTTATTTATGAAGTGAACCTAGCCATTGATACGGAGATATATCCCCAATTTCGATCCTGGCTCAAGAAGCATGTTGCCGAAATAATCCAGTTTCCCGGATTTATCCAGGCCAGCATTTTAAAGCAGGAAAAACAAACAACTTTGGGGAAGATAAAATTAACAGTTCAATACCAGCTGGACAATAGAGATAACCTGGCAAGGTATTTGTGTGAGATGGCGCCTAAGATGCGTGAGGAAGGTATTCATTTGTTTCAAGATAAGTTTTCTGCTGACAGACGAATCTTTGAAGTTCAGGATGTTATATTAAAGTAATTGTTGTTCAAGTGTGCCAGTATTAACGATTCACTTCTTGTAACTATAAAATACGAAGCGTTAATACCAGCCATTTATTTTATCCGCGTCCCTCTTGTACTCCTGCTGGAAGCCCTGTGATACCTCCTGGACAGAACCTGATGGTATAGCTTGTGGAGTTAGGTTGTCCTGACAGGTTGTTAGTACAAGTAAATCCACTCGTTTTATCATCAAAAGGATAAATATAGGCAGAAGGGCAAGCTTGCTTCATCCATTGAATCATTGGCTGTACAAAAGAATTCCACTGGGCATTGGTTTGTGGTTGCAATGCGCCAGGCTGAGTACAACTTTCTGTATTCGGATTTGCTTGAATCACTACATTGCTGGTTTGAGCAGTATTCCACCAGTCTACACACCCACAACATTGGGCAATGTCGGTAGAGGAAGAGGAGGGATAGGCATTATAACATGTATTATACCTTGGGCCGGTAAATCCTGTGGGGACAGAGCAAAGCATCAAATTCGACAGGACGGCACCCGATGGGTAAAAAGGCGTTGTAGAGGTGGGAAGGGGTTGATTGCATTTAAAATAATTCTGTACTGCAGCAGGAACACTACTGGAACCACAGACTTGATCGGCAGACCAATATCCTAAAAAATTGCCACAAACCTGATTAAAATTGCTGTCTAATCCGCATAATGTCATCGCAGGGCAACCAGGATTTGCTGAGGTGATTGAGCAGCCTTGACCACCACCGGTTACCCAGTAAAATCCATTCCCTGGCACTTGATCAATAACTGGTACTGTGGCTGTATTCCAATTGCAAGCTCCAAATCCATTGGCAGTAGTGTCCTTACCGGGTTCTCCGCAATTGTAATTATTCGGGGTAGCAGCAATAGTCGTGACTCCTGATTGATAATAAATCGCTTGCATGGAAATTGGAATATGAAAACCATTGATGACTTCGACATCATAACTGTCAGAGGTGGTTAAATTCATCGTGATTTCAGCCTGGGTGGCAGGTTGTGTAAAACCAATGCCTGGCGCACAAGAGGTAGTACCGCCATTATTCCCGCAAGCCGCTTGTTGACAGGTTACACCGTTGCACAGAGTGCTTGCCGAAATATTTCCACTCCATTGAATATTGGGATCAGCATTCGTAACAGGAATGGTCACGTTATTCGTGCCACCAGCAGCGGTCAGTAAATAGGCCTGAGGGACAACCACCACATTGGGAGACGGATTGTTCCAAAAGCACTTGTTCGTACTGGTATTACAGCTTGTTCCATTTGGGCATGGCGTGCTTGGGCAGTTGGGTGAGCTAGCTAATTGGCTCCCATTAAGTGAAAACCACACATCAAAATCACACTCATTGATTAAAGTCACTGTTCTTTCTGTTGGTAATGTAGCAAGCACTGTACCGGAAGTGATGGCCGTTGCATCTGGCTGGGGATTTCCTCCAAAAGAGTAGGGAACTGTTGCGGTAAGAATGTAGGTAAGTGGGGGGGCAACTGCAGCAGGTGCTGTGAACGTAGCAGTCATTTGACAGGCCGCATTGGTCAATGTTTGCGGGGTGCAGCTGGAGCTGGTGATGTTTATAGTCCCGTTACAATTATTAATACCTTCCAAGCAGGTTATTGTGCCATTATTTGTAATATCCACAGTGCCACTGGCTGTAAATAAAAACTGGACTGTATATACGGTGTTTGCAATCATCAATGGGGGAAGATAATTCGGAGGTACTAAAGTGCCCACAAGCGGAGCCGCTGGATTGGCTATTTGTGCGCTTGCTCTGGCTGCCGCCGGGCTTCCAGACGGTCCTGAATAGGACAGACTTGCTATAACTTGTTGAATCGATGGGCTTGCCGAGGTTACTGTGTATGTGCCATCGACCTCACAAACTCCTCCGTTGGGAGGAAGTGTGTTATTACAAGTTGTAGTAAAATTGGGGGTGCCTAATGATTGTAAGACACTGACTGACAAATTGGTGGCGGGTATAGCACTATAATTGGTAAAGGTAAATTTATAACTGCTAGTGGTGCCTGTAGCAAATGGATTGGGGAAAGGGGTAATGACGAAGCTAACGATTGGAGTCAAAGACTGTCCTGTACTTAAGGTGCTCGTTTGAGGTAAAGGTACTCTATCCTTGCTATATCCTGCAATAGTCAACTGCAGTGTTTTAAGACCGATTACAAGTGGGTTTAATGCCACAACAACGGTACAGGATTCTCCGGAGCTCAACAGCCTACCTGAACATTGATCATTAAAATTGAATTCTGTGTTGGGACTGGCAGTTCGTTCTATAATCAAGGCCTTGGCTAATCGAAAGGGCAGTTGATTGGTAAAAGTATAAGTCACAGTATAAGTCTGACCAACGCTGCTTTGAGCAGGAAACACCCCGCTGACTCGCCAGCTTATGGGATCTTTTCCTGCGTAAGCCAACAAGGCAGATAACATAAGAATTGTGGTGATTATGATGCGAGTTGAGTATTTCATGATGGTCCTTTCACCCATTATTTTTATGAAGATTAAATCAGTCATCTTGGATAAATTACCGCTGGAAAGCCAAAGGTAATTTCTGGTTTCTCAATATTTGGAGTTTTAGCTTGCGCCTCATATTTGATTAACCATGGAACAAATAGGTAAAGCCTAATGTTCCTGCATTGCTTGTCAAATTTTTCGAGGACAATGTCTCTCTATTCCAGCTATCAGTACCATAACCAGAACGTACTTTGCCTAAATCGGAATATTCGTATCCCAAGGAAAGCAGCCATTGAGGCTTTATTTCCCAATCCAGACCAGCTCCCAGTTGGTAAGCAAACACAGTAGTCGTATGATTGGCAAAATTGGGGCTGATGCGAGGTGTGACATCGGGCAAGGCGCTTTCATAATATTGACTTCCTTTATTGGAGCTCACTCCAACGCCTCCTTGCACAAACGGCATTAAGTTTTTCCAACTAATAACATTGGCTTTTGCGGAAGCTAAAACCAAATCAGATTTTATTTTCCATTGATAATTATAATTGGTGAATTCGGGTAAACTGTACTGAATTACCTGTCCATTAATGTCCATATTAAAGAAATGGGAATAGTATATCCCAACCGAAAGCGCAGGGAGAATCATATTGGTAAATCGATAGCCTCCGCCAATACCTAACACTAAAGAGGAATCGGAACTGTTGGTATAAATATCCTTATCAAAAGGACTTGCAAAACCACTGTCATTATTTACGGTAAACTGATCATCCGGCGTTGTTTCTTGCCCTCCGATTTTAGCGGCTACATACCAACTTCCTTTCTTATCCACCATTTCTTTAGCTACAGAATGAGTTGGAAGAGGGCGAGAAGTTTTCTTAACAAGCATTTGCGGTTTTGACTTAATATTGAGTGTCTGCTTTGGTGATGAATAATGATTTATCTGAGCAAGATTTGAATTTTGTGAAAGTTTTATGCTGAGTTGATGGAGTTCTTGTGTATTGACAGGCCCTACACGCACTACAAAAGTATTGCCTGAATAGCTAATGATTACAGGATATTTTGTTTTCGCTTGAATTTTTCTTGCCAACTGCTGAGCATTGTTTTTTTGGGTAAAAGCGCCTAACTGAAGAATATAAATTTTTTTCAGACTTTTTCCGGTAATATGTGTAGCATTTTGTGTTCCATAAATTATCTGAGATGAAAAAGCAACGTTAATACAGTGTAAATTCAATGTGATTATAAACAGAAGTGCCACATATCGTTTTAAGTTAATCCTGAACAAAATAAAATCCGTATTATGAAATGTGATGAGAAACGATGCTACTATAGTTTCTTTTTGTGATGCAAGATGATTATCAAATATTATTTCTGAGTAGAGCCTGATTCGATTACAGTGCATATTAAGTTGTTTGAAGTGATAAAGGAATAGCAGAATGTGAAGAAGCGGGGATTGCTGACTGCAAGTGTTTGCCTAATCAGAATGTAAATGGTGGCTATGGGTGGACTCGAACCACCGACCTCAGCATTATGAGTGCCGCGCTCTAACCGGCTGAGCTACATAGCCACAAGAGGTCGTGATTTTGTCTTTTTCATGTGTTTATGTCAAGACTGTTTTCTGAGTTTTTTATAATTAATTTATATTCAATTTAATTTTCATTATTTTTGCAGTGGGGTAGGGTACTTGCCAGTAGTTCTATTTTCTATATCGAAAGAGGTCATTATGCCTGAGCAAGAGTTCGTTTGGGGAGAAATTGATACTCAGCATTAACAGAAGCAAAATAGTTCATCAAGATTTTAGCCCATCTCTATGAGATGGGCTAAAGAAAAGGTTTTTTATCAAAGCAAGACATCTATATGATTAGCAGGTAGAGCGCTCCAGCTCCTCTCAATACCTGGACTAATAACTGTTTCTTTTTCTCGTGTGCAACGGTTTGTAACGATTTAATGTCTTTAATCGGTGTTTTATTAGCAGAGATGATAATATCTCCTGGTCTTAAGCCAGCTCGCCAGCCTGCACTGGTTTCCGAAGCGCCTACGACTTGAACGCCAACAACATTACCATGAGGCGGGGATTCTTGTTCAAAATTACGTAAGGCTAATCCGTAGAGAAATGGATTATTGGATTGTAATTTTTGTTCATGTTTTTTGATGTCAGTGACTTCTACATCCAATGTAAGCGGCTTATTATCCCGTAAGATTTTAATTTTAGCAGTAGAGCCTGCTCGCAACAGGCTAATTGTTGTTTTTACCTGCGTTGCCTGGGTTATTTTTGTATCATTAATTTGTACAATGATGTCGCCTGATTTTAGACCGGCCAATTGGGCGGGTGAATTTTCATTGACTTGCGATACTAAAGCCCCTTGAAAATCTTCGGCGTATCCCATTGATTGGGCAAGCTCTGGTGTTAAATGCTGAACAAATATACCCATTAAACCACGATGGATGGAACCAAATTTAATGATTTGTTGCGCTACATCTTTCACCATATTAATTGGGATGGCAAAACCAATACCTACGTTACCACCATAGGGTGAAATAATGGCTGTATTAATGCCAATTAATTCGCCTTTTGCATTAACCAAAGCACCTCCTGAATTACCAGGGTTAATTGCTGCGTCAGTTTGAATAAAGTTTTCAACGCCTTCAATATTCAAATCGCTGCGTTTTAAGGCACTCACTATTCCAAACGTTGCAGATTGGCTATTTCCAAAGCTGTTTAATCCAAAGGGGTTTCCAATAGCAACAACATAATCACCGACTTCCAGTTTATCAGAATCACCAATTACCAAGGATTTCAAATTCTTAGCATCAATTTTTAAAACAGCCAAGTCTGTTTCGCTATCACCTCCAATCAGGCGAGCCTTTAATCTTCTGCCATCTTGAAGTGTTATAGTAATTAAATTAGCGTTACGGATAACATGGTCATTCGTTATAATAATTCCATTTTTAGGATCAATAATAACACCTGACCCAATGCTTTCAAATTTTCTGCCTTTTTCAGGTATTCTGGAAGGCTGCTTGTTGTTTTGTCCTTCATCATCTTCTGAGTTTCCAGAAGAGGACAGATCATTAGGCAAGTACCCTTGAACAGCCACGTTAACAATAGCGGGCATGGCATTTTTTAGAACAGGAGCTAGGCTGGGCATATTGGCGGCATCTTGCGCTGCATCAGCTATAGGGATGAAAAATACAAGCAGACTTGCTATGAATAATCTTATACGTGTAATCATATTATTAATCCTGATTTTACTCATTAATCCAGATGAAAGTGCCTATTCTACCTGTTTGTGATTCTCTGCGATAGGAATAGAACTCATTTTTTAACTCAAAAGTACACAAATTTGACTGAAACACCGATTTTACCCCTTCCAAATTAAGAACTATTTCAGCAATTTGGGGTAAATCAGCTAACCATTTGCTATGAACAGGCTCAAACGCTTTCCTGGTTAAGGGGTGTTTAGTGGTAAAAGATTGATAAACCTCCTCACCAACTTCATAGCATTTTTGACAGATAGCAGGGCCTATCCAGGCAATTATATCTGACATATTGCTGTTTAGCTTTTTTAGTGTATTTTCAATAATACCATTATACAGTCCTTTCCATCCAGCATGAATGGCGGCAATTTCAGTTCCTTCTCGATTGCATAGCAATATGGGTAGGCAATCTGCTGTCATAATGACTAAAGGGAGTTTAGGTAAACGTGTAATTGCAGCATCAGCATCTCTGGTTTTTTCAATCTCTGCCGTGATGCATTTTGTGCTATGCGTTTGCTCCAGCCAGACAGGCTCTGAAGGAAGATTGATAAGCTCAATGAGTTGTTGTCTGTTTTTGAGTACACGCTGTTCATTATCACCAACATGCAGCCCAAGGTTATTGCTTGTATAGGGTCCGTCACTGAAACCATACAAACGTGTAGTACTCAAAGCGGTAATATTTTTAGGAGCCGGCCAACTGGCAAATCTATTTTTCATCATGTTGATCCAGAGTGTTTAACAAGTGTTTGAAATCATCGGGTAATAACGCATTGAGTGTTATCTCTGTATTTTTTACAGGATGATAAAATGAAATGGAACAGGCATGAAGCGCTTGTCTTTTAAATTGTTTTAGTACCGAGAGTATTGTCTCATCGGTATTGGGCGGAAACTTCATTCTCCCACCATACAGTTGATCGCCTACAACCGGGTGGTTAATGTGGTTCATATGCACTCTTATCTGATGAGTGCGTCCTGTCATTAAGCTGACATTCAGTAAAGTAAAGCTATCGTAACGTTTATTGATATTATAATGGGTAATAGCTTGACGTCCGAAGTCAGTTACAGCCATCTTTAATCTATTTTTGGGATGCCTGCCAAATCCCGTATCTATTGTTCCACCGGAAATGACATAACCATGAACTAATGTCAGATAGTGACGTTTAATTTCGCGATTTTGCATTTGCCTGATGAGAGAAGTATGACTAATCAGGTTTTTAGCTACAATCAGCAGGCCAGTAGTATCTTTATCCAATCTATGAATAATTCCCGCACGAGGAAGTAGTTGCAGTCTGGGACAATGATGAAGCAGCGCATTAACGAGTGTATGTTCCTTGTTTCCCGCACCGGGGTGTACCACTAGACCGGCTGGCTTGTTAACAACAATTACTTCACTGTCTTCATAGATTATCTGAATTGGAATGTTCTCAGGTTTACAAAAGTTAAAATCTGTATTAACTATGGTATGGTCCACATTAATCGTAATTAAATCACCGCCCAGCGCTTTATCTTTGGGTTTGCAAGGCAGATTATTAAGGGTAACAGCACCTGTTTTAATCCAGTTACTTATAAGAGAGCGCGAATACTCAGGAAGCAGCCTGGCAATCACGCTATCTACTCGTTGGTTATGTAATTCGCGAGGTACAGATAATTGTTGTTGGATATGCTCAATCATTAGGCTGGTTGCATCTCCTTTTCAAGCAGCCTTCCTCGCAATGAATTAGGTAGTGCATCACTAATTTGAACATCTATAAATTGTCCAATTAAATGAGGTGGTCCATCAAAATTAACTACACGGTTACATTCAGTACGACCAGATAATTGCTGTGAACTTTTCTTGGAAAATCCAGTAACCAGAATTTTTTGCTTGCTGCCTATCATTGATTCACTGTAACGAGCGGCATTCATTAATAATCTGTTTTGCAAAATCTGTAAACGTTGCTTTTTTACCTCCATAGGCGTGTCATCAGGCAAATTTGCTGCAGGAGTTCCTGGCCTTGGGCTGTATATAAAACTGAAAGAGGTATCAAACCCTATTTCATGTACCAGATCCATGGTGTCTTGGAAATCTTTATCTGTTTCTCCAGGGAAACCTACAATAATGTCAGTAGATAAGCGTATGTCTGGTCGAATTTTCCTTAGTTTACGAATTTTGGATTTAAATTCCAAGGCTGTATACCCACGCTTCATTAAAGATAAAATGCGATCGGAGCCGCTTTGCACCGGAAGGTGTAAATGATTGGCAAGCTCAGGAACCTCGGCATAGGCATTGATTAGATTTTCTGAAAATGCCAAAGGATGTGAGGTTGTGAAACGTATTCTGCCTATTCCATCGATAGCGGCAATATAATGAATTAACAAGGCGAGATCGGCTATATCCCCATTATCCATAATGCCTCTATAGTCGTTCACATTTTGGCCTAGTAAATTAATCTCTCTGACGCCTTGAGTAGCCAATTGATAGCATTCTGCCAATACATCATCAAATGGCCTGCTGATTTCTTCGCCGCGCGTATAAGGCACTACACAGAAGCTGCAATATTTACTACAGCCTTCCATTATAGATACAAAAGCCGTAGGACCTTCTGCTCTTGGTGCGGGTAAATGATCAAATTTCTCTATTTCAGGAAAACTGATATCAACAACGGACTTATTTTTTTCAAGTCTTTCATTAAGCAGGGCAGGGAGTCTGTGCAATGTTTGTGGCCCAAATACGATATCAACAAACGGTGCTCTTTTTATGATATCTGAACCTTCCTGGCTTGCTACACATCCTCCCACTCCAATGAGTACATTAGGATTTTTAGCTTTATATTCCCGCCATTGACCCAGTTGAGAAAACACTTTTTCTTGAGCTTTTTCTCGAATTGAGCATGTGTTTAATAAAATAACATCGGCATCCTCGACTTGATCAGTTTTGACCAAACCGTGGGAAGCATAAAGTACTTCTGCCATTTTAGAAGAATCGTATTCATTCATTTGGCAGCCATTTGTTTTAATGTATAATTTCTTAACCATTTTCATTCTACAAGTTGAAATTGCGGTATTATTTCATTAATTGACACTTTGGCAATAGGTTTCTTTGATTTTTGGTAATATCAGCAGCGCAACTAACATGCCTATTGGAAGAATTGACAAAGCAGTGTAGTAAGCCTCCAAAGGATAAACTCTTACAGTCCCCATCATTTGGCCTTGCCACATTTTATCGAGAATATAACCAATCAGGGGTTGCGCCAATGCTATTCCAACCATATTCATCATATTCATGAAACTAAGCCCAGTTGCCACATATTTTTTATTACATAATTCTTTGGCTACTGAGAAAGCTGGCAAAAAGCCCGCAGAAAAGATACCAAAGGCAAACAGTAGAAGCTCCATAGTAATTGAAGAAGTTATGGGAGCAAAAATAAAGAGCAAAGAACAAATCATTGCCCCTACACATCCAATATACATAGGTGGCTTACGTAATCCAATACGGTTTGAAAACAAGCCCCATAAAGGACTGGCTATTGCCCAACCCACAAATACTAATGAGATAAAATTAGCGGCGGTTGATTTCGCAATTAGCATTTTATTCATCAGGAAAGGAACCCCCCAAAGCCCGCAAAATACAGGTGTTGCCATGTACATTAGCCCACCATAGGTAGCAACCAGCCATAGTTGTTTATTCTTTATTAATGTCAGTAGACTTGGGATTAAACGTTCTTCTTCGACAGGATGTTGATGGATAGAGGGAGAAAAGTTCTTGGGAGTATCTCTGGCAATTAAGATGAGCAAAGTTGCTAAAAGAAGCCCTACACTGCCCATGATAATCATGCTTTCTCGCCAGCCAAAATTATCAATTAGAAGAGCCAAAGGTGTTTCTCCACCTATTGCACCCATCATCCCTATGGTGACCATCAAACCTGTCAATAATGCGAATTTTTGGGCTGGAAACCAGTTAGCTGCCAATTTCATGGTGCCAACCGCAGCAAATGCAGAACCAAATCCAATCATCAGTCTCGCGACACAGGCCATGAAGAAATTATCAGTCATGCCGAAGGCAATAGTACTTACGGCACAAACTACTGTGGCAAGAGTTAATAAACGTTGTGGGCCAAAATAATCCATTAGAACACCGCCAGGAAGCTGCATGGCAGCATAGGAGTAGAAATAAATGCCCGACAGAATACCTAAAGTATGACTGGTTACCGAGAAATCTCTCATGAGTTCATTACTCATTACGCTTGGGGATACCTGTAGTAAACATTCATAAAAGTAGAATAAACAACCCAAGCCCCACACCATCCAGGGCATAATTAAGCTAACACTCGCTTTATTGAGCGATTCGGATTGTACATTGTAATGAGCCATTATTTAAAAATTCTCCAAATTTATCCAATCATTAGATTCTATGAAAGTTATTAGTCAAAAAAGAGGATATAGATGGTATTTCCATATATTCTAATCTTTGATTAAAAATGTACTTATTTTATTCACCAAGTGAATTGATACGTTAACACACCTCATGGCAAAATTCACCAAATAAAATATTATAAAATATTATCAGGTTGACTACTATTTGTCTATTGGGATGAGTTTTTTGATTGTGTTTTCAATATATTATTGTAGATTATCGGGATTATCTTGAGCATCTGGCGCATCAAGGATTACTCGTGTTCCTCTCATCCCTCCCCCAGGAAGGTCGATAAATTCCTCATTTAACCAACGTGCGTCTTCAATAAACATGCGTACACAACCGTGGCTGGCTCTGTATCCTGGAACTTCATAACTTCCATGCAGGGCATAACCTCTGAAAAAATGCATACAATAAGGCATCAGAGCACCACCGTGTTCGCCATTTGCTCTTCTTGGGAAAACAGTAGAAACACAATCAATATCTTGCTTGCGAATAATGCGAAATGATCCTGTAGGTGTAGAACAGCCTCCTATAACTTTACATTTGCCAACGCCTGATGATATTGGTCCCCACCAAAGCAATTCACCATCTTCATCATAAGCACCCCATGCCAATTTTTTTTGACTGACATAGATTGTTTTTTCACCACTTGGTTCAATATATCTTGGAAAAGGTGAGACGTCGTAGATGGTTAAGCGCTCTATATTTTTGGGAACGGCAATAATCATCCCAGGTTTGAGCCGAATATTCATACGATTAATTCGTCTGACAATATCTTGTTCTTCGATGTTAGGGAAAAGTCTATCCCAAGTGTCACCGCTTTTTATTTTCATGCAAAAATATTCAGGCAAATTGCAAAGAGTTTCTCCATATCGTTTTTGTGCCTGTACTGACTGCATGCTAAACAAGAGACAAATTATTATTAGTGATGATTTAAATATATTCATGGTGAAATCAATTTATTCATCATAACCTGTTTGGCGGCATATAATGGAAAAACTTTATATTTCAATTCGATAAATCTTTACAAATTTACCAAGATTAGAATCCTATTCTTTGTTCCCAAAGTGTACAAAATTTCATACAGGACTTCTAAATGGCTCCCATATCTTATTGATATTTAGAAACCTAAAACTATTTAAATTGGGAGGATGAGAATAGATGTCACAGGGGCAATCATTTTCTTATTATCAGCAAAGTCAAGAAAGCTCCTATTTTTGTTGCTATCAAGTTGTAAAAAGCAAACGCTAAATTATGAAGGCGCATTTCAAATATTAAATTTCTTTATCAGTATTGGAATTAATTGATTGCCAGGCTTGATGCACTTCAGCTAATAACATATTAGACTGAGCTAATAAATCTTCATCATTTTTTAAATTGGCTTTTAAAAGGATTTGTTGAATATAATCATATAACTGGAGTAAATTTTCGGCAATCTCACCACCTTTATCATGATTGAGACTCATTTTTAAACCTTCAATGATACTAATGGCCTTGCCAATGTGTTCTCCTTTTTCTTTAATTTGGTTACGCTGTATATTACCCTGAGCAGTAGCAATGTGTGATCTGGCTCCTTGAAGTAACAAATCTATAAGCTCATGTGGAGAGGCTGTTTCTATTCGAGTTTGTAGCTCTATGGTTTTGTATTGGCTGGAAATTTGTGAATATAGGTTTTTCATTCTCATTACCTCCTATTATTTCAATTTTAATTGGGGTAAATTGGCTAATTGTTGGGATAGAAAAACACTAGTGTTTTGTAGCTGGCTTAGCAAAGTGTCCAGAGCAGTGAATTGTTTTAAGTAGCGAGTTTCAATTGATTTACGTCTGATATCGATTTCATTCTGTATTTTAGTCAGCTGTTTAACCTGATTGTTGAGTTGGTCTTTTCTTTGATTCAAGTCGCCTTTCGTTTCAATATAAGTATCTAGCAACGAACTCAACTGGATTGCAATACCATCTGTAACAGTTATTTGTCCACGGGCTCCGGCAGATCCGGAAAATACGTTAATCGACAGACCACTCAAATAACCACTTCCTGTCAATGTAATACCATCAGATGATGTGGCGGATAAACCTCCTATCGTTCCCGACATGCTGACTCCAGGAGTGAATTCAGTCAATACCACATCATAGGTACCTGATTTTACAGTTGAATTGATAGATTTGATGTTTATGCCATTATCATTAGCTTTCGCGGTCTTTGCAAATAATGCGCCTATTTCTTTATAGTGATTATCGAGTACAGTTTTATACTTGTCTTGCTTGATTTCCAGTAACCCTTGCTTATTGGTGATTATTCCCAAATCAGCCAATGAGCGGATTGGGCCGTTTTGGTTAGCTAAAGGGGTAGTTGCCCACTTGTTTAAATTGAGTTTTAAATTGCGAAATTGTGGGTCGCCCTGAAATACTCCTCCTTGTTTGGTTTCACTGTTATAACCAGTTAAATTAGTTAAAAAAGTCATGGTATCATTGTATTGTTTTATGAATTCGTTGATTAAGCCAGTGAGTTGATCTTTGTTATCATCGATAGTTAAAGTAATAATTTTCCCAATCTCCGCTTTTTTTAAATCGATGGTGACGCCAGTTATTGCCTCATTCAATTGATTAGAACTTTGAACTAAAGTTAAACCATTAATTTTGACAGTACTATTTTGTGCCGCTACTGTTTCAGTTAATGAATTCACTCCCGTGGTAGGATCATAATTCAATGAGGTAACCCCTCCACTAATTTTCATGGCATAGTTTTCACCAGTTTGTGAAGAAGTAATGGTTAGTCTGGAGCCCTGGCTATCTTGAACTATGCTGGCTGTTATTCCTGAGTTAGTATTATTAATGGCATCTCGTACCGCAACAAGGCTATCATTTCCAGGAGCAATGGTTATGTTGACTGAAGTAGCCGAAGGGTTAGGTGTAAAAGTGGTTTTATCGTTGTTATAGGTTCCAAAATCTATTGTTATTGTTCCGCTCCCGGTATTCGTCATGTATGAACTTGCTAGGCTGTGTTGCTGGGCCAGTTTTTGTGTTTCAATTTGATAAGTATTTTTAGTCGCACTAGCTCCCAGAGTAACGGAAAAATAATTTGGATCACTAATGGTTGATTTCATAGTGTAAAGTTGACTGAGATTAGAAAGCTTGGTTAACGAAGCTTGTAAGTTAGTTAAATAATTTTTTAATTGGCCGAGTGCTGACAACTCTGTATTGACACTATTTAACTGTTTATCATGACGCACTTGTGATGGAGTTATTTCTGCGGTCACTATCGCATCGACAAGGGTTTTTACATCAAGCCCTGACCCTACGCCTGGTGAAGAGAGTTCCATAGAGTATCCCTTTTCTATGTTGTTATTATTTCAGTTAAATTTTTAATAAATATTTCAAATTATTAAACGTGCTTATCTATAGAACCACTAATAATATCATCAAGCAAGCTTAGTAATTGCAAATACTCATCAGAAGGCATTTTACGCAATACTTTATCTGATATTTTCTCTGTTATTATAGTTTGAAGCAAACCCGTTGCTTTATCCAGCGCCTGTTTTGTTTCGGCATCCAAAGCGGAATCATAAACCATATTTTTGATTTCTGGCCTAGAGGCTTCCTCAACTATCTTTATCTGATCGGTTTGAGCAGCCTTATTGACTGGTGGTACAGGTTCAATACTCATTTTTCATACTCCTTCTTATACCCATTAACCGGGGTATAAAGAAATCGAAGTGCAGCGAGCGCTGCACTTCGATTGTGACATCCTATCGACCTAACAACGATAATACAGATTGTGGTAAGCTATTAGCTTGTGCCAACATTGCTGTACCTGCTTGTTGCAGGATTTGGTTTTTGGTTAAACTAGCCATTTCAGCAGCGTAATCAGCATCTTGAATACGGCTTCTTGCAGCTGATAAGTTGTCTGAAACGTTTTGCAGGTTGGCTATAGTAGATTCAAAGCGGTTTTGCAAAGCACCCATATTAGCCCGATTAGAGTTTACGCTATTGAGTGCTGCGTCAATTCTCTTAATCGCTGTTTGAGCGCCTGCCACTGTACTTACATCCAGTGAATCCACACCTACTGTATCTTTAGAGATATTGGCACTTAAGCCAACGTTGGCGACAGTACCACCGATCGCGATAGTATCAACGGCACTGATTGATAAAGTACCGCGCAGCGCACCATCAAAGGCGCCACCAGTCACGGTTAAACCGTCAGTACCAGCGGTAAAACCTGTACCGCTTTCTGTTACCGTAATGTTTCTACCGTCAGCAGCAGTGAGTGTCATATTACCACCGTTAAGTGACGCAATAACTCCGGTTTGGTTACTGACGCCATTGATAGCATCTCGAAGATCGGAGTTAGTCAATGCTGTTGCTACGTTAAGGTTAGTGTATATAGCAACACCGTTAATGGTTAAGTTATAAGTATCACCGGCAGTTCCACCGATTGCGCCAACTGCTTGTGTGCCACTGGTAGAAGCGGTAACTGATAGTCCTCCTATTCCAGCATCGTTGATAGCGGCTGCTTTGGCATAGGCAGATGTAGCATCTTGCCCATTTAGTGATCCGGTAAAATTAGCAGAAGAATTAATGCTGGTGGCCGCTCCTCCTCCAATTGCGATAGTAATATCTGTTGCTGCAGCACCAGCAACTTCTGTTCCTGTAGCTGTGGCAATACCTCCAATAGAAGAGGCTTTTATGCTGCCGATACTGAAGTTGATTGTTTGGTTTGAATTCGCTCCAACCTGGAAGCTTGCGCCAGAGAAAGAACCGTCAAGAATTCTTTGGCCATTGAATTCAGTATTTTGAGCAATACGTTCTAACTCACTTTTTAATTGTGATATTTCGCTTTGGATTGAAGCGCGGTCAGATGAGTTATTGGTTGAGTTGGCAGCTTGAACTGAAAGTTCGCGCATACGTTGTAATATATTAGTTGTTTCCTGCATCGCTCCTTCAGCAACCTGAGCCAAAGAGATGCCATCGTTGGCATTTCTAACTGCTTGATTCATCCCGCGAATTTGTGCAGTCATACGTTGAGAAATGGCCAGTCCAGCCGCATCATCTTTGGCACTGTTAATCCTTAATCCCGATGATAAACGCTGGATCGATGTTTGCATCATGTTGCCCGAAACACCCAAATTGCGTTGGGCTGTAAGCGAAGCCACATTCGTGTTAATTACTTGAGCCATAATTTTAGTCTCCTCAGACCTGAATCCCTGGTATGGGACATTTGTAATTCAGTAAACTCGATTTATTATTGTGAATTTACTGTACCCGATTTAGTTATCGGAAATAGTGAGAAAAACTTTAGAGCCGAATGCGTTTTTTTGAAAAATTGCAAAAAATTATTGAATAAAATGAGGGTGTTAAATAAATAGAAAGATCGATAGTACTATAAACAATGTCTCTAAAATCATTTGGATAAACCGGAGTATTTTAAAGAGCAATAAGGGTTTCCAGCTAGATTGCGTTCTAATTGTCAAGCCAATTTAGTAAAATATCTTATTTTCCTATGTGGAGTTCACGTCCAATATAGGCATTTCAGATTATTTTTTTCTGTGTATAATAATCCGATTTGATAATATCTAGGTTCTAATTTATGAGCTGGCTTAAAAAACTGTTACCATCAAGAATAAGGACAGAGACCTCTCAAAAGAAGGGGGTTCCAGAAGGTTTATGGGTTAAATGTTCTGGTTGTAATGAGGTACTTTACAGTACCGAGTTAGCAAAAAATTTTATGGTTTGCCCATCTTGTAATTTTCATCATCGCATTTCTGCGCGCTTGAGAATTGCCCAATTTCTAGATGACTCAGGGCAGGAAGAAGTGGCCGCTGGGCTGGAGCCCCAAGACAGATTAAAATTCAGGGATTCCAAAAAATATAAGGATAGAATTTCTCAGGCGCAAAAAGCGACAGGAGAGAAAGAAGCATTAATTGTTGTTAAAGGTTCTTTAATGCAACAACCGGTGGTTGTCAGTGCCTTTGAGTTTAACTTTATGGGTGGCTCCATGGGAGCGACAGTTGGAGAAAAATTTGTAAGGGCAGTGAATGTTGCTGCAACAGAAAAGCGACCATATATTTGTTTTACGGCCAGTGGCGGTGCTCGTATGCAGGAGGGATTATTTTCTTTAATGCAGATGGCTAAAACATCAGCAGCGTTAGCAAAATTTGCTGAAACTGGACTGCCTTTTATTGTCGTGTTAACCGATCCAACGATGGGTGGCGTATCAGCGAGTTTTGGTAGTCTTGGTGATATAATCATCGCTGAACCCAATGCTTTAATTGGTTTTGCTGGGCCAAGAGTCATTGAGCAAACGGTAAGACAAACCTTACCAGAAGGTTTTCAGCGAAGTGAGTTTTTACTGGAACATGGGCATATTGATATGATAGTTGAGCGTAAACATCTCAGAGCAACTATATCCGAATTGGTTTCCAAATTGACTCATAAAGGAGCGGAGAGTTTTTTTGCGCACACCATGGAGTGAATGGGATTTAAATCACTGGTTGACTCACCTGGAAACCAGAAATACCCAGGAAATACAGCTTGGTTTGACGAGGGTTTTGACTGTAGCACAGAAATTAAATTTGCATCGACCAAATTGCAAGGTAATCACTGTTGCAGGAACAAATGGTAAAGGTTCTACAGTCACAGCACTTGAAACCATCTATCATCAATCGGGTTTTCGGGTCGGCTCTTATACTTCACCTCATCTTCTTGTGTTTAATGAACGAATTCGAATTAATCTAACACCAATTCAAGATAAGGATTTATGTAAGGCTTTTTCTGTTATTGAAGAAGTACGTCATCCTACCAATTTAACCTATTTTGAAATGGCAACTCTTGCCGCCTTATGGTATTTCAAACAACATGATCTGGATATCATAATTCTTGAAGTAGGCCTGGGCGGGCGACTGGATGCTACAAACATTGTTGATACTGATTTAGCGATTATCACTACTATCGACTTTGATCATCAGAGCTTTCTGGGTGAAACACTTGAATTGATAGGGTATGAGAAAGCCGGGATACTAAGGAAAAATAAACCTTTTATCTACGCAGATCTCTCTCCACCAAAAAGTATCATTGAGGTTGCGACTCAACTGGGAACATCATCCTATTTATATGGTAAAGACTATTTTTATCAGGAAGAAGCCAACCAATGGTGGCTTACTTGTCTGGGTGAGCACTTTGATCAATTGGCCAAGCCAAAAATTCAACTTCGGTCGGCAGCAGCAGCTATAATGGCTTGTCATTTATTGCGAAATGATTTGCCTGTATCCTATGATAGCCTGGAGAAGGCGATGGCGCTCATTTATATCCCAGGGCGATTGCAATTACAAAAAGGAAAGACTAATATTTTGTACGATGTATCTCATAATCCGCAGTCAGTTCGATTACTTGCAGATACTGTAAAAAAAATCAATACAAAAGGACAAGTTCATGCAGTTTTCTCTGCTTTAAAGGACAAGGATCTTTATGGATTGATTATGCCTTTAAAGGATTGTGTTAATCGATGGTATCCTGCACAATTACATAATAAGCGTGCGGTAAGTCAAGAGAAATTGCTTTCTATATTCAGGGAAGCAGAAATTTTTGCAGAAGTTTGTTATAATGACCCACTTACAGCGTTTAAAATGGCATTAAAGCAGGCGTCAGAGGAAGATTTAATTATTGTTTATGGTTCATTTTTTACGGTTAGTCATGTAATGGCTGCCCAACATAATCTTTTGGAGCAGAAGGAGAATCAATGAAACTGATAATGGATGAGAAAGTTAAACATCGCTTGGTAGGCTTGGCCGTTATTATTTCATTGGGGGCGATTTTTGCTCCTGCATTAATAAAAAAATCTAACCAAAACCCTGAAAGTAATTTTAGTGTTAATGTGAAATTACCACCAAAGCCATTGCCTCCTGATGTAGTGATTACCGATGAAAAGGAAGTCTTTAAAACTATAAAAGTAGCGAAAGCAGAAATACCACCAATTCCTGTTGAAAAACAATCAAAAAGCTTGGTAAAAGCCGAATCCATCACCACTGAAGAAGATGACCTCAGCAGAACATCTAAAATCGCGAAACTTGAAGCGGAAAGAGAGAATTCAATTAAATCAGAGCCAATTAAATTAGCAGTAAATAAAGCGGCGAATGCTACGGCAAAGAAAGTGATAACGCTAGCCGCAGCAAAACCACCTGTAAAAGTATCCCCAGTTGTTACAGCAAAGGTTAATACTAACAAAAAGGGTGGCCAAGTTGTTGCTGCCAGCAAACCTGTGCTTAAACGAGATATTTATGCTGTTCAGTTGGCTTCATTTACGCAAATAGCCAATGCTCAGGCTTTAGTTAATCGATTACGCAGTAAAGGCTATAAGGCCAACTATCTTAAGTCTAATAGCAGGAGTGGGGTGGTTTATAAAGTAGTTGTTGGTCATTCACCTGTCAAAAAAGATATAATTAAACTAAAAACTCAATTAGCTAGCGCCATGCAGTTAAATGGCTTTGTTGTGAATACTGGAGTTAGTTAGTTATGCAACTACAATGGGTTGATATAGCAATTGTTGCAATTATCGCTTTATCAGTATTGACCGGCTTGTTTCGTGGCTTTGTAAAGGAACTTGTTGCATTATGCGTATGGGTATTAGCTATTTGGCTAGGTTTTAATTATTCACAAAGCCTGGATCCTTGGTTAAGTTCTTATATACAGGAACAATCAGTACGAACAGTCATTGGATTTATTATTATTCTTTTTGCCACCCTCTTTGTCGGCGGAGTGGTGAATGCAATACTCAGTTTTATCCTAAAACGAGCTGGGTTAAGTGGCACTGATCGAACTTTAGGAATGGGTTTTGGCTTTTTACGCGGAGTTTTTATCGTTGCCCTGATTATGGTTGCAGTCAAAATGACTTCTTTGCCTTATCAGGAGTATTCACAAAAATCCAAACTTTACGCGCGATTTGATCCTGTTGTAGCTTTATTGTATAGCCATTTGCCTGAATTTATAAAGCAGGTTAAATCTGTTGATAAAACGGAAAACATCATTGATACAGTGCCTGCTTCTTAATGTAATTGTACACCGATTCTGGCAAGTCATTCTTCACATCTTTATGCTGCTTTAATTGTTCTCTGATTCTGGTTGAAGCTATATCATAGCGCCCTGCATTATATAAGCAAATAACACCAGCGTGATGATTTAGTAGTATATTTTTATCATCATTTCTATACTGGTTAAGAAGGGTTTGCACTGATTCTGCTAAAGGTTGCTGTGAGAACTCTTCCCTGTTAATAACCAGCAAATTGGCCAGAGATATTATTTTTTCCCATTGGTACCACTGCGGTAAATTTAAAAATGCATCGAATCCAATAATCAGAGTTAAGGATGAGTTGGGATATTCCAATCTGAAACTTTGCAAAGTGTATATCATATAGGAAGGGGTATCTCGCTCTAGCTCTCGGGTATCTATTTTAAAATATGGATAAGGTTTGAGCGCCAGATTTAGCATTTCGACTCTTTGTTCACTGCTGGCACAGGAAGGAGCTTTGAGTGTTGGGTTTTTACAAGGTAGAAAATAATAGGAATCAAAGCCAAAATTAGCTTGAATTGCCAAGCTGGTCTTGATATGGCCATTATGTACAGGGTCAAATGTTCCACCAAATATTGCTATACTATGCATGCATCACCTAATAATTGCCCTAAACATAAGGAAAGAGAAATGTTCTCTAAAGCATTCCATACTTGATTATTTGAGTTGGATTTGATTCTATCATCAATAGATTGGCAATAGTGATGTAGTTGTTGTAAAAGCAGGATATTTAATCGTTTAATGGCGGATTGATAATAATGAACTCTTTGATTCCAAATTTTTAATTGGCTGGATGCTGTCTTGATATCTATCTTTTGTTGCATTAAAAATAATAATTGTAATAGCGTTCTTATTTCTTGAGTAAGCATCCACAATACTAATGTAATTTCTGTTTTATTATTGGCTGCTTGCCTTAAAATATGAATTGCTTTATCACTATGACCAAGAAGACATGAATCAATCAGTTCAAAAAGAGAGAAATCACATTGATCTGATAAATGTTCAAGGGCCAGGTAAGGAGTAATTAGGCTGCCAGGTGTATTGCTCAAAGCAATTTTTTCAATTACCTGAGCAGTAGCTAGCATATTTCCTTTTGTGTATTGATAAATTAATTCAGGAACATATGGATCAAAAGAGATAGTATTTAATTTTAATTGTTCATTAATCCATCTCTTCATTGCGTCTGAGGTAAGTGGTTGTGCAATGACAACCAGTGTTTGTTCATCATTTGTTAACCACTGAAGTTGCTTTGCAGTGAGATTAGGGGCTCTGATGATAATATAATTATGAGAATTTACTGATTTGAGATAGTCACCAAGAATTTTTTTCCCTGCTGCATCTATCGTTTTTTTATCATAGAAAATGGTTAGAATCACTGTTGGATAAAACAGAGAGTAATTATTTGCCTCCTCCAGAACGACATGCCATTCTTCTGGTGATTGAATGGATAGAATTTTCTCATCGCACTCAGATGATTTTTTAAGCATTGATTTTATGTTATTGAGTGCTTCATCAATAAGATAATGTTCTTGCCCAATCAGGATGTTAAGCGGATATATTTTTTTTTTTAAAAGCTGAGTAAGAGCTTGTTGATTTATTTGCATATTATGGTCGGTTTAAACGATTAATGATTTGAATAACGGCATCTCGTCTCATTTCGCTGACTAAAAGAGCTTGTTCTTCATTTGACCCTAATATCCTGTCATTATTGACGGTGAGTTGACGGCTCACATTGATTTTTCTGGGTGTTTTAATAATTTGTCCCTTGGGGGTCTGCAACATAAACTCAATCGTTAAGATTAATTGATATTGTCTCGGATTAGTACTTGCACCAATGCTGACAATTTGCTGTTGTAAACGAGAGCTATTAATAATTAACCAGTATTTTGCGAGAGATGGATCAGAATTGACATCAATTTTATAGCCTTCCAGCTGAGATTTGAGTATAGAAACCAGTTCTTTATTTCCATCCCTGGAAACAATAGCTACGTTGTCAAGCCATTCAGGGACATCAATTGCCCCACGTAAATGAAAACCACAACCAGTTAGCAGCCAAATGAGTACAAGAGATGTTAAATACTTGTAGATCTGAGTCATTCTTCGTTTAACCTCTCATATTCGCAATTACAGGTAAGGTCACCTATGATTTGAGAAATTTTGTAAAATATTTAGAGATTGCTGGAGTGATCTATACATTTTTAACCAATGACCAAGTTGATTAGTTGTCTATGTGGGACAATAATTGCCTTTTTAATGGTATGGTTTACTATAAAGTTGTGAGCATGTTCCTTAGCTGCAGCAATTAACTCTTCTTCAGTAGCATCAGTACTTGCAGTAAATTGAGCTCTGAGCTTTCCATTAACCTGTACAACATAATCTACTTCATCAGTTTTTAGAGCACTTTTATCTACCCTTGGCCAAGGCGCATCTATTATTGCTTTATCAAACCCTAATTGCTGCCAAAGACAATGACAAATATGTGGAGTGATTGGAGCGAGTAGCCTTAGCAATATACTAATGCTTGAGTGTATAAAAAATTTATCATTTTCAGTTTCAATGGAATAATCAGATATTTCATTAAATAACTTCATACAACCAGAAACAACCGTGTTAAATTGATTCCGGTCATAGTCATGAGTTGCCTGAGCAAGTATTTGATGCACAATATGACGTGATTTTTTTAAGCGAGATTCTGCTTCTTTCCAATCGACATGACCATTTCCACTTAAAATACTATCATTAATGTCAATGAGCATGTCTCTATGCTGATGAGAAAAAGCCCAAACTCGTTTTAGAAAACGGTGCGCACCTTCGACGCCAGAATCTGACCATTCCAGTGATTGCTCGGGAGGGGATGCAAACATGACAAATAAGCGAGCGGTATCAGCTCCGTAGGTATTGATAAGATGGTTTGGATCAACCACATTACCTAATGATTTTGACATTTTATGTCCGTCTTTTAAAACCATACCCTGAGTTAATAAAGCTTTAAAAGGTTCATCGGAATTGACTAATCCTTCATCACGCATCAATTTATGAAAAAAACGAGCATACAGCAGATGCATCACAGCATGTTCAATTCCACCAATATATTGGTCTACTGGTGTCCAATATTTAGCTCGGTCATCAAGCATGGCATTTTCCTGACCTTTGCAAGCAAAGCGAGCATAGTACCATGAGGATTCAACAAAGGTATCAAACGTATCCGTTTCTCGGGTTGCATCCTGACCACATTTTGGACATGTTACATTAACAAATTCTTTGCAATGCGCAAGTGGTGAGCCGGTACCGGTAAAATCAACATTTTCTGGTAGAACAACAGGTAATTCTTCATCAGGGACTGGAACAATACCGCATTGTTCACAGATTATCATGGGGATAGGAGTTCCCCAATATCTTTGTCTGGAAACGCCCCAATCTCTTAAACGATAATTAATAGTAGCTTTGCCAGCATCATTTTCTTCCAGAAAGTTTGTGATAGCTTGAATCGCTTTGGTAGAGGGTAGATTATCAAACTGATCCGAGTTAATCAGTACACCTTCTTCAGTATAAGCTGATTGATTAAAATCATGCTCAATGTCTACAGGTTTGATTACTTGCTTGACAGGTAATTGGTATTTTTGTGCAAATTCCCAATCGCGCTGATCATGCGCAGGAACTGCCATGACTGCGCCAGAACCATATTGCATTAAAACAAAATTAGCTACCCATATGGGCAACTCTTTACCTGTTATAGGATGGATTGCAACCATTCCAGTATCAATCCCTCTTTTTTCCATAGTTGCCAGTTCTGCTTCAGCCATTTTAATTCCCTGACAACTATCGAGGAATTCCTGAACCTTTTTATTGTTGGAAGCAGCTTCTTTTGCTAATGGATGATCTGTTGCTACAGCAAGATAGGTTGCTCCCATCAACGTATCTGGGCGGGTAGTGTAAATTTTCAATCGTTTAGGATAATTATTTACATTGAAATAAATTTCTGTGCCTATGGATTTCCCAATCCAATTGCGTTGCATTTGTTTTACTTGCGCAGGCCATTCATCCAGGCTATCTAAAGAACTTAAAAGCTCATCAGCATAGGAGGTAATTTTAATAAACCACTGAGAAATTTCCTTGCGCTCAACCAACGCACCTGAACGCCACCCACGACCGTCAACTACCTGTTCATTAGCCAGTACTGTTTGATCAACAGGATCCCAGTTTACAACGGCGTTCTTCTTATAAACTAAGCCTTTTTCAAATAAACGAATAAAAAACCATTGCTCCCAGCGATAATATTCGGGGTCGCAGGTAGCAATTTCTCTTTTCCAGTCATAAGCATTTCCCAGACGTAGAAATTGTTCTTTCATGGCGGCAATATTTTTCCTGGTCCATTCTGCAGGAGGAATTTTATTCTTGATAGCGGCATTTTCGGCAGGCAATCCAAAAGCATCCCAGCCTATGGGTTGCAAGACATTTTTTCCCAATGCCCGCTGATATCGGGCTATGACATCACCGAGAGTGTAGTTTCTCACATGCCCCATATGCAACGTGCCACTGGGATAGGGAAACATGGATAAGCAATAAAACTTCTCTTTGTTTAAATCTTCAGTAACATTAAATGATTGCTTCTTATGCCAATATTGTTGTGCTTGTTCTTCAACTTCTTGGGGGTTATAGGTATTATCCATAGGCCAATAAATTTAATAACACGGAACTGCTAAGGATAACCCCTCTTGCCTTTGCCAGCAATAGATTATTTTTCTGTAAATTGCTTAATATTAAAAAATATAACAAAAAGAGCAAAAAATATGCAAAAAATAAGAGCAGGATAGTCACTCCAAATTATCCAGGGGGTGATACCATTTGCAGGAAAAATATCCGTTTGTAGTATTCCTGAATTAAAAGCGGGCAGCCCTTCAACGATGGTTCCATGATCGTTAATTACCGACGAAAGTCCATCATTATTCACAAGTATTTGGTATCGTCCAGTAAGCAAAGACAGCATTTGGGCCATTTGTAATTGCTGGTAGCTTGCCAGAGAATGGCCAAACCAGCCATTATCACTGATAGAGACTATCCATTGAGCTGCAGGCATTTGTGACCTCAAGATATTGGGGTAAGCAATTTCATAGCAAATTAGACTGGCAATGGGATGATTGGCAATATTAATTAATGGCTGATTCGATCTGCCGGGAATAACATTAGGCTCTGGAAGATTGAGCCAACGATTGATGGGTATAAAAGGTTTCGGTATATATTCACCAAACGGCACTAATTGGCGTTTTATATAGGCACCAGTTGCTTCTCCCAAGCTAATGATGGAATTGTAAAAATTGGTTTCATCATGATTTGTAGGTTGCAAGATTCCCAAAATTAAACTGCTTTTGGCTTTCAATGCCTTTTCATGCAGTTTCTGTAGGTAATCTTCAACATAACTTGCTGGCAAGGGTATAGCCGATTCAGGTAGAACAATTAAATTTTTTCCTAGCAGCTTATCTGTTTTATTTTCATAGTATTTTAATAAATTCCAAAAGAGAGTTTCGTCCCACTTGTCTCTCATTGAAAGATTGGGCTGGATTGCGCCAACGGAAATAGGTTCTTTCTTAATTTCTGTCCAATGTATGCTTTCACCCAGAGATGGAGTAATAAGTATCAATATAAAAATGCTAAGGTAGTAATAGCGTTTAATTGTATTATCTTTGATTATCAGAACCAGCAGAGTGCCCAAAAAAGAGCATAGTAATCCAAGTCCGTAAACACCAATTACTGGTGCGATATATCTCAATGGTGTATCGATTTGGGTTACACCAATTAATAACCAGGGGAATCCTGTAAAAAGCTTGGAACGTATGAACTCGCTCAGGCACCAAAGGGTACTAAACAAAAGCATACGTGTTAATAAATTGCACTTGGGTGAAAGTAATTTTAATAAATAACCTACTATTCCAGGAAATAGAGAAAGATACATGATAAACAATAAGGTGATGATACCAGCAAGAAAGTAATCAAGCTGTCCATAGTCGTGGATACTGATAATTACCCATGATACTCCCAAGCCAAAATATCCTAGCCCATAAAAGAAACCAAGAGTGAATCCTTGTTTAACAGTGCATTGAAGAACTTCAGAAAATAAAATGGCCAGGCTCACAATGGTTAATCCTGGCAGATGGAAAGGTGCAAACCCCAAAGGGGCTAATAAACCCGCTAAAAATACAACAACGAACTTTGAATATTGGTTTAGTGTTGAAGTGTGTATTATTGTGGAATGTGTCAAAGCAGCTTGCTTCATGTTGCAACTAAACTGATTAAAGTGGTCAAGATAAATGAGTAAGGCAAATAGGTCAAGTGATATCAAGAATTGCTGTATTGATCATGCTTTGGGTCTATCTAATCGCTGATAATTTGTGTAGGATTATCAAGTTTTACAAAGGAGAAGGATTGTATGTACAACGTAATGATTACTGGTGCTGGAAAAATAGGCAGCCTAATTGCATGTCTACTGGCCGATAGTGGGTCTTATCAGGTTCATTTAGCTGATCTGGAATTTAATGGTTCTGATGTGACAAGATTATTAACCGCACTGCCTGAGATTAAAACGGTTGCATTGGATGTTAAAGATGAACAATCGACTCAAGCCTATTTGCAAAAGCATAATATTATCGCAGTGATTTCGAGTCTTCCCTATTTTTTAAATACTCATGTTGCCAGAGCCGCAAAAGCTGCCAAAGCTCATTATTTTGATTTGACGGAAGATACCTCTGTAACAGAGGCTGTGAAAGCTATTGCTGAAAATGCTGAGACAGCTTTTGTTCCTCAATGTGGATTGGCTCCAGGTTTTATCAGTATTGCGGCCAATAGTTTAATGCAGGAATTTGAGCAGTGCCATCATGCCAGATTAAGGGTTGGAGCATTGCCTCAACGTGCTAATAATGCGCTTCATTATTCATTAACCTGGTCCACTGATGGGGTTATTAATGAATATGGTAATCCTTGTTATGGCATAGAAGGTGGGAAAGATGTGGTTATGGCTCCACTGGAAGGGTTGGAATCAATTCAAATTGATGGTTGTGAATATGAAGCGTTCAACACTTCTGGCGGTTTGGGAAGTTTGGCTGAACTTTATGCTGGAAAAGTGCAGTCCATGAATTACAAAACCATGCGTTATCCAGGACATTGTAAAAAAATGCGCTTTTTAATGAATGACTTACGATTAAATGAAGATCGAGGAACGTTAAAAAGAATACTGGAAAATGCTATTCCAAAAACATATCAGGATATCGTGATAGTTTATGTTACGGTTGAGGGTATTAAGCAGGGCGAGTTAACCGAAAAAAGTTATGTTAAGAAAATTTACCCTGAAGTAATTCGAGGTTTAGAGTGGTCAGCTATTCAGGTCAGTACAGCTTCGGGTGTATGCGCTGTTGTTGATTTGGTATTGGGACAGGGGAATGAGTATAAAGGGCTTATTTTGCAAGAAAAATTTAAATTGTCTCATGTGCTGGAAAATCGCTTCGGCAAATATTATGCCTAGGAGAATCTTATGGATTTATTGCAATGTTTAAATATTAAATCAGTAAACCCCGGAGCTTTTAGTGGACATGGTTGGCACAGTGACAACCATGCCCATACTCTGGAATCCTTCAATCCCAGTACTGGAAATAAGCTTGCTGAAATAGCTACTTGCACTATGGATGATTATGAGCAGGTTATGCGGCGAGCGGAGCAAGCAGCACAAGCCTGGAAAAAAGTGCCAGCTCCAAAGCGAGGTGAAATCATCAGGCAAATAGGACAGGCACTAAGAGAAAAAAAAGATAGTCTGGGAAGTCTTGTATCATTGGAAATGGGTAAGTCTAAACAGGAAGGTGATGGTGAAGTTCAGGAAATGATTGATATAGCAGATTTCGCTGTAGGACAATCACGTATGTTGTATGGCAATTCCATGCATTCCGAGCGACCTAATCACCGTATGTATGAGCAATGGCATCCATACGGAATTGTAGGGGTGATTTCAGCGTTTAATTTTCCTGTTGCTGTATGGTCCTGGAATGCTTTTTTATCTGCTATTTGCGGCAATGTTACCATATGGAAGCCGTCAGCAAAAACCCCACTCTGTGCTGTGGCAGTGCAACATATTTGTAACCAGGTATTGAAAGAAAATAATTGTCCTGAAATATTTGGCTTGGTCATCCCCAAAACTCATGATGTGGTTGAAGCCATGGTAGATGATAAGCGAATACAACTTATATCCTTTACAGGCTCCACCGCGGTTGGAAAGCAAGTAGCAGCAAAAGTTGCTGCCAGACTTGGCAAAAGTATTCTGGAGTTGGGAGGTAATAACGGCATCATCCTCGATGAGTCTGCTGATTTGAATTTGGCTATTCCTGCCATAGTATTCGGTGCTGTTGGTACTGCAGGCCAACGTTGCACAACAACGAGACGCCTGTTTGTCCATGAATCAAAATACCAGGATGTTATCAAAAGGTTAAGGCATGCTTATGAACAGATAACTATTGGAGACCCCCTCGATACACGAAATTTAATGGGTCCTTTGATTGACCAGCAAGCTGTTGAACAATTTAAAAAAGCAATAAGTAGAATTAAGGCAGCAGGAGGTCAAATTGTTTATGGTGGAGAAGTATTAAAACAAGCCGGCTCCTTTGTTCAGCCTACTTTAGTTTGTGATGTAAAAAACGATTGGGATATTGTGCAGGAAGAGACTTTTGCTCCTATTCTATATGTTATGTCCTATCGAACACTGGATCAGGCTATTGCTTTACATAATGGTGTTCCCCAAGGGCTTTCGTCAGCTTTATTCACCCAAAATTTAAAAAATGCAGAGCTCTTTCTCAGCGCCTGTGGAAGTGATTGCGGTATTGCCAATATTAATATTGGTACTTCAGGGGCTGAAATAGGAGGTGCTTTCGGAGGCGAAAAAGAAACTGGTGGTGGACGTGAATCAGGTTCAGATAGCTGGAAAGCTTATATGAGGCGACAAACCAATACAATTAATTGGGGAGATGAATTGCCCTTGGCGCAGGGTATTCGTTTTAATTTAAGTTAGGATGTAGAAAGGAGCAATAACATTAGGTTATTGCTCCTTTTAGCGAATGGTAAGTGCCTGTTACCTATAAATCTCACTCATAGAGGCATCAATCGATTATTAACAAGAGGATAATAACAATGCAGGAGCCTTTTTTCATTAAAAAAGTTGCGGTTTTAGGGGCTGGCGTTATGGGTGCTCAAATTGCAGCACACTGCGTTAATGCCGGAATAGAGACTTTACTGTTCGATTTAGCTGGCAAAGAAGGACCTAAAAATGGTTTGGTCGATAAAGCGATTGCCAATTTAGGTAAACTAAAACCAACTCCTCTTGCAACTTCACAAGCCAGTGAGTTATTACAAGCAAAAAATTATGCAGAAAATCTGGAAGAGTTATCTTCTTGTGATTTAGTCATAGAGGCGATAGCGGAACGTTTAGATTGGAAAGAGGACTTATACAAGCGAATTTCACCTCATTTATCTGATAAAACAATTTTAGTCAGCAATACATCAGGGCTAAGTATCAATAAGTTATGTGATGTATTGCCCGCTCAGCATAGATCCAGTTTTTGCGGGGTCCATTTTTTTAATCCACCGCGTTACATGCATTTGGCAGAACTAATTCCTGCCAATAGCACATCATCTAATTTGCTTGATTATTTGGAAACTTGGTTAACCGAGTATTTGGGTAAAGGAGTTGTAAGAGCTAAAGATACTCCCAATTTTATCGCGAATCGTGTAGGAGTCTTTTCGTTATTAACCACCTTGCATCACACTTTAGCTATGAATATGGGAATTGATGAAGTGGACGCCTTGACTGGTCCTTTATTAGGAAGACCAAAATCTGCAACTTTTCGTACCATGGATGTTGTTGGTTTGGATACCATGCAACACGTTATCAATACCATGCAGTCTCAATTAACTGACGATCCATGGCATAAAATGTTTAATCTGCCAGACTGGTTGAATAATTTAATTAAACAAGGTCATTTAGGGCAAAAATCCGGTCAAGGAATTTATCGAAAAATTGGTAAAGTAATAGAAGTTTATGATATCCAAACGGGTCAATATAGACCTTCTCAAGCAGAAGTAAGTGATGAACTGCAAGCTATCATGCGTATTATGGATCCTGAAGCTCGAATGAAGAGCTTAATGACATCAAGTAATAAGCAAGCTCAATTTTTAGCAGCCTGCTTTAGAGATTTATTCCATTACTGTGCGTATCATTTAGAAGAGATTGCTGACAATGTAAGGGATGTCGATCTGGCAATCCGTTGGGGATTCGGATGGTCACAAGGACCATTTGAAACCTGGCAGCTTTCTGAATTACACAGTGTGACTCGACAAATTGATCAATCAATACTGGACAATACGGCACTATCAAGCGCAAAACTACCTGAGTGGTTATATGAAATAAAGGAATTTTACACACGAGAAGGCGCTTTTTCGCCCAGTAAAAAGAATTACCAGGCCAGAAGTCATTTGCCTGTTTACCATAAACAATTTTTTCATGACAGGGTATTAAAGGAATCACACCATCCTGTTCATGTTCTTTATGAAAATGAGGGTGTTTGTTTATGGTACTTAAAAGATGATGTGGCTGTGGTTAGTTTTAAAAGCAAAGCCAATACAATTGGTCAATCAGTTCTCGATGGTATAGAGGCTGCCTTGGATATCGCAGAAAAGGATTACCAAGGATTAATTATTTA
Source organism: Legionella pneumophila subsp. pascullei (assembly GCF_900637585.1). Taxonomy (NCBI): domain Bacteria; kingdom Pseudomonadati; phylum Pseudomonadota; class Gammaproteobacteria; order Legionellales; family Legionellaceae; genus Legionella; species Legionella pneumophila. The sequence continues at coordinate 1,499,052 of NZ_LR134380.1, forward strand.
TCAACAAGACGCATCCAATTTTAGTTCAGGAGCTGATTTACGTGGTGTTTCCAAATTATTAACAGATGGAACAATTCAAGCTCTTGAGCATATGGTAGAACAGTTCCAACGAGTGGCAATGCGCTTAAAATACAGCTCAATTCCAACAGTAGCTGCTTTAAGAGGTCGTGCATTAGGCGGTGGTTGTGAATTAATCATGCATTGTGATTCCATCGTTGCTGCTTTTGAATCGTATCCTGGTTTAGTTGAGGCTGGAGTAGGAGTTATACCTGCTGGTGGTGGTTGTAAAGAACTGGCTATGCGTTCGGCGCAACAAGCTCAACAAGCTGATTTATTGACTTTTATATCGCCAGTTTTTCAACAAATAGCAACCGCAAAAGTAGCTGCAAGTGCGGTGGAAGCTAGAAATATGGGGTATTTACGTGCGGCTGATGCCATTGTAATGCATGCTGATGAGGTTTTATATGCTTCTTTAGAAAAAATAAAAGCCATGCGAGCAGTTAATTATCTTCCTCCTATGAAAATACAACGATTTAAAGTGGCAGGTATTGAGGGGCATGCCCGATTGCTATCCGGTTTAGTGAATTGGTTGGAAGGTGGATTTATATCACAACATGATTATTTTCTAGCTAATGAGTTGGCGAAAGTGTTGTGTGGTGGGGACGTCAATCATGGAACCTTGGTAGATGAACAATGGATGCTAAAGTTGGAAAGAGAAGCATTCATAAAACTTGCCAATACACCATTAACCCAAGCCAGAATCAGTCATCTGTTAGAGACTGGTAAACCACTGCGCAATTAAGCAAGGAGAAATAGGATGACTGACGTATATATAGTTGACGTACTACGTACACCTGTAGGCAAAGCGCCAAGAGGTATTTTTAAAAACACATTACCTGATGATTTATTGGCTCATACTATAAAATGTTTAATTCATAGGCATCAAACCCTCGATTGGCAAGAGATAGCCGATGTAGTAATAGGTTGTGCAATGCCAGAAGCGGAACAAGGTATGAATGTAGCAAGAATTGCTTCTTTATTGGCTGATCTTCCACAATCTGTTCCAGCAATGACGATTAATCGCTTTTGTTCATCCGGTATACAAAGTATAGTTACTGCAGCGGATACTATCCGTAATCAAGAGGCTCATTTAGCATTAGGTGGTGGTGTTGAAAGTATGTCCATGGTACCTATGGGGGGAAACAAATATACTGCAAATCCATCCATTTTTAATGATGAACACGTTGCTATAGCTTATGGTATGGGTATTACAGCAGAAAATGTTGCCAAGCGTTGGGAAATTACTCGAGAGCAACAGGATGAATTTGCTATAGAAAGTCACAAAAAAGCAATTGCTGCGCAGGAGAGGCTGGATTTCAATGCTGAAATAAGTCCTATCGAAATATCATTAAGATATCCTGATCTGAAAACTTCAAAGGTTGAAATAAAGAAAAAATTGATAAATAAAGACGAAGGTCCCAGAGCGGATACTTCTTATGAAGCTATTTCTAAATTAAAGCCGGTATTTTCTTTAAAAGGGACAGTGACAGCAGGAAATAGTTCTCAGATGAGTGACGGAGCGGGAGTTGCATTATTAGCCAGTGAGAAGGCTTTAAAACAGTATGATTTAAAACCTTTAGGACGTTTAATGAGCTATGCTGTTGCGGGAGTACCGCCTGAAATTATGGGAATTGGACCTGTAAGGGCAATCCCTATCGCCCTAAAACGTGCTGGAATTACCTTAGATCAATTGGATTGGATTGAATTGAATGAGGCCTTTGCAGCTCAGGCTTTAGCTGTTATTAAAGACCTGGATTTACCCAGAGACAAAGTTAACCCATTAGGTGGAGCTATTGCCCTGGGACATCCTTTGGGAGCAACTGGAACCATAAGAACAGCTACTTTACTTCATGGATTGAGAAGAACAAAAGGACGCTACGGTATGGTAACCATGTGTATTGGAACCGGAATGGGAGCTGCTGCGATATTCGAAGCGCTATAATCATATAATACAGCTCTATATTTCATACACCATTGTCGTTTAAAGAATTGTAATGCTTGGCTCCCGTATTCTATTGGATAAATACGGGAAGAAAACTCTTCGCCAAAGGGGCTGCATTGATTCTTTTGAGACTTTTAAATGGGAATCTTTGCAGATTTTATTCTATTTATCCAAAAGTTTTTAACAAATCGTGAGTGTTATTATCTTAGATTCTGTTTAAAGAAAACGTTGTTAACTAACTTGGCTATTGTTTCTTCAGGATTAAGATTTTTTGTAAATTTTTCCATGCCTTAACCGAACAATTACTTGCTTTGTTGTTTCTTTATTCTACGCTTAAATTAAAAGGAAATAAAATGGAGCAAGTATGCGTGGTTCTTTGTTAGCTCTATTACTGGCAATTAATACTGTTCTTTGGGCTGATGAGTTGGTTGGTTTTGCAGCATTTGAAAATGGCGACTATACCACAGCCTACCCACATTTAATGCAAGCTGCCAAAGAAGGCAATGAGGAGGCTATGTATTTATTGGGACGCATGTATCAATATGGATATGGGGTGACAACTAACTATGAAGAGGCCAGAAATTGGTATCAAAAAGCAGCTGATAAAAATAATGCATTGGCTCAATTAAGCTTGGGATTTATGTACGATACAGGTAAGGGTATATCACAGGATTTTGCAGAAGCTTTCAAATGGTACATGAAGGCAGCAGAGCAAGGGAATCCCATTGCACAAAGAAATATTGGATTAATGTATGCTACAGGAGATGGTGTGGCTGCCAGTGATGACAAAGCATTTATCTGGTTTAAAAAGGCGGCGGAACAGGGCTATAGCAAGGCACAAGTGAATTTGGGCTATCAGTATATGATGGGTAAAGGAACTCCAAAAGATGTAAAAAAAGCATTTGAATGGTATCAAAAAGCCGCAGAGCAGGGAGATGAAAAGGGCGAGTACAGTCTGGGTTTATTGTATACAGGACAGGAGGGTGGAATTAGTGCGGATGATAAAGCTGCCTTTTATTGGTTTTCTCAAGCAGCCAATCATGGGCATGTTAATGCACAAACTTATTTGGCTTACTACTACCTTAAAGGGTATGGCGTAGATGCTGATCCTGTGAAAGCAGCTTATTGGTATCAATCCGCAGCAGAAAAGGGGCAACCAGAAGCACAAGCCCAATTAGGACAATTATTATTGACGGGTACAGGTGTTGATAAAGATTATCAACAGGCAGCTTATTGGTTTGGAAAGTCAGCACATCAGGGAAATCCTGTGGGTCAGGCCAAGCTGGGGTATATGTATTTAGCAGGATTAGGAGTCAACAAGAGTTTGGTTAAAGCTTATGCCTGGTTAAAAATTGCTGCTGAAAATAAAAATGAGGAAGCTGCGAAGCAACTTAAATCTTTGGAAGCCAAGTTGACTGAACAAGAAAAATTGGAAGCAGATAAAATGATAAAGGATTTGGGGCCATTGGAAAGCAAAGAGAACTATGAGGATTAGCCCATAGTGCTTCTACTTATAGTTAATAAAATAAGTAATAATTTTATGTTTTATTAATAAATTTTGAATGGTGGATTTTAGTTTTTTGCATTAATTTCACAAATTTATCAGCTTTAACAGGTAATCCATAAAGGAAACCTTGTACTTCATCACAACCATGTTGATGCATAAAAAACGCCTTATCAATCGTATCCACTCCTTCTGCCAATACTTTGAGTTCGAGGCTATGGGCCATGGCAATAATTGCTTCAACTATAGACGCATCATTTGGGTTAGTGGTGCAGTTTTGGATAAAGGAACGATCAATTTTAAGTTTATTGACAGGGAAAGTCTTTAAATAACTTAAGTTAGAGTAGCCTGTACCAAAATCATCAATTGCCATTTTAATGCCTAATTTGGAAATTTTTATTAAAGCCGAATCAATGGGCGTTGATTTTTGCATCATAGTGCTTTCTGTGAATTCAATTTCCAAATACTGAGGATCTAATCTGGATTCTTTTAATACAGATTCTGCAATCTCGATAAAATTACCATTTTTTAACTGCCTCCATGAGACATTAACGGAAATACTTATACGCGGTAACCCCATAAGTTGCCAGGTTTTATTTTGAATGCAGGCATGTCTTAACACCCACTCCCCAACCTGGTTAATTACCCCAGTTTCTTCAGCAATAGGAATAAATTCATCCGGAGAGAGGAGTCCTATACCAGGATGTCCCCAGCGTATCAGAGCTTCAGCACCCACTAATTCACCGCTGCGTAAATTATAGATGGGTTGATAAAGAATAAAAAATTCATTATTTTTAAGTGCATTGTGTATCTGTGTTTGTAATTCCAGGCGTTTGAGTGATTGTTGATCGATCGAATTATTATAAAATTGGAAATTATTGCGTCCTTCCTTTTTTGCCAGGTACATTGCAGTATCAGAGTTTTTGAGTAAGGTGCTTGCATCAAGCCCATCTTTAGGGAAAAGGCTAACCCCGATACTTGTCGTAACTATGACTTCTTGTGTAGGCAATTTGATAGGTTGCGCAACAGTTTTTAAAATGTTTTGCGCTACTAAAACAACATCTTTAGGTTCGGTGGTCATCAATAACAAGACAAACTCATCACCACCAAATCGAGCGACTGTATCGCTATGACGTATACATCCTTTAAGACGCATGGAAAATTCATACAATAATATATCACCGGCATCATGGCCTAAACTGTCATTAATTAACTTAAAATTATCAATATCCAGAAACAATACTGATAATGTGGTATTTAATCGTTTACAGTAATTAATCGCATGATCCAGACGATCGTAAAGGGCTGTACGATTAGGCAAACCAGTTAGAAAATCATGATTGGCTTGATAGGCTAATCTGGTCCTTAAGGTCACATCTCTAAAACTCCAAACACGCCCTACAATGTTATTGTCTAACCAATGGGGTTGTGAGTATCTTTCAAAAATTTTACCGTCTTTGAAGTGCAACTCATCAAAGCTTTCCTGGTGCGGCGTATTGTACAGTTCCTTAATTTTATTTAAGAATTCTTCTGGATTTTTAAGCTGATTCAATACATATTGAAGTGTTTCTGCATCATTATGGCTGTCAACAAAACCCGGTGGAATGCTCCACATCTTGAGAAATTGCTGATTGCAGAACTCAATATTCCCTTTGAGATCAACAACCAAAATGCCATCAGCAGTTGACTCTAAAATTGATTTGGTTAAAGCCAGGATCTTTTCTATTTCATTAGTTCGTTCATTTACCTTTTTTTCTAAAATATCTTTAATTGAGCTTAAATTAGTAATTTTAAAGCGCATCATTAAAGTATTAATCAAAACCTTGTTTGAGTAATATGAAATAAAGAGCATAATACCCATATAAATAATTCCACAAAAACCCAGTAATAAATAAACTTGACCTTGTGAAAATAACCATAAAGTGAAAGGGGCAAAAGAGGTAACCAGAAATAAAAAATAGGATAATCGCACTGGTGAATAGAGAGAGTTAGCTGCCGCAGTCACTCCTGTAATCATAAAGACAACAAAAATTTGATGTAATGTACTTGAGGTGGGAATCATTATTGAACTGGCAAATCCCCAGGCTAAGCCAGAGCTTATAACACCTAAGTTGAAAAGGAACAACCATTTTTTGGTTGAAAACAATGTTGGTTGTTTATTGTAATAGAATAGAAGAATACCCTTATAAAGATCTGAAAAAACATAAGTGAAAATCATCCAAACAATAAGTAATCCATGATTTGTAACAGACCATAATGCAATAGGTAAAATAGTTACTGCTAAAGCCTCACCTGATATAGCCATAGTAACTTGCTCAAAAAGCAGCTTGACCTGCTCCTTCTCAATTTCTGATTTCAATTTAGAGGAAGTATTATGGTTTTTCTTATTTCTGCTTTGAATAATATTAATCATAACAAGTAATTTGTAAAAAATTTGTACAGTTGTTTGTTAAAAATTGAAATAACTATCAATGCTGATTTTTTTTCTCGTAAGCAGTTAAAAAATAATATAAAGATCATACCAAGATAAAAATGTATAAAATTATACTTATTAGTATAGTAAACAATCTGTTTATATTAAAATAATTAGATTAATGCAGATGAAACTTTATAGGAGTTACATTTTCTAGAAACTAAAGGCACTCATTCCCGATAAAAATCAAAATTTGATGGCAAACTATTAATTAAAATGGAGATTATTATGTATTTATGCAGCTTGGAGTATTTGAGCTAAAGTCAGAAATTATTAATACTCTCTCTGATGACGCTTGTTAATAACTTACCTTTTCGGTCTCGACTGCGCTTTAACAAAGAATACACAACCAAACTAAATTCATCATTCTTAGCATAGGCTACGCTGAGATAATATTGACTTTCAATGGTTATTTGATCGCTGGGAATATTGAATTTTTTTAATAGCTCATTGATCTCTTTCAGATCAGTGATACCATGTTCCCCTCGGGCAGTTATTAATTCATTTGCTTGAGCGTCACTTAATCCATCGCCTAATGACATCAATATTTGTTTTGGGGCGGTATTAATATTAATGCTTGTTGATTCAGGCAAAGCGGTGATAAAAGGATCAAGGGCTAGATAAGCAGGTGCACTTACATCTTTTATTAATCGAAATTCAGATTTACTTTTTATAAGTTGATGACTTGGATAATAAGGAGGTTTCTGAGAGAGATAATAAGAGGTATAAATATCTTCTCCACGACTCAGATCATAAGCAAGCAACCAATGTTTTACTCCAAGGGCTATATTAGCTCGTTCCCGGCTTGTTGCTTTTGAGTAGGCGTGGCTTATGAGATGCATTAAAGTGGGAATGGATTTTTTCTCAACCAGGTTATTGAGATTGAATCGCGCTTGCAAATCAAAAAGGCCGCCACTTAATTGGACTTGATTATATATGAATTCCATATTCTTAGGGTATTGGGCTACCATCCCTAACTGATTGGTTTTTGTAAAGCGGTTATTTTTATCAAGTAATTCATTGAGAGCCCAGAAAGTAACTGCCTGAGAGGCAAGATACAGTCTATCTTGAGTAATAACTAATCTTGTTCTGTAAATATCCTGTTGCAATCGCGTACTCATAGCCGTAGCGACTATGGCAACCAATGTCATAATAAATAGAGCCGTTAAAAGAGCACTTCCTTGTATTTTTGAACTGGCAATGGATTTTGGAAGTGAGCTAATCATAAACATAGAGCGCTCCTGGTATGACAAAAAGCATGTTCATATCTCCCCAGTCCTTTAAGGTGAGATTCATTTGGATTGCTTTAGGCAGAGGTTCTCTTTGCTGATTTTGATTGACTGCCTGTTCTCGCCATTCAGAGAGAAGCTGCAAGTTTTGATTTAAATAGTTGAAATGACATTCAGACAAATTATCGAGTAGTACTTTATCTTTATAGATATTTCTGTCTACAGGATCTAAAGTACCCCATGTGCGACGCAGTAATTTGTTATCCTGGCAAACGAGCGCAATTCGTGCCAGGGTACTGCGTTTTTCAGCGCTGTTTGGGTTTACTACGCCATCTCTGGTTAGTTCAAGATATTGAGGCTGACCAACAAATATTGGAAATAGGCGCATTTCATTACCTCTTATAGCACGTTCCACTGTTTGGGAGGTATCTTGCTGAATGATACTTATTGCCAGTTGAAGTGCATTTAAACGTTCAGCCTGCTCGTTAACTCGAGCTCGAGTATTGAATGCATAGTATAAGGTTGAAGAGGTAATAGTAGCCAATATAGCAAAAACAGTAAGAGCAATTAATATCTCAATCAGTGTAAACCCTCTCTTTTTAATCATGGTATGTACCTGAATGCAATGAGTTCTTCTCGAAAGGGGCCTATTTGTTTGGAACTGACTGAAATGGTTATCTGTTGCATTCGTTTTATAGGTGTCGCGCTAATTTTAGCTCTCCAGTACCACTTTTGACCCAGCATGGTGGTTGCTTGCGTCGATTCTTGGCTTTGAGAAGTGCGTAGCAGATTTAACTGGATCATTGCGACACCCTGCATTGCTATCCAATGGCTAATCGTTTTTTCTTTGATTCTATGTGTGTTTTCTGTATTTTGAGCAGTTGCTTTTAAAAGCGCTGTTAAAGCAATTGCAATAACGGTAAGAGCCAATAGGACTTCTATCAAAGTAAATCCGGAGATTAATTTAGTTTTTGGCATCATTGAGATTTTGCCATGGTAAAATCCAAATCACCATTATGGCTGCCTGTCAGTTTGGCTATCCATTTTTCCTTATCTGTACCAAATTCTATCGTAAAAGGAGTCATGTCACCAGATGACGCTATAACGATTGCAGGGTTCCCCCGGGTATGTTTTTGATTCGTTTTAAGGTTAATCACAACGTTTTTGGGAAAATAACAGGGTTTAAAAATTCCTTTATTGGATATGGGATTCCATCCTGTCTTATCCTGAAATTTCAGAATTTGGTAACTGGTATTATCAATTTTTAACCCAAGGGTACTGGTTTCTAAAATGGCCTGTTGATGAGCCAGACTTAGAGTATTTGCCAATTGTTCAGCTGAAAATTGTATACGCCTGCTTTCCCCAAAATCACCAAAAGCAATTAAGGCAAACCCCAGGGTTATGCCTATAATTACTATAACAATAAGAATTTCTATCAGGGTAAAACCCTTATGAGTGGTCATCCCAGTTACCAATTTCTGCATTAATTCCTGTTCCACCAGGTTGTCCTGCTGCTCCATATGTAAATACATCGACGTCAGTATGTTGTCCTGGGTTTAAATAAAGGTATTCTCTGCCCCATGGATCTTTTGGTAATGATTTTAGATATTGTTTCCAATTAGTTGGAACAGGATTGCTGGTTGGTTTTTCTACGAGCGCCATTAGACCTTGATCGGTTGAGGGGTAAGAACCATTATCAAGTTTGTATAAATCAAGTGCATTTTGAATGGCTAGAACATCTTGTTTTGCTTTGACTTTACGGGCTTCATCGGGTCGTCCCATGATTTTGGGAACAACGATAGATGCCAATATACCTAAAATCACGACAACAACCATAATTTCGATCAAAGAGAAGCCTTTTTGCCGATTCATTTGTGTACCTCTTAAAACTAAATGTTAAATTATAACACAAATAATGAGGCCTATGAATAGATTTAAACTTTAAATGCACACTGATAATCCTTAACCTGCTTAATCAAGCAACCAATTGTTCCATTGAAAAAATAGGTAATAAGGTCGCAAGTACAATAAATAAAACAACAGCACCCATTAAAAGAATAACCATCGGCTCTAATAAAGTTAAGGATGTTTCAATCAGTCGATTTACCTCATTATCTAAATGAGAAGCAGATCGTTCCATCATATCGGAAAGTTGGCCACTCTTTTCACCACTAGCTATCAGGTGGATAGCCATAGGGCTAATAAATTTTGTTTCTTTGAGCGCTTCACTGATTCCACTTCCTTCGCGGACGCGCAGAGTAGCTAAATCGAAAGCTTGTCTCATGACGACATTGGTTACCAGACTTGAAGAAACACGCATAGTTTCAAGTACACTGACTCCTGCAGCAAATAGAATTCCAAAGGTGTGAATATATCGGGCAACATTAATTGTTTTCACCAGATAAGAAACGATAGGTAGTTTGAGCATGAATTGATGCCATGCTGTTTTAATTTTTATATTACTGAGGCTTTTTTTAAATCCAATCAGAGCCAGAATTATGGCCACCAGAGTATATAAACCATAAGATTTGATAAATTCGCTTAAGTTAATAAGTAATTGAGTCATTGGTGGTAGTGTTTGCCCACTTTCGGTGAACACATCAATAATTTTAGGAACGACAAAAGTAAGTAAAAAACTGATAATGGCAGTAGAAACGATGATCATGAGTAATGGGTAAATCAAGGCTTGCTGCACTTTTTGTCTAGTTTTCTGTTGCTTTTCAGTATAATCGGCTAATTTTTCTAAAACGACATCAAGACGTCCTGTCTGCTCGCCTGAGCCTACTGTTGCCCGGTATAGTTCTGGGAAGGCATTGGGATATTGAGCCATTGCCTGAGCTAAACCATATCCCTCCAATACCTTAGAGCGAACTCCGATGATAAGCTCTCTGACTTTGTCTTTTTCTGTTTGCTCACTGACTCCACGCAATGATTCTTCAACGGGGATACCTGCAGCCAGAAGTGTTGCCAGCTGTCTGGTCAGCAGAGCCAAATCAGCGGCAGTAATTTTACTTTTGCTGCTGGCAGCACGTTGCTGAGTTAAGGTTTGGACTTGAGTAGGAATTAGTCCTTGTTCTCGCAATAATTGACGCGCATGACGTTCAGAGTCAGCTTCTATCACGCCTTTACTGACATTGCCATTGACTTTTAGCGCTTGATATTGATAGGCGCCCATATTATTTTTGTTAAAATTAAAACTATAGAGTGTAATCTATTGGGATTAATAAGTCACTTAAGGTAAACTATACGCGGACTATCCTGGAGACAAAAGATGACAAAAAATGTAGTGCTTGATGCAATCAAAGAACATGACGCCAAATTTGTGGATTTAAGATTTACAGATATCCGTGGAAAAGAGCAACACATTACCATACCTGTTTCAGCGGTTGATGATGATTTCCTTGAGAATGGAAAAATGATCGATGGCTCATCTTTTAAAGGTTGGCAGAAAATTCATCAATCAGATTTGGCTTTAGTGCCTGATTTAACTTCAATTCAGCTGGATCCATTTTTTCAAGATAATACTTTGTTTATACGATGTAATGTAGTTGACCCACAGACTATGATGGGTTACGACAGATGTCCACGCTCAATTGCTCAACGTGCAGAAAACTATTTACAATCTACAGGGATTGCAGATGGTGTAAATTTTGGCCCGGAACCCGAGTTTTTTCTCTTTGATAACGTGCAATGGGAAACTACTATCAGCGGTTCATTTTATAAAATAGATTCAGATGAAGCACATTGGAACTCCGGTAAAGAAATGGAAGGCGGAAATATTGGACATAGACCACCATTGAAAGGCGGTTATTTCCCTGTTCCTCCAGTTGATTCATCTCATGATATTCGTTCTGCGATTTGTATTACATTGGAATCTTTAGGGATGGTCGTGGAAGCGCATCATCATGAAGTGGCTACAGCTAACCAGTGTGAAGTGGCTACACGGTTTAATACACTCACCAAAAAGGCGGACGAACTGCAAATTCTAAAATACGTGATACACAATGTTGCTCATAACTATGGAAAGACTGCTACCTTTATGCCAAAACCTTTGGTAGGAGATAATGGAAGCGGGATGCATTGTCATCAATCACTTTATAAAGATGGATATAATCTGTTTTCTGGTGATCAATATTCTGGACTTTCTGAAACAGCTTTATACTACATAGGTGGGATAATTAAGCATGCCAGGGCGTTGAACGCTTTTACCAATCCATCGACTAACAGTTATAAAAGATTGGTTCCTGGATTTGAAGCCCCAGTATTATTGGCTTATTCAGCGAGAAATCGTTCCGCAGCAATTCGCATTCCACATGTTAGTAATCCCAAGGCACGTCGAATCGAAGTACGTTTCCCTGATCCAACAGCCAACCCTTATCTTGCTTTCTCTGCAATGATGATGGCGGGTATAGACGGCATTCAGAAGAAAATCTATCCTGGCCAGCCAATGGATAAAGACCTTTACGATTTACCTCCCGAAGAGCTTGTTGATGTGCCCACTGTATGTTCTTCATTAGAGATGGCAATGGATCATTTGCGGGCTGATCATGAGTTTTTGTTACAGGGAGATGTGTTCAGTAGAGACTTTATTAATAACTATATTCAAATGAAAGAAGAGGAAATTACTAAAATCAGGAGCTTGACTCATCCGTATGAATTTGAGTTATATTATAGTCTCTAAGGAACTATATTCATGAATAAACTGGTACTATTCGTCTTTTTGATAATGACAGTTTGCCTTTCCAGTGCGCAAATTTACAAATGGACGGATAGCCAGGGTGTTGTTCATTTTAGTGACAAGCCTCATGAAGGTGCTGAAAAAATAAAAATTCCTGAAGCTCAAAGCTATACACCACCTGCAAATGAAACAGGTGGTTCTTCTGAGCAAGAACAAGAAAATGTGAAGCAGGAAGATCAGGAAAAATACACCAGGTTGGAAATTATTCAGCCACAAAATGAAGCAACAATTCGTAATAATCAGGGTTATGTTGTTGTTGCAGTCCAAATAGAACCTGATTTGTCTCCAGGGGATAATTTGCAGCTTATTTTTGATGGAGCACCTTTAGGGGAGCCACAGCCCAATTTGGTTTTTCAATTGAATGGTATTTATCGAGGATCTCATACTATTGCTGTTCAAGTTCTTAACGAAAAAGGGGATGTGCTTAAAGTCAGCGACAGTATTACAATCTTCATGCACAATCCTCGTGTAGGTATGGGCAAGGGTAGAAAGAAAAACATCATTTCTAATTAATAGAGCAGGTTATGTATGCTAACTTTGTTATCGCCAGCTAAGAAATTATTATCCATATCTAAACCTTATCCTAACGAAACGAGTAATCCTTTATTGCTCGATAAAGCGCTGCAATTGGTTAAAATAATGAAGTCTAAATCTGTGGAACAAATTGCAGATTTAATGGATTTATCAAGACAACTGGCTGAATTAAACTATGTGAGATATCAAGATTTTGATCTTAAAAATAACCCAATAAATCACTCTTATCCCGCTTTGTTTTTATTTCAGGGTGATGTGTATCAGGGACTGAATGCCACTTCATGGAAAGACGAAGAAATAGAATATGCTCAATCTCATTTGGGAATTTTATCAGGGCTGTATGGATTTTTAAGACCTTTGGACAGAATCCAACCTTACAGGCTGGAGATGGGAGTTAATTTAGAAAATCCGGTAGGCAAGACACTCTATGCTTTTTGGAGCGAAATTATTACTAATACTTTAAACCAAATACTGGCAGAGCAGAATAATCCTGTCCTTATTAACCTGGCTTCGACTGAGTATTTCAAAGTGGTGGATGAGAAAAGATTAAGTTATCCCATTGTGACCATCAATTTTTATGAACAAAAAAATAGTGAATTAAAAATGATTGGTATCCTTGCTAAAAAAGCAAGGGGAATGATGGCAAAGTATATAATGCAGAATAGAATAGACTTCCTGGAACAAATTAAAGAGTTTTCTGAGTCGGGTTATTTATTTGATAAAGAAACTTCCAATCCAAATTGTTTGAATTTTATTCGAATCCATTAAATTATTAAAAAGGTATTTGATGTGGAATTTGTCCAGTCGGGTGCATACTCTTAATCATTTTCCCAAGCAAGGTGTAGAGTGCTATGTTAAGAGGGATGATGAATTAGGTTGCGGCATAAGTGGAACAAAGATAAGAAAATACAGCAGCTTAATGCCGTTTCTAAAAATCAAGAGAATTCGCCATCTCATTATAATTGCGGGTGCTCAATCCAATAATTTATTAGCTGCTCTTCAGGTGGCAAGAGAATCTCAATTGAAAGTGACTGCCTTCCTAATAAAGCCCAAACATTTAAAAATCCAGGGTAATTTTAAATTAAGTCTCCTTTTTCTTCATCAAAATGAAATTATCTGGATAAATCGAGAGGAATGGCATCGAGTTAATGAATTCGCTGAGCATTATCTTAAGGGGCTAAGGGAAACCGCTTATATTTTATATGAAGGTGCCAGTGTTCCTGAGTCCATGGAGGGGGCAATGTCGCTTGCCAACGATATCAAGGAAAATGAAAAGGTTTTGGGATTTGCTTTTGATCATATCTTTATTGATGCTGGTACAGGTTTTTCAGCAATTGCTCTCATTAGAGGTTTTAATGAATTACAGCATAAAGGGATTATTCATGTGTTATTGTTAGCGGATAGTGAAGGGGTTTTTAAGAAAAAACTCATGTATTGGTCAGAGGTAAATCCTGATAACTATACTTGTTTTTACCCAACGACAGCGAAATCGTTTGGATCTGTAAATCAAACAATTAAAAAGGAAATCAAACGATTGGCTTACGAAGAAGGTATTCTGGCTGATCCAATTTACTCTGCAAAATTATTCTATGAAGCCAGAAAATATATAGAAAAATACCAATTAAAAGGGAAGGTATTAATTATACATTCTGGTGGAGTTTTAACTATGCCTGGCTTTGATTTTTAGAATAAGCCCATTTCTTGGCAAAAACATAATTTCTGAGTTATAGCGTTTTCCTGATTACAAAATTAAGTTAATCAAGAGTTTTCAGTATATATCAGAACATAATGCGATTTTTTGCTGAATATCTCTGTCTCGATTCTCTACTATACTTATCAATTATAAAAATAAAAACCGTTCTTTTTAAGAAAGTTATCTTATATGGGAGACGAGTATCATGAAAGCAAGAAGGGATCAACAACTCTCTAAATTGCGAATGAGATTTTTTTCAGCGCTCAATCACACATCAAAAATTGACTTACACATGCTTTTTAATGATTTGAAATCAATTCTCACCCTGGATAGTATTGAGCATCTCAAAGAAGGCTCTGTAACATATGCAATCATTCAAGAACTCTTGAAAGAGGATGATGCTCAAAATAAGATTCAATCCTTTTTACAAGGAGCGATCAAGAATGTTATTCATCCGAGTGTTATCAAAGGGCTTACCCCTGATGAAATTAACTGGAATGTTGCCAAAGCATACCCGAAATATTATGAGCATGAGGAATTTCCTGATGTGACTTTTGGTGGCTTTAAAGTACGTGATAGTAGTGAGTTTAAATTTAAGACGAACGTACAAACCTCAATATGGTTCAGCATCAAACCTGATCTTTTTATGCCTTCCAAACAACAGGAAGCTTTAAAAAGAAGAAGAGAACAGTATCCTGGTTGCGAAATTAGAGTAATTTATTCCAGTTCATTGCTAAATACGGAAGCCAACCGCCAGATGAAAGCATTTGCCAAGAAACAAAATATTTCATTAATTGATATCGATAGTGTTAAAACTGATTCACCATTATATCCATTACTAAAAGCCGAACTTGCACACCTTGGAAAGGGAGGAAATCCTGCCGCTGCCTCCGATCTGTGTCGCTGGATCCCTGAGTTATTCAATGAAGGATTTTATGTGGATATTGATCTCCCGGTTGATAGTTCAAAAATAGTAGAAGGGCATCAAATTACAGGAGGAGTTCCAATCATGCTCAATATGGGCTCCATTATCAGTGAACCCATAGCTCCGCATCATAGAAGGCAAGAAGCTGTTTGTATGAACACAGACATTATTGCTTATTCCAATGATAAAAGAACTCAAAAAATGATGGGTACGGTTGCCCGACATTTGAAAAATATATACGATGATCCATATACAGCATTAAAAGACACACCTCTTGCGCAAACGGCTTTTTTTAATAAGTGCCAAGAGGAAAGGAAAAGTATATTTGATTTAAGAAAAGGATTACAGGATGCATTTCGCTCCGATTCATTATTGCAATTATACGACTTTTTAGGGGCAGACAAATTTAAGGAAGTATTTAAATTAAAGGAAGCTCAAAGCAAATACATTAAGGAGCATATTGATGAATTTAGCGAGAAGGATCTGTTGTTAAATTTAATTTCTGATAAACCTTCTGAGATCAGTGAACATACACTTGATCTTGTCAAGGAGAAAGCGAAGTACATAGATATTGCCAAAGAGCACTATTCTGCATTCTATAAACCATTGGTTGAAGAGATTTCAGGTCCAGGTGCCATTTATAATGCTTTAGGCGGAGCGGGCAGTTTTACAACCACTTATAGGCGGCAGACAGGTCCTATGTTGCCAACTACTACATCACGTGTTTTACAGGTATTTTGTGATGCTCATGACAAGGGTCCTTTTGTTTCAGACAATATCGCGCGCTGGCAAACCAATATCAGAGATCTGGGAGTATTGAATCGAGAGGGTTTGAGTTGGTTGCCTTCAGTAGGGTAGTTTGCGCTTTGCTCGCCCGGCATTATCAGCATAGACACTCACCAATAGATAAGAGAACCTATTGGTGAGCAGGTTTTTGTTTTCTCCTTTTTTAGTGTCATCCCCTTGAAATTCAATAGATCAACCCTATATGAGAAGTTAATTATTCGAAACACAACTATTAACGGGGAGATTGTTTAATGGTTAGCAAGCAGCAAACTATGGGATTTCAAACAGAAGTAAAGCAAATGCTTCATTTGGTTGTGCATTCGCTATATAGCAACAAAGAGATTTTTCTTAGAGAATTAATTTCTAATGCTTCTGATGCCTTGGACAAGTTACGATTTTTAGCTTTGTCAAACGGCTCATTGTTTGAAAATGATTCTGATTTGAAAATTAGCATTCAAATTAATGAAAAGCTTCAAACCATTACAATCAGCGACAATGGGATTGGCTTAAGTTGGGAAGAGGCAGTAGAAAATTTGGGAACAATTGCAAAATCCGGAACAAAAGAATTTATTAGTCAATTAACTGGTGAACAGGCAAAAGATTCTCAACTCATAGGACAATTTGGAGTGGGTTTTTATTCCGCGTTTATCGTTGCTGATAAAGTAACAGTTAAAAGTCGCCGCGCCGGATTACAACCTGAAGATGGAATTGTATGGGAGTCTAATGGTGATGGTGAATTTACTATAGGATATGAAAAAAAATCAACTCGTGGTACGGAAATTACTTTGCACTTAAAACCAGAGAATGATGAGTTTTTAAGTGATTGGCGTATTCGTGGTATTATTAGCAAATACTCTGATCATATCTGTTGGCCTATTGTGATGAAAAAACCTTCAGAGGAAGGCAAAGAATCCAAAGAGTTTGAAACAGTAAATAAAGCGACAGCACTTTGGACACTACAGAAATCTGAAATTAGCGAAGAAGACTATAAGCAACTGTATAAACATATTTCTCATGATTACATGGATCCCTTAACCTGGTCTCATAACCATGTTGAAGGAAAACATGAGTACATTACTTTGCTTTACATACCAGCCCATGCTCCATTTGATTTATGGCAGCATGAAGTCAAACATGGACTGAAGCTTTATGTAAAACGTGTATTTATTATGGATGAAGCGACACAATTTTTACCCCGATATTTACGATTTGTAAAAGGGATTGTGGATGCCAGCGACTTGCCACTTAACATTTCTCGTGAAATTTTACAGGATAACAAACAAGTGGAATCTATCCGTGCGGCATGCACCAAGCGTGTTTTATCCATGCTTGAAAAAATGGCTTCCAATGATAATGAAACCTACCAGAAGTTTTGGAATGAATTTGGACTTGTATTAAAAGAGGGACCTATTGAGGATTTCGCTAATAAGGAAGCGATAGCCAAGTTGCTTCGTTTTTCTACTACAGCAAGCGGTAGTGAGAAACAAGAAGTATCGCTCGATGAATATGTTAGTCGTATGAAAGAAGGACAGGATAAAATTTATTATATTACCGCATCGAGCTACAATGCTGCTAAAAATAGTCCTCATTTGGAAATATTCAGGAAAAAAGGAATAGAGGTATTATTGCTCAGTGATAAAGTCGATGAATGGCTTGTTGGTTATATGAATGAATTCGCAGGCAAAAAACTGCAGTCTATTTCAAAAGGTAAGATTGAATTAGGAGATGAAACTTCCGAACAAATTAAAGAACAGGAAAAAACCCTCGAACCATTGATTAAGCACATTAAATCAGTTCTCAATGATCGAGTTAAAGATGTATTGTTAACTAATCGTCTTACTGATTCTCCTGCTTGTGTAGTCGCTGATGAGCAAGACATGGGATTGGAAATGCAAAGAATTTTGCAAGCTGCCGGTCAACAGATTCCAGTGAGCAAACCTATTTTTGAAATTAATCCAGATCATGCCTTGATTAAGCGTTTACACGATATTCAGGATGACAACCAATTTGAATTATGGGTCACTATGCTGTTTGAACAAGCCGTGCTGGCAGAAGGGGGACAATTGGATAATCCCGCTGATTTTGTGAATCGGGTGAACAGACTCCTGGTTTCTTCCTAGATTTCTATAGGACTGGCAAGCAATCCCGGATTAGATAAAGTCATTATCCGGGATGAGTTGAACATAAAATAAAAAGGCTCATTTTGAGCCTTTTTATTTTTAAATTTCCCTTACTCTTCAGTTAAGCGAAAATATTTGGTACCGAAATATCTTTGTAGTTTCTTTCTGATTGTACCACGACTAATACCCAACATCTTGGCTGCTTGTAATTGATTTCCACGACGTTTTTCCATTACTGCTTGTAATAGAGGTGGCTCAACTTCTGACAGTATCATATCATAGAGGTCATTAATTGATTTGGATTTGTTTTCAGCAAGAAAGCGGGTAACCAAACTGTAAACTAAATCCTGTAAACCTTGTTCTTGTTTAGTGGATTGAGTTGTAGCTTGTGTATCAATGACATTCATCTTAACTTCCTTATTATTTAATTAAATCATACAGTCCAATTGCTTACACATGTAAATGAAAGCAAAATTAATTGTACATGAAGGCTAAATGATAATCTAGATTTTCATATCAAAACTATGCATTTTTTTCGGGCAATTCCGCCACTACAAGATCAAAGAGAGAGCAGTCAGACTGACTGGAAGACAGAGATTCCTTTAACTTTGCCAGTTGATTAATCATCGACTGAGGCTGGTTAGGATCATTATGAAAATTTGAAATATATCTTGATAATTCAATTGCATTGCAATCATATTGCAAAAATTCAGGTACCATCATTTTATTGGCTAATAGATTACATAAGCCCAAAAATTTAACTTTAATAAAATACATAGCCACTACATAAGTAAGAAAGGACGATTTGTAAATAATGCACATAGGTTTTTCCAATAAGGCACATTCCAATGAGGCAGTACCTGAAGCCACAATGACGAAGTCAGCGGCAGACATGCATTCTATTGCCTGTCCCTGTATAAAAGTAACAGCAAGATTCTGATTGCTAAAATAAGCTTTTACTTTATCAGAATTGATAGTTCCAGCTATCGGGACTATAAATTGTAGTTTGGGGTTGTTTTGAGTCAGCAATTTTGCTGTATTGACTAATATGGGCATATGGCGTTCAATTTCAGAATTACGACTCCCTGGAAGCAATGCAATAATTGGCTCGTTTAAGGGTAATCCCAGGGAAGTTCTGCTCGAATGTTTATCCTTGGCAGATGCTATTTTTTTTACTAAAGGATGCCCTACAAAACTGACAGGAACACCTGCATTTTCATAGATAGTCTTTTCAAATGGGAAGATGACAGCCATTCTGTCGATGCAATCTTTAATAAGATGGATACGTTTGCCTTTCCATGCCCATATTTGAGGGCTGATATAATAGAGAATTTTGAGTCCCAGTTTTTTCTTTGCATACTTGGCCAATCTCAAATTGAAAGCAGGGTAATCTACCAAAATCAGCAAATCAGGTTTTTGTTCGCTTAGATGCTGTTTGATATCCTGAAAGGCTTTTCGGAATATTTTCAGAAAAGGAATTATTTCAGTCAAACCAGTTACAGCATAACGCGTTAAATCTGAAATTAAATGAACCCCAGAGGCCCTTAAGTGTTTTCCACCAATTCCACTGATTTCCAGATTCGGATAAACTGCTTTTAATTGCTTTACCAGCTCGGCAGCATGGTGGTCGCCAGATTCTTCACCTGCCACTATGACAACACGACTAGCATTCAGCATAGCGTTCTACAAGGTTATTATTAATTAGAGCAGTGATTTGTTCGGCCGTTTTCAGGGCATCTCTTCCTTCCTCACCTGTAACAAGAGGCATGCTATCATTTTCTATGCAATTCAAGAACGCTTTGATTTCCTCCAGTAATGCATCTCCTTTTTCAAATTCCCTTTGATCTCTA
Organism: Legionella pneumophila subsp. pascullei; assembly: GCF_900637585.1. NCBI lineage: Bacteria > Pseudomonadati > Pseudomonadota > Gammaproteobacteria > Legionellales > Legionellaceae > Legionella > Legionella pneumophila. The sequence continues at coordinate 1,518,906 of NZ_LR134380.1, forward strand.
GTGATATCAGGTATTCCTGGAAACATTTCTCCCGTGCCCTTTTTAAATACAGCAAGCTGTTTATTTTGATAATCAATGGAAATATAAGAATTCTCTTGAAAGATTCTTGTTTTTCGTTCCGTTTTAAAACTGATTCTACTCGCTGTCACATTCGCCACGCAGTGATTAGCAAAGGTTATGCGTGCATTGGCTATATCAATTGCTTTTGTTAATACCGGTGCTCCTTGAGCCATAATGGATTTAATAGGGCTCTGAACTATATTTTGAATGATGTCTATGTCGTGAATCATCAAATCCAGTATTACGTTTACATCAGTTCCACGGGGGTTAAATGGGGCAAGCCTTTGAGACTCTATAAATAATGGTAATTCCAGATATTCGTCCAAGGCAAGGCGAGCGGAATTAAAGCGCTCTAAATGGCCTACTTGCAACTTCACTTGATGTTGTTTTGCAAGTCGAATCAATTCCTCAGCCTGAGACACTGTCTCAGTAATCGGTTTTTCTATCAGGACATGTATCCCATGCTGTAAACAGAGTTTCGCGATTTCAAAATGCTTGTTGGTAGTCGCTGCAATACTGACAGCATCAACTTTGCCAAGCAAGTCATGGTAATTGATGTATGCTGGAACATTTAACTCACTGGAAACCGCTTCACAAACTGTAGAATTTACATCACATACTGCAACTAACTCTGCGTTAGGAATTAGTTGATATTTTTGGGCATGAAATCTGCCAAGATAACCAACACCAATAACTGCACAACGAATTTTCTTCATCTGATCATCAATTGATAATTATTTGTACTTATGATCGCATTTCCTTAGTGATAAATCAATTGTATTTCCTATGGTTATCATGCCAGGCAAGTAGTAATTGAGACATTTTAAACTCTAATCAAACTCTTCAGACTGGTTTAAATCCAAGAAGTCGATTCTTGACTTGCACTTACATTCAATCGATATTATCTTACGCTTAATTCTTTGCAGAGAGCAATTGTATGAATTCAGAGCTAAAAATATTGATAGCTGGGGTTGATGAGGTGGGGAGAGGGCCACTTGCAGGCCCGGTTGTCACTGCAGCCGTAATTTTAAAAAAACCTATAGATGGGCTTGCCGATTCAAAAAAATTAAGCCCAAAACAAAGAAATTTATTAGCAATTAAAATAAAGGAAGAAGCGCTAGCTTTCGCATATGGGCGATCAGAAGTAGAGGAAATAGATCAATTAAATATTCACCATGCTACTTTATTAGCTATGCGAAGGGCAGTAGAGGCTTTAACCATTCAGCCAGATAGTGTCGTTGTCGATGGAGCCTTTACTCCTCAATTGAATATACCATGCAAGGCTATTGTCCAGGGAGATAGCTTGATACCAGAAATTAGTGCGGCATCAATACTTGCCAAAGTATTGCGTGACGAAGAAATGATAGAATTTGATAAAATATATCCAGGCTATGGTTTTGCAGAACATAAAGGGTATGCAACTCCTGTTCATAAAGAAGCTCTAGTGCGTTTGGGGCCATGTAGAATTCATAGAAGAAGTTACTCGCCTGTTGCCGATTTGATTTCAAAATGAAACTGGACTTAGGACTCCCGCAATCTCTTTGTTAAAAAATGTTTTTAATTCAGTCTTTTAGTTTATCCAAACTCCCTCATTAAAAACATTTTTGCTTTGACCTTGGGGTTTTTCGTCCAGTGAAATTCTGATTAGTATTAATTTGGGAAAATACCGCTCAAATAAAAATACATAAGAAATAGCTTTTAAACTTTAATAATACGATTTATGTAAATCAGGGCATAAAAATTAAATTAATTTAAGCTATTAAATAATATTCTGTGTGAGCTTATCGACATTAAAATTCCAAAGCTTGCCAGGAAAGTTACCATAGCTGTACCACCATAGCTGACAAGAGGGAGTGGTATACCTACAACCGGAATAATCCCCATAACCATACCAATATTGACAAATGCAGACAGGAAAAAGGTCATGGCAAGGCTGGCTGAAAGAAGGCGAGTATAAGTGGTTTGTGCATTATTGGCGATATTTAAACTGCGTAAGGAAATTAAGACTATCAGTGCAATAATAGCAAAGCCGCCTGCAAATCCAAATTCTTCCCCACTTACTGCAAAAATGAAATCAGTAGCATGCTCTGGTAAGAAATTAAGGTGTGATTGGCTACCCTTTAACCACCCTTTGCCCATTAGTCCTCCCGAGCCAATGGCAATTTTGGATTGAATAATATGATAGCCAGCTCCTAGTGGATCCTGTTCAGGATCAATTAAGGTATACACCCTTTGTTTTTGGTAGTCATGCATCAAATTCCAGACCACAGGAATTGCAGAGCACATCAGCAAGGCAATTAATAATATGATTTTAAAACGTATTCCTGCCAAAAATACTACACATAAACCGGCAACAGTAACCATAATTGCAGTGCCTAAATCGGGTTGTTTTGCAATAAGAAGAGCCGGAATAAAAATAATCAGAGAAGCAATACCAATTGAGCGTAGACTGCTTGGATGGGATTGTCGGTCGAAAAACCAGGCTGCCATCATAGGTACAGCCAGCTTCATAATCTCGGAAGGTTGAAAACGAAATAAGCCCAGTTCTAACCAACGTTGAGCTCCTTTACCAATTTTACCCATTAGCATGACTGCAATTAACAGGCTTAACCCAACCCCATAAATCCATGGAGTCCAAATTTTATATTTGTGGGGCGGGATAAATCCCAGTACAAACATGATTAAAAAAGCAAAGAGCAGCCTCATGGATTGGCGCATGATCATGCCCATATTGGCATTGGAAGCGCTATATAGTATCAAGAGTCCGAAGGCAATAAGAGTAAGTATTAATCCAAGTAATGGAAAATCCAGGTGAAGGGACTTTGCTGTAAAACGATATACGGGCTTAGTCGTTTGTCTACTCATGGTGTTTTCTTAATAGGATAAAGTTCATAATAAGTGTCAAGTACTTTGCGTGCTACAGTGGAAGCGATGGTATCATTTTCAACTACCACGGCAATGGCAATTTCCGGTTTTTCTACAGGAGTAAATGCAATAAATAACGAATTATCCCTCAAATGCTCAGGTATGTCTTCGTATTTTGCCTTTTCATACTGTCTACCACTGTATACTTGTGCTGTACCTGTTTTTCCTGCTACCGGGTAGGGAGGATTTCTGCCAAAACGATAACCGGTACCTTCATTACTCGTGAGTACGCTATGCATCGCATCAATAACAACATCCCAATTTGCTTCATCTCTCAGGGAAACCGGATATTCTTCAAAAGGTTTGTATTCTTCTGTCTCATTGGTGTCGCTGTTTACTGTTTTTATCAGTAGATGAGGTCTAAATCGTTGTCCATGCTGACTTAGGGAGGCTGTGGCATTGGCTATTTGCAAAGGAGTCGCCAGCATAAATCCTTGTCCTATTGCAGAAATAAGAGTATCTCCAGGGTACCATGATACACCTTTTGTTTGTCTTTTCCAGCGAGCGCTAGGTATTACTCCATTAGCTTCTTCGTGAAGATCAACATGAGTTAATTGTCCCAAACCAAATTTGACAAGCATGTCTTCAATGTTAGAGATTCCCATTTTATTACCTAACTGGTAAAAGAAAGTGTCACAAGAAACGGTAATCGCTCGTTTGAAATTAATGACCCCATGACCTGTTTTTTTCCAGTCGCGGTAAATATGACTGGAAGTAGGAAGTTTGTATTTACCAGGGTCATATATTTCAGTGGTCGTGGTAATGAAGCCTTTATCCAAACCAGCCAGCCCAACAAACGGTTTGATTGTTGATGCAGGCGGGTACACACCTCGAACTGCCCGATTAAAAAGAGGGCGTTGGAGGGCATTGGATAACACTTTATAATCTGTTTTACTGACTCCACTGACAAAGATATTGGGATCAAAACTTGGAGAACTCACCATCGTAAGTATTTCACCATTCCGGGAGTTTATGACTACTACTGCACCGCGTTTGTCTTTCAAGGCATTATAAGCCGCTTCCTGAAGTCGGGCATCAATGCTTAAATACAGTTTTGCTCCTGAATGGGGATTGACTTTATTTATTATTCTTAAAGTGCGGCCACTAACATCAGTTTCTACCATTTGATAACCCACTTTACCATGGAGAATGTCCTCATAGTACTTTTCAACACCGGCCTTACCAATAAAATTGGTAGCGCGATAATTAGTAGAGTTTACTTGTTTTAATTCCTGAATATTAATTCTTCCAACATATCCCAAAGCATGGGCAGTGATCTCACCAAGAGGATAATGACGCATCAATCTGGCTTTAATGCTAACTCCTGGAAAATGATACTGATTGCTGGCGAAGGTTGCTACTTCCTCCTGGCTTAATTTTAATTTGACAGGTATGGGGACAAAAGAACGATTTTGTAATCTGGTTTTATTGAAATTATCGATGTCTTCGTCTGTGATTGAAGGAAGTAACTCTCGAAGTTTAGTCAAAGTTTGTTTCATGTCTTTAACACGTTCGGGAGTGATTTCAAGGACATACACAGGTATGTTTTCAGCGAGTAATACTCCATTCCTATCTAAAATAACTCCTCTTGGGGGAGCAATGGGTATCACACTCATTTGATTTTTTAAAGACAAGGTCTGATATCGTTTAAACTCTGATATTTGGAGGAAGGCCAATCTTAAAATCAGTATTAAAGATAAAATAATCAGAATGGCAATTAATAGATTAAGTCTAAATCGTTGATGTTGGGATTCAGCGCGATAGTTTTTAAATGATTGATTCCGATACATCGCAGAAAATGTTGTCTGACAAAACAAAAGTAGGAATAGTAACTGAAATTACAGATTTTTACCAATTATAAAATGCTTATTCAGCCTGTTATTTCTATTTTTGAGATTAGGGTTGTGTTTTTCTATGTATGCAGAAGCAGTGTTATAAAAGACTGTGTGCACCCTATTTATGATAGGGATGGTTGTTAATGATAGACCATGCTCTATAGAGGGATTCCAGTAAAATAATACGAACCAGGGGGTGGGGAAGGGTTAGTTTCGATAATGACCAGCGTTCATCGCAAAGAGTCAGTATTTCATTGGACAATCCTTCTGGACCACCTATTATAAAACAAAGATGACTTGAAATTTGTTGTAATTGCGTCAACTTAAGTGCCAACTCCTCGCTACTAAAGGATTTTCCCAGCATGTCCAGGGCTATAAGGCGAGCATTGGCAGGAAGCGCATCTTTAATGAAAGCACTTTCCTTTTCCAGTATTCTTGCTAAATCCGAGGATTTATTACGACGCAGCAAAGGGATTTCGGTGAGCTTTATCTGAATTCCATCATGAAATCTCTTTGCATATTCATTAACTCCTGAACTAACCCAGTCGGGCATTTTATTGCCGAGAGTGACAATGGTAATTTTTAGCATAGTTAATATCAGGGCTTACTTGGGTGTTCTTCCCATAATCCTTCAAGGTTATAAAAATGTCTGTATTCTGGTTGCATGACATGCAATATGATGTCCCCAAAATCAATTAAAGCCCAATCACCATTTTCTATTCCAGTAGAACTCAAGCAAGGCAGACCAGCAACTTTCATATCTTCAAGAACTTTTTGAGCTATGGATTTAACATGTCTGGATGAACGGCCTGAGGTGATGACCATAAAATCAGTGATTGTTGTTTGTTTATGCACATCAATGATCTTGATGTCTATCGCCTGGATGTCTTCAAGAGATTTTAACAGTTTTTCTAGCGTAGGATTCTTTTCAAGCATAACTAAGTTATATTCCGTCAAAAGGGTTGAATAATATCAACAATTGATTTGTATAAAAAGAGTTTTAGTTTTCCAGTCTTGGAAACTAAAACGTAAAAATCTAATCATTGTTTTTCACATATCTGAATGTGAGTTAGTAAAAATTTAATCACAGCAAACAATACTAGGCAGCCTAAAGTAGCAATGAACAATATACTGAGTTGTTGAGTAAATGCTGTAGCGTAGAGTGTTTTTAGAACAATTACATTGGTCTCTCCAGTAGGAATGGCGGTTAGGTCGGCTAATTTTCCCGAAAGGAATCCTCCTATTCCTAATGAAACGAAAAAGATGCCCATCATGGTGCTTACCTTATTTTTGTCAGCGAGTACAGTTATTGCTGACAATCCTACCGGGGAAAGCAGTAATTCAGCCAAAGAGATCATCAGATAGGCAGGGATGATAAGAAGAGGTGAAATCAAAATGGATTTATCAACCGCACTACTTACAAATGCAATAATTGAATAGGCGATGGTCATGAATACCATGGCAAGCACAAATTTTTTCCCGGTACTTAAGCCTCTTTCAATCATTGTAAGATTATTATGTTTTTTAGCAAGAAAATAACCAATAATTAACATGCCAATACTTTGTACAGTGATGTAATAAGGTGGTGGGAAATCGATACCTAAAAAGCTTGGCTCGACCACTCGCGCAATAAATAATGTTAAAGACATGAACATCTGAAAATAAAATGCCCAGAAAATAACGGAGATGATGCATAATAAGCCGATAACTAATGTTTGTCTGGATTGATTTGCACTTTCACGATTTACTGAATATAAAATGTAACTGGCTGAGAAAAGGACCACAAGTCCAAACATAATATTTGCCAGCTGAGGTGAACTTAAAATATAAAATGATAAAGCCCATAACATAACCAATAACACAAAAGCTGAAATGATTTTACCTGGATGGAAAATAAATGGGTTATAATCCTTAATTTTGTACTGATGTATTCCAAATAAAAATACTGCAAACGCAATGATTAGCCCGATTGATGCACTGGTGAAGGAAGCAGACCAGCCAAAATGCTCGTTAAATTTGCTTGGCAGTGTTGTTCCAAGGATTATTCCTGTCGTAATGCCCATATAAAAAATAGTAAAACCACTTTCTCTTTTTGTTGAGCCTACTGGATATTCATTACCTAGTAATGAAGAAATGTTAGGTTTTAATAAACCTGTTCCTACAGCGACTCCTGCAAGTGAAGATGTTAATGCTAGAGAATTATCTATCAACGACAACATGCAGTAACTTAAAAACAGGACAATAGCACCCAACAATATAGCGCGTTTTTGACCTATTAACTTATCAGCAATCCAGCCACCTACTAATGGTGAGAGATAGGTGAGCGCTGTGAATGATCCTACTAAAGAATAGATTTCTTTGTCAGGCCATTTAAAATGTAAAGCCAAATAAAGTGCTAATAAGGATTGAACTGCGTAAAAACCATAACGTTCCCACATTTCAGTTGTAAAGTAGATGCGCAGAGATTTTGGATGTTTTTCCATATTTTAAGTGACTACGATCAAATTAATTTATTAAATAAAAATTATATCATATAAAAAACACTATGAATATTGATTAATCATTTCATCCGGTTTTTCTCAACTCATTTGATTATCTCATTCCAGCAAGTAGTTGACTGGTGTATGATGCTAAAAATTTTTTAAATCGCTATTTGAAGAGAAATAATAACTGAGGTTTTCATAGCAAGAAGGAGTATTCTTGATGAACAAGGACAAGAATAAACGTGTTATTTCTGCCCCTAGAGGTACCGAAATTCAAGCTAAAAGTTGGTTAACTGAAGCGGCATTAAGGATGATTTGCAATAATTTGGATCCCAATGTTGCAGAGGATCCTGATTCTTTGATTGTTTATGGTGGTTTGGGCAAGGCTGCCAGAAACTGGGAATGTTTTGATGAAATTGTTCATGTATTGAAATTACTAAATAATGATCAGACTTTGCTCATTCAGTCCGGAAAACCTGTTGGAGTATTTACTACCCATGAAGAGGCTCCCAGAATACTAATTGCCAACTCCAATTTGGTACCACGCTGGGCTACCTGGGAGCATTTTAATGAACTGGATAAGAAAGGCTTGATGATGTATGGTCAGATGACTGCGGGCAGCTGGATTTACATCGGTTCTCAAGGCATTGTACAAGGGACTTATGAGACATTCGTTGCAGCAGCTAAAAAACACTATCAGGGCGATTTGTCCGGGCGTTGGATTTTAACAGCGGGTTTAGGGGGAATGGGTGGGGCCCAACCCCTAGCTGGAACTATGGCTGGTGCCAGTGTTCTGGCTGTAGAATGTGACAGGCAAAGGATTGAGAAACGTTTACAGACAAAGTATCTGGATCGGTACACTGATAATTTAAGTGAGGCATTAGACTGGATTAATGAATCCTCTCGCTGTAAAAAGCCAGTTTCAGTAGCTGTTTTGGGAAATGCTGCTGAAATATTTCCTCAACTGGTTAAGTTGGGAGCTCAGCCTTCCCTGGTTACCGATCAAACCAGCGCTCATGATCCGCTCAATGGCTATTTGCCATTAGGATGGACATTGGAACAAGCTATTGAAATGAGAAAAAAATCACCTGAAGAGGTTGTTGATGCAGCCAAGAAATCGATGGCTGTTCAGGTGCATGCAATGCTTGAGTTTCATAATAGAGGTATTCCTGTCTTTGATTATGGCAATAACATTAGGCAAATGGCATTTGAAGCAGGGGAAAAAGAGGCTTTTTCCTTTGAGGGATTTGTACCTGCTTATATCAGGCCATTATTTTGTGAAGGGATTGGACCATTTCGATGGGTTGCATTGTCAGGTGATCCAGAAGATATTTATGTAACGGATGAGAGAGTAAAACAGTTAATTCCTGATAATCCTCATTTGCATCATTGGCTAGATATGGCTAAGGAAAAAATTTCATTTCAAGGATTACCAGCAAGAATATGTTGGGTGGGGTTAAAAGACAGAGCACGGCTTGCCTTGGCTTTCAATGAGATGGTTAAAAATAAACAAGTTAAAGCACCTATTGTCATTGGGCGTGACCATTTGGATTCTGGTTCTGTGGCCAGTCCCAATCGCGAAACAGAAGGTATGCTGGATGGCAGTGATGCTGTTTCCGATTGGCCTTTGCTTAATGCACTATTAAATTGCGCCAGTGGAGCTACCTGGGTCAGCATTCATCATGGAGGAGGGGTAGGAATGGGCTTTTCACAACATGCTGGTGTCGTGATTGTTGCTGATGGGACAGAAAATGCGGCTAAACGATTGGCTCGTGTGCTACACAATGATCCAGCGACAGGGGTAATGAGACATGCGGATGCAGGTTATCAACTTGCCAAGCAATGTGCCAAAGAGAATTCGCTTTGGTTACCCATGGAATCTTAAAAGGAGCCTGTTTATGTCAGAACGTTTTATATTGCAGCCTGGGCAATTATCGCTACTTTCTATTAAGCAAATTCTAGATGAGGGTCAATCTTGCGTTCTCGCTGAGAGCGCTTTTGAATTAATAAGTGCTTCTCATCAAACTGTTAAAAAAGTAATTGATGAAAAGAAAACGGTATATGGAATCAATACAGGTTTTGGTTCTCTGGCGAATCAGAGAATTTCCGCAGATTCTTTGAAGGAGTTGCAGCGTAATATTGTACTTTCTCATGCTTGCGGAACAGGTAAGTTGTTGCCGGATGAAGTGGTTGCCTTGATTTTACTTTTGAAAATTAATAACTTGGCTCAAGGGTATTCCGGGGTTAGGTTGGAATTAATCAATGCCTTGATTGCGTTGTTTAATCATAAAATATATCCATGCATCCCTTCTAAGGGTTCGGTTGGTGCGTCTGGAGATTTAGTTCCGCTTGCACATTTGTCTTTACCTTTGTTAGGGGAGGGTGAAGTAAGACATCAAGGACAAGTTATCAGTGCTGAGGAAGGATTAAAACGGGCTGGATTGAAGCCGCTTGAATTGGAAGCCAAAGAAGGATTAGCACTTCTTAATGGGTTACAGGTATCTACCGCTTTAGCATTGTCTGCCCTGTTTATTAGTGAGACATTGTTTGAAACAGCTATTATTTCCGGCAGTTTATCAGTAGATGCTGCTAGTGGAAGCGATGTGCCCTTTGATGACAGAATACATCAAATTCGCGGACATCAAGCTCAAATTTCTACTGCTGGTATGTACAGAAATCTATTAGCAGGCAGTCAAATTCGAGAGTCACATAGGCATTGTCATCGTGTCCAGGACCCTTATTCTTTAAGATGTCAGCCGCAAATTATGGGCGCAGTTCTTCATCAGATGGAGTTTGTTGGACAAACTCTTCAAGTAGAGGCTAATGCAATTTCCGATAATCCTCTCGTTTTTGCAGAGCAGGGTGACATTTTGTCTGGGGGAAATTTTCATGGTGAAATCATTGCCATGGCTGCTGACAATTTGGCATTGGCATTGTCTGAGATAGGTGGTAGTGCAGAACGCCGAATTGCTTTATTAATTGATAAAAATTTTAGTGGATTACCCGCCTTCCTGGTTAGAGAAAGCGGCTTAAATTCCGGCTTTATGATTGCACATGTAACTGCTGCTTCTTGCGCCAGCGATAACAAAGCGCTTGCTCATCCACACTCTGTAGATAGTTTGCCTACCTCGGCAAATCAGGAAGATCATGTTTCTATGGCAACTAGTGCCGCACGTCGATTACATGAGATGATTGATAATACTTCAACTATTCTTGCTATTGAATTATTGGCAGCTTGTCAAGGGTTAGAGTTTCATAAGCCTTTAAAGACATCGCCGCAATTGGATAAAATTTATCGAAGCGTAAGAAGTGTGGTTAAAGAATATGATAAAGATCGCTACTTTGCGCCTGATATAGAAAAAATAAAACAGAAGATTTTAAATAAGGATTTTTCGTTACTCACGTTAACGAGTGAATAGCAGGAAAGCACAATGGAATTAATGGCAGAATATCAATCTTTGCATCAACAATTTAAAAGTAATCCTTATCCTTCTTTGTCTGAAAGAAAAGAACTGTTGATTGCAATAAAAAAAATTTTGCAGACAGAAGCTTGCACTTTGGCAGAAGCAATCAATAAGGATTTTACTCATCGTCCTGTTGAAGAAACCTTATTTTTGGAAATTTTTCCAACGATAAAAGCCATTAATTTTTGTTTAAAAAAAATGAAGAAATGGATGAAGAAGAGCCGCAGAAATGTGTCTTGGTTATTTATTCCTGCAAAAGCCTATGTTATTCCGCAACCCCTTGGGGTGGTCGGTATCATGGTTCCCTGGAATTATCCTGTTTATCTGGCTTTAGTTCCTGCTATTTATGCCTTGGCGGCTGGAAATAAAGTAATGATAAAAATGTCTGAGTTATCTCCACATATTGGCGATACTTTACTAAAATTGATGCACGCGGCTGGATTAAACCATTCTATCAGCATCATTAACGGTGATATTGAGCTATCAAAGCAGTTTGCTTCGCTTCCTTTTGGACATCTTATGTTCACCGGCTCAACTAATGTAGGAAAGCTGGTGATGAAGGCTGCCAGTGATAACCTGACTCCAGTGACACTGGAGTTAGGTGGCAAATCTCCGGCAATATTATCTCCCACCATGAACCCAGCTTATTTTAAGCGCTTGTTTATGGGCAAATTATTCAATGCTGCTCAAACTTGTATTGCGCCAGATTATTTATTGATTCCTAAAGGATGGGAAGACAGAGTCGAAAGAGAATTTAGTAAGTTTATTAATACTTTTTACCCAGATTTAATGAGTAATGAGCAGTATTCCAGTATTATTTCAGAGAGACATAAAAAGCATTTATTTGATCTGGTCGAGGATGCACGAAGCAAAGGGGCTCGTATTGTTGAGTTTGGTCATTCAATTCCGAATAGCTCAAAGTTACCTGTATTTCTATTATTTGGTATAACTGATGATATGCTTGTTATGAAGGAAGAAATTTTTGGTCCTATATTGCCTGTATTGACTTATAATTCGATCAATAATGCAGTAGATTTCATCAACTCTTATCCCAGTCCGCTTGCGTTGTATTATTTTGGAGAAGACAAGAGTGAAATAAAAATCATACAAACAAAAACATTATCTGGTGCTTTGACAATCAATGAAACCTTAATGCATATTGCAATCGATGATTTACCTTTTGGGGGCGTTGGACATAGTGGTATGGGACATTATCATGGAAAGGAAGGATTTGATACCTTTTCAAAATTAAAACCCGTATTTGTGCAGGGATTTATATCTACGGTTAGCTGGTTGTATCCACCCTATGGTGCTTTAATGCGTATGTTTTTAGCCTGGATTGGCGGTATAAAACTAAGGGAGAAATCATGAGTAAAGTCATTTTTATTACAGGCGGCAGCCGAGGGATTGGCAGAGAAATTGCTTTAAAATTTGCTGCAAAAGACAAAGCAAGTATTGTTATTGCAGCCAAAACAGCAGAGCCTCATCCTAAACTGGAAGGAACTATTTATTCTGTTGCAAACGAAATTGAAGAACTGGGGGGGAAAGCTCTGCCTTTAATGGTTGATGTCAGAGATGAGCAACAGATCCAAAATGCGATAACTAAAAGCATAGAAACCTTTGGACGATTGGATGTATTAGTCAATAACGCGAGCGCAATCAATTTGACTGATACGTTAAATACTCCAATGAAGCGTTATGATTTGATGCAGAGTGTTAATGCCAGAGCAACATTTGCATGTTCTCAAGCAGCTATTCCCTATCTTTTAAACAGCGAGAACCCGCATATTCTGACTTTATCTCCACCATTAAATATGGATAAAACCTGGTTTGCGCCACATCTGGCCTATACTATCAGTAAATACGGTATGAGTATGTGTACATTAGGCCTTGCTGAAGAATTCAAAGAAGCAGGAATTGCTGTAAATTCTTTATGGCCGAAAACTACCATAGCTACTGATGCCATACGAGTTCATTTTCCCAGTGCAATGTATATGGCAAGCCGCAAGCCACAAATTATGGCTGATGCTGCTTATTGGATTATCAACCAATCAGCAAGATCAACTACTGGAAATTTTTTTATTGATGAAGACGTACTAAGAAATAGTGGTGTCACTGATTTTTCTTGTTATGCTATGAATCCTAAAGCCCAACTTTGTCCTGATTTATTTTTATGAAGGTAGAAATCTATACTGACGGTGCATGTAAAGGAAACCCCGGACCTGGTGGCTGGGGGGTGTTACTTCGATATAATGGCAGAGAAAAGACACTTCATGGAGGAGAAGCTCATACGACCAATAACCGCATGGAATTAATGGCCGCAATTAAGGGTCTGGAAGCATTAAAACGTCCCTGTGAGGTGGATTTGTATACCGACTCCCAATATTTACAGCAAGGAATGAAAGAATGGATCAAGACATGGAAAAAAAACGGTTGGCGTAACTCCAAGAAAGAATTGGTTAAAAATGCTGAATTATGGCAATCACTGGATAATCTTGCTTCTATTCATAATATTCATTGGCACTGGGTTAAAGGACACTCAGGCCATTTGGAAAATGATTTGGTTGATGCTTTGGCAAATTTAGGTATTGAGGAGTTATCATAGAGCTATGAGGCAAATTATATTAGATACCGAAACGACTGGTATAGGACCTGAACAAGGTCATAGAGTAATAGAAATAGGTTGTATCGAGCTCATCGATAGAAAATTAACTGGGAAGCACTTTCATGTCTATCTTAATCCACAGCGTGAAGTGGATGAGGGAGCCTTTAGAGTTCACGGCATTAGTACCGAATTTTTACAAGATAAACCTTTATTCCAGGATATCGTGACTGAATTTTTACAATTTGTGGAAGGTTCAGAATTAATTATTCACAATGCGCCATTTGATGTTGGATTTCTAAATTCTGAATTAAACCATGTGAAATGGAATAAGACATTAGAAGATTATTGCCAAATTCTTGATACCTTGGTTTTAGCCAGAGAAAAACATCCTGGGCAGCGTAACAGTTTGGATGCTTTATGTAAACGTTATGAAATAGATCATTTTAATCGTGAACTGCACGGTGCTTTGCTAGACGCTGAAATATTGGCTTATGTGTATTTGGCTATGACAGGTGGCCAAAGCAGTTTATTTACTGAAGTTGAATCCAGTTTGAGACATTCAAAAATAAAAACCCAAGAAATTAAGCCATTAAGTTTAAAAAATCCTGTAATAATGAAGGCAAATGAAGTGGAGTTAATTCAGCACCAAAGTTTCATTGAGTTTATATCTAAAAAATCCGGTATCAATCATTGGGAAGAAGTGTAGTTCTCATAATTATAAATAATTATTCGGTTTCGCGTCTGCCAATTCTTAACCTTATAAAATAACAAGATTGCTCAGGTAGCTTATTCCTGTCATTAGCTGCCCTCAAGAAAACAATCCAGTTTGATTGGCTATGGCAGAGGCGAAGCCTAATAATCATGTCAAACAAATAATTTTTTTATTGTCTATTTTGGAATTAGATGCTTTTCAGCAAAATCTTTTCCGATACACTCTCCTAATGATCTTCCCCATGTACCAGCTGTTTCACTATTGATTTTATCTGGCATGCTGGCATACAGTTCATCTTGGCATTTTTTAGTGCTTTCAGGAATTAAAGTCACACATTGCTCATAAGTCATTTTTATTTCATCAAATCGTTTTTTAAGATCAGGATCTTGAATAAATCCTTTGCAGATAAGATCCGGTAATAAGGGAGTCATAGAATTTAACCAGGCATCCTTAGTCATCTCACTAGGATTTGCTGTGTCTTCAGCATTGGATATTAATGGAAATAATGAAGTGCTTAGCACGAGCGTGGTAGCAATAAGTAATTTCCTTGACATGATTTATTGTCCTTATTTTAGAGTCTCATATATATAGTAGGACAAAAAATATAATTTTTCCTTCATTAAGCAATTTAAAGCACTTGAGCTCTAAATGACTGATTCATGGAGTTACGACAAACTGCTGATTAACATTTGAATTGTTCAAAAATTAAACTAAAATAATAAAGTGACGGAAAAAAATAGGTTAAATCATGGAAAAGTCCAATTTTCGCTTAAATTTTTTGTCTCAATTTTTGATCTACATTTTAGGCGCATTTCTATTCTGTAATGGGTATGCAGCAGGCAATACCTTTATTTTTAATCCTAATACATTAACCTGGAAAGCTATCAGCGCTAATGGCAAAGTGATACGTACAGGGCGCGGATCAGGTGGAAAACACTACTGTTCTGATGTTCGCCGATCATGCAAAACACCGTCTGGCGTTTTTAGAGTGATTAGCAAAGGTGGTCCAGGATGCCGCTCCAGTCGTTATCCGTTGGGTAAAGGTGGAGCGCCAATGCCATATTGCATGTTTTTTAGCAAGTTGTATGCAATACATGGTTCTCCAGATGTACCAAATTATAACGCGAGTCATGGCTGTGTCAGAGTGAAACCACATGATGCAAGATGGTTAAGCCAAAATTTCATTAAAATTGGAACGAAAGTAATTATTAAATCCTATTGATAACTTAATTAATGCACCATAATTGAGGATTATGTTGTATAATTGAATTTAATGACAAATAAATAATCATTTAGTCATTTGTACCCATTAATCTGAGAAGAAGTATCGTTATGATTGAAGTGAATATTTGGTTATCAACCGCTTTTTTGTTTAAGAAACGAATTAAGCACAAATTTTTTGGCCCGCTTTTAGCTTCAGAGGATAAAGGGGAAAATGTAGGGCATGTCAATTTTACTATAGAAATTGATGAGCGCACAAAAAATAGTTTTGATTTTATTGAGCAACATGGGCCAGAGATGGGGGCTAAAAAAACATTGCGTGCTGTCCCAACTCAAGCGACTATTCCTTCTCCTCCAAACATAGAATCATCTCATTTGAAGCCAACTATGGTAAAGAGTGATGTGGTTTCTCACAGTTTCTGGCCAGAAGGGAGACCCACTAAATCTGAAACTATAAAAGGTAAAGGAGTCAAACCTAAATTTAAAACTCATGAAGACGATATGATTGCTGAAGATTCGGTAACGGCAATTGATATAACACATCGCAAATCTGCTTTAGATGAGATTGATAAGGAAAAGAAGAAAAATCTTGATTTGCTTGTTGAAATTTCAGATTTGGAAGTCAACATGGAGCAAAGAATACTTTTTATGGATGATCTTAAGAAATTACATATAGAAAAGGATGTATTGATTAAGCAACAAAAGCAATTAACTATCTCTCATGAAACCCAAAATAAAGAGCTGAAAAAGCAATTAGCCAAGCTTGAATTTGATTTGGACAAAATAAATAGCCAAATTACAGCTACAGAGAGAACTTTAAGCTATTTAAATAAATTGCAAAATCCTGATCCTAAAACCAGAGCACAATTGCTTGAGCTTAATGACAAATTAGTTAAATTGAAAAAGGAGCGCGAAACGACAACAAGCTATCGACACGAGATAAGCGAATTGATGTCAAAATCTGAACTGACTTATCATCAAGGCATGCAAAAAATTGAAAAAAATCTTCAACAGGTTGAGCTTGCAATTAGCCACCGTGAAGAAAATCTAAGACAATTGGAAATTAAAATCAATGGCAGGGATGAAAATGATTTAAAGGAATTACAAGAAGAGGCTCGTCATCGCAAAGAATATACTTCTCGTAAAGAACAATTCGTCAAGAGTCGAGATTTTACCAAAGGTAGACATCCTGATTACAGCGTCACTTTACCTACTGCAGAAAGTGGCTTCGCTTATTATGTTGATGAAGTCAAAGTACTGAAAGCTATGCAAGAAGAGCGCAGCCAAAACTATTCATTTCTTTTTAATAACTGTGCCAGTAGTGCTAAACGTTGTTTGCTAGCAGGAATAGATGAAAAATTGCGAGCCAAATTAAAAGAAACTGGTTTAGATAGCAAGTTTTTTGAAATTAGCAAAGTGGAAACATGCAAGTCATTACGTGACTGGGCAAGAACTCTTGATAGTAAATTAACGGAACTTAATTTTCTATCACCTGAACCTACCCGAGGTGTTTAAGAATAATAAGCAGATCGTCCGTAAAAAACTAAGATCACTGCCATGAATTTTAGGCAGTGATTTTTTTATAAATCATCTTCATCCCCAATACTAAACGAAGAGCCACAACCACAAGTCGTTTTTGCATTAGGGTTGCGTATGACAAATTGCTCTCCTTGAATTCCTTTAATGTAATCAATTTCTGCATCATGTAAATATTGGTAACTCATTGAATCAATTAGCAATTTGACAGAAGATTTTCCATCGGAACATTGTTGTATCACAATAGTGTCGTCATCATTGATTTGTTCATCAAAGCTAAATCCGTATTGAAATCCAGAACAACCGCCACCTGTAATTGAAACTCGTAAATTCAAATTGAAATTATCTTCTTCTTTGATTAGTTCTGCGACTTTATCTGCTGCACTGACAGAAAAATGTATATCTGAAGTATTTTGGGATACGTCAACACTGGCCATACTAAACTCCAAAATAATTACTACTATTACTATTTATTATATCAATAATGCGAGTTGTTTCGTAGCCTCAATCCATAAATTAGCATGAGTAACTAGATAAAACTACAATATCCGTTAAAAGTTTGGTTCCCTGCCTAGCGGATAATCTGTTCTATGGTAGCTCCACCAATGCATTGATTTTTTTCATAAAAGACGATGAATTGCCCCGGAGTAATCGCACGTTGGGGGCTTGAAAACATCACATAGTGCTGATTGTTATCAGGAGGAGAAATCATGCAGGCTTGATCGGTTTGCCTATATCTGGTTTTGGCAAAGCAGGTTAGTGGTAAATGATTCTGATAGTCTGCCAGCCAATGAATAGGACCACATATCAAACCTTGGGAATAGAGCATCGGATGTTGACTGCCCTGTGCCACATAAAGAGTGTTACTGGTTATGTCTTTATCTACGACATACCATGGTTCATCTGTCGAATTTTGTAATCCTCCAATCCCCAAACCCTGGCGCTGTCCTAATGTATAAAACATTAAACCATCATGTTGACCAAGTGTTTTTCCTTCAGTACTTTTTATTTCTCCCGGTTTGGCAAGTATGAATTCATTAAGGAAGGTTTTGAATCTTTTTTCACCTATAAAGCAAATTCCTGTAGAATCCTTTTTGGCATGAGTGACAAGGCCAAGTTCTTTAGCGAACTCTCTAATTTGTGGCTTGGTAAAATCACCTATTGGAAAAATGGATTTGGCCAATGCCTCTGGTTCAACAGCATGAAGGAAATACGTTTGATCCTTTTCCCTGTCTTTTGCTTTAAATAAATAGCCAATGCATCCTTCTATTGTATTTTTGGCATAGTGACCAGTGGCTATATAATCTGCTCCCAGGGTTAAAGCATGATTTAGAAAGGCATTGAATTTGATTTCTTTATTACATAACACGTCAGGGTTTGGCGTTCTGCCTTTTTCATATTCATTCAGAAAATAAGCAAATACTCTATCCCAGTATTCTTTTGAAAAATTTACAGTATGCAGTGGTATACGCAATTGATTACAGACGGCTTG
Organism: Legionella pneumophila subsp. pascullei; assembly: GCF_900637585.1. Classification (NCBI taxonomy): domain Bacteria; kingdom Pseudomonadati; phylum Pseudomonadota; class Gammaproteobacteria; order Legionellales; family Legionellaceae; genus Legionella; species Legionella pneumophila. The sequence continues at coordinate 1,537,239 of NZ_LR134380.1, forward strand.
AGCATCGGCCAAATCTTTTGCGGCAGGGCAATAATCATTGTGATCGTCCTGTTCCCAGTTTTTCATGAATAGACCTTCCACCTGGTATCCTTGTTCTTTCAATAGCCAGGCGGCTACAGAAGAGTCTACCCCTCCGGACATACCAACAATAACTTTAGCTTTCATAAATGGTTTATACCGCTCTCTTTTGAATCACACTAAAATTGGAATATGCGATTTTAACAAATTAATTACACTGTAGAAAAGTATAATTTAATCTCAGCTCAACATAAGTATTCCCAAATTTTCATTAAGCGAATGAATTTTTAGTGAAGGCTTATGTCGGGTTAGTTTGGTATTGGGATTTCAAGAGATTTAGCTTGGGTATCCTCAGAAGGGAATAATAAATACCTCACTGTTATGCAATTTAGAGCTATTCAGTGAGGTGGAAGAAAACATATTGGCCTAATTATTGCGATTGTCACTTCGTTTGCAACTGTCTGTTACGCTCAAATCGCATCCCCCATAAGGACTTAAACGATATAGTTGCTTTATTTCTAGTAGAGTTAAGGAACGATTATATAATTGTATTTTATTCATATCGCCAAAATAATTGAATGCATTATGGATAGAGGAGCCTAGCAATAAATCATCGTTATTCATATTAAGGACTCCGCTAGCACTTCTACTGGTAGCAAGGTTTGTGTCAATATAAAGAGACATCTTTGAACCATCATAAGTCCCTGTAAATAAATGCCACCCATTATTTAATACAGCATTACTGTATAGTGAGTAATATCCATTTGAGGTACCTATATTGAAATTTGGACCTAGAGTTCTTCCGCTGTTATTGTCAGAGCTGAAATTGCGATTGAATGAAAATGCGTAATTATCATTCGATGAGGTATCAAAGCGGGTAATAATCGCTCTATAAGCAGAACCGTTTCCTACTGGAATATAAAAATATCGATTATCAAAAGTTACGCTTAATAAATTACCTTGGGTATTATTAAATTCAAGTTGACTCCATGAAGAGGATTCTAAATAGGGTTTTGTTGTGTCATAACGTAGAATTCTGCCTCCAAACCGCTCTTCAACTCGTGGGATATTATATTCTTTGTATCTATAGGGAAAATAATAAACGTATCTCCCATCAAAACCCATTCCACTATAGGATTTTAACCTAAATTTGCCTGAAGATATTGGCTCCTTTACGCTATAAGTCAACCAAGCTGAAGGATTATTAAACTCTTGTTGGGTATCGTAACGCAGCATACTTTCAGCGTAAGCGCCCGATCCTGGACTAAAATAGATGTACCTACCATCGAAGGCACCACCAATATAGTTGATACTTGAATTGCTTCCATTGGTATTTGCTGCATTATAATAAGTCCAGCTGGTGGGCTTATTAAAAGGTTTGGTGATATCGTAGCGGACAAACATCCCATCACTAGGAATGAAGTACAGATAGTTTCCAGCTAATACAGTGGAATTGTAAACAGTATTGCCTACATTAGGTAGAATAAGGTTAATAGCTTGATAGGTCCATGAGTTTGGGTCATCAAAATTGAGCGAGGTATCGTACCGAGCTATCTTTTGTCCAATTGATTTTTTAACGCCCCCTCCAGTAAAGTAAACGTATTTACCATCAAACGCACCATCTCTAAAGCGCACAAGATCGCTCATTCCATCAAGTGTTTTTATATCAAAACTTTTCCATGATGAAGTATGGTCCAAAGCTCCATGTGTGTCGTAACGTAGAGCAAATCCATGATTAGGCTCATAGGAATAGCTTGTGGGTACTAGATAAATATATCTTCCATCAAATGTTAAACTGTTATATCCAGAATACCAATGTCTATCATCGGGTTGTTTTTTTAATTTTAGCATAGTAAATGTGTTCCACGCTGAAGGATCGGTGAAGTTTGACCGAGTATCGTAGCGAAGTATTTTAGACGCACTTCCTATTGGTGGTATTGAGACACTATAAATATAACGACCATCAAAAACTGTTTTCGAATAATTCCCACGTGAAGCACTTGTTCCTTCAATGTCGGTTGCGTCGTAAGACAGGAGATCAGTGCTATGCATATTCTCATTACGCTGGACTTTACTCACAAGCGTTTGATATGTTGAGCTATTATGTGAGTTGATTTTAACCCAGGTACTTATTGTAAATGAATCCATTGGATTAAGACTTGGGCTATCAGGAATACGTATGTGGCCTGCATTGAAATTAAAAATTTCTCCATTTCCATCCCATTGGCTTACAACATTATATAAGCTGCCCGTGTTAATCTTCAAGGAGTCCAATACACGATCGCCTTCCGTATGCATTGCATTCCATTCACTCACGATTCCGCTAGGGTAAAAATTGCTTGCATTGTTTGGAATAGGAAAGAATATAGAAAAAACGACGGGTACTGATAAAATAATATTTTTCATTTTGCAATATCCTATAGCAAAAAGGGATATTTATTATCCTGCTGCTTTATAATTTAAAACAACCGTAGATTTTTACGGTTGCGGATGAGTTTAGAAGTTGGGAAGATTCCGAATTATTAAAATCGATTTATTCCGTTACAAAGTCTAATGAGAAAAAACTCCATGTCCTCTATGCATATGTTGAAGAATGTCAAGAGAATTTTTCATGCGCAGGATCTGATATAGTTTATCCAATAAGTTGATATTTTTTACATATAATTGGATAATACTCTGTTTTAGTTGTTAGTTATCATTTTAGTCTTTTTACGCTAGTAAGCCTTAAACGGTTAATAAGTGCTTGTACACAACTTGAAAGACTGAAAAGTAACGCATTCCATATTTTGGATAATTATCTATGATTCATTTACAAGAGATGGCAAAGCATGGCCAGCAAGAAAAGGAAGTGATTTTAAACGAGCGTTTGCCCGCATTTGTTAGTCCTGGATGCCATTTGCATGCGTCTTATCATATAGAGGCAAAAGATGATTTTTATCTTATTCATCTTAGAGTGCAAGGCAACTTAAACAATGTATGTCAGCGATGTATGGAAAACTTCACTGTATGCTATAATAACTCGACCGTTATTGCTGTTTGCCGAAATGATGAGAGAGCTGAGCAACTTTTGAGTCAATATGAATGCTTGGTTTCTTCAAACTGGCAAGTTGATTTAAATGATTTAATTATTGATGAACTGCATTTGTATGCACCACAAGTTCATCCTGATATTAATGAATGTGCTAACGAAATCAATGAAATTTTAACTGGGAAAAAAGAAACTTCTTGATATTTTGATAATTAATACTTGGATTGAAGTTAAAATATCGGTAATATTCCCGCTTTATGAATGCAATTTGTTTAGGAGTAATACAATGGCCGTACAACAAAATAAAAAATCACGCTCACGTCGTGATATGAGGCGTTCTCATGATGCATTAACCAAGCCTACTCTATCAGTAGATCCAACAACTGGTGAAACCCATCTTCGTCATCACATGACTCCGGATGGATATTACAGAGGCAAAAAAATTATTGACGCTGAAACCGCTTACGAACAAGAGTAACTTTCTTGAAGAATATCACCATTGCAATTGACGCGATGGGTGGGGATCACGGCCTGGATATTGTGATTCCTGCCTGTATTCGTGCTATTAAAAACAACCCTGATTTGAAACTATTGCTTGTAGGAGTTCAAGACAAGATCAGTGCTTCTTTGAAAAAATATGGCATGTTGTCCTGTCAGCAATTTACTATCATCCATGCATCAGAAGTTGTTACGATGGATGAATTGCCATCTCATGCATTGCGAAATAAAAAAGATTCTTCCATGCGAATAGCAATTAACCTGGTTAAGGAAGGTAGAGCGCAGGCTTGTGTCAGTGCAGGCAATACAGGTGCTTTAATGGCTACCGCTCGATATGTCTTAAAGACTTTACCGGGGATTGATCGTCCAGCAATAGTGTCTGAGTTACCTACCATGGGTGGAAAAACAAGAGTCATTGATTTGGGAGCTAATGTTGATTCTTGCGCGGAGCATTTGTTTCAGTTTGCTGTGATGGGTTCTGCATTAATACAGGCAATAGAAAATAAACCCAAACCTAAAATCGGTTTGCTTAATATTGGCGTTGAAGAAATTAAGGGTAACGATCAGGTTAAGCGTACCGCACATATGTTAGCAGAATGTTCTGTTATGAATTATGTGGGATACGTTGAGGGTGATTATTTTTACAGTGGTGATGTTGATTTAGTGGTCTGTGACGGATTTGTTGGAAATGTGGCATTAAAAGCTAGTGAGGGCTTGGCAAAACTTTTATTAACTGTCCTTAAGGAATCATTTAACAGAAACTGGTTAACAAAAATTGCTGGTTTTATTGCTTTACCTGCTTTAAAACACTTAAAAAATCGTCTGGATCCATCGCGATATAATGGTGCTAGTCTGCTTGGACTGAATGGTATTGTTGTCAAAAGTCATGGTGGGGCCAATGAAGTAGGTTTTCAACATGCTATCGAACAGGCTGTTCTCGAAGTAAAAAATAATGTTGTTGATTTAGTGCGTGATCAAATAAATGATTTTATAAATCAAGGATTGTTGTTATGAAGAATGCTGTTATTAATGGCACTGGAAGTTACTCTCCAGAGCGACAAATGACTAATGCCGAGCTGGAAACCATGCTCGATACGAGCGATGAGTGGATAGTTACCAGAACTGGTATTAGTAGTCGTAGTGTTGCTCAAGAACACGAAACAACATCTTATATGGCCTCCAAAGCAGCAGAACAAGCTCTGGCGGCATCAGGCCTTGATGCTGAAGATATTGATTTGATATTAGTAGCAACATGCACTCCAGATTATTTTTTCCCTAGTGTTGCCTGTCATGTACAACATGCTTTAGGAATCAAAAGACCAATTCCAGCTTTTGACATTGGTGCTGCGTGCAGTGGTTTTGTGTATGCGATGGATGTAGCAAAACAATATATTACTACAGGGGCTGCCAAACATGTTCTTGTCGTAGGCAGCGAAAGTATGTCAAGAGCGGTAGATTGGACTGATCGTTCGATTTGTGTCCTATTCGGAGATGGGGCAGGTGCTGTTGTTTTAAGCGCAAGTGATCGCCAGGGTATTATGGGGAGTGTTTTACATTCTGCCTATGACTCTGATAAGTTATTAGTTCTTCGTAATTCAACTTTTGAACAAGATCGCGCAACGATTGGAATGCGAGGTAACGAGGTATTTAAAATTGCTGTTAATATCATGGGTAATATTGTTGATGAAGTGTTAGAAGTAAGTCATTTAAAAAAATCCGATATTGATTGGCTGATACCTCATCAAGCCAATATACGCATCATACAAGCCATAGCTAAGAAATTATCTCTTCCTATGTCACATGTTATTGTTACAATTGGCAACCAAGGTAACACGTCGGCAGCTTCTATTCCTTTGGCCCTTGATTATTCTATTAAAAATAATCAAATTAAAAGGGATGAAATATTATTAATTGAATCCTTTGGTGGTGGAATGACCTGGGGCGCTATGGTTATTCGTTACTAAATTAATTAATAAGGATTAATTCTATTATGGTAAAAACAGCATTTGTATTCCCTGGACAGGGATCACAGTCTATAGGCATGTTGTCTGACTTTATGCCACAGTATACTGTCATCACCGATGTTTTTGCAGAGGCTTCAGATGCCTTGGGTTATGATTTGTGGGATTTGGTTCAAAATGGTCCTGAAACAAAACTAAACCAGACTGAATATACGCAGGCAGCTATGTTAACTGCTGATGTTGCAATTTATCGTTTATTAATACAATTAGGTGTACCCCAGCCTCAAGTAATGGCTGGTCATAGTTTGGGAGAATACGCTGCTTTGGTTTGCGCTAATTCTTTATCTTTAAAGGAAGCTGCTCGGTTAGTTGCTCGCAGAGGACAGGTGATGCAAAATGCCATCCCTCTGGGAGAGGGGGCTATGGCCGCCATAGTAGGCTTGTCTGATGAACAGGTTCGTTCGTTATGTGAGCAGGCCAGCACAGCTAATCATCTTGTTACCCCAGCGAATTATAATGCTCTGGGTCAAATTGTTGTTGCTGGACATCGAACAGCCGTTGATAAACTAATCCAATTGGCTGAAGATGCAGGTGCCAGATTAGCGATGATAATTCCTGTCAGTGTGCCTTGTCATTGCCCTTTATTAAAAGATGCTGCAGAACTGTTTGCTGAAAACTTGGCTCAAGTAAAATTCCAGGTTCCTTCAGTCGATGTAGTAAGCAATGTTGATTTAAGTATTTATCATTCCACTCAACATATAAGAGATAAACTTAAAGAACAGTTATACAGCCCTGTACGTTGGGTTGAAACGGTTCAGTTAATTCAACAGCGTGGAATTGAACTCGTTGTCGAATGTGGGCCAGGAAAGGTTCTCAATGGTTTGATAAAAAGAATTGAAAGAAATTTAACTACGATTAGCGTTTATGACACCATTAGTCTTGATCAAGTCATAGAGCGTTTACATATCCCAGTTTGAGAGGAAACTAAATGATCAATTTAGAAGGTAAAATTGCATTAGTTACTGGTGCCAGCCGTGGTATCGGTCGTGCTGTTGCCGAGAAATTGGCAAGAAATGGTGCCTTTGTTTTTGGAACAGCAACCACTGAACAGGGTGCTGCTTCCATTAATTCTTTTTTTGAGAAAGAAAAATTGGCTGGTAAAGGAATCGTTTTGGATGTAACCAGCACTGAGCAAGTAGAAAATTTGATGTCTACCTTGTCTGATAATGATCAGTGCCCTTCCATTCTTGTTAATAATGCCGGCATTACAGCGGATAACCTGTTATTACGTATGGATGATGAGGAATGGTACAAAGTAATAGAAACAAATTTAAATTCTATTTATAGGATGACCAAAGCTTGTTTAAAACCTATGTTCAGAGCACGTTGGGGAAGAATAATTTCTATAGGTTCTGTTGTAGGCGCTAGTGGCAATTCTGGACAGGTAAACTATACTGCGGCCAAGGCTGGAGTTATTGGTTTTTCCAAGTCTTTAGCACAGGAAATTGGCAGTAGAGGAATAACTGTAAACGTGGTAGCCCCCGGGTTTATCGACACAGATATGACTACCGCATTGCCTGATATGGTGAAAGAAGAAATGTTAAAAAGAATTCCCATGCGTAAGCTGGGCCAGCCAGAAGATGTTGCTGATGCTGTAGCTTTTCTTGCATCAGACAGCGCAAAATATATCACAGGTGAAACAATTCATGTCAATGGCGGTATGTATATGAGTTAAATGCACTTGCGTTATCTGTATAATTGAATAAACTAGCCGTCAGTATTTAATAATTTCTATCAACCGAAAGAGGAAAATTACGTTATGAGTACAGTTGAAGAGCGTGTTCGCAAAATTGTTGTTGAACAATTGGGTGTTAAAGAAGAAGAATTAAAGAATGATGCATCCTTTGTTGATGATTTAGGTGCTGATTCCCTGGATACAGTGGAATTGGTTATGGCTCTTGAAGAAGAATTTGAAACAGAAATTCCTGATGAAAAAGCTGAGAAAATTACAACAATTCAAGAAGCAATTGATTATATTGAATCTAACTTAAATAAAGAAGAAGCTTAATTTTTTTAAGGAGCTCTCATTGAATAGTCGGCGTGTGGTTATTACCGGCATGGGTATGCTTACTCCTGTCGGACTTAATGTAGAAGAAACTTGGCGAAATATTTTAGCTGGGGTTAGTGGGGTAGGTTTGGTAGAGGATTTTGATACTACTGAATACCCAACTAAGATTTGGGCTAAAGTCAAGAATTTTAATGTTGAGAATCACATGCCAATTAAAGACGCCCGTAAAATGGATGTCTTTACACAATATGGTATGGCTGCTGCTGATGAAGCGATGCTTGACTCTGGTTTAAAAATAGATGAGGCCTTATCTCGTCGAATTGGGGTCGCAGTGGGGGCAGGCATTGGTGGTATTCAAACAATTACAAATAACCAGGATAAACTGGTTGCAGGTGGACCGCGTAAGGTTTCACCATTTTTTATTCCGGCAGGTATTATTAACATGGTTGCCGGACAGATTTCTATTAAGCATAATTTAAAAGGACCTAATATTTCGGTTGTGACCGCCTGTACTACCGGAACGCATAATATCGGGCTTGCTGGACGTATCATTGCTTATGGCGATGCTGATGTCATGATTTGTGGTGGCGCCGAGATGACTACAACACCACTATGTCTCGCTGGATTTTCAGCAGTAAGATCTTTATCCAAGAGGAATGATGAGCCTGAAAAAGCTTCAAGGCCTTGGGATAAGGATAGAGACGGTTTTGTTATGGGTGAAGGTGCCGGTATTTTGGTGTTAGAAGAATATGAACATGCTAAAGCCCGTGGAGCTAAAATTTATGCTGAACTGGTAGGTTTTGGTATGTCAGGAGATGCTTATCATATTACAGCACCTGATGAAGATGCCGATGGAGCTTCACGAGCTATGGAAGCAGCTATCCAGGATGCAGGTGTCGATCCCAGACAGGTTGATTATATTAATGCTCATGGTACCTCGACTTATTTAAACGATTTAAATGAAACGAAAGCTATTAAACGTGTTTTCCAGAATCATGCTTACGATTTAGCAGTTAGCTCAACTAAATCCATGACAGGCCATTTGCTTGGGGCTGCAGGTGCTGTAGAGGCAATTATCAGTATTTTAGCTATAAGAGATCAGGTAGCTCCACCTACAATTAATTTGGATAATCCTGATGAAGGCTGTGATTTGAATTATGTAGCACACGTACCACAAAGCAGAACAATTAATTATGTTCTAAGTAATTCTCTTGGTTTTGGTGGGACAAACGGTAGCTTACTGTTCAAGCGAATCTAAATGCAATTTTCTAGACATAAAAAACTGGTTATTTTTGTTTTATCTTTGTTTTTTATGTCTTTTTTATTTTTATTTTGGAATGTATATCGTTTATTGTATACGCCAATAATTCCGAAAAGTGCTGTTCCAATGATTATAACCTTGGATAGAGCAGCGTCTGCTTATCAATTTGCCTATATCTTGCAAGATAAAAAATTAATAAGTTCCGCAAAATTTTTTCTATTGATTATTCGTTTTGAAGGATTATCACATCAATTAAAGGCAGGTGTGTACCAAATTGCCCCTGGCGAAACTGCAATGAAACTGCTAAAGCGAGTAGTAGCTGGTGATGTAATTACGCAAAATTTTACGATTATCGAAGGATCTACACAGCAGAGAGTAGATTATGACTTAAGACAAGCTAATTATTTGAAATACAATCCAGAGGATTGGTCAATAGTAAAAGAAAATTATCCAAGTGCAGAAGGATTACTGCTTGCAGACACTTATCAATATCAGGGTGGGAGTAGTAGTAAGGCATTATTACAACAAGCTCATCGAAATTTATTAAATTATTTGAATGTCAGTTGGATAAACAGAGCACCAAATTTGCCTTATAAGACTCCTTATGAGCTGTTGATTGCTGCGTCAATTATTGAAAAAGAAACTGCAATTGCCCAAGAAAGAAAGTTAATCTCTGGTGTAATGGTAAACAGGCTAAAGAAAAAAATGCCATTACAAATGGATCCCACTGTTATTTATGGGCTTGGAAGTCAATATACAGGAAAATTAACACATAATGATTTGCTAATTGAATCACCATATAATTCTTATTTGAACAGAGGATTACCTCCTACCCCAATAGCAATGGTCGGTAAAGAGGCAATAGATGCTGCTGCACATCCACAATTATCCAATTATTTGTATTTTGTTGCGAAAGGGGATGGTACTCACCAATTCTCTGAAACCTATGAGCAACAAAGACAAGCAATTAACCAATATAGACGCAAGGATTATTAATGTCATCGTTAACCGGGAAGTTGATAGTTATTGAAGGTTTGGAAGGAGCAGGGAAATCTACAGCTGTCAATTTGGTTGTTGAACTGTTATCCCAAAAAAAAATCAGTACTATCACAACCAGAGAGCCTGGAGGAACAATAATAGGTGAAATTTTAAGAAGTATTATCAAAAATCCAGAGTACAATAATGTTCTGGATGATAGAAGTGAATTATTACTCCTGTACGCTGCAAGAATACAATTGATTGAGCAAGTGATAAAACCCGCTTTAAGTCAGGGACAGTGGGTTATTGCTGATCGATTTGAGCTTTCTACTTTAGCTTATCAGGGAGGTGGTCGCAAAATGGATATGCGGATTATTAATGAGCTATCGAATTTTTGTTTAAAGGGATTCAAACCCGATCTCACTTTATACTTGGACATTAATCCTGAGCTTGGTATGGAAAGAGCAAAATCAAGGGGGAAATTTGACAGGATTGAGCAGGAATCTATCGAATTTTTTCATAGAATACATAATACATATCATATTCTTGTCAAAAAAAATCCTGAAATTATCATGATTGATGCTAACAGACCTTTAGAGGAGGTTCAATACTCCATACAATCAGTAATCGAGGAGTTTATAGAGCATAGCATATGATTACTTATGAAGAACAATGGCAGAAAATGCAAATGGCATTGGCGATAGGGCGAATTCCTCAAGCCATGCTATTTTTAGGTTCTTTACATGGTGGTCTTATAGAATTTACTACTCAAGCGATCAAATTACTCTTGTGTAAAATAAAGCAGAATGAACCTTGTTTGACTTGCATGGATTGTCAAATGATAGGGCGTTTTGAGCATCCAGATGTAGAATGGATTAAGCCTGAAAAAAGTGGTGGAATTATTAAAATTGATCAAATTAGGGGATTGCAGAACACGGCGTTTCTAACACCACAAAGGACTAATCATAAACTAATCATTATCGAATCTGCTGAATCAATGAATATTGCCGCATCAAATGCCCTATTGAAAATTCTGGAAGAGCCAGCGAAACATACAATCTTTATTTTGTTAGCACAGCAAATTAATAATATACCGCCGACTGTATTAAGCCGATGCCAAATGACACAATTTTCTGTTTTTGATGAATTGTCTTGTAATAATTTATTGGCTTTAGGGGAGTACTATACACAGGAATCAAATAGTACAATGCTCCTCAAGCATTCAGAATCCATTTTAGAAGGCTTGATTGCAATCGTTGAATTAAGAGAGCATCCATGTGCTTTGGCTGCGCAATGGATTCAATATGAATTAAGTACTTTTTTGTGGTTTTTATATTTGGTCTATTCTCAAATACAGTATATGCATTTGTTTCAAGTAGTTTATTCTGGTACGTTAGCAAAACAATTAAATAAGCTCTCCTCATTACTCAATCCGGTAATGATTTTTGCTCAAATAGATAAAATCAACACTTTGTTAAGAAAATTAAGCCATAATATGAATATAAATCATACATTGGTTTTAGAAGATTTATTATTTTCTTTGATTGTTGATTATTAATTGAGTTTAAAGGAATTAAACCATTGCTTGTAAACTGAGTTTTTTATTAAGTAGAGCGAAGTGAGCAAGATGATGAGTTAAAATAGGACTATTCATGGAGGATGCCTGTTGATTAAACGGAGGAGTTATGACCGAAAAACCACAGCTTATAAACTGCTCATTTCCCAATGAAGCAACTTTATATATAGCTTATATGCCTTTTGTGAAAGGTGGCGGTCTTTTTATAAGAACTCAACACGTTTATCCTTTAGGACAATCACTTGAATTATCGGTTAAGTTACTCAATGAAAATGAACCTTATTTGGTCGCTGGTAAAGTAGTCTGGATTACTCCTAAAGGTGCGCAAGGTAATAAGCCTCCGGGAGTTGGTGTTCAATTTACTGGAGAAAATAGTCGTTATTTATGTAATAAGATAGAAACCTATTTGGCGGGAATGTTAAAATCATGTCAGGTTACAGATACTATCTAGAATTATAATTTATTAATTAACAACCTATTTATTGATATTCTTTTGAGGTATAAATGTGCTAGTAGACTCTCATTGTCATTTAAATTTTATCGATTTAACTTATTTTAATCATGATCTTGCTCAAGTAATCAATCAGGCTCGCGAGAATGGGGTAGAGCATTTCTTATCTGTTTGTGTTGAGTTGAGCGATTATCCTCAATTAGAGCATTTGGCTAAAGATTATCCTGATATTAGCATTTCTGTTGGAGTACATCCGAATAGTGAAATGAATTATCCTGTTACTGCACAGATGTTATGTGAATTGGCTCAAAATCCTGCCTGTATTGCTATAGGAGAAACAGGACTTGATTACTATCGTAATCCAACTGAAGAAGCTCAATCTTTACAAAGGGATCGCTTCAGAGAACATATCAAGGCCGCACTTATAACTGCCAAGCCGTTAATTATTCATACCCGGCAAGCAGCTGAAGATACTTTGCTGATGATGGCTGAGGAAGGGGCTAGTCAGATAGGTGGCGTCATGCATTGTTTTGCTGAAGACTTGGAGATTGCTCAAAGAGCAATTGATTTGAATTTTTATATATCATTCTCCGGAATAGTTACTTTTAAAAATGCTCTTTCCTTGCAAGAAGTAGCCACACAGATACCTTTAGAGAGAATATTGATAGAGACAGACTCTCCTTATTTGGCCCCAGTTCCACACAGGGGAAAGCAAAATCATCCCGCCTTAGTGAAGCATGTTGCAGAAACTATCGCACAACTCAGAGGAATGGACTTCCAAGAGATAGCAGAAATTACTACAAACAATTTCTACAATTGTTTTAATATCAAACGACAAGCATAAATAACTGGTAAATGGTAACTCTCATCTGAACTTATTATTTTTCAAAGTAGAAATAGTAATTTTTTTGCCTGTGAAGAAAGGTTTTAGTAGTATTTATGAATCCTATTTCAAATTTAGAGTAATTAATGAGCTTATATGTCGGTTTGATGTCAGGTACCAGTATGGATGGCATAGATGCTGCTTTGCTTGAGCTTCCGTCCAATCAATTAATTCACGGAATTACTAAACAATATAGTAATGACGTCAGGAAAAACCTTGATGATTTAATCTTGGGTAAGTATTTAACACTGGCTTCGATTTGCCAACTGAATACTCTAATTGGCAGGGAGTTTGCAGAAGCAGTTCGTCAACTCTTGATTGAAATAAAAGTACATCCAAAAGAAATTCAGGCTATTGGCAGTCATGGCCAAACAGTCTGCCATGACACAAGTGGAAATATTCCATATACTTTGCAGCTGGGTTGTGGACATACTATTTCTTCTTTAACTGGCATTACCGTTGTAGCTGACTTTAGAACAAGGGATTTGGTAAATGGAGGTCAAGGAGCGCCTTTTGCTCCCCTTTATCATCAACAGATATTTTCCAGAGTAAATGAGCCTGTTGCAATTGTTAACATTGGTGGTATTGCTAATGTTACTTTCATTGCAAAGAACCAATTGACTACAGGTTGGGATATAGGACCAGGCAATTGCCTGATGGATGCATGGATATATAAGAACAAAGGAGCTCTCTATGATAAAAGCGGTGCATGGGGCAGCCAGGGTGAAGTGATTCGTCCTCTACTTGAACACTTGTTACAAGATTCATTTTTCCATTTGGATTCGCCTAAAAGTATAGGAAAAGAATATTTTTCTTTATCCTGGCTACAAAAACATTTAAAACCGGATTATACACCAGTAAATATTCAGGCTACCTTATTGGCGCTTACAGCCCATGCTATAGCAGAAACGATATTAAATACATCTAATGAAGTGAAACAATTATATCTCTGTGGAGGAGGGGCCCATAATACGCATTTGAAAGAGACTTTAGCAGGTCTATTGCCTGGGATGGCAGTGAAAAGCATAGCAGAGTTAGGGTTTAGTCCTGATTATCTCGAAGCAATGATGTTTGCATGGTTAGCGGCACAGACTATTAACCAAATCCCTGTCGACTTAACATCAATAACAGGAGCTAAAGGTATTGCAATTTTGGGTGCAGTGTATCCTATAATAAAATCATATTGACAAACTAAAGAAGCATAAGGTTTAATTTGATAAAAATTAACAGAGTGATTTTAAATTGACCGCACATTACAACGTCGCTTCAGCTAGTGGAGCAAAAAATACACTTGCAACGTCATATTTTATTTTTTTTCTGGCTGCTTCATTCTATTTGTATGAATTTATATTACAAGTAGCGCCAAGCGTTATGGCAGAGTCGATGATGAAAACTTTTGGGGTGACTGGTCAAGGCTTTGGTGTGATTTCAGCTTTTTATTTTTATGCTTATGCCCCTACACAATTGCCAGCAGGAGTTTTATATGATCGTTATGGTCCGCGCAAGCTAATGACTTTTGCAATTGTTTTGTGCGCATTCGGTTCTGCCTTTTTTGCTTCCACAGACAGTGTATTTACGGCTTGCATAGGTAGGTTTTTGATAGGAATAGGCTCTGCATTTTCTTTTATTGGTGTTTTGGTACTTATTTCACGCTGGTTCCCTCCTTATTATTTTGCAATTCTAGCAGGAGTAGCGCAGTTGATGAGTTCAGTAGGCGCTATGTTTGGGGAAATGCCATTGGCAGCTTTGATTGATTTGGTTGGATGGAGAAGTGCAAGTTTTATTTTAGCGGGTGTTGGATTTCTCTTGGCTATTTTATTTTGGGTATTTATTCGTGATTATCCTCATCAGCAAAATCAGACAATACCCTCTCATTATTTAAGAGATGAATGGAAGCGCTTAGTGGCTGTATGTAAACATGCTTATACCTGGATCATTGGCGGTTATGCTTTTGCAATTTGGACCCCTATTGCTGTATTTGCCGCACTTTGGGGAGTTCCCTTTTTGCAGGAAAAATTTCAAGTGAGTGTGGTGGCTGCCTCAGGCTTATGCAGTATGATTTGGCTAGGCATTGGTGTTGGTAGTCCATTATTAGGTTGGTTGAGTGACAAATTGGAGAGTCGTCGTATTGCATTGATTATCAGTGCGGTTTTGGGGTTGATTGCAACTCTGATCATCCTTTATTGGTCTGAACTATCTTATAATTGGGCTTATGTTGTGTTGTTCGTTTTAGGATTAGGTGCTGGAGGACAGACGGTAAGTTTTGCAGTAGTTAAAGAAAATAATACACCTGAGTTAGTTGGCACAGCATCTGGATTTAATAATTTGTCAGTACTAATTGGTGGTGCCATTTTCCAGCCTCTCGTTGGTTATATCTTGCAACAGACGGGATCCTGGCGAATTGTCAATGGTGCTCATGTATACAGCATATCGAGTTATCAGACCGCATTGTTAGTTATGCCTGTATGTTTCCTTGCCAGTTTGCTTATTGCCATTTTTTTGCTTAAGGAATCTCATCCTGCGCGCAGAATTTAATAGTAGTATTAATCAATACCTTACTCACGTTATCTCCTGATAAGGCTTTAATAGTATAACGTGAGTGATGGATAAGATCAGTCGTTATCTCAAGCCGCGCGGGGTGAGGAGGCATTTATGCCGTCAAGAAGCCTTATATGGGACTTCAGCTTTTTTTCCAAGGCTTCGAGACGATGCTTACGCATCTCCTCAGCCCGAACGGATCCTGGATATCGGCGGGTTTCTATGTAATCTTTCTCTATAAAACTCACGTTAATACAAATGAAGTCGATATCGTAGCGATTAGATAAAGTGAGTTGAGAAAATATCCAACTAAAATTTGCTGTAATCTAGTGATAATTCAGAGACGTAAATTCTTATATTAGACTTTTTGCAAGAGCTGTCTCTTTAGTCCTGGTCTAGCATTGCAAATGTTCTAGTATGACTCAATTTAATGCACGTTAACTCTACTCCATGTCAATGTTTTCGTCATTTCCCTAAAACAAAGCAATCAGGTTATGCAAATGAGGGCTGCTCTTAAGAGTTAGATATATTACTACTTGCTTCATCATGAATTTCAGATTTTTTGGGAGCACCTTTAAAAAAGGTTAAACCTATAAAGATTAAAAATAATAATCCAACAACATTACAATAGATGGCAAAATGCAAATTATTGTGATGTTCATAAAACAGGTTAGCTATTTCTATTCCAATAGCCCCGATGATCATAATGCTTAGGCTGATTAATGCAGATGCTGTTCCCTTGCTTACCGAAGTCACAAATAAACAATACCTGTTCAAGGGGGCATTAATCACACTCAATGAGAAGAAGTAAACTATGATTCCTGGTATCAAATACAAATAATTATTGCCATAGAAATAAGGGAGGAGAGCTGTCAGAGCAAGCCCCACTACCATTATGATACAACCTATAAAAATAATTCGCTCGATTTTATATTTATAAGTTAAATGATGTAAGCACCAGTTTCCCAAAATTGTTGCTCCAAAGATGGGTAGTTGCCATAGACCATATTGAATTACAGTCAATTTTGCTTCGGCAATTAATATGATTGGTGCCAGAGCAATCCAGGCGATACAGGGGATCCCTACAAGACCTTCTGCTATTGCACTAAAACAAAAGGCAGGATTAGATAATAATGCTTTATAATTTTGAATTATGGAGTTCAGTGAGAACGGTGTTTTAGGTATAATCTGACCGTCTTTTTTTATCTCTCCTATCGGTTCTGGCATAAATCGCCATAATCCCCAATAGGCTAAAAGAGCCCCCAAAGCGATAATAATAAAAATTAAACGCCAGGATGCATAATGAATGATTATGGCTCCCAATAGTGGCCCTAACAATGGAGCTAATATTGCGGCATTAGCCATGATTGCAATTAATCGAATAGCGTCCATTTCCTCAAATATTTCTTGAATGGTTGCATAACCTATTACACCGATGAAGCACAACCCCATTCCTTGGAAAAATCGGGCGATTAAAAATTGATTCATGGAGTGTGAGCTTGCAATTAAAAGAGTGAATAGAAAAAACAAGCACGATCCTATTAACATCATAGGTCTTCTGCCATAAGCATCTGATAGTGGACCAAGTATAAGCTGCAAACTGGCTCCTCCCAGTACATAGACAGTTAGAGAAGTGGCAACAATACTTTCGGGCGCGTTGAATGATTTAACAACATTGATCATACCTGGCATGATCATGTCATTGGCTATGTAAGTCAAAAACTCATATAAAACTAAGAAGCAAGCAAAGATAATGGCCTGTCTGTATGAAATTTTAATTAGTGGTTCAGACATAGCATTAACCCTGAATCAATTGTTTCTAAAAGGCGGTCTAACAGTATATACGTTTATTTCATAATTTGGTAGAAAATCTGATAAATTTTTCTGTAAGTAATATAGAACTTGCAATATACAGAGAATAAATCTGTACAATAGTAACTGCAACTTAAAGTTTGTTTACGGCAAGTCTACCATTTGATAAGATTTGCTTACTTCTATAATCTGCTTCTTATGATCTGATCAGTATGCCCAACAAAGAAAAAGTCGTTGTTATTATCCCTACCTACAATGAAGAAGATAATATTTCTAATACGATTGATTTGATTCTTAAGGAGACTTGTTCATTAACAGATTATCAGGTTCATATTCTTGTATTTGATAGTCACTCCACAGATTCAACAGCCCATATAGTCCAAGAGCTTGCCTATATCTCTCAACGTGTGCATTTTGCACAAGAACCACAGAAAACTGGACTTGGTTCCGCTTACCTGCAAGCCATGCGAATTGCAATAGACAAGTTGAATGCAGATATTGTATTTGAGTTTGATGCAGACGGTTCTCATCAACCTTGTTATATTGCTCCGATGTTAGAGTTACTTAAACAACATGATGTAGTAGTGGGGAGCCGATATATTTCAGGAGGAAATATTCCTTCAAACTGGGCATTCCATCGTAAATTATTATCTGTAGGAGGTAATTGGATTGCTCGTATGTTATTAACTGGAAAATATAAAGATCTTACTTCTGGTTTAAGGGCAACGCGTACTAATCTGTTAAAGAAACTATTGCCTTCAAACTTTCTATCCAATAACTACGCGTATAAACTTGAATTATACTGGCTTTTACATAAGGCAAAAGCCAGGATCATTGAGTTTCCTATTCAATTTATTGATAGAGAAAAAGGGAAAAGCAAATTACCTAAGAACAGTATGATTGATACCTTGCGTATTCTTCTTACCCTTCGCTTGAGAGAGTTGCGCCAGTACCTTACCATGTGCTGTGTGGGATCCCTTGGAGCATTGATTCAATTTAGCCTATACAATTGGTTGCGGAGTTCGAACCATTCTGCTCTGGTGTCCAGTCAAGTTGCTATCAGTGCTGCTATTGTATCCAATTTTATATTTCACCATTCCATTACTTTCAAACAAAAAACAGATTTCCATATAGCTAAAACATCCATGCTTAGCCGTTTTACACAATTTATTATTTATTCCACCTTTATGGTTTATTTCCAAAGCCTATGGGTTCATATTTTTGTTCATTACTTTGGGCAAGGTATTTTGAAAGAAAATATCATTGTAGCCTCAGGTCTGGGTATTGGATCTATTATCAATTACCTGTTTTATTCAAATATTATTTGGTCATCAAAAGGTACTCGTTCTCTTAATTCAAACCCTTCTAAAGAAACTCAAGTTTGAAAACAAAAGTGTAATGAGTTTAGATAAACTAAATTCCCTCATAAAGAACATTTTTTAACTAAGGGATTATGTTTTTCGCAAATCTCGTTTCTTTAAGTATCTAGCTTATTACTGCAACGATAGGCGTAAATGATTGGCTTACCTTTTTCATCAAAGATTGCTGGTAAATTCAATGATTGACACTGAGTAAAGTATTTTTTAACACATGATAATCTATCAAATGTATCAATATATAATACTTCGTCAAGGGTATTCAGATTAGGTGACCAATACTTGTATTGATTTTGCATTGAACCACAGTCAAAGGTAAAAATTGTTGGTTTATTTTTAAGAAAGAACAGCATGCGTGCCTCAAACCATCCTGGGGTTATGACTATACCCGGGAGTTTTTCATCAGAATGATTGAGTAGTTGTATCGATTGATAATAAGCCAGTTTTTTTGAATATCCAAAACTGAAAAGCGTGGTATTGTTCATCAAAATAATTCCACTGGTCAGAACGTAGAATACAATTAATAAATAAGTGGAGTTACGATAAGCCCATTCTTGATAGCAATAACCGGCTAATAAGCTGGCAGTAATTATATATTGGCTCAGCCAATATCCTCTTATCGTAGCTTTGCCGGCAACAAATAAATAGAAAAGAACAAATGTTATGCAAATAATAAGGCACAAATAAAATACAGGGGATTTTCTAGGAACACTTTTGGATAGATATAACGTAGGGGGAATGAATAAAAAATTAATGGCAGGGAGGAATATATTAAAAAAGGTATGCAAGATACTCCCCATCGTATTATGAGCATTTTGCGTTTGGTGTGTACTTAACTGGTAGCGAATGGATACCCAATCATGTTGAGCATTCCATAGAATAACCGGGCTGAAGACAATGATTGCCAGGGTTAATGCCAAATAAAAATGCCTGGATTTAAAAAGTCGTCTATAGGGTGTTGCAACCAAAAAAATAAGTAAAGCCAGCACGAGAACAATACCAGAGTATTTGGATAACAGCATAAGGCCTATACTCAAACCTGTGTAATACAAATCCTGATTTCGATTAAACTGGATATACCTTATTGTAAAATAAAGGGTTAATGCCCAAAAAAGAGTTAACGGTGTGTCATAGGTAGTTTGATTGATTAAATCCAAAGTGACTAATGGTGAAAATAGCCAAATTAAGACGCTAACATAACTGGCTTCCTTGTTAAGGCATAGTCTCGCTGTTTTATAAATTATAAAACTGGTCAAGGCAGTAGAAACTATAGTAACCAGGTTTAAAGCAAAGAGAGTATCTCCAAATAAAAGTGTGGCTATTCGGATAAAATAGGCAATCATGGGAGAACCATCATAGTAGGATAGAGCCAGATGCCTGCTCCAATCCCAGTAATAATAACTATCTAATCCAAGGAGGTGAAATGGTGCAATTAATAGAATGAGCAGAAAATAGAGGCTAATGTAGCGATTCATGTGCAAAAACATTCAGTATTCCCAGGAAAGTAATGATGAATTATATGTTATTTTATTATCAGTTTTTATATAATGCATTCAGTTTTGTCATTAATTAATAAAGACGTTTATGAAATTATACTTTTTTGGCGATGATAATAATAAACCCAAATTAAGCGAACATTTAATCACTTACATACTCAGTTTACTAGACCCCAAGTCTCAGTCTGTGGCTTCTTTAGTGAATAAAGATTGGTCTCGACTTGTCCAATTGACCCGACAATACCTATCTATCCTACCAGTGATTCATCGAATACCGCTATTTGCGAATCTGGGTCTTGACGTTTTGAAATTAAAATTAATGACAGGTGGTATGACGAATTCCACATTTAGGCTAAGAATCAAAAATGCACCTGAGAAATGGGTTATGCGGATTCCTGGGAAAGGATCTTCAGCATTTATAACCAGAAGAGATGAAGCTCATAATGCTAAACAAGCTGAGCAACTTGGACTGAATGTTCCGATAGCGTTTTTTGATCCAGAAGATGGGTTGCAAGTAACGCGCTTTATAGAGGGAGTGCATGCGCTGGATGATAAAGCGTTGGCCAGAAAGGAAATTCTGTGTGAGGTAGCGACTATGATGAGAAGACTTCATAAGTCTTCTTCTTTTGATAATGATACTCATTTTTTTGAGCGAAATGAAGATCTGTTGGATTTATTAAAACGAAAACGCTTTAATTTCCCTGGGGAAATAGATTTCATTGAGCAACAGATGAAGAAGCTACAGGGGATTTTTTCTTCTTATCATATTCTGCAATTTCCTTGCCATAATGATACAACGCCACTTAATTTTATCTTGTCGGAAAATCCAGAAATCAAGAGTTCAGAAAAGATTCATCAGATTGATTGGGAATATTCCAGTAATAATGATTTTATTTGGGATTTAGTTTATTTTATGGTTGAGGCCAAGCTAAACCGAGAACAACAGCTTATTCTGTTGCAAGCTTACTTTAATACAGAGGAACTGAGTGACTCTCTTTTGGCATGGATAGAAGTTTATAAACCCATCATTGAATGGTGGATAACGATTTGGTCATGGACTCAATTGGCAAATGGAGCCAATGCAGTTGATTTGAGCTCTTACGAGCAGCTAGGGCTTGAACGGTATCATAGCACCTTAAGTCATTTGAAAAGTAATGACTTCGTCAAAGCCTTGGAAGTTATTGAAGCAGATAGTCATAGCCTGACTTTTACGGGGCAGAGACCTTTTTAGAGCCAGGCCCTGTCAGGATAGGGCAGTTAGTTTACATAGATGATTTAGATATTCAAGGCATTCTTTTGAGAAATTCTTGTAAATGCATCTTATCTTGCTCGGTACCTAAATAGTTTTTGAGTTCTTCCATTTTTCTGTCATAACCTTCCTGACTAATTGTGCCACGCATCAGCTCAAATCTTAAATACACACAATAGGTGTTGAGTACGTCTGTCTCACAATAATCTCTTATTTCTTTTAATTGGCCTGCCTGGTATTGTTCCCAAACTTTTGAGCCACTCATTCCCATTTTTCCAGGGAAACCTAACATGGTTGAAATATCATCAAGGGGAGCAAAAGCTTTGTTCTGATATCCTGCAAGGACGTCCATTAGATCAATATGTCGATAGTGAAAACGGCTTAGATAATTATTCCATTTAAAGGTTTGCTGATTTTCCCCTGTTTCCCAATAAGTGGGCGCACTAATTCTATGGAGTAGAGAACGGTAATGCAGTACAGGAAGATCAAAACCACTGCCATTCCAGCTCACCAAGGTGGGTGTATGTTTGTCAATTCCAGCAAAAAAACGGGTTATTAATTCTTTTTCATCAGAATGTTCATCGCCAAGAGACCATACTTTTATTTGAGTTCCATGACTGATTACTAAAGATATAGCGCAGATTTTTTGTAAGTAATGAGGCAAAAAATCATTGCCTGCTTTCTCACGCCTTAAGGCAAACATAGCATATGCTGTATCTTCATCGGATAAGCCATCTAGTGCAAAAAGCCTTCGCCCTGACTCAATATCTGGAATTGTTTCAATATCAAAAACAAGTATTGTCATAATTTACTAATCCAATTCGGTATTAATTCTTATTTTGTAAATTGGCTTGAAACGATCAATAAGTCTTGGGATTTGTAAAATACTCCAGATCTATCAATCTTACAATTTAGATGTGAGATTGATTGTATCATGTGAAGAAATAGAAGTAACTTTAAATGACATAGATTGTAAGTAGTATATTTGATACAATATTTTTTAAATTAATATCTTATATCGTAGTATTGATATTCAATATTGCAGGATGAGTTTTTTATCATTAAATCATGAAGATTAGATTTACTTTACTTTGTTTTAGCATTTTACTCGCAGGCTGTGTCAGCAAACCTCCAGCAGACATTAATAATATTTGTAATATATTTAAACAATATCCGAAGTGGTATGTGGATTCGAAGGATGTTGAGCGGCGTTGGAAGGTTCCGGTTCCGGTCCAAATGGCAATTATTCATCAGGAATCAAAATTTAATGCCAGAGCCAGGCCACCAAGAACCAAACTGTTATGGATAATTCCATGGACAAGACCCTCAACTGCTTACGGATATACTCAAGCGTTGCGTTCGACTTGGGACAATTATAAACGTACTAATGGATGGTTTTGGTCATCACGCGACGATTTTGGAGATGGCGTTGATTTTATAGGTTGGTATGCTAATCAGGCTAATATTAAAGCAGGTATTCCTCGAGCAGATGCTTACTCACTTTATTTGGCTTATCATGAAGGAATTGGCGGTTATCAAAGAAAAACCTATTTGAAAAAACCATGGTTGATTTCTGTAGCACGTAAGGTGAAAGCTAAATCTCAACTTTATGGTATGCAGCTCAATTCTTGCCAAGGCTCGTTAAAGTCACGTTCCTGGTGGTAATAACATGACCTGATTGTGGACTTACCGATAGCAATGAAGTCAGACTTGGAACGTATAGGATTTTTTGTATTTAAAATAATCACCATAATTTGAGGTTAATCGTAAGTAAGTATAAATTTCTATTCTCAAATAGAAAATCAGGTAACATCCGGTTTATTCTTAATGGAATAAACTTTGAAAAATAAGGTGACGATGGCTAGCTTATAATGTACTAACTCAATCCGTATAGTTTTTTAAGACTATGCATGGCCAAAATTATTTGTCAACATGCGCTAAATAATTATAAAATTTTATAGTGCTAATATGTTACTATATTTGAAGTATATAATGATTACGAATTATTTAAGGAGTTTTGGATGCGATTAATGCTTTTAGGTGGACCGGGAGCCGGCAAAGGAACCCAAGCTTCACTTTTAATTAACCGTTATAAAATTCCTCAAATTTCTACCGGTGATATGTTGCGTGCTGCTATAGCAAAAGGTACGTCTTTAGGATTAAGTGCCAAAAAAATTATGGAATCAGGTGGGTTGGTGTCTGATGATATTATTATCGGGTTAGTGAAGGAAAGACTAAAAAATTCTGATTGTGACAGAGGATTCCTGTTTGATGGTTTTCCAAGAACCTTGGTTCAGGCTGAAGCTTTAAAAGATGCAGGAATCCACTTGGATCATGTAATAGAAATAGCCGTCGATGATGAGGAAATAATTGAACGCATCAGTGGACGCCGTATTCACCAGCCTTCGGGAAGGGTTTACCATGTTGTGAATCAATCGCCGAAAAATCCGGGCATAGATGACATTACAGGCGAACCCCTGATTCAACGTGATGATGATAAAGAGGAAACAATACGCAAACGTTTACAGGTTTACCATAGCCAAACAGCGCCATTGGTGCAATATTATAAGGAGTGGGCTGAATCTGGTTCTAAAGAAGCTCCAAAATTTCATACTATTAGTGGTACAGGTACAGTAGAGCAAATATTTGATAACATCGTAACGATACTCGAAACTTAGGAGCTAACATGCCGACCCAGACTATAACTAGTGCCGAATTTGAATCATTAATTAATGACAATGAGATAGTTTTTATTGATTTCTGGGCTGAGTGGTGTGCTCCCTGTAAGCAATTTTCAAAAGTATATGAACAAGTTTCGGATCAGTTTCCAGCTATTAAATTTGTTAAAGTGAACATTGAAGAGCAACAAGAGTTGGCAGATTTTTTCGAGATTCGTTCCATACCTCATCTTATGGTTTTTAAAGACAGCATTGTTATATATTCTGATGCTGGAAGCATACCCGAGTCCACTTTAAAAGAGTTGGCGCAACAAGCACTTGATGCGGATGTTAGTGAAATACGAGCTCAGCTTGAGCAGAAGGATATGTAGAAATACTGGCCAGATAATCCGCAAGTTCTTTTTTACTAGAATTATCCATAGTAAGACCGAGCTTGGTACGACGGTTTAGTATGTCATCACAATAATTCGCCCATTCTTCTAAAACAAGATAATCTACTTCCACCTGATAGAGTGAAGAGCCATATTTTTTCCCCATTGCTTCCATATTGTTACATTGAGAAAGAAAAATTTCAGTATAACAACCATATGTATTGAGGTAGCGATTTAACAATGCGTTATCCAGCCAATGATATTTGGTTTTGGCGTAATTAACATATTGTGTAAAACTCATATCCGCTAAAGTAGCTCCCGGTAAAGGAGTATGCTTTGTTTTCGATGGCTTTATTCCTGGGAATATAGAGGAAAGTTGATTTATTACTTCTTCGGCCAATTGCCTGTATGTGGTTATTTTCCCACCAAAAATTGTAATAACGGGCGCAGGCGAGTTATAAAATTCATAGGAATAATCGCGACTTAATGACTTTAATTCCTTACTATCATCAGCTAATAGAGGTCTTATACCACTCCATGAATGGACTACGTCTCTTTTTGTTATTTTAAATTTAAAGTAAGCATTCACTAATTCAATTAAATAATCTGTTTCTTCTTCACTGATCTCTATGTGGTTAAGATCTCCACTATAGTGGATATCGGTAGTTCCAATCATGCTAAAGCCGTGGTAGGGGATGACAAAAATAACCCGCTGGTCATTATGTTGTAAGAAATAGGCATGATTTCCCTCAAAAAGTTTAGGTACGATAATATGACTACCTTTAACAAGGGTAATATCTTTCTGGATAGGTGTTTGAGTTAATTGGGCAATTGATTGAACCCACGGCCCTGCGGCATTAATGATAGTTTTAGCATATGCTTTGTAACATTGTCCTTTGGTAGGCTGAATAGTTAAATGCCATACGTTATTTATTACCTCAGCGTGGATTACTTTGGCATGTGGTCTTATGCTTGCGCCATGATTTTTAGCTTGTATGGCATTGAGAATGGTTAATCGAGCATCATCTGTGGTGGCATCATAGAAAAGAAAACCACGATTTAACTCCTCTTTTAGGGGAGTGAAATAATTATTCTTATTATTTCTGTGAATCGATTTGGATTTTGGTAAATGATTTTTTCGGCTGAGATGATCATAAAAAAATAAACCTAATCTCAGTAACCATGAGGGGCGCATATGTTTTAAGTAGGGCAAAACAAAAGATTGGGAGTGGACTAAATGGGGAGCCAAATTGAGAAGCGTTTGACGTTCCTGGAGTGCTTTTTTGACTAAACCAAATTCATAATGCTCTAAATACCTTAAACCACCGTGAATCAATTTTGTGCTACTTGATGAAGTTTTTGAAGCCAGATCGTCTTGCTCGAAGAGTACCACAGACAGTCCTCTTAATGCCGCATCTGCAGCGCAGCCGCAGCCATTGATGCCTCCACCAATAATTGCAACATCAAAAACCTGATCCATGTTTTTATCTCCGAAAAAAGATTACACTCAATATAATAATTATAGAGAGGGACTTAATAATAATGAACTATATACTAGCCATTGACCAGGGAACAAGTAGCACTCGTGCCATGATCTACACGCTTAAGGGTGATTTAATCGCAAACAGCCAGTACCCCCTTACCCAATATTACCCCAATTTGGGTTGGGTAGAACATGATCCTGAGGAAATATGGCAAAAAACTCTGAATGCGATGAGGGATGTTGTATCTCAAGTTCAGGGAAAAGCAATTTTATGCTGTGGTCTTACCAATCAACGAGAAACTACTCTTATTTGGAACAAAAAAACAGGAGAATGTCTTGCACCAGCTATTGTATGGCAGGATAGACGTACAGAAGAATTTTGTTTTTCCCTGTCTGAATGCTCCTCAATGATACAAGAGAAAACTGGACTACTTCCTGACCCCTATTTTTCAGCAAGCAAATTAAACTGGTTACTAAAGAATAACTCTCAAGCACAATCACTAGTTCACCAGGGAGATTTGGCATTTGGGACAATAGACAGTTTTTTAATATGGCGAATGACTAAAGGTGCCAGGCATGTGACCGATATAACCAACGCATCCAGGACTATGCTATTTAACATTCATCATGAAACATGGGATAAACAGTTGCTTGAATTGTTTTCCATTCCTGAATCAATATTGCCAGAGGTTCACTCCAGTGATAGTCATTTTGGAGTGATAGATAAAGAATGGCTTGGAGTAGAAATTCCAATTACAGGTATGACTGGTGATCAACAAGCGGCTTTAATTGGACAAGGCTGTTTCGATAGAGGAATGGTTAAGGCTACTTTTGGTACTGGAGGATTTTTATTGCTCAACACAGGGGATAAACCTGTTTTCTCAAAGCACAAATTATTAACTACTATTGCTTATAAAATTAAAGAAAAAACAATATATGGTTTGGAAGGCAGTATTTATCATGCCGGAACAACTGTTAAATGGTTACGGGATGAAATGAAATTGATATCCCATTCTGGTGAAACCGAAACATTAGCACAAAGTCTCGATAGCAATAACGGTGTATATCTTGTTTCATCTTTTACTGGTCTTGGAGCACCTCACTGGTTATCAATATCAGGTTCGGCTATTGTAGGGGTATCTCGCTCAACTAACAGGGCACATTTTGCCAGAGCAGCTTTGGAAGGGGTTTGTTATCAAACACGTGATGTATTAACGTGCATGAGAGAGGATAGTCAACAGGATTTGACTTTATTAAGAGCCGATGGGGGTATGGCAGTAAACCAATGGTTTCTACAATTCCTGGCGGATCAGTGTCAACTAACAATTCAAAAGCCCAAAGACATTGAAACGACCGCCAAAGGGGCAGCAGTATTAGCTGCAGTAGGTTATGGACTATTTGATTCAATTTCTTCAGTAAATAAGATATGGGATGTCGAGTGCGAATTTCAGCCTTCCAGAGAAAGAGAGGTGGTTGAAAAAGATTTTCGTGGTTGGCTCGAGGCGTTGGCAATGGTTAAATCAAGGCAAGCATAGGCTGATCTGATAATGCTTTCATTGATGAGGTTCGAATTATATTGCAGTAGCTCGTATCATAGTCTAATACAAGCTACTGAGATTAATATCCTGGATTTTTTATTTTACGTCGCGGATTTTTTCACCGGTATATAATTGGCGAGGCCTGCCAATACGTGACTTAGTGGCTACCATTTCCATCCAGTGACTCATCCATCCAACAGTGCGAGCCAGAGCAAATATCACTGTGAACATATTAGTTGGTATTCCAATAGCACTTAAAGTCAGTCCTGAGTAAAAGTCTACATTGGGGTAGAGTTTTTTCTCAATGAAATATTCATCTTCAAGAGCTATACGTTCAAGTTCCATTGCCAATTTGAATAAAGGTGCGTCTTTGGCTCCCACCGCTTCTAGCACATCATAACAGGTCTTACGCATTACTTTAGCTCTTGGATCATAGCTTTTATAGACCCTGTGCCCAAATCCCATCAAGCGGAATGGATCATTTTTATCTTTAGCTCGTTTAATGTAGTGATCGATACGACTCACATCACCTATTTCCTTTAGCATATTTAAACAGGCTTCATTCGCTCCACCGTGAGCGGGTCCCCATAAAGCTCCTATACCGGCTGAAATGCATGCAAAGGGATTAGCCCCGGTAGAACCGGCCAGACGTACCGTCGATGTAGAAGCATTTTGTTCATGATCGGCATGGAGAATAAAAATAGTATCCATAGCCCTTACCAGTACAGGATCTGGCGTAGTATCTTCAGATGGAACACCAAACATCATATGGAGAAAGTTCTCTGCATAAGACATTTTATTTTTAGGATACATATAAGGCATGCCAATGGAGTATTTATAACTCATCGCAGCTAAAGTAGGCATTTTAGCAACTAGTCTGATTGCGGAAATAAAACGGTCTTGTGCATTGTTCAAATCCATGGATTCATGATAAAAAGCTGACAAGGCACCTACTATTCCAACCATAATGGCCATTGGGTGAGCATCACGCCGGAATCCATTCAAAAACTGGTACATTTGCTGATGAACCATAGTATGATTGTTAATTAGACTGACAAAAGCTTTCTTTTCTTCCTTGTTGGGTAGCTCTCCATTGAGTAATAAATAACTTACATCGAGGAAGTCTTTTTTCTCTGCCAATTGTTCTATAGGATAACCCCTATACAACAAAATGCCTTTATCCCCATCAATATAGGTGATTTTTGATTCACAGGAGGCAGTTGATAAAAAACCTTGATCAAAGGTAAAGACGCCATGTGAACCAAGCTGGGTAATATCAATCACATCATTACCTAGGGTGGGAGTATAGATTGGTAAATCAATCGTCTCTTGCCCATCAATGCTGAGTTTCGCTGTCTTTTGAGTCATTGCTTCTCCTGATTGTTTACATGCTTAAAGCATTCATACTTGCGTTAGTGCGCGGAACTATATAAAAATGACAACATACAGTCAAATTAAACATAATTTTGGTCATTAAAAATGCTAGCCCAATAGAGTTAAAGATTCAAATAACTTAGATCGTTTGCAACCGTATACATAGATTATATATTATGGTTTACAAATTTGAGGAATAATAGAAAAAAAATGATAACTCCGGCAGAATTACCTATTAATCATCGTGGTGCGGTATATCATCTTGATTTAAGAGCAGAAGAAATAGCTGATCTTATCATTACGGTAGGAGATCCGGGGCGAGTGAGCCTGGTTAGTCAATATTTTGATAAAATTGAAGTACAACGTTCTCATCGAGAGTTTGTTACGCATACAGGTTATCTCGGAACTAATAGAATTACAGTACTCTCAACTGGTATTGGTATGCCAAACATAGATATTGTGATGAATGAACTGGATGCTTTGGCAAACATTGATTTATCTACAAGAACAGTGAATAACAATAAAAAGAGTTTAACCATAATTCGATTAGGCACGACAGGAGGTTTGACTGCGAATTGTTTACCAGGAGATATAGCCATTAGTCGATATGCAATTGGTTTTGATAGTTTGATTGATTATTATCAATATCAGCCACTGGGAGTGCTTGAAACAATCAAGGATGAGTTATCTCAATATCTAAAGGGAGAAAGTGGCCCGTTTTACATTTCTGAATCTTGCTCTCAATTAGCTGAGCAGTTCAGCTCCTTGGGACATACAGGAATTACTGTTACTTGTGGTGGTTTTTATGGGCCGCAAGGTCGTAGGTTAAGATTGCCCCTTCATTATCCCAATCTTGTTAATCAGTTAGGAGCATTTTGCGCTCAGAATTATTCAGTAATTAATCTTGAAATGGAAACTGCTGCTATCTATGCTCTTGGCAGTATGCTTGGGCATAAATGCTTATCCTTAAGTGCGGTGATTAACAACAGGATACATGGAAGTTTTGTCACTGATGTCAAATCTTGCCTGGATTCCCTAATTACAAAATCACTCACAACTATTAAAAGTATCCTTGAGCCATCTGATGCTTAAGGTGATTTAATTAAGACGCCCAGTGTGGTATCCTTTTGCATTAAAATAATCTTAATTTATTGTCTAAAGGATACATCCAAATCATGGTATACCTAGCCAAAGAAGTCTTACCAGTCAACATAGAAGACGAATTGAAGCAATCCTATTTGGATTATGCTATGAGTGTCATTGTAGGTCGAGCATTGCCTGATGTACGTGATGGTTTAAAGCCAGTACACAGGCGAGTTCTTTTTGCGATGAGTGAGTTAGGTAATGATTGGAATAAACCGTATAAAAAATCTGCTCGTGTAGTAGGGGATGTCATCGGTAAATATCATCCTCACGGGGATACAGCTGTTTATGACACTATTGTTCGTATGGCTCAGCCTTTTTCCATGCGTTATATGCTGATTGATGGGCAGGGTAATTTTGGTTCTGTAGACGGAGATGCTCCAGCTGCCATGCGTTACACTGAAGTACGAATGTCCAAGGTGGCGCATGCTTTACTGGCTGATTTGGATAAGGAAACAGTTGACTTTAGTCCCAACTACGATGAAACAGAATTTGCCCCAGTAGTATTGCCATCAAGAATTCCCAATTTGTTAATTAATGGTTCCTCCGGTATTGCAGTAGGGATGGCTACTAATATACCACCACATAATCTTACCGAAGTGATTAATGCATGCATTGCCTTGGTGGATGAACCTGATACAAGTCTTGAAGATTTAATGGAAATTATTCCTGGCCCTGATTTCCCCACAGCAGCAATTATCAATGGTCGGGCTGGAATTATTGAAGGTTATCGTACTGGAAAAGGACGGGTTGTTATTCGGGCGCGCACAGAAGTTGAAACGGACGAAAGTTCAGGACGCCAATCAATTATTATCCAGGAATTACCTTATCAGGTAAATAAAGCACGTTTGATCGAGCGTATTGCTGAATTGGTAAGGGATAAGAAAATTGAGGGAATTTCCGGTCTGAGGGATGAGTCAGACAAACAGGGAATGCGAGTAGTCATTGAATTAAAACGCAATGAAGTAGCAGATGTGGTATTGAATAACCTGTTTGCTCATACCCAAATGCAAAATGTATTTGGGATTAATATGGTTGCTTTGGTAGATGGACAGCCGCGTACTTTGAATTTAAAGCAAATACTGGAATATTTTATAAAACATCGAAGAGAGGTTGTAACCAGACGAACAATATTTGAATTGAAAAAGGCTAGAAGTCGAGCCCATTTATTGGAAGGTTTGGGAATTGCCTTGGCTAATATTGATGAAATGATCGCGTTAATTAAGCAATCACCTACTCCCCAAGACGCAAAAAATGCTTTATTAGGCAGAATATGGCAACCAGGTTTGGTAAAGGCTATGTTGGAAAAAGCTGGCTCAAATGCGTCAAGGCCTGATGATTTAACGGAAGAGTACGGTTTGCATGAGAATGGATATAAATTATCTGAAGCACAGGCACAGGCTATACTAGAATTAAGATTGCATAGGTTAACTGCTCTTGAACAAGATAAAATTATTAATGAGTTTGAAGATCTATTGAATTTAATTAAGGAATTACTTGATATATTGGCTTCTCCTGAAAGACTTATGCAAGTCATTCGTGATGAATTGATAGAGGTTAAATCTCAATTTGGTGATGAGAGACGAACGGAAATTACAGCCTCACAAGAGGATTTGACTATTGAAGATTTAATTACCGAAGAAGACGTTGTTGTCACTTTATCTCATCAAGGTTATGTAAAATATCAGCCCATTACTGCATATCAGGCTCAACGTCGAGGTGGCAAAGGCAAATCAGCAACTCATGTCAAAGATGAGGATTTCGTTGAGCGTCTAGTGATTGCAAGTACTCATGATACCTTATTATGTTTCTCCAATCATGGCAAATTATACTGGTTAAAAGCGTATCAATTGCCTCAGGCAAGCCGCACTTCCAGAGGAAGGCCGATAATTAATATTCTTCCTTTGGCAGAAGGAGAAGAAATTAATGCTATGCTCCCTGTTCGTGAGTATAAAGATGGCAGCTATGTGTTTATGGCAACCAAGAATGGAACAGTTAAAAAAGTACCTTTAAACGCTTTTAGCAGGCCGCGATCCAATGGGATCATTGCAGTGGATCTGGATGAAGATGACAGCCTTGTTGGAGTTGATATTACTGACGGTACTCGCGATATTATGTTGTTTACTGATGCTGGCAAGGTGATCCGCTTTGATGAAAATAAGGTACGGCCTATGGGGCGCACGGCTCGAGGGGTTCGTGGAATTCGGGTAGAAAAAGATCAGGCGGTTAAATCTCTGGTGGTAGTCGACCCAAATGGAGGAACCATTTTGACAGCAACTGAAAACGGCTACGGTAAGAGAACCCATATCGATGAATACCGAGTTTCAGGAAGAGGAGGACAAGGTGTTATTTCTATTCAGGTTACTGAACGAAATGGTAAAGTTGTCCGATCCTTGCAGGTTACCGATAATGACGAAGCCATGTTAATTACAGATAAAGGAACTTTGGTTCGTTTTAAAGTCAATGAATTATCTGTGATAGGCCGAAATACACAAGGAGTTCGTCTGATTAATGTCAGTTCTGGTGAGACAGTTGTTGGAATGCAAAAAATTGTAGATCTTGGAGAAGAATTAGAAGAGGCAGAAGATTCATCAATTAATACTGAAGACAGCACTGATGAATAGTAGGGTTTTCAATTTTGGAGCTGGCCCTGCCATGATGCCTGAGGAGATATTAAAAGAGGCTCAGGAGGAATTTCTTAATTGGCATAATACTGGAATGTCCATACTTGAAATAGGCCATAGAACAACTGAGATCAGTAATCTTTTAAGTACTGCAGAGCTATCATTAAGAGAGCTGTTAAATATCCCCCAAAATTATCATGTGTTGTTTTTAGGAGGAGCAGCTCGAACACAATTTGCCATGATTCCTATGAATTTATTACGGCCAGGAGATGAAGCGGCTTATTTTATTACGGGAATCTGGTCTAAGATGGCTTATCATGAAGCGAATCTTCTAAAAAAAGCGTATTACATTAGCAATGAAGAAAAAGATGGATTTGTATCGATTCCTGATTATCAAAAGTGGGAATTAAAAAGCAATACAGCTTATATCTATTATACCCCAAATGAAACAATTAATGGAGTCAGATTTCCTTATATTCCTAAAACAGGGGATGTTCCTTTAGTTGCGGATATGACTTCTTGCTTACTGAGTGAGCCCATAAATATTAAACAATATGGTTTGATTTTTGCAGGTGCGCAGAAGAACATTGCCAATGCAGGTTTAACAGTAGTTATCATTCATGAGGATTTACTAAAAAATCAACCTGAGCCAGCGATTCCTACCATGTTGAATTATAAAAATCATGCTGAACATCGCTCCTTATATGCCACACCTCCTGTATTTAATTGTTATTTGGCAAGTAAGATGTTTGAGTGGATAAAAACCCAGGGAGGTATAGAAGAATTATTTAAAAGGAATTGTCTGAAAGCCGCGAAACTATATCAATATCTCGATTCAACTGATTTTTATTTAACTCCAGTATCCAAAGAAGCTCGTTCTATAATGAATATTTGCTTTTCGCTGTACTATCCTGATTTGGAACAAAAATTCCTTGATATGGCTAGTGAGCGTGGGTTAAAGGCCTTAAAGGGTCATCGTTTCGCTGGGGGATTACGTGCCAGTTTGTACAATGCTATGTCTATGGCTGGAGTGGATGCTCTCATTGAATTTATGTCTGAATTTGCAAAAGAAAATGGTTAATAAGCATGTTGAATTTTATAAGTAAGCCAGTTGACTATCTTAAGGGTGAAATCACAGTACCTGGAGATAAATCCATTTCTCATCGTTCTATTATTTTTGGTGCGATTGCCATTGGAACTTCAGTAATTGATGGTTTTTTGGATGGTGAAGATTGCATAGCTACTCTTAAAGCATTCCAAGCGATGGGAGTTAAGATAGAAGGACCCGAGAAGCAACGTGTTATTATTCACGGAGTTGGGAAATATGGTTTAAAACAACCAAAAAATATTATTGATTGTGGCAACTCTGGTACCAGTATGCGCTTGTTGGCTGGATTGCTTGCAGCACAACAATTTGATAGCCAGTTAACTGGAGATGACAGTTTACTTAAGCGCCCCATGCTAAGAATCAGCAAGCCTTTAAGTCAAATGGGGTCAGATGTTACTACTCAGGATGGGAAGCCACCTATTGTAATCAAAGGTGGAAAAAAATTAAATGGAATACATTATGTCATGCCAGAAGCCAGTGCTCAGGTAAAGTCGTGCCTGTTATTAGCTGGTCTATATGCTGAAGGGCAAACAAAAATAACTGAAAATGCGGTCAGTCGGGATCATACAGAAAGAATGTTAAAAACATTTTCTTATCCAATTCAGATGGCAGATGGTACTATCGTCATTGATAGTAATGGAGAGTGCCATGGAACTCATCTGAATATCCCGGGAGACATTTCGTCTGCTGCATTTTTTATAGTTGCTGCTTCGATTACCCCTGGTTCTGATGTTTTAATTCGCAATGTAGGTGTTAATCCTACTCGTACTGGTATTATTCATATTTTAACTGAAATGGGAGCTGACATTACAGTTTTGAATCAACGTGCCTATGGCGAGGAGCCAGTTGCTGATTTGCATATCAGATATTCCCAATTAAAAGGAATTGATATTCCCGCCTCTATGGTGCCATTGGCGATTGATGAGTTCCCGGTTATTTTTATTGCAGCAGTTTGTGCAAAAGGGAAAACAACTCTTCGTGGAGCTAAAGAGCTGCGTTTGAAGGAAAGCGATCGTATTGGCGCTATGGTGGATGGCTTAAGTCAATTAGGAGTTTATGTCGAAGGTTTTGATGATGGGATATTGATAGAGGGTGGATGTATACACGGCGGTGAGGTGAATAGTCGAGGAGATCACAGGATTGCCATGTCATTTGCTATTGCTGGAGCTGTCGCCAGTGGCCCTGTAACGATTAAAAACTGTGCTAATGTTGCAACTTCATTCCCCTCTTTTGTTACTACCGCCAACGTACTTCGTTTTCAAATAGAGGAATGCAGCTGATGGTTTTTAATAAAGAGGTTCCTGTCATTACATTGGATGGTCCAAGCGGAACAGGAAAGGGGACAATTTGTCATTTAATAGCAAAGAAACTGCGTTGGAATATGCTTGACAGTGGGGCTATTTATCGTGTTCTAGCTTACGCTGCTCGAAAAAATAATATCGAACCAAATGAAATCAAAAAATTGACTGATTTGGCCCGCTCCTTGAATTTACGTTTTGAATCGTCTACAGATAACGAAACAAAAGTAATACTTGATGATGAAAATGTTAGTCAACAAATTCGTAGTGAACAATGTGGTCAGGATGCCTCGCAAATTGCCGTGATTCCTGAAGTAAGAACAGCATTGCTCGAGCGCCAGAGAAACTTTGCTCAATTTCCTGGTTTGGTGACAGATGGGCGAGATATGGGTACGGTGGTCTTTCCAAATGCTATTTTGAAGGTTTATTTATATGCAAGTGCAGAGGAAAGAGCAAATAGACGATATTTACAGTTGCAAGATAGTGGAATTAATGTTAGCCTCGCCCAGGTTGTTGAAGAACTGGCTAAACGGGATGCAAGGGATACAGCTCGTACACATGCGCCATTGAAGCCAGCTGAAGATGCTGTCTTGATCGATACAACCGGACTAACAATTGTACAAGTGTTCAATATTGTATTAAAATTAATTGATGAACGTTTGAATAATTTGTAGTTTTAAATTGGGGGGAAGGTGAGTGGAACTCATTCTTCCATTTTTTTACTAAAGAGTTTATTAACATGTCTGAAAGTTTCAAAGAATTATTTGAGCAAAGTATTGCCGGAGCTCAATTTTATCCTGGTGCCATTATTACTGCTAAAGTCATCGATATTGATGATGATTTTGTTACTTTAAATGCGGGATTAAAGTCAGAAGGTATTGTTGCCGTAGAAGAATTCTACGATAAAAATGGCGAACTGGAAGTTAAAGTAGGCGATACTGTCGAAGTGGCCCTGGATTCAGTAGAAGATGGTCACGGTGAAACGCTCCTTTCAAGAGAAAAAGCGAAACGCCAGGAAGCATGGCGCAAGTTATCGAAATGTCACGAAAATAATGAAACAGTTACCGGTTTGATTTCTGGAAAAGTCAAAGGTGGTTTTACTGTGGAAATCGGCTCAATCAGAGCATTTTTACCAGGTTCTCTTGTTGATGTGAGACCGGTAAGAGATCCATCTTATCTCGAAGGTAAAGAACTTGAATTTAAAGTCATCAAGATGGATTTGAAGCGTAATAATATTGTTGTTTCTCGTCGTGCTGTAGTTGAAGAAGAAAGCAGTGCTGACAGACAGGCACTCCTGGAGTCTTTACATGATGGCCAAGAGCTTCATGGTATTGTTAAAAACCTCACCGACTATGGTGCTTTCATTGATCTTGGCGGCATAGATGGTTTGTTGCATATCACTGATATTTCCTGGAAGCGAGTTAAGCATCCAAGTGAAGTGTTATCAGTAGGTCAGGATGTTAAAGTCAAAGTACTAAGCTTTGATAGTGAAAGAAACCGCGTTTCCTTGGGTATGAAGCAGTTAGGAAATGATCCTTGGGTTGATTTGGTTGAACGTTACCCAATAGGCAAGAGATTACAAGGTAAAGTAACCAACATCACTGATTATGGTTGTTTTGTCGAAATTGAAGAAGGTGTAGAAGGGTTAGTCCATATGTCAGAAATGGATTGGACTAATAAAAATGTTCACCCAAGCAAAGTGGTATCTCTGGGAGATGTAGTCGATGTTATGGTTCTTGAAATTGATGAAGAACGACGACGTATTTCTTTAGGTATGAAACAGTGTGTGGGTAATCCATGGCAGCAATTCGCATCTACTCATAATAAAGGCGAAAAAGTAAAAGGCAAGATCCGCTCTATTACTGACTTTGGAATCTTTATAGGTCTTGATGGTGATATTGATGGATTGGTTCATTTATCTGATATTTCCTGGACTGTTCCTGGTGAAGAAGCGGTAAAGCAATTTAAAAAGGGTCAAGAGTTGGAAGCTGTTATTTTAGCAATCGATCCAGAGAGGGAGCGTATTTCTTTAGGGTTGAAGCAGTTGGAGGGTGATAGTTTTGCCAGCTTTGCTGAAACTTACACGAAAGGCTCTATTGTTAAAGGTACAGTTACAGCAGTAGAACCTAAAACTGTAACCGTTGCTTTAGCAGAAGATGTTTCTGGTACAATTCGTGTTGGTGAATTATCTGATGAACGTGTTGATGATGCTACCACTGTCGTAAAAGTTGGTGATGAGGTTGAAGCAAAAATCACTAATATTGATAGGAAAAATCGCACCATTTCACTTTCTGTCAAGGCAAAAGATGCCCAGGATGAAGCGGATGCGATTAAGAAATACTCCAGAACAGAGGCTGCATCAACTACTCTCGGAGATTTATTGAAAGAAAAAATGGCTAGCAAAGAAGGTGAATAACCTTTTTAAGTCAAAACTAAAAAAGCGTAGAACTATCTACGCTTTTTTTTTATTTTGAGAAAAAGATTATGGTATCATGGGCGTTTTAGCTTAAGGATAAAAGGAAATATTCAATGCGCATATTAATGCTGGTAACTTATCTACTGCTTATTATTATTGGTGTTAGTTTTGCGGCTCTAAATGCCTCGTCGGTTCAAGTTAATTTCTATTTTAAAACAGTGTCTATGCCTATCTCTGTTCTTATGACTATCATGCTTGGAGTTGGCGTTTTTATTGGTTTTATTCTCTTTATTACACGATATTGGCGTTTAAAAATTGAATGTCGTAAAATGAAAAACCAATTAAAATTAACTGAAAAGGAAATAAAGAATTTGCGTTCAATACCTTTACAAGATCAGCATTAATTTTATTATTATTTGGGGAAACTCGATATACAGAGAGGGAAATTAATAGATGATTAATTTATGGCCACTGTTGTTACCTGCTGCCGCATGGTCTGGCTGGTGGCTGGCAAATCGTAGTAATTCCAATAAAGATGCTCATGTTCATAATCGATTATCACGAGAATATGTAGTTGGACTTAATTATTTATTAAATGAACAATCTGATAAAGCAGTTGACGTATTTATCAAACTTCTGGAAGTTGATAGTGATACAGTAGAAACACATCTTGCATTAGGTAGCTTGTTTAGGCGTAGAGGGGAAGTAGACAGGGCTATTCGTATTCATCAAAATTTAATAGCTAGACCTCAATTAAGTATTCAGCAACGCAAAGAAGCCCTAATGGCTCTAGGGCAAGATTATATGAGTGCTGGAGTATTTGACAGAGCGGAACGCATCTTCCTTGAAGTTGTTGAGTTAGGTGGAAGCAGAGATACGAGCAGTCTTCAAGGGTTATTGGCAATTTACCAACAAGAAAAAGCCTGGGAAAAAGCTTTAGATATTATTAAGAAGTTGGAAATTTCTACCGGAGCCAGTTTCCACAATCAAGCAGCTCATTATTATTGTGAAATGGCTAGTCAAGCACTTAAAATCAATGCAATGGATAGAGCCATTTACTGTATTAAACAAGCAATGAATGTTGATCCGGAATCAGTAAGAGCCAGTTTGATGAATGCCACAATTGAAATGAAAGAGGGTCGTTATAAGCAGGCGATTCGATCTTTAAAGCGAGTGCCACAACAGGACGCTGAATTTTTAACTGAAATTATAGAACCATTAGTTTTTTGTCATAAAGAGTTGGATTCCATGCCAGATTGCATTCACTATCTTGAGCAAACTTTAGAAAAACATCCGCGAGCCTCTGTGATTTTTGTTATTGCTGATTATTTGCGACAAAATAAAGGTATGGATATTGCAATTGACTTTGTAGCTGATAATTTAAGCAAACATCCATCAATAAGAGGTTTAAATCGTTTGATATATTGGCATTTGGAATCAGCGCATGGGAAAGTACGTGAAAAACTGCAAATGCTTTATGATATTACTAGTAAATTTTTAGATAATAAGCCCATATATCGATGTGGGCATTGTGGTTTTGGTGGTAAACATTTACATTGGCATTGCCCAAGTTGTAAACAGTGGGGTAGAATGAAGCCTATTCATGGGTTGGAAGGGGATTAACCTGAGACATACTCTCAGAAAGTTAATGAAGAGTTGTATGCTAGCTTAGTATAGCAATTGGAGTTTTTCATTGCGAATTAAGTAAAACAATTCGAATGAAAAATTTAATCTGATTCGTATCAGCGTTTGCCAAGGCAGTTTGCGTTCAAATCAGTTTATTGCAACTTTATATTTTTATTAAGTTTATTCCTTAACTTCATGGTATTGGTCTTAGGTATAGCTAAACAATTTATATACTAATTATGAGATTATATAATGCAATTTATCGACTTAAAAACACAATATTCTTTAATTGAGAATGATATTTTAAACAGCATTAAAAGGGTATTAAATCACGGCCAATACATTATGGGGCCTGAAATTGCAGAACTTGAAAAACAGTTAGCCACTTTTGTTGGAGTGAAGCATGCGATTGTGAATTCAAGTGGAACAGATGCTTTATTAATGGCCTTGATGGCTCTGGATATTCAGCCAGGGGATGAAGTGATTACAAGCCCATTCAGTTTTTTTGCAACAGCTGAAGTGATTAGCCTTTGTCATGCAACGCCAGTTTTTGTTGATATAGATCCTTTAACTTATAATTTGGATCCTGAACAATTAGAACGAGCAATTACTAAGAAAACCAAGGCTATTATGCCAGTTGATTTATATGGGCAATGTGCGGATTATGATGCGATTAATGCTATTGCAAGTAAATACGGCATTCCTGTTATTGAAGATGCCGCTCAGAGTTTTGGAGCTACTTACAAAGGCAAATATTCTTGTTCTCTGTCAACTATTGGATGTACCAGCTTTTTTCCATCAAAGCCCCTAGGAGGTTATGGTGATTCGGGAGCTTGTTTTACTAATGACGATATTTTAGCCAAGAAATTAACTGAAATTAGAATTCATGGTCAAAATGCTCGCTATTGCCATCACCGGGTAGGGATTAATGGTCGAATGGATACCATCCAGGCAGCGATACTACTTGAGAAACTGAAAATATTTTCTAATGAGATTTTATTGAGACAAAAAGTAGCAAAACGTTATGATCAAATGCTTTCCAAGTTAGTGAAAACTCCTTATATCCCTCAATACAATGCGAGTGTATATGCTCAGTATACTATTGAGGTTGAGAATAGAGATGCGTTTGCGAAGTCAATGCAAGCTTCAGGGATCCCAACAGCTGTTCATTATCCAATAGCTATGCATCAACAGCAGGCACTTGGTTATTTAAATTACAAACTTGGAGATTTTCCAAACTCCGAAAAAGCAAGTCAACATGTTATTAGTTTGCCTATGCATCCTTATTTACAAGAAGATGAGCAATTGAAAATAGTTGCAGCAGTTAGAAAGGCTTTACTTTTGATGAATGAAGAGGCCATGGCATAAATGACACCCAAATTAATCGTCGCGTTGGATTTTGATAATCATGATAACGCTTTACAGTTGGTTGACAAACTTGACCCTAGTCATTGTGCACTTAAGGTTGGGAGTGAACTTTTTACTTTGCTAGGGCCTCAGTTTGTAAAGGAACTAGTAAGAAGAGAGTTTAAAGTATTTTTAGATTTAAAATTTCACGATATCCCTAATACTGTTGCTAAAGCTTGCCATTCAGCAGCAGAATTAGGGGTATGGATGATAAATGTCCATGCAATCGGTGGCTTAAAAATGCTGCAAGCTGCGAAGGAATCTTTAAAAACGTATGGTCAAGACAAGCCTTTGTTGATTGCAGTGACTGTGCTAACCAGTTTTGAAGAAGCGGAGTTGGCCAGTGTTGGTATTAGCAATTCATTGCCTGAGCAGGCAACTCATTTGGCTATGCTTGCCAGAGAAGCTGGGCTTGATGGTGTGGTGAGCTCTGCACATGAAGTCAAAATTATAAAACAGAAATGTGGCGAGAATTTTATTACCGTCACTCCTGGCATAAGACTGCCAAATAATCTAAAAGATGATCAATCGCGAGTTATGACTCCACAACAGGCCATCAGAGAAGGTAGTGATTTTCTGGTTATTGGAAGACCAATTACGCAAGCAAGCAATCCCTATGAGGTTGTTTCCGCCATATTGCGTGATCTTTGATGGAACATATTTTAAAGAAAATATACATATGGTATAATTTTGTTCACTTTTGAATTAGTTGTACCATTCCTATTTTATTCTATAGAAATTTATGATAATTGTTATAAAGATAATTAATAAATATTTAAAAATAACTCAAATTATTTCAGATATTTATTCTATGGACTACCCAGACGTAAGGATTTACTGATGACCCCACAGCACGTCATAAGTCAACTGCTGGAATCTGACACTAAATACCCTCAGAACTTAGATTTATTAAAAAAAATAATCATATCTGCTTACTTGGGACGCCTCAGAATTAATGGATTACCTCCAGATAACAAGATCGCACTTGGAAATTATCTTTTTGATGACGAACGTATGATTTTTGATTTCACTCGATTGAGTGATTCAAAAAGAGCTTTATTTATTGAATGGTTGCTTGAGTCTCATCAAAAAGATAAAGAGCATGGTTTTTTAAGTGGCGTTTATGTGAATGAATATCGAGGTTTCACTGCAGAGGTCGCATTAAGCTGGTGGGGTATCTTAAAAAACTGGTTATTTAATAATAAATCTGAGCATTGGAAGATAGCGGATTTGGGACTTTCTGTCAATTATCAGCTGACTGGTATTGAGATGTGCCATGGAAAGCAGGGTATCTTAATTGGATTTAACCAATTTTTAGTACCACCTTCAGGTACTAAATATAGAGATCCCAATGATAGCCAAAGTGAACCATTGGGTAATGTTAAAAGAGTATTTATTACTGATAAACTGGTTGACGAACTTGTTGGGCTCAATTATAAAAATCTTAATTATGAGTCTGTCTGTAAAAGCCCCCATCCTCAATCTATTGATGTAACTGATCCAGAGGCCCGTCATAAAGACATGTATGACTACAGAAAAATGCAACGCTTTAATGGTGTGAAGCCTTGGTATATCAGACTTTGGAGATGGATATCTAAAATATTTTTTGGTAATACAGACGAAACTAAAAAAATAAGTTCTTCAGACGACAATCTGGAATTACTTTATAAAACGAAAACTGTCAAAATTTATCAGCGTTCCAAATCAAAAGAGATCCTGGTCACAGAGACGCGGCCTGATATTACTAATCTGGTTTTTTGTGGAGGCGGAGCAAAAATTTTTGCTCATGTGGGAGTTTGGAAGGCTCTCAATGAAGCAGGGATCAGGCCAACCAAATTTGCCGGAAGCTCTGCTGGTGCAATCATGTCTTTGATGTGCTATCTAGGTTATACTGCTGATGAAATTACTGAACTTTTTAAACATTTTAAACAAGAACATTTAGTTCAATTTGATATAGACAGAAATGGATTATCTGACACTCATTCTCTAAAGACCGCCTTGGATTATGCTATCGCAAATAAAGTAAGGCAAATAGTTAATAAATATAAAATTCCATATCCTAAGGGAAAAATAACTTTTAGTACTTTAGCTTCTTTAAGAGAGCAATTCCCTGATTGTGGAATAGGTAAAGAATTAATTGTTACCGCAACCAATAAACGCTCAGGAAAAACTATTTATTTGTCAGCAAATCGTTATCCATTATTGGAAGTCAGTGAAGCAGTTAAAATTTCTGCGAGCTTTCCGATCTTATATAGAGATACTCTACTGGATGGCGAGGAACATAATGACGGAGGAATATTAAGTAATTTTCCAACTGAGATTTTTTTTGATGACCATTCAACGCTGCTGGAGTCTGAATTTGGTAATAATTTAAAAGTATTGGCAGTTCAATTTGATAATGGCATTGAAAGAAATGTCATTGATAGAATAATGGACAAAGTTTATCGAGAGAATTTTATACTTAACTGGATTTATAGCTTACTAACTGGAGTCAGTGATCCTGCAAGTGGATGGGAAAGAGACCGCCTTAAATTAAGACAGTACGCTCTTCAAACGATAATCCCTGAAACAGGGAAAGTATCTACAACAGGATTTAACGTAGAAAGACAGAGTCAGGAGGAATTGATCCAAAATGGTTATCGGTCAACTCTGGATTATCTTAATGTAAGATATACTAAAAAAAACAACATCTATGTCAATAAGGAAATGATGTACTCCACTTTCAATTCTTTGGGAGATTTACTTGCTTACTGTTGTTACAGGGGAGATGAGCAATGGTTTAATGTTGTTAATAATCTAATTGTGCAATCTACCTTGCCTAACCGCACTGCTTTAATGAAACAATCTCTGGAGCTTAGAAAACTATATTTTAATACGTCTCTACCCTCTAATCCTGAAAAGGATAAAACAGTTTCTAACGAAAGCAATACTTTAACTTTTTTTGGTAATGCTGTCTGCCAGCATCATAATCACAGTCAAGAATTTGAAAATGGAAACCATGATGTCTTACTGGCGCTCTACCCAATTTTTTTAAAACTATCTACTGATTTATTAACAAGTAAAATTGATAAGAATCTATTAGATCGTGCACGTCACTCACTAAATATACACTCTCCTTTTGATTGTCTTGAGCACTTTGACAAAATTTCAGGAGATGCTCATGTCATTATTCATATTATTGTTAAATTGATAAAAGAGCTTAAAGAAGGATCATGTCAACAAATTTATGATCTATTAAAAGAGCTTAGGCACTTATTGTATAGTGACATTAATCTTTTAAAAGCAAACTATTTTGGTAAATGGGATTTAAGTCTTCCTCAATGTATACGGATCTTGAGTTTGTTTAAGCAGGAAAAGCATGACGATGCATCTAAGTTATTGGATGGTCTACGTAACAAAAAGGAGCCTGTGCAAACAGCAAAAGGAGGAGCGCATCATGATGACCTTAGTAACGGGGGCCTCGAGAGGTATAGGTTTGGCCTTGGCGCATGAGTTTGCAGCACATGGCCATGATTTAATACTTGTTGGTAGAGACTCTGAACAGCTGGAGCAAATTTCAAAGCAATTAAATGCACAATATCAAGTTAAGGCTGAATATAAAGTACAAGACTTAAGTAAACCAGGAAGCGCATTTAAGTTGTATACTGATTTAAAGGAACAGGGTGTAGAAGTCAATTGTCTGGTGAATAACGCAGGCG
Source organism: Legionella pneumophila subsp. pascullei (assembly GCF_900637585.1). NCBI lineage: Bacteria > Pseudomonadati > Pseudomonadota > Gammaproteobacteria > Legionellales > Legionellaceae > Legionella > Legionella pneumophila. The sequence goes on from NZ_LR134380.1 coordinate 1,581,196, forward strand.
TAGGCTATATGGGTTCATTTGTTGAGATGGGCATGAGCAAGCTTGATGATTTACTGAACATAAACATGGTTTCCTTAAGTGAATTAACACTATGTTACCTTCATGATTTTGTAGCTCGAAATGAAGGCAGTATTTTACAGGTGTCTTCAACAGCAGCATTTCAACCGGGCCCTTTTATGGCAGCCTACTATGCAAGTAAAGCGTATGTGGCTATGCTCTCTCATGCTATTGCTTATGAGCTCAAAGGTACTAATGTATCTATGTCTATTCTTTGTCCTGGAGCAACAAAAACCAATTTTTTCCATGCGTCTGGAATGGAAAGCTCTATGTTGGAGAGAGGATACATTGGAATGATGACCCCGGAAAAGGTCGCTAAAATTGCCTATAATGGGTTAAAAAAAGGAAAGTTGTATATTATTCCGGGGCTGAGAAATAAAATTTTAGCCTATGCCGCAGCCGTATCTCCTAAAGCGATTGCTATTAGAATTGCATCTTATCTTCACCACAAAATTTTATAGATGGCATGCGATTTCAATTCATGAAAATAAGAGGATTTACTCTACTTGAAGTGATGCTTGCATTAGCCTTGCTTGTGGGATTACTGCTTTTAAGTTCATGGCCATTTTTTTCACTGATACAAAAAAATGAGAGAGAAACCCTAATCAATAATATAAAAACTGCCGTACAATACTCTAAAATAGAGGCTATTCATTTCGGGCATCCGATTTATCTTATTCCTTTAGGCTCTAATGAAAATTGGTCCAAGGGGATGGTGCTTGCTCAATTCGACCAAAAATCCAATAAAATTGAGCTGATTCACCAATGGCACTGGAGTTCTAATTCCTGGAACATTAATTGGAGAGGAGTGGATTCCACCAATAGAATTATTATATCCAATACCCCTTATCGTGCGATGAGTAATGGTAAATTTATTTTGGATAATAGGCGAACTAATGAAAGAGTTGAGGTTACTTTAAATAGGCTTGGCAGGGTTAAGGTAGGGAATTTAATTAACACAAAATCAAAATAAAATGACTTTGTTCTCATCTTAAATATAAGCAATGGTTGTTCATAAAGAGGTAATTTTGTAATATCTTATGAAATTTTTTCCCAAATTATTATGTATGTCTATTAATTATCAATCCCTTCTGATTGCCGATGCCAAGGGCCCAGGGTTACTCAAAGATTGGCTGGAATACCAAGATTCTTTAACAGATAAATTAAAAGCAATGACCGGGAATGCGGAGTTGGAACGTTTATCTCAAAACTGGGCTATTCCAAATTGGTGGGATAGGTATGTTCTAGGTATACAAAACAATAGTATTTTTCAACGAGAAATTGTTATGAAAAATCAAGGGATTGTATATTGGTATGCACGGTCGGTTATTCCACAATCATGCTATGCTCTTAAACCAGAATTTTTCAACCGTTTGGAAAATGAATCAATACGAAATTTAATTTTTGATGAAAGCAGTGTAAGACGGTTACCGATACTTTGTTATCCAGTAGATCAATTAAATCTTGAGTTTCATTGGGTAAATAAATACATTCGTTCTGAATACTCTCAGATGTGGGTCAGGCTTACGGAGCTAGTATTTCAGGAAAAAAGTTCTTTTTATTTGGTTGAAATCTTGTTACCGGAGTTGGAAAACTTATTATGATTCCCTGGAATGCCTATGTCAGATTATTACGCTTAAATAAACCAATAGGAATTTTATTACTTTGGTATCCCACCGCATGGGCACTCTGGATAGCAAATCAGGGCTTTCCTTCGATTGATTTATTTATGATTTTTTTATTAGGTACAGTATTCATGCGTTCCGCTGGTTGTGTTATTAATGACATTGCTGACAGACATATTGATAAGCACGTAGCCCGAACCCAATTTCGCCCTTTGACTTCTGGAGAGGTCAGTTTGTCTGAGGCATTTATTTTATTGTTTATGTTACTTTGTGCCTCATTGCTTTTATTATTAAAACTTCCAATCAATTGTTTTTATTTTGCTGTTATTTCCGTACTAATTACTTTTTTATACCCATTTTGCAAACGATTTTTGAATGCTCCACAAATGATATTAGGTTTGGCTTTCTCCATGGGTATTCCTATGGCATTTATTGCTTCGGGAGAAAATTTAAATAGCGATTTTATTTTATTGTTTTTAATTAATTTCTCATGGATTATCGCTTATGACACGATGTATGCGATGACTGACAAAGCGGATGATTTAAAAATAGGCGTCAAGTCGACGGCAATTTATTTTGCAAATTATGATAGATTAATTATTGCCTTGTTACTGGCTTTTCTACACTCTTTATGGTTGATTTGGGCAATAAATAATAAAGTAGAATGGTGTTTCTATTTCCTATGGTGTATAGCCGCTGGAATATTGATTTATCAACAAAAATTAATTTATGCAAGACTACCTAAAAATTGTTTTAAAGCATTTTTAGTGAGTGGTTATTATGGATTAGTAATGTGGTTTGCCGTTGGATTAGCATTGATTTAAATAATATGTCCTCAACCCTAATAGAAAATTTGTTGTACCAAGAGATTATGGGTGTCGGAAATTCCTTCATAAGACAGGCTTTAGAAGAAAAAATCCAACACCAACCCATATTTTGAAGCAGGAAGGCTAATTAATATACATCGCTTCCATTATCAGCTACAACTCGAGTATGTCTTCCATAAATTACCAGAATTTTTTGCTTGTTCTTTAATTTCAAGTCTTCTGCTTGTACCACTGAAATAATGGTGCCAGAGTTTAACTTAATGACGTATTCGACACCATGTGTTCTATTATAACCACCATCTATCAAATTAGAATCAGCACCACCTTTTACATGCAGATTGGCATCAGCGTTTTGACGATGTAAATTAACTGGTCGTTTGGAAATAATCACACCCGGAATAACCTTTTTTATTTTGCCTATTTCATTCGCATCATATTCGCCGGGAGGAAGCTCATTGCTACAACTTACAAGCAGCAAACCCAATAGTAATGATGAAATGGATTTAAATATGATTTTAGTCTTCATGATAATTTAAACTCCAATGCTAATTAATTCACTATGACTCGTTATTCTAACTGAGATTCTCAAAATTATTAATTAATTTTTATTCACTTCCAACACAATGGTGGCAATTAAACAGATTTTCAGGATCATAATGGTGTTTAATTTGTAATAATTTCTTATAATTGGATCCCCATAAAGCCCTTTGCCAATTTTTTAAATGGTAATCGGCCTCATTCCCATAAGTACCCGCATCAGGATTCAGATCAGATATTAGCTTCATCGCTTTTTTTGCCTGTTTAGCTGAAAATATTGCTTTATCTAAATCAGGTTTGTACCCACGCAACTTGGGAAAGACATATTGTTGCCCCCCACTTATCGTTACCAAGGCTGCTGCATCCAATACGGAAGGGTTCATTGATGTTTTTCTTTGTCTTTCGATGGCTTGCTGAGAAGCTCCGGACAAGCCTTTGTTGAAATGTAAAGATAGTTTGGTCAGACGTGATGCTTCAAACAAAGCGTTAGATAGTGTATTCGAAAATTTTTCTTGAAAGAGGGTATAGGGCAAATAACCCGATTGGTAGTGAGTTAAATAGATAGAAACTTCTGACTGATTACCAGCCCACCAAAACTCTGGATAAGGGATATTTTTTCGCTTATCAATTACAATATGATCAGGTAGATTTTTGCGTAGATAATCGTAATCCCAGAATTTTCTTGCAGGTAGTACCAGACTGTTTATTGTAAATTGATAATGTTCAGGTTTTTGGGATAGCCAAGTTTTAAATGGTTGCCATAATCTATCAACCTGAGTTTTGCTCATCCCTTGAAAAACCAATGCCAGCTCCATTTTGTTATCAGGGCCTAATATGACTTGTTCTCCCCAATGCTCATTATGAAGTTTTTCCCTGTAAAAAGTAATAAAATAATCTATGAGGTTTTTAAAATCCTGATCTGTTTTTGCTGTAATGGTTCCTGTTAATGCTCCAAATGTTGCGGGCAATTCATGCGTTTCCAAAGTAATTTTACTCACAATACCATAGGTTCCACCGCCACCTCCTTTTAATGCCCAGTACAAGTCCTGGTTTTGGCATTCATTGGCGATCAAAATCGAACCATTAGCGGTAATAACTTCTGCTTCTAAAATTCCTCCTGCACCAGTTCCATATTTTTTAGAAAAACTCCCAAACCCGCCACCTTGAATAAACCCACCGGCAACTCCGACAGAAGTACAACCCCCACCCTGGACATAGCGTCCCTGATTTACAGTAACCTCTTTATAGGCCTCTATCCACCTTGTACCTGCTTCAGCAGTTACTGCGGGAACGCTTTTGTAGTTTGCAGGACAACCCTGTGGGACGAAATGATTTTGGAACTGTATTCCTCTCATATGATGCGTCCAAATCAATAAAGAATCAGGGGCATTGGATCTTCCAAGATAGTCATGACCAGTGCCTTTAACCACTATTTTGATATGATGTTTTCGAGCAAAGTTTACTGCATGAGCTATTTCCCGGGCTGTTTTTGCTGCAACTATGTATGGGCTTACTTCAGAGCTCCATGCATTAAACCAGCCAGTGGATTGAGTTGCGGTAGGTTGTGTTTCCAAATAAAAGGGATTTTTTATTTCTTCCAAGATATTTTTACAAGTATTGCTTTTGGGCTCTTTAATGCAAGATGATAGATAATTTCTGGCTTTTATTAAATGGCCATTAACTTGCTTGTTTAGCAATTCCCATTCGGATGGGGCTGGCCAGCATGGTTGATTAAGAAGGCAATATGATGATTTATTCTTATTTATAATCCCTTTTGCATGCGAGAATGTTGCTAAAAAAATAACAATAAAGCAGTTAAATAGCATTATCCATAATTTCATTGCAAGAACACCCCCTGTTTGCATTGTGACATATTAGCATAAGAATATTTTGTTTATCACAATAACTTCTCTAGTAGAGTACTGGCTCCAATACGAAACCAATCTTTATAAATTGGTTTGCCCATGAGTAGTTGAACCAATTGAGCATATTGTTGAGCCTGAAGAGGGGTTTTAATCCCTCCAGAAACCTTGATGCCACATGAAGAAGCATAAGATGAATCCTTAATAGCGCATGCCATTGCAAATACTGCTGCCAGAGTGGCACCCTGGGGGATTTTTCCAGTTGAGGTTTTGAGAAAATACCCACCAAGAGCAATGATTTCTGAACTAAGCTGATAAATGCTCTCCATATCTGGAAAAGCGCCAGTTTCTAAAATTATTTTTAAGGTGAGTTGATGTTTTTTGCAGGTTTGAATAATAACATCACAGTGATTTAACGCTTTTTGTTTGTTTCCTCTTAAATAATGCTGATAAGGTATTACATAATCTATCTCATTAGCACCTAGCTGAATGGCATTATCTATATCGGCCAGGGAAGCCAGTAAATCATCATTTCCTTGAGGAAAATTGATTACAGTTGCTAATTTAATTTTAGCATCAGGCTTAAAGGCATGTAGATGTTTGGGCAGGACACAAATAGCTGCAACATCATTTTGACAGGCTTGGTTTTGTAATTGATACAATGCTTCAGAGGAAGCGTCTGTCTCCAAAAAAGTCAAATCAATACAATGTATCAACTGAGTATTCGAAATAGGTATGATATCCTGGTTTGACAGGAGCTTGCCCAGGACATCATTAAAATGCTTATCCAAACTCACGATAATTCCAGAATATACTGTTTAATCAAAGTATTAAGTTTTTCAGCGGCAATAGATGCCATTTTGACAACAGATTCATGGCTATGGCTGGTTTTTGCGAGACCGGTTGCATAATTTGTTATAGTAGCAATGACGGCTACATGTAAACCACAATGATTAGCGACTAGAACTTCAGGAACTGTAGACATCCCTACCGCATCGGCTCCCAGCAATTTAAAGGCTCGAATTTCAGCAGCTGTTTCATAGTTTGGCCCCAAGACAGAGATATAAACCCCTTGGTGTAGATTAATCGAGTTTCTTTTGGCAATATCCAGTAATGCATTACGCATGGTAATGTCGTAAGCATTATCTAAAGGATAAAACCTGGGTCCAAACTCATCATCATTTGGACCAACCAGGGGATTTCCGGGTTGAAAATTGATGTGGTCGGTAATTAGCATTAATTCACCTGGCCCAACTTCTTCTCTAAGTGAGCCAGAAGCATTTGTTGCAATAAAATACTGGCAACCTAATAGTTTTAAAGTTCTTACATAGGTTTTTACAGCGTCATGATTTTCCATGCTTTCGTAAGTATGAGCTCTGCCTTGCAAGCAAATAACAGCAGTAGATCCATGATATCCTAAAATTAATTTCCCTCCATGTCCCTGTACTGTAATTTTGGGGAAGCCAGGAAGTTTTTCGTATTCAATAGATACAGCATCCTCTAACTCTTCGGCAAATTGACCTAGACCTGAACCTAATACTACACCCACTTTTGGTTTAAATGATGGATATAATTTTTGAATATATTCTGCTGCTAAATGTGGGTAACTGATAGTAGAAGTTGAAGTCGTCATAAAATCATCCGATTAAGGGTTAAAATCAAAAGCTAAGGGTAGTAATTCATAAATGGTAATACTATGAAATATTGTGTCTTTATTACAGAGATGTACCATGGTATCAGAGGAAGAAAATTCATGAATCCTTTGTCGGCATGCACCACAGGGAGAGCACAGCAAATTATTTGCAGCTAATACCACAACGCTTTTAATTTTTCGCTCACCTGCAGTAACCATATTACAAATCGCTGAAACTTCAGCGCAAGTTGTTAACCCATAAGAAATATTTTCTACATTCACTCCTGTATAAAAGTTATTTTTATCAGTGCATATACAGGCTGCTACTGAAAATTTGGAATAGGGAGCATAAGCATTGACTAGTGCCCTATGTGCTTCGCTAATCATTTTCGAAGTTAATTTATCCATTATCACCCTCATCATTGGCGTGCAGAATATACTAAATTAATGCTGTGATTTACAAGTATGAGAGGATAAATCCATTTCAAGGTCTGGAGACGGCGGTTCTCTCATTTTTACATCATGCTGCGCTGAGTATAGCGGCTTGGTTCCATGATAAGGTTCTGGGGTAGGATTGGGCTTCAAATTAATTTTTTTCCCAAAATTATTGGTCATTTGTTTATAGCTTTCATCCGTAGAGATATCAGGTTGATAGTCCCCAAATTTCGATTCGAGCCAATATTCCAGTGCTAATGCTCCTACCCCAATACATACAATAGTTGTAATTATAAGTAAGGGTATAGTCATTACTGGAATAAAAAAAGCTGCAGTAGTTGAGACAGCTGTAATGAATCCTATTACACTCATGGATAAAGCATAAGACACGTAGGCATTTTGACGGTCTTTGGAAAAATTTTCTTCAGAGCTGGGCGGATTATTTAATTTGTTGTATTCACCAATAGTCCAAATAATATTGCTGCCAAAGAACAGCCATACTGAAAGAAGAAGCATTATTGGAGAAAAGATTGCCATCATACTGATAGTTGTGGCTATGAGTCCTAGAGCGGCAGCGTAAAGATACTGTTCTTTAAATTGAGCAAACTCATACCATTCTTGGTTCTTTTTAGCTTGACCGGGATAAAAGTGACTTGCAATAAACCATAGACCATAGCCAATCAGATAAAATAAAAGTGAAATCAGATTCAAAGCGGAAGAAACCAAGGCAATGGGTAGGTATTTGATTTTTGAGATTATAAATCCAGATATAAAGAAATAACTACTTGCGTTACTTAATTTTGTAACATTGCTCACAAAATGGTATTCCAATTATTTTTTAGGTTCATTCTACTTAAAAATATAGGTTTTATCTAGTAAACTGGGATTATGAACAAAATGTGTAGTTATATGAGTGTAAAAGGGATTACATAATTTAAAATACAAGTCAAAATTCTATTGATAGTTAAAAAGGAGGAAACTGGATATAGAGATTTTATATACCATCAGCAGGTAAAATGATACGAACGAGCAAACCGCCTTGCTCTCTATTTTTAGCAATAATTTCTCCTTGGTGTAAAGCTACAGCTCTGGATGCAATTGCCAATCCCAACCCATAACCACCTGTTTTTTTGGTTCTGGAGGTATCCACTCGGTAGAAAGGATTAAATATTTTTTCCAGTTGATCTTCAGGAACTCCGGGTCCTTTATCACTAATATCAATATAAAATTGATCTTTGTTTTCATTATAGCTTGATGAAATAATGACTTTTTCATCTGGAGGGGAATAGTGTGATGCATTACGGACAATATTTTCAATGGCTCTGTGTATTAAGCGTTGATCAATGTTTAATTCACAAGGTGTAATTATTCCAGCTTGTATTCTTATAGAATGATGACTGAATTCATAATTTGCATCACTTATAACTTGCGCAAGCAAATCAGCAATATTTGTTTGAGATAAATGAAGCTCAGTTGTCGATTTCTCTAAACGAGCAAAGTCGAGAATTTCACCTATTAAATCATTAAGTCTGGATGTTTCGATTTCCATGCGGGCAAATTCATTATCAGCCAAATGCTTGGTTTTCTTTTTCCCTAATTCTATGGCAATTTTAAGTCGGGCTAATGGAGAACGTAATTCATGGGAAATATCCTGTATTAATCGCTCCTTGGAATGAACAAGTGCTTCTAATTGCTCAGCCATTCGATCGAATTCATTGCTTAACTCGGCAATCTCATCTTTACTATGACCTCTGAAGCGGCCAACACGAGTATTTAAATTGCCTTTAGCAATGGATTTTGCTGCCATGCCTAATGAGCGTAAAGGCTGAGTTAAATATCGTGAGAGTAAATAGCAGATAAGTCCACTAATGAATATGGCCAGAGTTAAACGTATAGTCAGGCCAGCCCAAGGGATTTGCACAAAATAAGAGATTGGTTTTTCACTGACAGCTGCAAGCCGGTAATATTTTCCAGAAGTTGATATGATCTCATGACTAACAACCAATTTTCCTGTCTTAAATATGCCATCGCTGGGGAGTTCATCATTTATTAAATTTTCTGAAATTTTTTTTACGTTTTCAGGTGGTTTCTGTGCACCAATGATTTCGCCTGTGCTGGTTAGTAAATAAAGTGTCATATGACGAGAAAGGCCTATTTTATCAAGCCATTTCAAAAGTGCTGATTGTTGGCCTGACTCATAGGTAGCAACAGCTGCGTTGGCGTAACTGTCCATGAACATTTCTTCTCGAGCTGGTTGTGATGATTTTTGTGCGATTTGGCTGGTAACCCATGCTGTAGTAAAAATAATTAAAATGGTGGCAAGCCAGAAAGAAACAAATATTTTCCAGTACAAGCTACGCATTAAACATGTATCCAAATCCTCGGACAGTTTTGACTAAAGGTTCACCTTGAGGATTATCACCCAATTTATTTCGCAAGTTACTGATGTGAACATCAATGCTGCGGTCATATGCGGTGTATTTCCTTCCCAAAGCATATTCGGTGAGTTCCTCTTTAGAAAATGCTTGTCCTGGTGATTTGATTAACATTTCCAAAATATTAAACTCTGCATTGGTTAATTCAAGAAATTTTCCTCCCATAGTCACGTGACGTTTGGAGCAATCAACGATGATATTGTGCTGTTCAATAATTGGTTTGGGAGTTGGGATTTTTTGAGTGCGTCTTAAAATAGCTCGCAGACGTGCGACTAACTCTCGTGGATTGCAGGGTTTGGGCAAATAATCATCTGCGCCAATTTCTAATCCAACGATGCGATCGATATCATCGCCACGAGCAGTTAACATCAATACAGGTGTTTCCAAATGCTCTCTTATTGCTTTTAATACTTCAAAACCATTCAGTTTAGGCAGCATGACATCCAGTATGATGGCATCAAATACTTGATTTAAAGCTTTTTTAACACCATTTTCTCCATCATGTACGCATACTACATTGAAGCCTTCGGGCTCCAAATATTGGGTTAATAAGTCTGTTAGTTCTGTGTCATCATCAATAATGAGAATAGAGCTGCTCATGAATTATTTATCCTTCAACAGTAGAATTTGGTTTCTCGGAAATTCTTTTATCGAGACATTCTAATAACTTTATTCTTCTCGAATCGGCATTAAGAACTTTGAATTCAAAATCATCTATGGTTATTACTTCACCTCGTTGAGGTAAATAACCGAATTTGTTTAATACTATGCCCCCAATTGTATCATAGGTTTCATCACTAAAATCAGCTTGGAGCTGTTCGTTGAATTCTTCTATTGGAGTATGAGCTTTGATTATATAGCAGTGGCCTTCATGGGCTTTGATATAGGCGTCTTCATCAATATCAAACTCATCTTCTATGTCGCCGATTATTTGTTCAATGATATCTTCAATGGTAACGAAGCCTGATACCTCTCCATATTCATCGACAACAATAGCCATATGGTTTCTATTACTTCGAAACTCGCTAAGCAGACTATCAAGGCGCCTGCTTTCAGGTACAAACGTTACCTGGCGGCAGATATCCAATAAATCAAACGATCCCATGTTTTCTGGCTGATATCTTAACAAATCTTTCGCGTGCAAAATACCAACAATTTCATCAGGATTTTCACCAGTTACGGGAAAGCGTGAATGTCCGGTTTGAGTTACAATGGATATAATATGTTTAAAATCATCGTCTTTATTAATACAGACCATTTGATTTTTAGGCAGCATGATATCTCGAACACGCATTTTTGAGAAAAGCATAGCTCCTTCAACCATTGCGAGGGTCTCTGAACTAATCAAGGAGCGTATTTGCGCATCTCTTAATAAACTGACCAGTTCTTCCTGATTTTGTGGCTCTCCTTGTAAGAACTGTTTTAAACGAGAAAACCACGACCCACCATCTTCCAATTTATTCAAGTTCATTTTCCTCGACTTCATATGGATTAGCATAACCTAATTCAGCCAGTAACTTGGCTTCGAGCATTTGCATAATAGAGGCTTCTTCATCTTTTATATGATCATACCCTAATAAATGCAACACCCCATGAATCAGGATTAAAGACCAATGTTCATGTAGTGATTTATTGAATTGAGCGCTTTCTGCAAGTAACACTTGAGGGCAAATAACGACATCACCTAAAAGAGGACATTCCAATTCAATGTTCGCAGGTAGGGAGGATGGAAATGCAAGAACATTGGTTGGTTTGTTCTTCTTTCTATAAGTATGGTTAAGATAAGTCATTTCTTCAATATCAACCAGACGGATTGTTAGCTCAGCATCCTGTTTATGATCTCTTATAGCCAGTGATGCTAGTTTGGTGATTTCATCTTCACTCAAGGGCAATAATTTCCCTGTAGCATTTTGTATGTCAATGTGATAGGTCATTTTTTATTCCTTTCTATCTCATTATCATAGCAATCTACGATTTTTGAAACCAAAGGATGTCTGACGACTTCACGACTGGTAAACGTATGAATGCTAATATCGGGAAAGTGCCTAAATAATTGAATGGCATGCGCAAGGCCAGAGTCAATGCCTTTAGGTAAGTCCACTTGAGTAATGTCACCTGTAATGACTGTTTTAGAGCCAAAACCCATGCGTGTCAGAAACATTTTCATTTGCATAATGGTGGTATTTTGAGCCTCATCCAGGATAATAAAAGATTCATTTAAAGTCCTGCCTCTCATGAAAGCTAATGGAAGAATTTCAATGATGTCAGTTTGAATTAGCTTTTGAGTTTCTTTAAAGCCTATCATTTCATACAATGCATCATAAATAGGCCTTAAGTAAGGCAAGACTTTTTCTACCAGATCACCTGGAAGAAAACCGAGTTTTTCACCCGCCTCTACAGCAGGCCTTACAAAAATAAGTCTTTGCACCTCGCCTTTTTCAAAATATTCTATTGCTTTGGAAACAGCCAGGTAAGTTTTACCAGTCCCAGCTGGCCCTACTGCAAAAGTAATATCATGTTTATTAATAGAGTCCAGATATGCGGCTTGCTTGCTATTACGTGCAGAAATTGATTTTCGGGATAATCTGATATGGTGAGTCATTGCTGTTTGATAATCCTCATTGATTAAGACTCGTAGTGTTTTAGCATCTATAGGTTCGGCAGTTAAAGGATACAATAACTTTAATACTTTTTTTATCTCTTCAAAATGGTCACCTGATTGGCCACATATTAGCATATTATGATTTTTGAGTTTTATTGAAACCTTGAAGTGCTGTTCTAAAATTTTTAAGTTACTATGCAAAACTCCACACAGGTTTGCGAGTTCCCTGGTATTAAGAGGTGGTAATTTGATTATTTCACTGTTTAATGTACTACTCAAAGTTTTTATAAAGATTAATGACCATACTTAAAGAATAGTGCAAAAGTACTATGTTGTGCAAGTTGTTCAAAGAAAAGGATAGTTTAGTCTTTACAACATCTTATTTTTATCTGTTTTTGATAATAATTATCGTGCGTTTAGCGACATAAAAGTCATAAAAGCCTTTTATGTCGAACTCACGTTAATTATGCTATACTTCGATTTTTTTAAATTAGCTGCAATTTATGATCGATCTTCATTGTCATAGTTCTTTTTCTGATGGCGCACTAACTCCAGAAGAACTAATAAAAAGAGCGAATACTTTACAAGTGCAATGCTTATCTCTTACTGATCATGATACTGTTGCCGGATACGACTCTTTATATAGTGCTGCAATGCATACAAACATTGAAATAGTCAGAGGGATAGAACTCAGTACTCGTTGGAAGAAATATGACATTCATATACTTGGTTATCAAATTAAGCACACATCAGAATTACAAGAGCTGATCGCGCATCAAAATAAAAGCCGAATAGAACGCGCCGAGAAAATTGGAGAATCCTTGCATTTGGTTGGTATTGACAATGCTTATGAAAAAGCCTGTTATTTGGCAGGCCATGAGCGGGTAGGTAGACCTCATTTTGCCCAAGTACTGATTAATGAGGGAAAGGCAAAAGATATGAAGTCAGCTTTTAAAAAGTATCTCGGGAGAGGCAAATGTGCCTATATTCCTACCTTATGGATTAGTATGCACGATGCGGTCAAAGGCATATTGTATTCTGGGGGTCAGGCTGTGATAGCTCATCCACTTAAATATGGATTGACGCGTTCAAAATTGCGTGAGTTAATCGTGGAGTTTAAAGAGGCTGGCGGTGTTGGTATGGAAGTGGTTTCTGGGGAAATGACCACTGTCCAAGTTCAGGAAATGGCCGGGATATGTGAGCGATTTCATTTGCTCGCCTCATCAGGATCAGATTACCATAGTGACGTTCAATCTTGTATAAGTCTGGGGCGTCAGCGACAATTACCAATAACATGTACGCCTATTTGGCAAGAATGGAATATTAAACAGGGGACTTTATGAGTCAGTTTTTTGCTTTACATCCAGATAACCCTCAAGCACGCTTGTTGAGAAAAGCAGTTTCAATCATTGAGGAAGGGGGATTGATCGTTTACCCGACGGATTCTGGCTATGCTTTGGGCTGTAGTTTGGGCAATAAATCGGCGCTGGAGCGGATCCGTCGCTTACGTCAATTAGATAAGAATCATAATATGACTCTGGTTTGTCGTGACTTATCCCAGTTAGGTACTTATGCCAAGGTTTCTAATCCTATTTTTAGATTATTGAAGGCTTTCACTCCAGGCTCCTACACCTTTATTCTTAATGCTACACATGAAGTGCCTCGCTTGATGCTTCATCCAAAACGAAGAACGTTGGGGTTAAGAGTACCCGATAACACGATTACTTTGTCTTTATTGGAGTGTCTGGAAGCTCCTTTAATGAGTACTACCTTAATTTTACCAGGAGCTGAAGCTCCATTAAGTGAACCTGAAGCAATTAAGGATTTATTAGGTAACCAAATTGATTTAATTATTGATGGTGGAAATTGTGGTCATGAACCTACTACAGTTGTTGATTTAACTGGAGATTATCCAGTAATTATAAGGGAAGGAAAAGGAGACCCTGAACCCTTCAGGTAATGGAATATAACCAAGGGTTTGTTAGTATTTAGTGAAAGAGAATTTTGTGTTACCCCTACCAGGCTTGAGTTGACATAATTGAATGTCATTTTGTCCGGTTAGCTCTTGATATGAATCTCATGTCTCTAATCTTGATAAAATTTAGATAAAATGTGTTTCACGCAAGCATGCGGTTAGAAAGTCACGAGACAAAGAGATTTTTGTATTTAAAATAGTTGATTAATTTATAACAAGAAGAGGAAATTGATGTCAGCATTGTTTACTTCCAATAAGCGAGTCGTTTCTGGAATGAGGGTCAGTGGAAGATTGCATTTAGGTCATTATCATGGTGTTTTAAAAAATTGGATAAAATTACAACATCAATACGATTGCTTCTTTTTTGCAGCGGATTGGCATGGCCTGACAACACAATATGAAGAGCCTAATTTTATTGAAAAACACCTATGGGATATGATCATTGATTGGTTAGCTTGTGGGGTTAATCCTGGCTTATGCAAGATATTTATTCAATCCTGGGTTCCAGAGCATGCTGAATTACATTTGCTTTTATCCATGATCACTCCTTTAGGATGGCTGGAGCGAGTTCCCAGTTACAAAGATCAACAGGAGAAATTAAAAGAAAAAGATTTATCGACCTATGGTTTTTTGGGATATCCTTTACTCCAAAGTGCCGATGTACTTTTATACCATGCTGATTATGTTCCAGTAGGTGAAGACCAGGTAGCTCATATTGAGTTAACTCGAGAAATAGCTCGTCGATTTAATTATCTTTATGGTAGAGAACCCAATTTTGAGGAGTTAGCTGCTGCAGCCATCAAAAAAATGGGTAAAAAGAATGGGAAAATTTATACCGAATTACGCAGGCAATTTCAGGAGCATGGCATCCACGAATCCATACAAACAGCGCAGGCACTTTTAGAGGATCAACCTAATTTATCGATTGGAGACAAAGAGCGATTATTGGGATATTTGGAAGGAAGTGGGAAAATTATATTAAGCGAACCACAACCTTTGTTGACAGAGACCGCAAAAATGCCTGGCCTTGATGGACAAAAAATGTCCAAATCCTACCATAATACGATCATGTTAAGAGATGAACCGGCTCTAGTTGAAAAGAAAATTTTGACTATGCCCACGGATCCGGCACGCGTTAAACGTACAGATCCAGGAGAGCCGGAAAAATGCCCTGTTTGGCAATTCCATAAAATATATTCTAATGAGGAAGTAAAAGATTGGGTGCAAAAAGGCTGTCGAACTGCTGGGATAGGCTGTATCGACTGTAAAAGACCAGTGATCGATGCTATCCAACAAGAAATTAAACCAATACAGGAAGCAATTACAGATTATGAGGCTGATTTAGGATCAGTAAAGCGTATCGTAGCAGAAGGAAGTGAGGCAGCCAGAGAAGAAGGAAACAAGACTTTAAATACAGTCAGAGAAGTGATGGGGCTTGATTACTAATGAATGTGGAGTTGCAGCCTGCGCCTATAGTGAAAGCGGTGATAGATGGTAAAGAAATTACTCAGTTTCCAGATGATTTGTATATTCCTCCTGATGCATTAGAGGTATTACTGGATTCTTTTACTGGGCCATTAGATTTATTGCTGTATTTAATCCGCAAGCAAAATATTGATATTCTTGATATTCCCATGACGAGCATAACCAACCAGTATTTACAGTATATCCAACTTATGGAAAATCGAAGAATGGAATTGGCTGCTGAATATTTATTAATGGCAGCCATGTTAGCTGAAATTAAGTCTCGTTTATTATTGCCGGTTATCCCAGATGCAGAGGAGGAAGAAGAAGATCCTCGTATGACTCTGGTTAGACAATTGCAGGCTTATGAGCAAATAAAACAAGCGGCTGAATTATTGGATGGATTGCCAAGACAAGACAGAGATAATTTCACAATTCAGGTTAATCCCAATGAGGTTGAAACAATTAAAGTTTATCCTGAAGTTGAGTTGTCTGATTTAGTTGAGGCTATGAAAGTTTTGCTGAAACGTGAAGAGCATTATTCTAAACATCAAGTTTCCCGAGAGTTGATGTCCGTTCGTGAGCGAATGAGTCATATTTTGTTTCAATTACAACATCAAAAAATTTTGGAATTTAGTCAATTATATACACTGGAAGAGGGCAGGATGGGTTTGGTTGTGAATTTTTTAGCCATTCTTGAATTGGCCAAGCAGTCTTTATTAATCATTACACAAACTCAGCCATTTTCACCTATACATTTGCAGGCTGCATGAAATGATTGACAATGAATTAATAAATATTGTTGAAGCTTTGGTATTATCCAGTAATGAACCTCTTGCTTTAGAAAAAATCCAAGAGACCTTTGATGAGTGGCAAAGACCAACATTAGAAGATTTGCAGGCTATAATAGAGAGCTTAAAAGCGGATTATTCTTCTCGTGCTTTTGAGCTTATCCAGGTTGCAGGTGGTTTTAAGGTACAAACCAAATCGAAATATGCTACCTGGGTTGCCCGTCTCCAAATCGAGAAGCCAGCAAAGTATTCGCGGGCACTGCTTGAAACTTTGGCAATAATTGCATATAAGCAACCTGTTACGCGGGCTGATATTGAAGAAATTAGAGGAGTTGCCGTTAACAGTCAGATCATGAAAACGTTAATGGAGAGAGAGTGGATTCGTATAGCAGGCTATAAGGATGTAGTGGGAAAACCAGCTGTTTATACGACGACAAAAGAATTTTTAAATTACTTTAACTTAAATTACCTAAGTGAACTTCCTCCCTTACCTGAAATAATGGATACATTAACCCTGCACGAGGCAACCCAATCTATAGAAGAGTGTACGCAAAATGAGTAGTGAAAGATTACAGAAAATATTAAGTCAGGCTGGCCTCGGATCTCGTCGTGAAATGGAGCGGTGGATTGATAATGGTTGGGTGCAGATTAATGGTAAACCAGCCAAGCTGGGAGACTCCGCTGGACCTCATGATAAAATTAGCGTCAAAGGAAAGTTGATTCCCAATCCCTTAAAGATCAAGCAAAATATCCGAGTTCTTCTTTACCATAAACCCGTCGGTGAGGTCTCCAGTCGACATGATCCAAAGTTTGAAAAAACAGTATTTGACAATTTACCGCATCTTAGACAGGGGCGGTGGGTGCAAGTGGGGCGCCTGGATTTAAATACTTCCGGGTTACTCATTTTTACTAATAATGGCGAATTGGCAAATCAACTCATGCATCCAAAATATGGTTTGGAAAGAGAGTATGCCGTACGGGTTCATGGTCAAGTCAGCCAGGAAGCTTTAAATAGCTTATTGAAAGGAGTTCTGTTGGATGACGGTTTGGCAAAGTTTACCAAAATCCAATTTCGTGGAGGAGAAGGAACTAATTCCTGGTATCATGTGACCATTAATGAAGGAAGAAATAGAGAAGTACGTCGGTTGTGGGAGTCTCAGGGCGTTGAGGTTAGTCGATTAATAAGAATCCGTTATGGTATGCTTACTATGCCCAGATTTTTATCCAGAGGGCAGTTTTATGAGCTTACCCCAAAAGAAGTTACCGAGTTTCTTGATTCTTTACCCAAAGAATTATCTTAAATGATTTAAAATCGGATGTTGGATTTCACTGTGCTCAATGGCAATCTGATGCTCTATTTACTGTCTTGAAAGAAATTATGGCTTTCTGCACAGTTGTTTTTGACTAATCCTATTTTCTTTTTGAGATAAGATAACAAACCTTGCTAATTTTTGTTTCCAAGACTCGTTTGTTTGGTAATTTCAGTGTCGACCATATCATTGACTTCCTTTTCTGAAAAGAAAGGGCGAGTCCCGGTAAAATGAACAGCTTGTTTAAAAATATCTTTGGGAAGCATACTTAAATAACTTTTTCTATCTAAATAAGCACTGACAAAACCTTTTAACATGGGAGTCATTTCTTTGTTTAGAGGAGGATATTTTGCAACCAATTCCCGCAGAGAAATCAGGTGACTGGTATCTTGACTTAGAATTTCTTTTAACATTTTTTTTGTGTGTGAAGTAATCGAATCGGAGGCAAGAATTTTTCTGTAATCGTTGTCGATAACTCTGATTTCTCTGAACGATTCGAGTCTTGAGTTTTGAGTCCCTCCTGTTAATAAGTAAATGAGTAAACATCCTGTTAAGAATGATGAATTATTATCAAATTGGTTTGATTCATTACAATCATCAACAAGACCAATACAACCTAATTCAGGATATATTTGTATTCGAGCCAGTGGGGGTTGAGTAGAGTATAAAGAACTTCGAGAAAACTTTATCTCAAATGTTTGGGGGTTAATGTAAAGATCGCTAATATCAAACAGTGGAGCCTTTCTATTATCTTTTTCATTAAGGCTTCCATTTTGGCTCAAATTCAACAAGCATGTGATGATTTTTTGCAAAATACATAGAGCATCTTTCTCTGACATGAGAAATTCTTGTTTTTCCTTTTCAGAAAATTTTATAGCCAAATTTTCTACATATTTTTTTAAAGAAATGAAGGCTGGTAGATATTCTTCTACAACTACCAGACATTCATTACCATTTGATTGAAAGATTTCATGTATTTTAACAGTTGAATCTGAACTATCATTGAACTGAGCTTTAAGGTCCTCTATGAATTGGTGGGCATTATTAACATCATGTAAATCAATAATTTTAAGTACTACTTCTGTATTATTATCATCTGCAAGAAAACATATGATTCCATTGTAATTTTCATCAGCATTCAATCTTCTGGTAATTCTATAGTTGTTAAATATTATTGGGTACAATGGACTGTATTTTTTAAACCAGCCATAAAATTCTGTAGCAGAATGAAACACGTAATTCTCTCGGTTGTTTTTATGGTGGTATTGTACTTAATTTAATCCAGTTAGAAAATAATTACTACATTACAAATAAATTTAAAACTTCGAATAAAGAAATCTTTTCTTTCATGTTAAAATGTATAAGCTTAAAGACATATTTTCTACCTTGTGTTTATTATGAGGCCAATAATTTGAAGAAGCAGGATATACATTGAACTTTATTTGCCCTAAAAACCACACCAAAATTTGGTTCAAATCATTCAATATTAGAAAACCTGCCCCAGATTATTTGCCTCATGAGTTTGAAGAGAGTTTTAATGCCTAATTCATCAGATGTTTTAAGGCGTGTCGAAAATCACCTTGCATTGACTACGTGTGAAGATATAAAAAATGTCATGCAACCTTTGCTCACAAAACACGGCATGACAGTCTTTAATTATTATCTAATCTATTTTGATAACTCTGTCATCAGACTTTCTACAGATCAAAAATGGACTGAACATTATTTTAAAATGAACTACCTGGAAACGCTGACTATTCCGGAATCCTATTTAAAAAAACCGTTGAATTATTATTTATGGCTACTAGATGACTGTCCTTTGATGCTCCAGGATGCCGCAATAAATTTCGACATGGCCAATGGAATATCTATTGCTAAAATAAACCATGATTCTATAGAGTATTTTTGTTTTGCAAGCAGACGTGATAATACAAGTATTGTCAATAACTTTTATCTCAATAACTTAGATGTACTAGAACAATATAGTCTTTACTTTAAAGATCAATTTAATTCAATAATAAGTCAATTCGAAAAAAATAAAATAATACTCCCCTCTAATGCCAGTTGTTGCCACCGCAACAAAATCAATAAAGAACTAAAAAAATCCCTTCTTTCTCCTCGGCAAAAGGATTGTGCAAAGCTCTTGTTGCAAGGAATGAGTTATAAAGAAATTGGGAAAATACTCCAATTATCAGCAAGAACTGTTGAAACCCATGTTAATCAATTAAAAACAAAGTTGGAATGTGATAATAAAGCTGAGTTGATTATTCAATTGAACGGAATCATTACAAGATAAATAACCATTTTATCCGTGATTTTACGGATATTCTCCAAATGTTGTTTTAAGTATTCTTTATGTTTTTAAACAAGAGAGTATTTCAATGCAGAATAAGGCCGGACTCCAAATTCTTTTTCCCGATTGGATAGCGCAATCGCTTCTAGTCTCAACGTAAAGCGTTACGAACAAGCAGGGAATAATCCCTAAACAAAAATAGCTTAATCACATTTGCCTATAAATGCGGTTTGAGGGATATCCGAATACAGCAAGACCTGATTTTTTTTTCTTTTTTATGATCATAATTTATAAAATTTTAGAGTATTGGTTTCAAATTGAACAAAATATGCAAGAAAAATCAAGGGTGAAATTACGATAATGCGTTAAAAAAGAGAATGTTGTAAATGAAAGAAAAAATGATATTAGATAAGTCAAATATTGCAAATGCTATTTTTAGAAATCTTTCGGCAGATGAAATCAGGAGAGTCAAAGGTGTATCGCATATTTTTTATGAGCGAGCCACTGAGTATTTGGTAGGTAATCTTAAGAATGAAAATTTTCACCTTGATAGGGTTGTTCCACCTTCTGATGCGATACAAAGAGAGCAAAAAATTGAATTTTGTGCCAAAGCCTTACAAACACTTATTTGTAGTATATCTGAAGGAGAAGAGGGAAAGTCTGAGAAATTGCATAAATTTAATAATATGATGGAAAAAATACGCCGTGCTGTACAATCTAACCTGGGTCTAAGTCGTGTTCAAAGAGAAATATATGAAACTTTCCATCCCATTTATGTCAAACTCGGAGCGCCTGTTTTCCCAATTACTGATGAGGGGCAACTTGATCCAGGCAGCATCGTTTATCGAACTGAGCATGTTAAAGGGAGCGATGAACGGAAAGCATCATGGGTTATATTATTAAAAGATGACTCAAAAGAAGATGGGCTTTCCATTTGTTTTGATACCAAGTTTCGTAAATATCTTCTACATATAGATGGTTCAGGCCACGTTACTTCTCAATTAACACTTAGATGGGCTGCTATTTATGACGATTTATTGCCGGATAAGGTCGCACAGCAACCCCTTAGAGCCTTTACTCCTTGGCAGAGGCATGCTGAGGCAAATTTTTTTAATGGACGTTCGACCAATAAAATATTGGGATTATTAACAAAGAATTATCCCGAAATATTCAACTATGATCCTACCTCTTACTTTAAAGAAGAACCTGTCTTTAGTGTTGCATTAAATAGAAATGCACCACAGAAGCTGTTAACAGATAAAAAAAATATTTATTTAACTTTAGATGAATCTTTTTTTAAAAAGCCAGATGGTTTTGAAGCTGGTTTAAACAGGCAGCCAATATTGGCTGTTATAAAAACAAGTTCCCCACTAAGAGGAGATTGTTTTTCTGTGGTGCCAGCCATTTACGAAAAACAGCGGCTTCATATTCTAATTAAGGGACATCAACAACACACTCGAGTTGTTGATGTTTTTCATGCAAATTTTAAAACGGGAGAACTTCAATCTTGGGAGTTGCTTGATGATGTTTCGATTTTCGGAAAATCCTCAAGCGAGTACAAACCTGAATTAATTGATTTAAATCTTTTATCCAATCAACAATCGGAGTTAATGTCTCATGTTTCAACAGCGCCGATGGTCAGAGGGAGTGGACCTGGTGCCCGTCAATATTGGTTGAGTGGGTTTTTCAAAAGCACAGTTTATAGTGAAATGATTGTAATTGCAGAAATTTTCAATAGCCGGTTTATGAGCACTCCGTTAGCATCTTTGGAACAAACACTTCATCATTCAGATGCAACAAAAAGCTTTTATCGTTTGCAATTTAGTCGTCAGGAATTAGAAAAAGCTAAAGAGTTTGTTTTTCAGTTGGCTATCCCTAATGAATTTTCCAAGCAAGAAGATTTTGACTTTTTTTATGGTGAAAATGGCAATAAATTAGAAGAAACAACAAAGCTTGCTATTCTCATGTTAAAAAGAATGGTGCCCAAAGAATTCCATCATAAAATTCGTATTGGCATTAATATGTGCTGTCCTGCTGCATCAGTGGAAACCATTGGATCAGGATTTGGTTTACGTAATAAGCCTGATTTTATAGAGCGCATTGTTAAAGCGATAAAGGATACTGATTCAAACCTGAAAGTTGAATTTAAAACTTTAATGTTATCACATGAAGATGGCTATGGTGATGGTAATCAAACATCTTGTAGCACAAAAAATATCTCGGAAGTTCAAAATGAACGTCTCACACGACTAGTTTCCAAAACGAAGGCGGATAGATTCGTATATCAAGGAAAGCCACGCAATATTGAAACTTATAGCGTAGATGCAGTGTCATGCATTATCAGAGAAGCTAAGACCCCAAAGGAATTCCAGTTTGGGTATAGCGGGATGGTTGCTACTATTACAAATCATGACATATATCAATTAGGTTATACGAATGTCGGTGAGCCACATTACAGCGTGCAAAGTATTCTTGAAAAAATTAAAAAGCAATTAGGAACAGTGCCAGTTGAATTTGAAGTGATGTTAGGTCGAGTTTTGCTGGGTTCTGCATGGGTTTTACAAGGACGATATGCCACTGATGCAGAAATTCTTTTACATACTTTGCTTCAGGCAGCGATTGAGCAAGAATGGGCCGAAGGAATGGGACGATATGGTATGGATATATATCAAATTCAAATTCTCTATAATATAAGGCATATTACCAATGATAATTATAGGAATTATCTAATTAATAAAGTACTTAATGCTGAATCTACACAAAAAATAATGGATGGGATATTTGAACAATACCTAAGCATTAAGAAAAAAGGGGAATGCAATGTTTTACAGCTTCACAGACTTGAGCAAGCGGTGTTTGCAGCAATACCTCATAACAAGGTTCTTCAACAATATAAATCAATTACAGAGACTAAATCGAAATTGAGGACAGGTTTTCAATTTTTCTCAAATCAACAAGATGAAAAGCAAAAATTCGAGGAAAAGTCTGTCATTGCTCCTTAGTATAGTATTGCACATTAAAGTATGGTTGATATGGATAGTTATATTGAAATAGCTACTCATAGTTTAAAAATTAAATATAAACTTATAATTCTTTATAGGAAATAACGAGAAAGATGAAAAATAATAAGCCTGTAATCACTGTTGATTTAAATGATCCGGTTAAGAGTCTGGAAAATCTTGAAAAGGCGTTCCAAATTGGTACTTTTATTCTAAAAAATTCACCGGTGAATTTCAGAAGATTATCGAAGGTTTTATCTAATCTGGATACATTTTACAATTTAGATTTTAAAACCAAAATAGATATTTCTGGACAAATTTCAGGTAGTGGTGCAACTAGAGGCTATTTTCCACTCGGTATAGAAAGTGGTCTTGTTGGGGTGTTTGAAAAAAAAGAATCTTACTCATTTGGGTGGCCTGATAATGAAATCCCGGATTCAGATGCCTCCAATTTATCATTAGTCGCCCCCAATATCTATCCTGATCATGGTTATATCAACCCGGATGATATTAATGGATTGATAAAAGATTTTGCCAATACAGCAAAAAAATTGTCCAGGTTAATTGAAATCATCCTCTTCGATGGAAAAACTGTCTTACCGATTGATGAATCTTCAGATTTTCAATCGTTGTTACGAAGCTTCAGGTATTACAAAAAGACAGAATTTGACCCTCCTAATACAGGAGCAAACTCGCTTCACACAGATTGGAATTTGATTACTTTGGTATATGCAGATGCTGATGGGTACCAATATAGAGATAGTGAGGGCAACTTTCAAAACATAATCCCTGAAACAGATGATTGCCTTATAGTTAATTTTGGAGATTTTTTATCAGCTTGGACTGGTGGAAAAATTATTAGTCCTTGGCATCAGGTAGTTGAGGCAAAGAAAAAAGATGTAAGAAATTCTTTAGTCTTCTTCTATTATCCAGCGGCCTCTAGCTCAGCTGTTAAAAATCCTATATATAATCAAGGTGAACCTCTAAGTTTGTTTGTTGATCAGTCTGATCCTTTAAATAGGTTATGGGATTTTTCTAAAATAAGAACTATGAATGAAATGTATGCAGAAAAATGGAAACAAGTGAGTAGAAGATAGGGTTCTATTTAAGACACTAAACAATGTTTATTATAATAAAAAAACTCTTGGCTGATATAATTTTTTATTTCCTAGTAATATGTATATGCTGCTATTAGGAATCATTGTTCTCTTCTAATCCCAATAGGGATTAGAGTTTAGTATATTTACATATGAGCTCACTTGTCTCAAGAATATGACCTTGCATAGCATATTCAACGTCTTTCTTTGTTGCTTTTTCATCCAGAGATAAAAAAGTATCCAAAGCATATAACCTAAAATAATATCGATGTGTTCCGCTTGGTGGGCATGGTCCGCCGTAACCTGTTTTGCCCCAACTATTCTTGACGCTTATCGCTGAGTCGGGTAAATCTATAGCTGCATCCAGCTCGTTATAACTTGCCGGTATATTGAATAAAACCCAGTGAACCCATAATCCTCCTAACGCATCCGGATCATCCATAATTAATACATAGGATTGGGTATTTGGTGGAGCGTTTTCCCACTCAAGCGGTGGAGGATAATCCAATCCATGGCAAGTAAATTCATCAGGAATAAAATCGTTATGTTCAAATGCCGGGCTTGTTAGTAATAAACTCAAAATACTCTCCTTATCTCTCTAGGATACAGCATTGTGAATCTTAATCTTTTGTTATTTTTCCCTACTACCCTTAAATTATATTAGCATGGTAATTTTGGAACTGCCATTCATCAAAGTCATCAAGAAATTGAAAATATTATTCTCTTCATTGACTCTTGCTCCTCCTAATCATTAGTATATAAACCTATTAAATATTTGCTCAACTGGAGAGTTTTAATGAAGGATTTATTGGTCTATATTTTATTTTTTATTTTTTCTTCATTAATTAATGTAGCTTGGGCTGATAGTAATTTGTGTATTGCTATCAATAATTTTGGTACAGTGCCAATTAATGTTTCCGGCGTTAATTCATTAGAAGAACACATAGTTAAACCTCGAGAAACAGTAATTTTGCCTGAAAAAGAGGTTTCTGCTTCTTGTTTTCCTGATTGGGGCTGTGACGTCATTATTGTTCCAATCGAGCAAAATGCTAAAGGATTATATCTTAAACAGCTTCCTAAAGGATCTCGTATTATTTATAGTCAGACCGATCTCTATTATGTGAATCGAACTGCCAATGTTCCATGCATACCAGATCTCTGATTCTTTATATTATCCAATGTAAATAAGAAGGTATCTATCTTGACATCTTACCAAGAAAGACAAGTTAAAATCCCGGGTTTTACTATTGCCCTTAAAATTTGGAATTCAGAAAATCCTAATCCAGTATTGTGTTTGCACGGTAAAATGGATAACGCAGCCAGTTTTGATTTGCTCGCGCCTTTGTTATCGGACAGGCAACTGGTTGCAGTGGATTATCCTGGAACAGGACTGTCAAGTCACTATCCTGAGGGTGTTGTTCCTCATTGGAAAAATGATGCTTTTCTAATGTGCCATGTTATCAAGGCATTGGGATGGAAGAGTTTTGATATTATTGCTCATTCATTAGGTTCATTTTTGGCAACTGTTTTAGCCATTGCACAGCCTAAACAAGTCAATAAACTGGTGTTTTTAGATATTTTAGGACCAACGGTTCATATTATCGAGAACAGTATGGCTTATTTACCCCTAAATATCGAAAGCTATTTAATATCGGGGAAACAACCAAGAACTGTATTTGCAAGTCGGGATGCTGCGATAAAAGATCGTATGAATATTGGTAATATAAGCTATCAAGCAGCTCAAGCCTTAGTTCAAAGGGGCACAAAACAAGATAAAGAAGGTTGGGTTTGGACATTTGATCCTCGATTACGTTGCATTAGCTCGACTATTCCCCATGAAGATGAAATTCGAGCTATGTTTCGTGCTATTGACGCGCCAGTTTGTCTTATTCTCTCTAACCAAGGTGTATCTTATCCCGACTCTGTTTTTAAAGGTCGTTCCCAAGCAATAAAAAATTTAACCATTCATAGAGTACAGGGAGGACATCATGTGCACATGGATGATCCTGCTCCTGTCTCGGAAATTATTTCTCAATATTTAAGTTCTAAATAAAATTGGTTTACTAAAAAATAAGCCGTATAAATGGGCACTTGTTCTTAATTTGATGTGTGAATGATTGATAATGAATGATCTTATGCTGTATAATTGTTCAATCTATTTAATTGTGGAGCATTGATATGCCTAGATGGTTTAGAAGAATAGTAGATGAGGGAGAAAGGCTGTTTGTTGAAGTAACTGATGAATTGCGAGATGAAAGTGAAGTGCATAAAGCCGTAAGTCAGTTACACTTACGTGTTGGACAAATTTTAAATGCCAATCGATCAAGGCTTGAAAAACCGGTTATTGAAGCAGCTGAAGGCTTTCTTCATGATCTAGGGGTCATCCTGGAAGAAGATTCCAGGTTGAGATTTCCTCATGCACCAATAAACCAATATCTACTCGCAGATAAGTGTACTGATATTATATACAGCTATAAGCCTTCTTTGGAGTCAGACCCAGGGATTTGGAATCAGATCAAGGCTCATATCAATAACTTTATTGAAATAATCTTCGGTTTAGAGAATGTTTTACCAACGGCTCAGACTATGTTTGCAAAAGATGTGAATTTCACCATGTGCAAAAGAAATCTTTCCAGGTTAAAGGAGTCACTTGAAAGTGATGCACCTAGTCTGTTGTCTGTGCTGGTCAGTTGTTAAATCGTCTTTGGATTTAATTAATTTGCATACACATTAAATTTTTCTTGAATGACCAGATACTGTATAGATATGCATTGTCTTGGTCATCCTTGTGTCTGGCTGACAGTGATATAACTGAGACAAACCTAGGTGGGTGACTCAATTAGTTCTTTTCCATCCTCTTTTTTTAAGCTAGTAAATATCAATCCTGAAAGAATTGTAAGTATCCCTAAAGCAAAAAAGGTTAGATGAAAAATCTTAACTGTTAAAACAAAATGCTGCGAAATCTGAACTGTGAATAAACTGACCAGTAGGGCAGAAATTGCTACCCCAAAACTTTGGGATAACTGTTGGACCGTGCTCATAATGCTCGTTGCATAACTCATATCATTATCATCAATATTCGCATACGCAAGGGAATTCATCCCTGTGTATTGTAACGCAATGAAAAATCCATAAAGAAATGTTAAAACACCAATGTAGATGACAGAAGTGCTTTGATTGATGGTGGCAAAGGACCAGAGAGAAAAACAGACTAAAACTGTATTTAAAATGAGTAATTTTTTATAACCCAATTTTCGTAAGATAGAGAATGATAATGGTTTAACCAGGAATACGCCCAATGCTACTGGAGTAAGTAGCAATCCTGACAACTGTGGAGAATACTCTAAAATAATTTGAAATAGTAATGGCAATAAAAAGGGGATTCCACCGAAGCTTAAACGAGTTAATAAATTCCCAAGTACCGCAATACGAAATGTTCTTATATTTAATAAAGTAACTTTTATTATAGGATTACTCTTGTTACGAGAATGTTTGGTATATCCAATTAACAGCAAGGCAGATAAAAGGATAATTGAAACCGAGTAGCTGATATCCGCTTTAGTCTCACTAAACAAAGACAAACCTAAAGTTAAGAAGGCAAGGCCTGCTCCGAACATTATAAATCCTAGTTTATCCAAAGGCGGAACTGTTCTGGGCTGGATAGTTGGAAGCAGTTTGTGAGATAAAAGTATAGCGATTATGCCAACCGGGATGTTGACCCAAAATATCCAGCGCCATGAAAAATAATTAGTAATAATACCGCCCAGCAAGGGACCAAGTAGCATGCCTACCGAGGCAATCATGACGACAATACTCATTTTTGTGATTAATTCGTGGCGTTTACAAGTTCTCAGAATAATTAAACGTCCAACAGGCACAGTTAGTGAGCCGCCTAAACCTTGTATAATTCTAGCCAATACTAACTCCCAAAGACTTTGAGTGAATCCACACCATAACGAACTTAAGGTAAAGACACCAATAGCTGCTATAAATACCTTTTTTACACCATATTTATCAGCAATCCATCCACTTATAGGAATAAAGATTGCCAAACTTAAAAGATAGCTAATGAGAGCAAGTTTGAGATCAATGGGATTGACTTCTAAACTATGAGCCATAACCGGGATTGCTGTGTTGAGAATAGTTGTATCAATAGCCTCCATAAACATGGCGCATGATACAATGAACATAATAATATTTTTCTTCATAATGCTTGTTTTATAAGAGTGAGAAAGGTTAATTTTTACTAATTTGAAACTCTATTAAGGTTACAAGTCCACTCCAGTATTTTGTCCAATGATGATCATAATGATCTTTGTTGTTCACACGCTTTAGCAAAACACCATTTTCGACTTTAAATAATGGAGCTGTATCATTTATCTGTTCAATTTTAGAGTAGTCGGGGAATACGTCCATCTCTGGATAGTATTCAGGGATGACTCCATTCATAAAAGTGCTATGGATACTATCTGCAGAACGTTGCATGGCATCCAGTATGACCATTCTCTGTAATTCAGCTTCAGGTTTATATAAATAGCCATCGCCATAGGCAACCCAACTTATTCCTTCATGGTTCACTACATTTAATCCATGTTGATTATCTTCATTATGCATCAAATTGGCGATAAGAAGATTTAAAACAGAAGGCAGTAAAATATCATGTCCTATGGCTCGTCTTGGGGTACGCATATGTCCTGCAGAAAAAGAATCAGTTAAGTAATGATTTGCAAAGGCGTTTTGAGCGTAGGCTAATTCAAGGAGTTTGCGAGCTTCATCAACAAATCCCTGCTGCTTTTTCTCATAAGCTTTTAATGCTGTTTCCAAAGCAAATCTATGCCCTGTTTTATAAGCTACAAGTGAATCAGGGACAAAGTGATCATAGTTGACTTCAGCTAATTTAATATAATTACCAAAGGGTATAAAACTACTGATGACACTTCCACCACAAGTCAGTTTGTTTAATTCCTTACTAATAGCCGTGTCGTGCTGATTATAATAATCCCAATCGTTTGTTCCGTTTTGTTTTGATTTTTCGAGTTCGCTAGCTAGACTGACAAAGAATTGATTAAGATGAGTTATCTGATTAAGGGGATTAGAGCAACGTTTGTCTTGCTTGTTACCTAAAGTCCCAAGAGCGTCAAACTGCGCCTGGAAACAAGCTAACCTGTTTTTCTCGGAGCAATTTGATATGGGTTTTGCTGGATTTCCAAACATATCACCACCGTACATCACGATCTCGCCATAACTTAGTTTACTCCCGTTGGGTAATGTCAGTTTTACAATCCCCGCCTTGCTGTCATGGCTAGGCAAATGCAGTTGAACCATATCCCCCAGATTTTTATGTTCCAGGTTGGCAAAGCCTGCGCCAAATTTTTCTAAAAATTGAATGGTCGTTGGTTGATATGTTGCATTGATAGAAGATGCTTCCTTAGCGCTGATGTTATGGGTTATTAACAATGACAAAGACAAAGCTCGTGTGATATTCTTTAACATTATGCATTCCCTTGATTATTTGGCCCTTTATTTGGGCATTTTTTGTTTTTTATATCCATACGACATTGTAAAAATGTAGCATGAGATTTTTATAATTGATAATTATTTGAGAATCATTTCATGAGAAAAGTTAAGCCAAAATTAAATCCTACCTCACAAACCGCTGAAATCGTGAATTTAAGCCATGATGGGAAGGGGATAGCACGAATTAATGGAAAGGCGACTTTTATTCAGGGAGCATTACCTGGTGAGCTGGTTGAATTTCAGTATACACGAGTGAAAAAAGATTTTGATGAAGGTAAATTATTATCCATTGTCAAGCCTTCTACTCTTAGGGTTGAACCAAAGTGCCCTCATTATCAGATGTGTGGAGGCTGTTCTTTGCAACATATGAGTGCTGAGGAACAAATTCGTTTTAAGCAATCCCATCTTTTGGATTTATTATCGCGGTATGGCCATACTGAACCTCAAACAGTACTGTCGCCTTTAACAAGTCATCATTGGAATTATAGAAATAAAGCACGCTTAAGCACCCGCTTTGTAGAAAAGAAACAAACCACGATGGTTGGATTTAGAGAGAGGAATAATCCAAGGTTTATCACGGAGATAAATCAATGTCCTATTCTTAATTCAAGAATAGATACTGATATTGTTCATTTGAGAAAATTAATCGATACAATGGAGGATAAGCATTGTATTGCGCAAATTGAAGTGGCTGCGGGTGATAATGAAGTGGCACTGATTTTCCGAAATCTTTCTCCATTAACAGAGCAAGATGAGTTAAAAATTCGGGAGTTTGCGCTACAATTCCAATACAAGGTGTTCCTGCAGCCAGGTGGACCTGATTCGGTTTTTTGTTTTTATCCTTCAAATACGCACGATTATTTGAGTTATGAGCTGCCAGATTATCAAATTACTTTTCAATTCCATCCTAACGATTTTACTCAGGTAAATGCCGAGTTAAACAGAAAGATGGTAACGCAAGCAATCCAGTTAATGGAATTAAAAAATTCTGATATCGTGCTAGACTTATTTTGTGGGCTGGGTAATTTTTCACTTCCCATGGCTAAGCATTGCTCTAGAGTTATCGGCATCGAAGGCAATAAGAGCATGGTTGAAAGAGCCTATATGAATGCCAAGTCTAATCATATTACCAATGTGGATTTTTATACCGCTAATCTTGATGATGTGATGGAAGTTAGGAATCTGGCTAATACGTCTTTTAACAAGGTATTAATCGATCCTCCCCGGTCTGGTGCGCTTGAAATTGTAAAACAAATTGATGCAATTGATCCTGAGCGTATAGTATATGTATCCTGTAACCCGATAACATTAGCTCGAGATACAGATATATTGGTTAATCAAAAAGGTTACGTTTTGATAACAGCTGGGGTAATGGATATGTTTCCTCATACAGCGCACGTCGAGTCTATAGCCTCGTTTCAAAAAGGATAATATGTATGGTAAGAGTAAAAGATACGACTCCTTTGACGTCGGATGGCAGTATTGATGTAGAGATGTGGCTACATCATCTTGGTTCAAAAGGATATTTGGATAATCTTGAACTCGTACGAAATGCCTGTACTTTAAGTCAATTGGCTGGCCAGGATCATGCTACTGAAACAGGACAAACCTGTTTACAACAAGGGTTATCAATGGCTGATTTACTTGCTGACCTGGAAGTAGATCAGGAAACTCTGGCTGCCGCTATTATTTTTGAAAATGTTCATTATGCAGATTTATCCATTGACGATGTTGAGGAGCAATTGGGGCACAATATTGCCAAATTGGTCAAAGGCATAGAAAAAATGAGTGCCATGAACAATTTCCAGGCTTTAAATAAATACCCGCAAAACAAAAATCAAATTGACAATATTCGTAAAATGCTCCTCGCGATGGTTGATGATGTGCGAGTTGTTTTAATCAAACTAGCGGAGTGCTTATGTATTTTAAGAACGGCAGGGCATCTATCTGAAACGGTGCGTAAGCAATTGGCAACCGAAGCCATGGAAATTTACGCGCCCTTAGCTAACCGCTTGGGAATTGGGGCAATCAAGTGGGAAATGGAAGATTTGGCTTTCCGGTATTTGCACCCAGAAGAATATAAGGCGATTGCCAAGGGGCTGAAGGCTAAACGCCTGGAAAGGGACAACTTTGTCAATCGCATTGTCGAGCAGCTTGAACATCAGATTCGAGCAACAGGAGCTCGACACTTCGCTGTTTATGGCCGTTCAAAACATATCCATAGTATTTATAAAAAGATGAAGCGCAAAAATGTATCATTAGACGAGATATATGATGCAACAGCTGTTCGTATTCTGGTAGATACTGAGGTGCAATGTTACGAAGTGTTAGGCATGGTTCATACTTTGTGGAAGCAAATTCCAGCAGAGTTTGATGATTACATTATTAATCCAAAATCTAATGGCTATCAGTCGCTTCATACTGCAGTAGAGGGTCCTGAAGGAAGGGTTTTTGAAGTACAAATCAGAACTTTCCATATGCATGATTTGGCAGAGATGGGGGTAGCAGCTCATTGGAAATACAAAGAAGGCGCAGTATCACAAAAAGAAAGTCATGAGCGTAAAATAGAATGGTTAAGAGACGTCTTGGCATGGCATCAGGAAATGGCAGCTAATAAAGGTGTTGCAGAAAATGTCACGACTGAATTTCTTGAAGATAGAGTATATGTCTTTACTCCCGATGGGGACGTATTGGATTTACCTCATGGAGTGACTCCTTTGGATTTCGCTTATCATGTTCATAGTAATTTGGGACATCGTTGCCGGGGTGCCAAGGTTAATGGCCATATTGTGCCTTTGACTTATCAATTAAAAACGGGAGACCGGGTTGAAATATTGACTGGAAAAGAAATCAAACCATCAAGAGATTGGATTAATCCTCATCTGAATTATTTAAAGACCGCAAGAGCCAAGGCTAAAGTGTTGCATTGGTTCAAAATGCAAGATTATGAAGATAATATGAGAGAGGGTCGTGAGCTGTTGGAGAAGGAATTAAAATCTTTAGGTATTAAATCGGATAAACTGAATGAGGTTCTTACGGCATTGAATTATAAAAAAGCTGATGATCTTTATGCCAGTTTAGGACGAGGTGATATTAAAATAGGACAAATTGTTAATCGATTGGCGCCTCCAGATACCTCTGAGCAGAATTTACAGAAATTTGTAAGACAACAGCAAAAACCCGAGGTCACAGGCAGTGATCTTCGCATTGAAGGAGTTGGAAATTTATTAACATTTATGGCCAGATGCTGCCAACCTGTCCCTGGTGATGAAATAGTGGGATATATTACCATTGGAAGAGGGGTATCGGTTCATCGTAAAGATTGTCCTAATATTATTCATGCCAGTGATAAACAAAAACGTCGGTTTATCCAGGTGAATTGGGGTACAGCAACACGGGAAAATTATGTCGTTGATGTTTTGATTAAAGCCTTTGATCGTTCCGAGTTGTTGAAGGATGTTACTTCACTGCTTTCAAATGAAAAAGCCCATGTTTATGCTTTACAGACCCATAGCAATAAACATGAAAATATGGCTTATATCACTTTAACAGTTGAGATCGATGGCTTAAACAGTTTGTCGCGCTTATTAACCAAATTGGAGCAAATTCCTAATGTGCTGGAAGCAAGAAGGCAGTTATAGCTTTGGTATGTTCAAAGCGAACCCCTCAAAAAATTGATGGGGCTCATGTGATAAGTAATGCTATGAGATTGATATTAGAAGATAAATCCTGCAACAACTGCTCGGTGTTCACTCAATAAGACGTTATAAGTTCTACAAGCGGCACCTATGGACATGCATTCAATACCAATTCTTTTTTGTGATAATTGACTGATTAGAGTGACAGGTAACATTTTGCCTGTTTGCAGATGACCAATAATAATTAATTCAGGATTGCTTCTCAATAATAAATCAATGTATGAATCATTTATATCCTGGATATCTTTAATTACAAAATCAGTAATGATTTCTTTCTTGGAAACAATTAAACTACTTTCATAAATTATGGAATTAATCTGAATCTTTTTATCGCTATACGCTTTTACTGCATGTTCCTCTGCAGTTTCTAGATTGATATTCATGATTTTAAAAAGTTCATTAGTTTATAATGGCTAACAGTATATCACAGAGGTCAATATTATGAGTCAATTTCCACGCATTAAACGCTTGCCCCCTTATGTATTCAATACAATAAATCAGCTTAAGATGGAAGCGCGGGCGCGAGGAGAGGATATTATAGATTTTGGTATGGGGAATCCGGATCAACCGACCCCACCTCATATTGTTAATAAACTTATAGAAGTCGCTCAAAGACCTGACACTCATAGATATTCCATGTCCAAGGGAATCCCGAGATTACGTCGAGCAATGGCCACGTGGTACCTGCGCCATTATGATGTTCATCTGGACAGTGAGACACAAATATTAGCTACAATAGGATCTAAAGAAGGTCTTGCTCATTTGGCTTTGGCAATTTCAGGCCCTGGTGATACGGTGCTTGTTCCTGACCCGGCTTATCCTATTCATACCTATGGATTTATCATTGCTGGCGCTAATGTAAAGCAAATTCCTTTAATCGATGAGGTTCAATTTTTGGATGCTGTTGAAGATGCTATTAACAGAACCTGGCCAAAACCCAAAGCTTTGGTTTTAAATTTTCCGGCAAATCCAAGTACCCACTGTGTTGAATATGAGTTTTTTGAAAAGGTGGTTGATCTTGCCAAGCGTAATAATATTTGGATTATCCATGATTTGGCCTACGCCGATATAGTTTTTGATGGATATAAAGCTCCTTCGATTTTACAAGTTCCTGGTGCCATAGATATTGCAATCGAAACTTATTCAATGTCCAAGTCCTATAATATGCCAGGTTGGCGTGTTGGGTTTGCATGTGGTAATGAAGAGTTGGTTGCTGCCTTGACACGTATAAAATCTTATTTGGATTATGGTACTTTTACTCCCATCCAGGTTGCTGCTATTACAGCTCTGGAAGGCCCTGATGATTGTGTGCTGGAAATAAGAAATCTTTATGAAAAACGACGCAATCTTTTGTGTGATGGACTGAATGATATTGGTTGGGAAGTTAGCAAGCCTAAAGGAACGATGTTTGTTTGGGCGCCTATTCCTCTCAATTACCGCGCCATGGGGTCGCTTGAATTCAGTAAATATTTATTAAAAGAAGCTCAAGTCGCTGTTTCACCAGGCATAGGTTTTGGACAGCAAGGCGATGGTTATGTCCGATTCGGCTTAATTGAAAATAAAGACAGAATAAGACAGGCTTTAAGAAATTTAAAAGCCCTGTTTAAAAGAGATGGTTTGCTAAAGGCTATTTAAGCAATGGATGTCATTATAAACACAGAAGGCAGCTGTGATAGTAAAGAGGGTAGATTGTTGAAATCGCAAGGTTTGGCAGTGCTTAATTTGTTAGCATGTGGCGGTTATGACCTTGCAAATCCACCAGTAGGTAACCTATTGAAGTCCAGCCGTAATCTTGAGGGGGATTGGGTAATTTTAACTCCCATGCATTGGCAGGCATCACATAATGATGCTGTTATTGTGGCTATTGATAAGGATTTACAAGTAACAGATGACGAGGTGAAATACTGGTTTGATTTGTATTTTGCTTATTTAGCCGAAGAAGGGATTAGCCTGTATTATTATGACAAATATACTTGGTTATTGCGAGTTGATGATAAGCCACCTCTTAATGCCAAACCAATTTACCAGGTGCTAAACAAGTCTTTGATGCCAGAATTATCGCAACTGGATGAGACTATGTATTGGCAAAAGTTTTTTACCGAGAGTCAAATGTTTTTCTCCTCCAACCCTCGGAAATCGTTAATTAATGGCATCTGGGCATGGGGTAGTGGACAACTTAAAGATAAAAACACAATATCAATTTGCACAGACAAGCATTTTTTGAATATAGCTCAAGTTTACTCTTCGAAAGTGACTTTATATGACCCATCAGTAAATCTAAGTGGATTTGAAATTGTTCTGTTAGAGAGCATTGATTCTCTAAGCGAATTACATCAAGTTGAAATAAAAAAAATACGGTCACATTGGTATTGGAACAATTGTGTTTTAATTAAAGAGAAATCTCATTGGTTTACTCGATTATGGAGAAGTCTGACTCATGCTGATTAAACAACGACAACAACCTGAGCATACTGTAAACTTACCTAATGTACCGGATGTATTAAAACGTATTTATATAACACGGGGCATTAACGATGAATCTCAACTTGATAAACAATTACAAACACTACTTCCTTTCCATTCTTTAAAAGGCATTAATGAGGCTTGTCAAAGATTAGAGAATGCTTTGCGCTCTGAGCAACGTATTCTGATTATCGGTGATTTTGATGCCGATGGAGCAACTTCTACAGCGTTGGCCATTACCGCATTGCGAGCTATGGGTGCCAAGTTTGTTGAGTATTTGGTACCTAATCGATTTGAGTTTGGTTATGGCCTTACTCCTGCCATTGTCGAAGTGGCAAGCAAATGGCAACCTCATTTAATTATTACTGTTGATAATGGTATAGCCAGTTTTGAAGGAGTAGATGCAGCAAATAAAATGGGGATAGATGTATTAATTACTGATCATCATTTACCAGCAGAATCACTGCCCGATGCCTGTGCTATTGTTAATCCTAATCAGCCTGGTTGTTTATTTCCAAGCAAGTCAATTGCGGGAGTTGGTGTTATTTTTTACGTTATGCTGGCATTGCGCAGGCATCTTTCCAAGAGTAACTGGTTTAGTGAAATAAACCTGCCTCAGCCTAATATGGCAAATTTCCTGGATTTGGTTGCATTAGGGACTGTAGCAGATGTTGTGGGGCTTGATCAGAATAACAGGATAATGGTTAATCAAGGAATGATGCGTATTCGCCAAGGGCAATGCAGAGAAGGTATAAAGGCCTTGATTGAAATTGCTGGCAGAGATTGTTCCAGGCTAAGAGAGTCTGATCTGGGTTTTGCCATTGCACCAAGATTAAATGCCGCAGGTCGTCTGGATGATATGTCGCTTGGTATTGAATGTTTAATTACAACGGATCCCAAAATGGCAAGAAATTTTTGTCAACAGTTGGATGAGTTGAATTTGGAAAGAAGACAGATAGAATCTGATATGAAAGAGCAAGCCATGCTTGCTCTGGAGAAATTGTCAATTAACGATGAAGAGAATAAACAGTTACCTGTTGCCCTGTGTCTTCATGATAAAACCTGGCATCAAGGGGTGATAGGAATTTTAGCCGGAAGAATGAAGGAGAGATATCATCGACCTGTTATTGCATTTGCTTCCGTCAGTGAGCAGGAGTTAAAGGGATCAGCACGTTCTGTCCCCGATTTAAACATTAGAGATGTACTGGCTGCTGTTGATAAGGATAATCCAGGACTAATTCTTAAATTCGGAGGACATGCTATGGCTGCCGGGTTAAGTATTAACCCCGAATTATTGAATGATTTTCGATCAGCTTTCGTGTCAGAGGTTCTGAAGCATCTTGACTTATCTCAGTGTGAAGGAGAAATACTGACGGACGGACCATTGCAACCCCATGAACTGAATTTAGAAACAGCACAATTAATACAACAAGCGGGTCCTTGGGGTCAAGCGTTTTCAGAGCCCATATTTGATAATGTATTTGAAATTCTGGATCAACGAATTGTTGGGAAAAATCATTTAAAAATGACATTAATTTCCTCACAAGGAGGAGAACCGCTGGATGCCATTGCTTTTAATGCGGATTTAAAGTCCTGGCCTAATCACCGGATTAAATACATTCATGCTGCCTATAAATTGGATATTAATTTTTATCAGGGAAGAACAAGGCTTCAGTTGCTGATCCAGGCAATGAATATTATTCAGCAAGCATAAATTCATAAATTGCTACTATTTTTGTGTATTTCTAAAACAACAATGTATAATACTTCATTTGCATTAAATTGATATTGAACGTGGTTAATAGTATTTTTTCCAAATTATCTATAGCGCCAATGATTGATTGGACCAACAGTCCTTTTCGAACACTGATGAGATTATTGGCTCCTAACGCTCTTTTATATACTGAAATGCAGACAACTGGGGCTGTACACAATAACCCTGATAGAGCTTTGTATTTTAATCCTATTGAACATCCTATCGCTATTCAATTAGGCGGTGCTGATAAATCTGCATTGGCAAAGTGCGCCATTATTGCTGAACAGAAGGGTTTTAATGAGATTAATTTGAATTTGGGATGTCCTAGTGACAAAGTACAGGCAGGACGATTTGGAGCCTGCTTGATGAAGGAGCCAGAACATGTTGCTGATTGTATTCGTGCAATAAAACAAGTAGTTGGAATACCAGTCACAGCGAAAACGAGAATTGGTATTGATAAGCAAGACAGCTATGAGTTTTTCAGATCTTTTTCTCTGCATTTGGTTGAAGCAGGCTGTGACAAGCTTATTGTTCATGCTCGAAAGGCCTGGTTAAATGGGTTAAATCCAAAGCAAAATAGAACGATTCCTCCTGTAAATTATGATTATGTATATGAATTAAAAAAGGAAATCCCTCATATTTTTATTACTATCAATGGGAATATATTATCTATTGAAGAAATAAACAGTCATTTAAACTACGTCGATGGAGTAATGTTAGGGCGACTGGCTTGCGATAATCCCTATCAAATTGCTGAAATTCATCAAGCCTTATATCCACAATTCATCAAAATTAAACGTAGTCAGTTATTAATGAATTATCTGGATTATTGGCTTGAGCAATCTCGAGCCAATCTCTCGTTAAGTATTCTGGTTAAACCACTTTTTAATTTAGCTTTTGGTTTATCCGGGGCGAAGCACTGGAAAAAGAAATTGATGAATATTGTTCAGGAGAAAAATACTTCCGGTTTTAGTGAGTTAATCCAGTATTTATTGCATTTGGAAGCAACAAATCACGTCGAGTGTGTATAAGAAATAATAGAGCAGATGCCAACATTTCGTGGAATTTTATCAAGATTTCTAGTACATTAACAGGTTTATTAATTGGAACATCCTGAGGGTTATTGAGGCCATGCTGAGTACGTTAATTAAGAAAATGTTTGGAAGCCGAAATGAACGGACATTACGGCGAATGGAAAAGTCGGTAATGGCTATTAATGCGTTTGAACCGAAAATGCAGGCTTTATCAAATGAAGAACTGGCCGGAAAAACACAACAATTTAAAGAACGTTTTAATAATGGTGAAAGCCTTGATGAGTTACTTGCGGAAGCTTTCGCTACGGTTAGAGAAGTATCATTGCGAACTCTAGGCCTTAGGCACTTTGACGTACAGTTAATAGGCGGGATGGTATTGCATGAGGGAAATATTGCTGAAATGCGTACCGGAGAAGGTAAAACACTGGTTGCAACCTTACCTGCTTATCTTAATGCCATTAGTGGACGTGGTGTACATATAGTCACCGTTAATGATTATCTTGCGAAAAGGGATAGTCAGTGGATGAAGCCCATATATGAATTTTTAGGGCTTACAGTTGGCGTTATCTATCCCGATATGTCACATAAGGAAAAACAGGAGGCTTACAAAGCGGATATTGTTTACGGAACTAATAATGAATACGGTTTTGATTATTTGCGTGACAATATGGCTTTTAGTCTGACTGATAAGGTACAAAGAGAACTGAACTTTGCCATTGTGGACGAAGTAGATTCCATTTTGATCGATGAAGCGAGAACTCCATTGATCATATCTGGTGCAGCGGAAGATAGTTCAGAGTTGTATATTAAAATTAATTCCTTGATTCCTCAGTTAAAAAAGCAGGAAGAAGAAGGAGCCGAAGGCGATTATACTGTAGATGAGAAGCAAAAACAGGCTCATCTGACTGATGCAGGTCATCTGCATATTGAAGAACTGTTGGTCAAAGCCAAATTATTAGATCCTGGCGAGAGTCTTTATCATGCCAGTAATATTATGTTGATGCATCATGTGAATGCGGCACTCAAGGCCCATGCGATGTTTCACAAGGATATTGACTATATTGTAAAAGACAATCAAGTGGTTATAGTGGATGAGCACACTGGACGCACAATGCCTGGAAGGCGTTGGTCAGAAGGCTTGCACCAGGCAGTCGAAGCCAAGGAAGGAGTTCCAATCCAAAATGAAAATCAGACCCTAGCTTCAATAACTTTCCAGAATTTTTTCCGAATGTACAATAAATTATCAGGGATGACAGGTACTGCTGACACAGAAGCCTATGAATTTCAGCAAATATATAATCTTGAAGTGGTTGTGATACCTACCAATAAACCAATGGTTAGAAAAGATGAAGCTGATTTGGTTTATCTAACACAGGCAGATAAATTCCAGGCGATAATCGAAGATATACGAGCATGTAGTGCTCGTAGACAACCCGTACTGGTTGGAACGGTTTCAATCGAAGCTTCTGAATTTTTAAGTCAACTCTTAAAAAAGGCGAACATAAAGCATCAAGTATTGAATGCAAAATTTCATGAAAAAGAAGCGCAAATTATTGCTGAAGCTGGACGCCCTGGTGCTGTAACCATTGCGACTAACATGGCGGGACGAGGAACTGATATTGTTTTAGGTGGAAGTTTGGCAGCGGATCTCGCCAATTTACTGGCTGATGCGAGTGAACAAGAAAAAGAAGCGGTTAAAAAAGAATGGCAAAAACGTCACGATGAAGTGATTGCAGCAGGTGGACTTCGAATTATTGGTTCTGAGCGTCATGAATCAAGACGTATCGATAATCAATTAAGAGGGCGAGCTGGTCGTCAAGGTGATCCTGGTAGTAGTCGTTTTTATTTGTCACTTGAAGACAATTTAATGAGAATATTTGCTTCTGACCGTGTGGCCTCTATGATGCGTCGCCTGGGAATGCAGCCTGGTGAGCCGATTGAACATAGTTTGGTTACCAGGGCGATTGAAAATGCTCAACGTAAGCTGGAAGGACATCATTTTGACGTAAGAAAGCAACTGTTGGATTATGATAATGTAGCGAATGATCAACGTCAGGTCATTTATACTCAGCGTTCTTCTATCATGGAAATGACAGATACACAGGAAATTGTAGAAATGATGAGAGAAGAGGTAATGAATAGCCTGGTTGATACTTATA
The DNA here is from genome assembly GCF_900637585.1 of Legionella pneumophila subsp. pascullei. NCBI lineage: Bacteria > Pseudomonadati > Pseudomonadota > Gammaproteobacteria > Legionellales > Legionellaceae > Legionella > Legionella pneumophila. The sequence goes on from NZ_LR134380.1 coordinate 1,621,765, forward strand.
TCCCCCCTCAAAGTCTGGAGGATCAGTGGGATCCGCAGGCCTTATCTGATGTTTTGTCAGATGAATTTAAAATCAAAGCCCCTGTGACTGATTGGATTAATGAAGATCATAGTATACAGCCTGAGCAAATTAAAGACAAAATTCTTGCTTTAGCCATAGCGCATTATGATGAAAAAGTAAGAAAAGTTGGAAGACCAGTCATTTCACAATTTGAAAAATCAATTATTTTACAAACTTTAGATAATCATTGGCGTGAACACTTGGCTGCAATGGATCAATTACGCCAGGGAATCCATTTAAGAGGTTATGCTCAGAAGGATCCAAAACAGGAGTATAAAAAAGAAGCTTTCAGCTTGTTTACAATGATGCTGGATAATCTTAAGTACGAGGTAATCAGAATACTATCATCCGTTGAAATTCAAACGGAGGAAGATGCTCACGTTGTTGAAGAGCAACGTAGAGCAGATCAGATTAAAAAAATGAATCTCATGCATGAAAATTTATCAGAGAATGAAGAGGCAAGTGAAACGCAAACTTTTAGACGACAAGAAAAGAAAGTTGGTCGTAATGATCCTTGTCCCTGTGGATCAGGTAAAAAATATAAAGCTTGCCATGGAAGCCTGGTGTGAAAGTAGCAGTTGCTATCATTATCGATGAAAAACAACGTATACTGATTACCCAACGTCCTCTTCATGCTGCACACGGAGGATTTTGGGAGTTTCCTGGAGGAAAACTGGAGCCTCAAGAATCTGCAGAGGATGCTTTGATCCGAGAGATTAAAGAGGAATTAGGTATAATTGTGGATGAATATAGGTTTCTGGGGTATGTAGATTATGACTATCCAGATAAGCACATACAATTAATTATTTTTATGGTGACTCGTTTTACTGGCAACCCGTTATGTCTGGAAGGACAGCTCAATATGAAGTGGGTAAAAAAAGAGGAATTAAATATCAATGATTTCCCTAAAGCAAATCATGCGGTTTTCAATTTAATTGATATCCCTGAATTTCAATATCAAGCATAATGAACACGAGAATAACCTAATCTATTGATGCTATTATACCTAAACCATAGCAATTTGCTGAGTATAAAAAATCCTGAATAGATAATGATTAGGTTTTGTATTTCAGTTAATTGTTAATCAATTGGACAGGAAAATGATAACTAAGCAAAATGGAATTTATACTCTAACTATTTCCTTATTACTATTCTCATTTCAAATCAAAGCTGCTACTGATTATCAAACATATCAAACCGTTTGTGGTGAACCAACGGATATGTTTTCGTTTGTTGACAGGGGAGGAATTGCAATCAATCCTTGTGTTGTTCCTCCAAGAAATGTATTGCTCGGTTTAGGGTATCAATATCAACAATTAATTGGCGGAGGGATACAGCACGGTTTTCCCTCTTCTGTAATAGAAGTCGGTTTGCCAGATTATTTCGAGGTAGATTTAACCTTACCCAGCTACATCAATCAAACTGTAGCACCACGGGTAGGGTATAGCCCAACCCAGTTGGATCTCAAACGTATTTTATGGTTTAACGATAAATGGATTGCTTCTATTAATGGCACTATGATATTTCCTTCAGGTAGCGCCTCTTTTGGCAGTAAGGGGCCTGGAGGTGGTGTAACTGGAATTCTAGCTTATAATATCAATGATCAGATTAATTTGACAGGAACTTTGGAGTATATTTCTCTATCGGAACCTATTACCAGTGGTGGACAAAGTTATACCAGCATTAATCCAGATCTTCTTTTATCATGGACTAAAAATAAAATATCATTGTTCGCTGAAGTGTATGGTCAAAGCAAAACAGCACCCGATGAAGGAAGCGGTTATAATGCAGACGCAGGTATTCTTTATTTAATTAAAAAAAATATTGTTATTGATTTGGAGGTTGATCAACGTATCAGTGGCCTTTTAGATAGTGTTGAGCGTTATTATGGAGGAGGAATTACCATACAATTTAATTAATGCAGACTCGCTTTGAGGTAAAGCTGGCTTTTCTTAAAGGGCGTCTATATTTGACAAAATGCAATTTCCATGTCTATTGTTTTATCTCTAATTTCTTGACCAGTGACAAGCTCATAAAGTCTGATAGTTAAACTATGATGTCCTAACTGTATTTTAGGTATCATTTTCAATGTTTTATCCATTCTTAATAAGATCAGATGGTTAAGTGATTTAGGTGAAAGGCTATGCTGATAAAATCCATTATTTGCTCTAATGGGAGTATACTGAGTAATCCCTCGTAACAAGGACAAATAAACTTTTACAGTATCTTCCAGATCTTTTAGGCAGGATACCCATTGACTAATTGTTTTTTGCCTTAATAGTGGATCGGAATCAAACCACAATACCAAATGGGGGGAATTAAATTCACATTCTTTAGTATTGGGGTGGTGTATTTGTCTTAAGGTTTTTAAAAATTCATCATCATGGATTCTGTTGCTAAATCGACCTGGTACATGATTTAATACATGGATTTGCGTTTCCAGATCATCAAATAATTCACGATGATTCAATAAATTAGGTTTTTTAAGTACATGTTCAATTCTAATTAACTCTTTAATAAATCTGCTTTTTAATTCTGGTTTTTCAATTATTTCGACAATTTCTATTATATTTTTTAATGCAAATCGATGTATAGCCTCATGAGACTCACTACAAGCTTCATTTATGGTTTTAAAAAGGTACTCCAAGCGTAAGGCAATTCTTGATAAAAAATGAGTTGCCAGTTGAAAAGTTATCATATGGTCATGCATAGATTAAGGCCATCCTTAGCTTTATCCTATAATAATGGCAATTTAAATTTTTATAGATGCACATTGAATTAAAATGAGCTCCCATGTTTATTTTAAAAACGATATTGTTTTTTTATAAACAAATCTAAAAAAATCAAGCTATTAAGGTTTAATTTTGCGTTAAGAGTAACATAAAAGTCGTTGAAAATAAAAAAATCTTTAAAATCCATACATTAACTGGTGCTTTTCTGGAAGTTTATTGTTTCTGTTTAATTTTTGCATCTTTAAGGTATTTTTTATGCAGCTTATTCACTTTTTCTTTCAATTCACTTAATCCCGATTCATTAACCAGGACATCATCTGCTGCTTTTAATCGTTGTTCCAAATTAGGTTGTGTGGCCAGAATGGCTAATGCTTGCTCTTTCGTGCAATGATCTCTTTTAACAATTCTGTCTAATTGACATTCTAATGGGGCAATAACCAATAGAATTTTTTGCAGATAAGGGTAGTGATGTTTATTATACAATAAAGGAATTTCAATAAGGCAATAAGGCGATGAGCAGACAATAAGTTGTTCTTCAATTTTTTTACGAATAGCTGGATGCAGTAGATCTTCAAGCCATAAACGTTCATTTGAATTGGAAAATATAATATCTCTTATCCGTTTCCGATCAAGATCACCATTTTTAAGAACCACTGAAGAACCAAAATGTGAAACAATATTCTGGTAACAGGGGGTATTTTTAGAAGTTAATTCTTTAGAAATTCTATCTGCATAAATCACATCTATACCCAGTTCGGAAAAAAACTCTGCGACTGTACTTTTGCCACTGGCAATATTACCAGTTAGTCCCACTGAATAAACCATGAGAGTGGGCTCCTTCATTTTTGTTGGCACAAGTTACCATATTAATATAACAAGTAGCAGGTAATGTACTGTTTTCCTTACAAAAGGCCTGGGCAGCCAAAGCGGCATCATCCCGATTTGAATAAAAATTACTTTCCCAAGGTTGGGCATTGATATCTATGGCCGTACAACGCCACATTGGTCTAGTACTTACTCCGTCTATAAATCCTTCGCAATTTGATAAGGATGTCTTACAACTTGCAGGAAATTGACTTTCTTTTTTGCAGGCAGCAAATGCAACATTAATTGCTACTTTTCGATACGAGCTTTGTGCAGTCCATGCTTTGTTGGCTTTATCATAAGTTACGCATTTCCAAAAGTTGCCTTTTTTCACCATTGGTGCAGTAAATCCATCATTTGATAAACAAATTAATAGTAGTAACCCATAAAAAATATAATTCCTCATATTTTTTCTCCCTTAAGCAAGGCAGTTAATTCAGTAATAGATAACCCTTTGGAATAATACCAGCCTTGTTGTAAACGAACACCATTATTTGCCAGGTAATTAGCTTGATCTTTTGTTTCTACTCCTTCTGCTATAGTAACCAAGTTTAATCCTTTTGCCATCTGGATAATGGCATCATTTAAAGACTCGATAATATCATTAGAACCAATTGCTTGAACAAATAATTTGTCAATTTTTAAATAATTGAATGGAAAATGTTGCAAATAACTAATGCTGGCGTGGCCAGTCCCATAATCATCAACGGCAAGTGAAAAACCCGTTTGCCTAAGCTCTTGCATTTTATTGATAAAAATAGTGTCATTTTTATCGAGCAGTTCTCTTTCTGTGATTTCGAAGATTATTTGATGCGGTGAAATATTATATTTTTCTATTAACTTATGGAAATGATTAAAAAACACTGAATCAGTGAAATGTAGTGCAGAAATGTTAAATGCAAGATGAAAGTAGGATCGTTCTTCTAATAAGGATTTAAATTCATTGAAGGCAATTTCTATGATTTGAAGTGTAATTGGCACAATTAATCCTGTTGCTTCTGCTTCAACAATAAAAAAATCAGGCATAATGATTTGACTGTCTTCATTTTCCCATCGCAATAACACTTCAGCCCCTGAGAATCGTTCTTTATCACAATCAAACAAAGGTTGATATACGGGATAAAATTCCTCATTTTTAATAGCCAGTTTTATTGCGCCTTGCAATGAATAACGCTTAGTCATCATATTTTGTATAAGGACATATAAAATAAAGGAACAAATTAAAATGATAAAAATAGTTATTATTTGACTATACCAAAAGTTATGAAGGACAGTTTTACTGTTTTCAGAAACAACGACAGAAATACTATTTATGCTTTGTAGTTTTTCTATAGCAAATAGACTTAATGGAGAATTTTGTGTTTTAGTTTCTTCAGTTTTGCTTAATATCCAATTTTTATTTTGCTCAGTATATTGAATACGAATGATATTTTTTTTCTCGTCTTCATTGTATAGAGCTATAGAGGTGGATTGTTTGTTCTCTGTTTGTAATTCATTTTTTAAGACAGAAGCAATAACAAAAATACCTATAAGGTAATTGCCCATTTTTTGTTGGATCAGATAAACGGGCTGGTCAAATAATGGTAACTCATAGGGTCCTGAAATGGAACGTGAACGAGTTGATATTGCAACAAGATTTTTATTATTATTGGGTAAGGTTGAACAAAATAGTTTGTGTTTGTTGTCACTAATAATAACACCAGAGATTTTAGGATTATTTAGAATTATATGTTCCAGGAATGGATATAAGTCTGATTTACAATCAACAATTTTTTTTCCATATACAGGTAAGGTATAGATTTCTTGAAGTAGATCTTCGATAAAACCATCTATGTTGTTACTGAGATTGATTGCAACTTCTTTTAAATCCTTATAAGCTCTTTTTTGGTTAAGATTCCAGTTAGTATAAAAAGCTGAGATCAGGATAGCAATAGTAAAAAAAATCCATATGATTTTAAACTTTTTATAAAGAAATAAAGATAATTTGTGAATAACCTTACTCATATCCTTGAGCTTTGTTATAGGCTTCTTCTATAGAGTTTAATGTTATTTCTGCTAATTTCCCAATGATTTTTTAACTATGCGACAAATGAAGAAGAGATATTTGAAAAGATGGTTGACTTATATTTATTTGCTTATGATGAGCATGCTTCCAGTTATCATGATGTACAAACCATCATATAGCGCGGATAAAATCCATATATCGATCAATAAGCTACCTAATGACATAAACAAAGTGATGAATAAGCCTATTTATAAAAATGCGATATGGGGATTACGTGTTGTCGATCTTGATACTGGTAATGTGCTGTTGAACCTCAACTCCACTAAGCTATTTTACATTGGCTCAGTGCGCAAGATTTTTAGTGTGGGCGAATTATTGGATGAAAGAGGAGCTGATTATCAATCTCTCACTACAGTCCATTATGACGGTATAGTACGCAATGGCAATCTGAGTGGAAACCTAGTTCTTATTGCCTCAGGTGATTTAACTATGGGAGGGCGAACTTTACCTGATGGACATGTTGCTATTACTGAATACGATCATAATGAGGCTAATTCGTTGGGTAACGCGGTTATTACGCAGACTAATCTTTTAGCTGGTTATCAGAACCTCGCTAAGCAAGTTTACAAAACTGGCATCCACTCTATTTCAGGTGATATTGTGATAGATGATAGATTGTTTGACCCATTTAATTTCAGGAGTGAATTTGATGTAACACCTATTTTCATAAACGATGATGTCGTTGATGTTGTAATTCTTCCAGGCTTGATAAATGATAAGGCAAGCGTATCATGGCCGCCACACTCAGCTTCGTTTACCGTTATCAACCAACTTCTTACAGTTAGTCCGTATGAAAAATACAATCTTGAGCTTGAGCCACAATTGCCTGCTTGCATAGGTAAAACAGGCTGTTCTGGTATAATTAAAGGTCATTTGCCTGCCAACTTTATACCTCCACTTACTAACAACTACCCGTTAGTGCAAACTTTTCGAATCACTAAACCATCTAATTATGCAAGAACAATTTTCATTGAGGCATTACAAGAAGCCGGTGTTGATGTTTCAACAATCGATAAAACCAAAGAAAATCCGACAAAACTGCTAAAATCTGTTAACTCGTATAATAAGAATAACAAAATTGCTACTTTGAAATCATTGCCATATGGAGAGCATGCAAAATATATACTTAAAGTGAGTTATAATATTGGAGCTGATACCAGTCTGGTGTTGTATGGACTAACAAAAGGCGTGCGATCCATGACTGAAAGTCTAAATGTGGAAAAAAAAATCCTGGCCCAAAAATATGGTATATTGCCATCAGAATACCAATTTGTTGATGGTAGCGGTGGGGGCGAAACGAAAGCAAGCAATATGGCTATCATAAAATGGCTCATGACAATGTCTAAAAGACCTGTTTTTAATACATTTTACGATAGTTTACCTATTCTCGCAGTGGATGGTTCACTTGGTTCTATTAAAAAATTTCAATCCGATCCAACTCTTTCAGGTGCGACAGGTTTTGTGCATGCAAAAACAGGAACTTATGTATTGGGAAATGAGTCAGGAATGATAATTAAAGGACGCTCTCTTGCTGGGTACATTATTAGTAAAAAAAATCGCCGGCTGGCATTTGCATTAGTCGTTAATAATATACCTATACAGTCATTGGATGATTTATTTGCTGTGTCTCAGGATCAAGGCATAATAACCTCAATTCTGTGGCGAAACTACTGATTCGTAGTTCAATAATATTTGATTTAATGGTCGAAGTATATTATCGAAATGGATATAGATGTAAAGGCATATTCATTTAATTTTTGTCTGCAACAATAGTATACTTACAGCTTTTTTGGCAATTTCAGGATTGTTATTTACCTATGCTGTGACGTTTGCTCCTTAAAAAACTGGAATTAAGAAAGTAATCGTAAAAAATATGTCATTAAATTTTTATTAAAGAAATAAAGATAATTTGTGAATAACCTTATTCATATCCATGAGCTTTGTTATAGGCTTCTTCTATAGAGTTTAATGTGATTTCAGCTAATTTCCCAATGATTTTCTTATCTGTGTTAAGAGGAGGTAACCAATAAAGTGTATCCCCAATTGGGCGAATAAGTGCGCCTTGCTTTATTGCTTCCTGATAAATTTTAAATCCAATTCTTGTGTGACTGCTCTCAATAAGATCTGCCGCAACAACAGCTCCAATTCCACGAACATTTACAAGTTTTCTACTGTCTCTGGCTATATCCTGCAGGTAAGAAAACATGATTTCACCAAGTTCCTGGCTATGCATTAGCAGATTATCTTGCTCTATTGTTTTAATAGTCGCTAAAGCAGCACTTATAGCAAGCGGATTACCACTGTAGGTATGGGAATGCAAAAAAGACTTCCCGGCATGGTAATCATCATAAAAAAGATCAAATAAGGCGCTATCAATCATCACGCAGCTAAATGGTATTGATCCGGAAGTTAATCCTTTAGATAGGCAAATTAGGTCAGGTTGTATATGTGCGTGATCACAGGCTAACCATTCTCCAGTTCTTCCTATACCAGTCATAATCTCATCCGCAATTAAATAAATGCCTTTTTCCTTCGCCCATAAAGAGATTTTTGCAAGGAAATCTGCACTGTAGCACAGCATCCCACCGGCGCCCTGAATGATAGGCTCCAAAAGTATGGCGCAAACGCTATCGCAAATTTTATTTAATTGTTGTACTACCTTATTCCAATAAGTATCGCAGTTTTTCCATAATGGATCTTTAGAACCTGAGACATAGGGAATATCATCAATGTAGTGGCATTGTACACCAAACGATGCGTAAGGGGCTTTATAGAGCCCCAAATCACTGACACTCATGGTTCCAATAGTTTCACCATGGTATCCATTTTTTAAGGCAATAAATTGATTTTTATTTTTATTTCCTTTTATTTGTGAAGCATGAATGGCCAATTTCATGGCAATTTCAACAGCGCTAGAACCATCACTGGCAAAAAATACATGTTGTTTCCCAGTAATTTCGCTTAATTTTTCAGCTAACTCTACTGCAGCGGGATGAGTTGTATTGGCACTAATCACATGCTCAAAACAATCCAATTGGTTTTTGATAGCGGCTATCACTGCCGGATGACCATGCCCTAAAGATTTGCACCACCAACTGGAAATGGCATCAATCAAGGGACCTTCATTGGTATAGAGATAGCTCCCTTGTGCTTTATTGATAACAATAGGTGGGCACGTTTCGAAATCTTTCATCTGCGAACAAGGATGCCAAATGTGTTTTAAGTCTTTTGCAATAAGTTGATCTATGTTTACCATTTTAAAAATTTTGGTTGACAAGTATAGGCGCCACTTTATCATGTTCACTATTCTGAATTAAAGGGGGTAATCGTGTCTGAAGAAAAGAAACAGTGGTTAATTTCTGATATTGAAGCAATTTATGAACAGCCATTTAATGATTTACTTTATCAAGCACATACCATTCACAGGACATTTCATAATCCTAATTTCTTGCAATTTGCAACTTTGCTAAGCATTAAAACAGGTGCATGCCCAGAAGATTGTGGCTATTGCTCCCAAAGTGGCCACTATAAGACGCATGTAGAAAAAGAAAAATTGATGTCAGTTGAAGAGGTATTGCAATGTGCCAAAGAAGCAAAGGAGGGTGGAGCCAAACGTTTTTGTATGGGGGCTGCGTGGCGTTGTCCGCCTGATAAGGCAATGCCGCAACTAAAAGAAATGATAGAAGGAGTAAAGTCTTTGGGACTTGAAACCTGTATGACTTTAGGCATGCTTACCAAGGAGCAGGCCACTCATTTAAAAGAGGCTGGATTGGATTATTATAACCACAATATTGATACCTCTCCATCTTATTACGATAAAGTGGTTACTACTCGAAAATTCAGTGATCGATTGGATACTGTAAATAACGTTCGTTCAGCAGGAATTAATGTCTGTTGTGGTGGTATTTTAGGATTGGGGGAAACCCGAGCAGATCGAATTGAATTTTTATTGACATTAGCCAATATGGAAACTCCTCCAGAAAGTGTGCCAATTAATCGCTTAATTCCAGTAGAAGGAACACCTTTAGCTCAAGCTGAGCAAGTAGAAGGGATTGAATTGGTAAGAACTATTGCTACAGCAAGAATTTTAATGCCTAAAAGTGCTATCAGACTGACAGCTGGTCGGACAGAAATGAGTGATGAATTACAAGCCCTTTGCTATTTTGCTGGAGCCAATTCAGTGTTTATTGGCGATAAATTATTGACCGAAGATAACCCCCAGCGCGCCAAAGACAAAGTTCTTTTTAACAAACTTGGTTTGACTGAGATGGTGTAAATGGCTCTTAATATAAAAATTAAAGAGTATACAACGCAGCTACAAGACCAAGGATTATTGCGTACAAGGCAAATTTTAGAAACGAACAAGACAGATTATATTCGGTTCGATTCGAATGATTATTTGTCGCTGACGGAGGATAGACGTATTGCTAAAGCCTATCAAAAAGGGTATGAATTGTATCCTTGCGGAAGTGGCGCTTCCATGGTTTTAAGCGGATACCATATCGGTCACCAAGATCTTGAGAGGACCTTTGCCGAAATACTGAGAGTTGATGATTGTCTTTTATTTTCCTCGGGGTACTGCGCAAACTTAGCCATAACAGCCTTGCTTGGACGTTTGAGAACCCATTGTTTTATAGATAAAAGTGTTCATGCCTCTATTTATGATGGATTGGTTTTGTCCCGAGTAACCTACTCACGTTACATTCATAATGATATGAGGGCTTTGTCTACCTTGTTAAAATCACATTTGGATGATTCTGTTTTGATCACCGAAGGTATTTTTAGTATGAGTGGTCAGATAGCCCCTCTATCAACAATCAGCTCTTTATGCAAAGAGCATGGTACGGAGCTCTTTGTAGATGAAGCGCATGCTTTTGGTGTGATTGGTCCACAAGGAATGGGTTCTGTACCAGGCCATGGATTGACTCAGAATGAAGTTCCATTACGAGTTATTCCTTTTGGTAAGGCATTCGCTTCTCAGGGAGCTGTGGTTTGTGGGCGGAAGGATTGGATAGATGCTTTGTTACAAGCTGCACGTTCTTTCATTTATTCAACCGCTATCAGTCCTGCTTTATGCTATGGTCTGCTCAAAACATTGGAGTTCATCGTAGAGGCCGACTCCAGAAGAATAAAATTAACACACTTAATTGCTCAGTTCAAAGAATTAATAAAGTCTTCGCCCTTAAACTGGCTGGATTCAGATACACCAATTCAACAGTTAAGGTTAGGATGCCCACATAAGGCACTTCATTTTGCCAGTGAACTGAAAAAAGTAGGGATTTATTGCTCTGCTATCCGATCTCCAACGGTAAATAGCGCCTCCTGTGGTTTACGGATTATTATTAATTATAAGCATACGGCCGAGCAAATCATTGAGTTATTTAATAAATTGCACTTAATACATGAATATTCATCTTGATAAATATGGGCAGGGCATGCCTTTAGTTCTATTTCATGGCTGGGGATTTGACGGCCAAATCTGGCGGTCTATAATTCCCTATCTTCAGGCTAATTATCAGATCATTTTGGTCGATTTGCCAGGTTTTGGATTGACCCCAATGATGGGCTGGGAGAGTTTTAAAAAGAATTTACTTGAGCAATTACCTGAGAAATTTGCCTTGGCTGGATGGTCAATGGGGGGGCTTTATGCGACACGGTTAGCAATTGAAGAGTCTTCCAGAGTACAGTATTTGATAAATATAACATCTTCACCGCGTTTTATCTCTGATGTTGATTGGCCGGGCGTGGCCGAGGAGGTATTTGTTAATTTCTATAACAACTTATCAAAAAACATTAATAAGACATTAAAAGAATTTATATCATTGCAACTCAATAAGATACAATTTGATTTTAAGCCGGGTAATCCCCCATCTCCAGAAGGCCTGGCGTTTGGTCTTGAAATTTTGGGTAAATGGGATCTTAGAAAACAATTGCAACAAATATCTATACCTACTGTTTACTTGTTTGGCCGACTTGATCCCATTACTCCTGTTAAAACCATGACAATCATGGAGAAAAATTACCCACATTTTAAGTACGTACTCTTTAACAGGGCAGCTCATATGCCTTTTCTGTCTCATACTGATTTATTTATTAAAATGATGGATGAATTTATAAAATGAAAAGATATTTTGTCACCGGTACTGACACTGATTGCGGTAAGACATTTGTAACGAATCAATTGGTTAGTCATTTTTCTAATTCAGCTGCGATAAAGCCCATAGCAAGCGGATGTGAGTATAGTGACAATCAATTAGTAAATTCTGATGCACTTTTACATCAGCAACAGAATCATTTGCCATTGGATATTATTAATCCCTGGCGATTTAAATTACCAGTTTCACCTCACATATCAGCCAGGGAAGATGGTGCAAACATTGATGTTCATGAAGTAGCTGACTACTGTCTAAATTTGCGACTGAATGACATTAAGACATTGTTTATTGAAGGAGCTGGTGGATTGTTGGTTCCTTTGAACGAACAGGCAACTTGGCTTGATTTTTTAAAACTAACTAATATTCCTGTTATTTTAGTTGTGGGTATGAAGCTGGGTTGTATCAACCACACATTGCTTACTCAGGAAGTATTTGAAATAAATAAAATTAAGTGCCAAGGGTGGATTGCTAATTGTATAGATAAAGACATGCTAATGCTTGAAGACAATATAAGTACCCTTGAAGTTAAATTAAAATATCCTTTGTTAGCTAAGACAAGCTATGGCGGCAATATTTCTGATATATGTTTAAGCTCCTTGTAATTGCAGTGAGATTTTATGCACTATATACCTGATGTTATTACTTGTTCTGCTTGCACTAAACCCATGCCAGCAATTATAATGAAAAGTTAAATTACAGATACTTCGAGTTTATGGAGTGATTCTAGATGCCAATTTACGAATATCAGTGCACAAACTGTCATCATCAATTTGATTTGATGCAAAAAGTTACAGATGCGCCTGTAAAGCAATGTCCAAAGTGTTATGAAAATACGGTAACAAAACTTATTTCCCCTGCTGGATTCCAGCTGAAGGGGACTGGGTGGTATGCCACAGATTTTAAAAACAAAGGCAACGGGCCAAAGGAGTCTACTGAGAATAAATCAGGAGAATCCGGCACTAATAAAGAGAGTTCCTCTAAAGAAACTCCTGCATCAAGCTCTGCAGATAGTGTAAAATCGACAAAAGGTGATAACGAGTGAAGTTAATCTCCCTCAGAGCCTATTTAATTACCGGGTTAATAGTATGGTTACCAATATTTGTAACCATTGTAGTCCTGCGATTTATTATCGATATGCTTGATAGCACATTGGCTTTATTTCCAAAAGCCTATCAACCTGAGCAGTTGTTCGGTTTTTATATACCAGGCTTTGGAGTTATATTTTCATTGGTTTTATTACTCTTGACCGGGATTATTGCAACTAATTTTTTTGGACAGAGACTTGTCAGTCGGGGTGAGTCCTTATTGGCTAAAATACCTCTGGTACGGTCAATTTATAATGCTGTAAAGCAAGTTATTCATGCTGTACTATCAACGAACAGTCAAGCCTTTCGCAAAGTTGTTTTAGTCGAATATCCTCGTAAAGGGCTTTGGACCATAGCATTTCAGACTGGCTCTGTTAACCCTGAAATTAAAGAGAAAACCAAGGAAGACATGATGTCTGTATTTGTTCCAACTACACCTAATCCTACTTCGGGTTTTATGTTGATGATACCAAGGCAAGATGCCATCGAGTTGAATATGAGCATTGATGAAGCATTAAAATTAGTAATATCGTTAGGTGTAATGCAGTCTGACCCTGCATTGGCACAATTAAAAACTCAATAAACTTTAATAGGTGGTTTTATGCGTACACACTACTGTTCGGCCGTGAATGAATTAAGCTTGGATAAGCAAATCACAGTTTGTGGGTGGGTGCATAATAGACGAGATCATGGCGGAGTTATTTTTTTAGATATTCGTGATCGTTCAGGGTTATTGCAAGTTGTGTATGAGCCTGAAAACAAGGAAATTTTTGCAATTGCTGAAAAACTCAGATCGGAGTTTGTTGTTCGTGTTACTGGCATTGTACGTAAAAGACCAGAAGGAATGATCAATGATAAAATGGAAACTGGTAGAGTTGAGGTAATTGGTACACAACTTGAAATTCTTAACCAATCTCCAACCCCACCGTTTTTGCCAGATGATCATCAAATTATCAATGAAGATTTACGTTATAAATACCGCTATATTGATTTGCGGCGTGCTGTTATGCAAAAGAAACTGACTTTAAGACACAAGTTAAACAGCTCTATACGTAATTACTTGAATGAGCAGAACTTTTTAGATATAGAAACGCCTATGTTGACTAAGGCAACTCCCGAGGGTGCTCGTGATTATCTAGTGCCTTCAAGGGTGCATCCAGGACAATTCTATGCTTTACCGCAATCACCACAACTATTTAAGCAATTGCTGATGATGTCTGGATTTGACAAATATTACCAGATTGTACGCTGTTTCAGAGATGAAGATTTACGAGCTGACAGGCAGCCTGAGTTTACTCAGCTTGATATAGAAATGGCCTTTATTAATGAAGAAGATATACTGCAACTCATTGAGGGATTGCTCAAGGTTGTATTTAAGGAAATCCTTAACGTTACCTTACCTGATAAATTGCCAAGAATGTCATACCAAGAGGCTATGACACGTTATGGAAGTGATAAGCCCGATCTGCGTAATCCACTGGAGTTGATTGATATTGCAGATTTAGTAAAGGATTGTGACTTTAATGTATTTGCTTCTGCAGCGAATGATGATTCAGGAAGAGTAGTCGCTTTAAAATTACCTGATGGATGTGATCTTAGTAGAAAGGATCTGGATACCTATGGACAATTCGTAACCATCTATGGTGCTAAAGGACTTGCATATATTAAAGTGAATGATTTAAGTGCTGGTATGGCAGGTTTGCAGTCACCAATTCTCAAGTTTTTATCTGAAACTGCTGTGAAATCTATTCTTAATCGGGTTGAGGCGCAGACTGGCGACGTCATTTTTTTCGGTGCTGATAAAGCTCATGTAGTAAACGAATCTATGGGAGCCTTAAGGAATAAACTAGGTCACGATAGAAATCTGATTAATGCTGGATGGCAATTATTGTGGGTAGTTGATTGGCCTATGTTTGAATTGGATCCTCAAAGCAATAAGTTACAGCCTATGCATCATCCCTTTACCTCCCCGCAGGAACTATCTGCCGAGGCACTTCGCTCTAACCCAACGCAAACATTAGCCAGGGCATATGATATAGTTATTAATGGTTATGAAATTGGCGGTGGTTCTATTCGTATCCATCAACCTGAGCTACAAAAAACTGTATTTGACTTGATCGGAATTGATGAACAAGAGGCACATGAGAAATTTGGCTTTTTGCTGGATGCCTTACAATATGGTGCTCCACCTCATGGAGGAATTGCATTGGGAATTGATAGATTAGCTATGCTTTTGACGGACTCAACTTCCATAAGGGATGTGATTGCGTTTCCTAAAACTCAGACAGCATCCTGTCCTTTAACAAGTGCACCATCGCCTGCGGGCAATGCACAATTAACTGAACTGGGTATAAGACTTGCGCCAACTACTACGACAAAGTAATTCAAATTTAAGCACCACAAGTTTTAAATACTTGTGGTGCTTTTCCCTGCCTCTATTTTTGTTATTGTTCAGTTGTTCACTGTTTTCAGCATCGGTTAAAGAAAACAATGCCACGCTAGTGGAATATCTGGCCCATGAAAAAACTCATTTGATCATTGCTATTAATGAAATTAAACAAAAAAGTGCGCCTAAGGATGAGCAGGAGTACACCGAGAAATTGAGACAAATTAAAACTATTCTTTCAATGAATAAAGCAAAAATCGAGAGTTTGAATAGTTTTAGTGAAAATCAAAAGAAAGAAGAGGTCAATTTGAATGACCAACTAAAGCGTTTGCAACAAATGCCGCTTGCCAATGCTGAAGTAACTATTCAAGAAAAAGTCGGTAAAATCGAGAACTTGCTTACTGTTAATAAAAAAACTACTGAGTTAATAGCTGAAACTTTGGATTTAGCCAAACAATATCAATTGCTTTTAAATGATGCTTTGAATGAATTAAGACTTTGGAAAGCCAATTTCGATTTGGAAGAAAAGCTGAAGTCAATTAAAGCCATTAGAGATAAATTGAATAAAGAGCTGAATATTCTTTATGAGAATGCAGTGTCCAGCCAAGTTCAAAAGCAACCTGAGCTGACGATTGGTGAGCAGATTCAATATGAGGCCAATTTATATATTAATAATCAAAGAATTGCAGTTATCCATCAAAAATTGAATGCACTGGAGTTACAGAAAAGGATAATTAAAACGAATATCCTGTTGTTAAATAACCTGGATACTAAAGCCTTGCAGTCAGCAATTGATATATACAGAGAGGTAATTAATCAATATTCAGGTATAGAGAATTCGTTGCAAACAATTCTGAATTCTCTTACAAATCAGGCTAATCTTTTTGTTGAACCAGGATTACGAAAATCCCTTGGTTTATTGCAGAATGATGTTAAAGCAGAACTAAAGGAGACCTCTGATCAAAAACTTATCTTATCCAAAAATTTAGAGGATTATCAAAATCAGTTAAAGAAACAGATCTCAACAAGACAAAGCTTGAGCGAATACAATCTTGACAGTTGGACAGTAATTCTCAAGAAGCTAATTGATATCCCCAATTTGTTTTATAAATATATCAAAACACTGACCATAAAAGTTTATGATAGCTACACCTGGTTAGATACTTTCCCAGCTATTATTTTATGGACTGTTTTGGTTTTTATCCTTAGCCTGTTTTATATTTTAAATCATGTTTTGAAAACTTTAGTCAGGGATAAAGAGCGATCAAGATTTACTGGCTATCTTTATGATGGAATACTTGTTTTACTGCAAAGAAACATTCCACATCTTTGTTTCTTCGCTATGTTATCCTTCGTTTTATACTTCACCAGTATTTCTTATGCTAACTCTCAATTATTAATTAAACTCATTATTGTGTGGTTTACCTTTAGAGTTTTAATTTTAATCGCCCGTTTGATTTTGTTAGAAAGCATCTCGGATTCTTCAGGTAAGGACGTTAAATTATATTATCGTTTAAAATGGTTGTTGCTTTTTGGTGGATGGACAACGGCGTTGATGACATTTAGTCACTTATTACCTTTATCGATTCTACTACAAGATATATTTAATCGCTTATTCATGCTGTTTATGTTAACGGTATCCCTGGTAGCATGGAAAAGTAAAGATGTCATTCCTTATCTTATCAGACCACTACTGAAATCAAAGAAAAGGTATTTTAAAAATGCAATTTCTTTGTTAGTCATTTTAGTTCCGATTACTTTATTTACAACAGCAATTATTGGTTTGATTGGTTTTGTGAATCTGGCATGGACTATGAGTCGGTATCAAGCTTATATTTTGTTAGTTTTAGTAGGATATATTCTCGTGAGAGGTTTGATATTTGACGCATTGGAGCTTTTTTCCGAGTGGATGATATCTTCATTGAAAAATGGTTGGTTATGGATAGAGGTTTTCCTTAAACCAATCGATAAAATCTTGCGTATTGCTTTGTTTTTAACAAGTGTATTAATTTTATTTCAATTGTTTGGTTGGTACTCTGATTCACTAGTTGTGACTAGCCTCGAAAAAGTGATTCAATACAGTATTCTTAATATTACAGGCATACATATTACAGTCGCCAGTATCATTGAGTTTCTCATTCTACTAGCTGTTTTAGTATGGGCAGCAAAGTGGACAAGGGAGTTTTGCTTTCGATGGTTATATAAGAATACCAAAGATGTTGGCATACGCCATAGTTTATCCGTATTTACACAATATGCAATCATATTATTGGGTACTTTCATAACTCTCCATGTTCTGGGATTGGATTTTAGCGGTATGTCAATGATACTTGGAGGACTCGCCGTTGGTATGGGTTTCGGTTTAAGAGATTTTGCTTCAAATATTGTAGGAGGCATTATGCTTTTAATTGAAAGACCAGTAAGAGAGGGCGATTTGATCACCATAGGTGAATACGAAGGGCAAGTGGCTCATATAGGCATTCGTTCCATGCGCGTCTCCTCATGGGACAATACTCAGGTTTTGATTCCTAATGCTGAAACATTCAATAAACCTTTTACTAACTGGACTCATCAAGATGGCATTATTCGCACGGTCATACCGATAAAGGTAAGCAGAGCCGATGATCCAGTGATGATCCAACAGTTAATACTTGATGTATTAGCAATTATTCCTGAAATCGTTCCAGATCCTCCCGCTCAGGTGTTCTTAAAGAAAATTGATACAGCTTTAATAGAATTTGAAGCACGGTATTTTATCAACATCCAGAATCATAACCGTGTTGAAGTAAGGTCAAAAGTTTTGTTTGCGATAACCGCACAATTTAAAGCGGCAGGAATACAGCCGCCAATAGAGCCTATTACTGTTGAACTAAAAGAGAGCTCCTGTGATTTTAGCCTTAAAAAGCAAACCACCGAAGAATGAAAAAGAACTTTTGGAGCAATGCCAGCGAATTGAAGGTTTAAGTTTTGCTCAGTTAGCTCTTGAATTGGGTCTATCCACCCCTTTAAATCCTGTTCATCGAAAAGGATGGGTAGGACAAGCTCTTGAGTTAGCCTTAGGTACAGATGCAAAAAATGAGTCTCTACCTGATTTCAAACAATTGGGTATCGAATTAAAAACGATACCCATTAATAAATCAGGGAAACCGGCTGAATCTACATTTATTGTTTCTATTCCACTAGTTACTATACATCAGCAAAGTTGGGAGTCCTCTCAATGTTACGCTAAATTAAAAAGGGTATTATGGATTCCTATAGAGGGAGACACGGATATTCCATTTCCCCATAGAAGAATTGGACGTGGATTTTTATGGTCTCCAAATAAAGAGCAGGAATCTATTCTTAAAGAAGATTGGAGTTATTTAACAAATCAAATCGTTATGGGACAATTAGAAACATTAAACTCTTCTTCGGGAGAATATCTTCAAGTGAGGCCTAAGGCTGCCAATGGAAAATCTTTATGTTATGCTTATGACGCAGAGGGTAATCGTATAAAAACGTTACCAAGAGGATTTTATTTGCGCTCCTGTTTTACTTCCTTAATTTTAACTCAATCATAATTTTAAGGATTAATTAAACATCATATGTTTATCTACATTAAAGTTTTTGTTGATTAGTAGGCATGGATGATATTTGTTCAGATATTGCTGAAGGAGTAACTATCGATTCTCTTGCTGCATATAGCTTTCTATTAAATAATGACCATTTGAGATCATGGTAGGGCAAGGGGTCTTCTGGTTTGTTCTCACTAGAATACATTTTATCCTTGCGAATATTATGAGAGTGATAAAATTCTGCTGGTATTCTGCTTTCCGGATGTTCTCTTGCACCGTCATCTATCACTTTGGCAGTGGAAAAATAAAGAGAGGCTATACCAAGTATTAGCGTGGTACCTGCTAATAATGCAATCATTATTCCTAACGACACAGGATTGGAAATAGCAGCCAAACCAGCTGCTGAGCTTGTGGAAAATAAAAAGAGACTTACGCCTATTGCTAAAATAGCGGCAGCGGCAATACAAACAAGAATCGTATTACGGGTGACATTGGATATTGCTACTTGTGCTTCACTTGTTTTGGGCAACCAGAGAGCAAAGACTTTATCATTAAGCTTAATAGATGATTTATTTAATTGGAAGAGCTGTATATTTGTATTCGCAGGAAATTGTAAATCTTTAAAGACACGATTTTTATTTGATTTAATTGAGTTTGCAATGATTGCTATTGTTGGTAGTGGACCTAAATGGGCATGGGCTTGAATTTCCTTTTGCCATGCTTTATCAATTTCCATTTCATTTTCGTGATATTCTTTATGCAGCTGCATTAATAAACTGCTAGTGATATAAAAATGAATACTATCAAGAATAAAGCGATCTAAAACGCTAATTTGGTTGTCACGTGGATCAAAATTATCAAAATTACCGAAGAAATATCGGATTCTATTTTGATTATGTGTCCCTATGAAATCGTAAATTTTTTTATGATTATTAGTCAACAACTTGAAAAATATTTCGTCAGGAAGATCTTTTATATCATACCTTGCTTTAACGCATTCTTTTAATTTGCTGATGTCAGATATCTGCTCTAGAAACAGTTTTTTGTATTCGTTGTAAAGCAATTCCTTATTTGCAAAAACAGTTTTCATCTTGAGAAACCTTGGGTGTGAAAAATGGCATTATTTCCTGTTAATCATCCTTATATTTGTCTTAATGATGATTATGCACATTATTCAATGCCAACCATTAACAAGGGTTAAGGCTGGCAAAATAGCGCTATTTTGAATTAGAGCCGGCTAACATTCCTGGTATGGTTGTTTGCAACATGTTTTTAACAGAGTTGACTGGTTGAGTTAGCTTGGCTTTCAATAGATCTCTAAAATCAGAGTTCGTAGCAAAATACTTTATTGCCTGCTCGAAGCCAGCAAAAACTCCTAAATCAAGACCTCTTATTTCTACCTGTACTTTCAAATCTTTAATACGTTGCACTTGATCCTGACTCGGTTTACTGGCTGTTGAGAACAGTGAGAATGGCGCTGATACTATGGAATAGCCTATGGACAATGTATTGGATAGGATCCCACTTTGAGTTTCGGCGGTTTTTACTTCTTTAGGCCAGGCAACCATAAAATCAGTAGTGCATAAAGGGGACATTAATTTAATCATGCGCTGGATATCAGGATACAAAAGATTATTGGTATTATCGATATCTGTACTATAGCTTTCTTTGTTATTTTTTAAACACCAATTATAAAGTACTTTCATCTCTTCCAATTGTTCATAAAAGTCTGTCATGCTAAATGATTCAAGAATGTAACCAGTAGCGCCTAAATAGAGACAGGCTGCAAGAAGGTGATTGGCAAATTCAGGAATTGGCAAAAACATTCCCACTATCCACGAGCCTCCCCAAGCTGTTAATGCCGTGCTCATTGCTTGATAGAGGTACATTTGATTGACACTTAATTCAAATTGTTTAATGTATGTTTCCAGTGCCTGTGTGTGTTCCTTATTATCCAGGTTGAAGGGAGATGACGTCAGAACTCTTAGGGTTTCTTTCCTTTTGGCTCTTTCAACTCCAACTTCAGCCATTCCAACTGCGTTTACCTTACCCACAATTCTCTCCTTGAAATCAAAATTTCATTTTATACTATAAATTTAAAAAATAATGAATTAGATTTTAGCTAAGAGTTCAATTAATTTAACTTAATAAAAAAGGCGAGGTATAATAAACCGATTAATCAAATTTAAGTCAATATCATGTCTCGTACAATGTTTTTTTCCGTTGATGCGGCCAATTTCCAAAATTTACAAATTAATAATCAAAAGGCTTTTGCAGCATTGGAGAGTTATCTGAATGATAATGACTCACCAGGTGTCTGGAATAATAATCAAGGATACAAATATACCCATAAAGACATCACTTATTGCTTCTCATTTAATCAATCTTTAGTAAGACGCCCAAGAAAATCGGATAAAAAAAAACACACATTTGAAATTTTTGACCCTAACAAGAATCCTTTAGGCAAAGGAGGGTACGGTATTGTGTACCCTATCTTGGGTACAATTCAGTTTGAATGTGGGAATGTCATTAAAAGACCACAAAAGAATAAATTAGTTAAAATACAAAATCATAGTTATCGCGATCAAAGTCATTCTGTACTACGTGAATATCAAGGTCTTCTGCAATCAGGGCATATAGCGGTCAAACCACCAGTATTTGTAGTAGATAAAGAGAGTAAATTCAGTTATTTGATTATGGAAAAAGCAGATGGTATCGTTTTAGAGAAGTTTCTTAATCCTGTTAAGCGGCTTGATTTGTCAGAAGAGATACCTGAACTTAATCTTATTAATAGGATTGAGATCACTTTTGCCATTTTAAAAGCAATTAAAGAGCAGGTGACAGATAAACATCTGATTCACCGAGATATAAAACCAGGAAATATTATAATAGATTTTAGCAAGTCGCCTCCGATAGCTAAAGTAATTGATTTTGGTTTTGTGCTTAGAGAATCAGAGCAAGATTATCGTCGCTGTGGGACCAGAGCGTACAGAGCACCAGAATCTTTCAATACCCAGGCATTGTACACAGCAAAAGCTGATGTTTGGTCTGCAGGCAGGATATTAAGTTATTTGTGGGGAGATAAATACACTAATTATTACATCTCTCGTGATAAGGGGTTGGACTATGTGGTTGAGAAGTCGAGAAACGAGTTACTCTTCTCTGAGCCGGAATTGGAACTTTATTTAACCAATGAAGATAAAAGTAAAATCAGAGCGTGCCTAAACGCAATGCTTGTAGTCAATCCTGAGGAAAGAGTATCAATTGATGAGGCTTTCAAGCAATTTTCCCAAATTGATTTTGAAAAATATAAAAGATTAAAGCAGTTTACAAACTCTGAACTTGATTTAACAGAGTATGATATTAAATTAAGAAAACAGGTCAATTTAATTCACCTTCATTTGATTACCCTACAGAGCAAAGAAAAAGATTTACGTGAAAGGGAGTGTTTTGATGCAGCAAATGCGATGAGTCGATTGGTTAGTAAGCTCACTATCTACACCAATTATCTTGAAAAAAATCCAGATCCCTTTTTAATAAAACGCTATCAGGATTGCTGCATCAAAGAAGTTGATTTAGCCAATTTGACTTTGAAAAATCACCGAGATGCCTTGTGGCTGGTAGCTGAGTTATCAACAGCCATCCTTTTGCTTGGTGTAGGGTATTTATTTGCTTTTGGGATAAATTATTATTACACAGGTCGTTTGGGTTTATTTTCTCAAACCAGGTCTGAGAAAATAGTGGAGGAAATGAAAAACTCAGTTTTGGGCATTGTGGCTGGAAATTAAAAATCTGTATTTCCCGGATTATGACAGAAGCGTCTAATCCGGGTGGTTGGTGTTTAGACTTTTAGTACTTGAGCTTGAGCTATATTCAGGTTTTCTAGTTTTTGCAAGGAGTCCGTTTCAAAATGAAAGAAAAAGTGACGACCTTCCGTTTTATAGTAGTTAATGGAAGCTGCAAGCAAATAGAGAACACCAAGACCTATGATGGCTGCTCCTACATTAACTAACAAAGGTTTCCATCCTCTATGCTGTTCCAGTACAGGTCGAGCCCTCTCAATTTCTCTTTGGCATGTTTCTTTGAAATTTTCGTATGCCTCGGGGGTTTTGTGATAAAAATATAATTGAGAGGCTATTAATAATTCTTGATGCAGTCTGTTAGCTGCTTTTGATGCGGATTCATAATGATAAGGATCAACCTCTGCTTTTCTGCTTAATTCCTCAGCTTTTTTTCGGATGTTTTCCAATTCGGTATTAAATTGGGTAGTGAATGACGTTTTAGTGTGCTCAAGCTCATTCAAAAATATTTCTTCTTCATCTTGAGAGATTAATTCAGAATTAACAAAAGAAAGTAAGGTATTTTTGAGTTTGGTATCCGTTATTTGCTGTGAATACTTAATATTAATTTGAATTTGATCCATGTCATCATAGGTGATGTTAGGAATACCTCCTATAAAATAAAGAATGTACAGATTATTGAAAAGGGTGGTAATTTTTTGCAGAGCCTCTCTATTTTTAGGACAAATAGTTAGAACATTATGAGCTAGACTGATATCAATTTTTTCACAAGAATGTTTAAACGATGACATACTAAACCTCATATAATTCAGAGATTTCCTTATGCAACAATTCATTTCCATTGAAGGCAGGTTAAGTATAGGTAGACAAGCTTAAGATTTTATTAAGAAGAGCTTTGAAATTAACAATTTTTTAAAAAAACTTTACGATTTTTTGAAATGTAAAAAACACTATTATATACTACAGATTTCTTTTATAAAAAAATGCATATCTACATCGAACAGATGGTTACCCTGATGAAGGCAAAACTGCCTATGAAAACAGGTAAAATCCATGGGTTATCAGCAGAATCCCAATAATTAATACCACTACTGAAATCACATAATAACCTGTCCCTGTATAGGCTTTTTGACTGCATTTAACCATAAATTCGGGAAATCCAAGCCATAATATTGATTTAATCAAGATAATCCAGGCTACCAGGGTGACTAGTACCTCTGATTCAGGAACCCAAATGTTATGGACAAGTACAAGGCAAATACCAATAATTAACCCCAAGCTTCCAGTCGTCACGATTGTGGCACTGCCTGCTTTGAGATGAGTCAACAATTCACGATAATATGAAGCTCTTGAAAGCATTATAATTCCCACAATAAGAAGATAGAGACCTATTGCTTGTGCCAAAAATAAAGAGTGAATTGATTCTTGCATGGTTGGCTCCTTGTGATTCCTCTCCTAAATTAATTATAGTACATGCAGGGTTGGGTTTGTTAATTAGTTGGACATTTGCAATGGTTACTACTCATCTAAAACAACCTGTGTATTATATTTGGTTCTATTAAGACAAAAACTGCTTCTGAATTTTCTAATATTGGGTTCATTAGCGAATACTCGTCTCGCAAATTCATTGTAATGATTCATATCTCTGACATGAATAATAAGCAGATAATCTGTGTCTCCCGAGATAAAATAGCACTGCATAACCTCAGGTTCCTCAGACATTTTTCTTTCAAAATGAGTTAAAAGATCTTCTCTTTGTTTTTCAAGAGTAATATTGACGAACACAATTAATGGTCTGCCTACTTTAAATGGATCAACCAAAGCAACATCATTAACGATAATTTTTTCCTCTCTCAGGCGTTTGACTCTTCGAAAACAGGGTGGGGCAGAGATTCCAACTATATCTGCCAATGCCTGGTTAGTAATTTGATTATTTTTCTGAAGAATATTTAGAATTTTTCTATCAATTTTATCAAGTATTTCAATTGGATATTCTGTATTTTTTTCATTTGGATAATTTTTTGTTGGCTTGTTTTTCATATATTACCTTTTGTTTCAAAAATACATTATAAAAAGTAATTTTTATAAATAAAATAAGAAATTTATTTATATTTGTTTTATGTTAACTTACCTCCACACAGACTTGCAGGAGGTTACCAATGATTACAATCAGATTAGCTGAAATGAACGAGATTCAATTTTTAAATCAATTAATTTCTTGTTCAGCAAGAGAGCTTAGCCGTGAAGATTATACAAAGGAAGAAATTGAAGGAGCCATTCACTATGTATTTGGTGTAGATTTAGAGTTAATTTTAGACAAAACTTATTTTGTTATAGAAAAGGATGGACAAATTGCCGATTGTGGAGGATGGAGTCGAAGAAAAACATTATTTGGTGGTAGTCAGTATAAAGGAAGAGAACAAGGAAAATACCTTGAGCCTCAACAAGACTTTGCAAAAATAAGAGCTTTTTTTATTCATCCCAAATTCGCAAGACAAGGATTGGGAAGTATTCTGTTGAAGCATTGCGAACAAGAGGCTCTTTTACAAAAATTTACTCGGCTTGAGATGATGGCCACTTTACCTGGGGTTAAACTCTATAGCGCTTTTGGCTATAAGCCTGTTTCAAGTGAAGTGATTATTCTTCCCAATAATGTTCCGCTAAGATTTGTTCGGATGACGAAAGGTTAGTTCATAATCCATTTTATACTATCTGGAATCATTATTGAGTAATAGTTATTGAGAATCAATTCATCATCATAATGTTAAAAACAGTTACCCTATGAAAGTATGAGATTAGATTCATGGTGTAATTTAAGTTTTACTTAAGTTATTTATGATATATTCATGA
Source organism: Legionella pneumophila subsp. pascullei (assembly GCF_900637585.1). Lineage (NCBI taxonomy): Bacteria > Pseudomonadati > Pseudomonadota > Gammaproteobacteria > Legionellales > Legionellaceae > Legionella > Legionella pneumophila. The sequence goes on from NZ_LR134380.1 coordinate 1,647,316, forward strand.
CCACTTTGTAGATATTTAGTTTATTTTTGGTGTTTTCTCCTGTGGAGGCAACAGTAAAAATTTTGATTATAACCAAGTGGGATAAAGATATGAAAGAGCAACAAAAAGCAATTTTTATTGAGAATATCAAATCAATATGCGCTATTGATGAACAAATGGCTAAAGAATTAGCTGATTCATTGCTTGAAATTCAGCAGTTAAATACCGGAGTTAATGAGCAAACACTGGTTAGTGAGGTGTTTTTAACTAAATTTGCGCTTTATCTTAAAATTGGGAAAGAGATTGCTTTTGATTGGGTTCGAAAAAATAAAGACTTGGATACTCCATTTCCTTCAGATACTGTCGAAAGTCAGCCTGTTTCAGATGCGAAAAAGTCTGTTGAGAACAAGGTGCAAGTATACGGCCCTATGACAATTGGTAAGTCTCCTGTCAAAAGAACTTTAAATCAATTAACTAATGTTCTTTTGAAAGAAGTCGTTGAAGGTGGACAGACTCAGACGCAGAAAACTCAAAAATTACAAGCTTACATCTTCGACCAATTAGCAAGGCGATTAGAAGCAGCACTTAGTCAAGAGCAGATTAACGATCTATATAACAGAATAAGAGGTACTGGTGGTTATACTAAAAGCGAAACATTTTCCGAAGAACAGCTTAAAATTCTAAAAGAAAAAGTCATTCCAGAATTAAAACGAGAGCTTACTGATCCTCGCAACGGGAATGTTAATATTTTAGGATTAGATGTTAGTCGTGAAGACAAATACGCATTTGATACATCGGATATATTTTCTGTTTGGTTTAGCAATAATCCGGCAGTTTATATGCCACAACATGTTAAAACTCAAGTAGAAAAAACTGCAAAACTTAACCAGCCGGGCAAAACCCGAATTGTTTTTAGCTCATTGTGCTTAAATGAGACCGCTAGGATTGAGTTTCAACAATGGGCAAAGGAAAATAACATTGAATTAGTTGATATTGATTCAATAGATTTAAAATCAGTCAGTGATACGGACGCACAATTGCTAAATCTGGCCAAATATGAGCTTGAAGCTATGAGAAAGGGTAAGGGAGGAAATCCTGCAGCAGCATCCGATTTGGTGCGTTGGGTTGATGTAATCATTGGAGAAAGCAGCACTTATATTGATATTGATCTGCCAATGAATGATAAAAAAGTCGCAGTTGAGGTTCGTTCTGGCTTCCCGGTTCTGCTTAATATAGGATCGGCCCTCACAAAGGATGGTCAACAACCTGCTTTGGAAAACCCGGCTTTCAATACCGATATGATCGCTTATAGCAAAGATAAAGAGGCTCGTCGTCAAATAATCGAGGGAGTCGCCAAAAATATCATTGCGCGTTATGAAAACTGTGTGAAATATATTGCAGAAAGTAAAAACGAAGAATTAGTACGTTTAAAAAATTCACCAGGTTATCAATTACTTGTTAAAAATACAGATGGCAAATTTGATTTATGTACCTTAAGGGCGGCGGTTTCAGGTGCTCACCAGGATGCTTTGTCGTTTGCAACTTTTTTTGGCGCTGAGTATTTTGCTAAAACTTTTGCTACACAAGAACTTATACCTGTAATTAAAGAGGCAATTCAGCATCAAAATCAAGAGTTACTTACATCTGTTATTGAAAATCATATAGAAAAACAACATCTGAATGACTATCCTAAGACTCCCGATGGCATTAAAAAACTATTGAAGTCGTTTCAAGGGATTGTCTATAAACCATTGGTTATGGAATTCTCAGGCCCAAGTGCTGTCTCATCGTCTTGGGTGGAAGCTATATCTGGAAGATCCATCCCGAGGAATTTTGAATATTTAGCTGAACCTATGTCTCAGCCATTACGAGTTTTACAGCATCATGCCTGTGTATCTGGAAAAGCTAATTTTTCTTCTGATAACATTCCTAAATGGTGTGAACCTCAGTCTGAAGTAGAAAAACGACAACAACAAAGAGAAGATGGGCTTTCCTGGCTTCCAGATGCTCAAGAGAAGCTTAAGAGGGAAGGGCAGCAAGCCAAGATTGAAGAAGAACAACGAATCAAACTTGAAGAAGAACAACGAATCAAACTTGAAGAAGAGCAACGAATCAAACTTGAGGAAGAACAACGAATCAAACTTGAAGAAGAGCAACGAATCAAACTTGAGGAAGAGCAACGAATCAAACTTGAGGAAGAGCAACGAATCAAACTTGAGGAAGAACACAAAAGCAAAAAATACTTTGCTCAGTCCGATGCTATTGATCTCATTTTGAATAATTTCGAAAATGAAATTAGCTCTATTGGTGCTTATTATGCCCCTGCAAAACAAAGAGCTATAGAATTGCTAGATACTTTGAGAAAATATAAAGAGGAAGCATTTAATGATCCAAGCAGAGAAAAATTAATCTCTTTTGCGCAAAGTACAAAAAGAGCAATTCAGGAAGCAACACCAATACTGCAAAAAGATTTAGGCTGGGGAGATTATTTAACCAATTTAGCGAAACAATTGGTTAATGCAGTGACCTTTGCTGTGGCTTATGCTGTAACTTTTGGAACCACCGGGCATCAAGGCTTTTTTGCTTTGAAATCCTCTCTGGCGGTTAATCAGTCTCAAAATCTTGAAGAGTCACTCAATAGCGAATTAGGCCAAAAAAACTGTTAGGGAATAGGTCAGATGTAGAATGCTAGTGGGCAGGACATTATTTTTTCTGCCCAAGCATTCTTCTTAGATCTAATGTATTTCGATTCAGTAATATTGATTTAGAAATGAAAGGTTGCAATCCATTTTATTTTGCTGATAATGTTCAAAATAGAGCGTGTGAGAATAAGATAAGCACATATTGTATATCGTAATGATATTAGGAGAGTTAGATGCGTAAAAGTAAAGCGATGCAAGTACCTAAAAAAAGAATACAAATTTTAACTATTTCAGAATCAAGTAAAGAAGATCTGGATATCGTACCAGAGCATTCTGAGGAACTGGATTTATCTCCCAGCAAAGAAACAAGCAAAACTAACAGTAAAAAACTGGAGAGTACTGCACGCAAAGAACAGATTAAGAAATTGGAAGGAGAGCTTCACAGTCACATTCAAGATGCTATGGAATTAGAAGAGGAATCTTTTGCAGAATTCAGTATTAATACTGCAAGACCTAGTAATTATTTATTTCGCTTTGTCAGTGAAAAAGAATATTTAGCAATTCTTGAAAATTTAAATCAAGGAAAGAGAATATTTGGTAACAAGACAAAAGTATGTGAAGACGACGACGAAAAGACAACAACTAAAGCAAAAGGGGAAACTTTTTTTGCTTTTGATCTTAAATATGCTCAAAAATATTTCAATAAAGGCACACGACGTGATGGAGTGATGCTTGCTATAGAGTTGCAGGAAGATGCTGATACCAAGCTGTTATCTAATAACGAAATTATTAGAAGAATTGGAGATGATCCTGGAATGGCCGGGGGCCGATGGGCGAAATGCAAGAAAGTAAAACCTGGCGAAAGAGGGGTAGTGGTAGTCAAGTGCGAAGGTGTTGGCTCATGTAAATATCCATATACCTTGGGTTTTAGAGAAGGGGAAGAAGGGGTCAGTCCTTTCGACGTACTATTTGAGTTAACGCGTTCTGTAAAGGTACTGGGCAAGAATGGCAGTTGTAAAACTATTTATCATTATTCTGTTCCTGCGCCAAAAGAAAAAGAGCTTACAAGCATTGTGCAAGATGACACTGAAAGTGGTGTAAACGAGACTCTTAGGGATGAATTTTTATCAGTTGTCCCTAGTTCTCCTTCATCACGTTTTGGTTTCTTTACAAAAAATGAGTCTGAAGGCATTTCAGGATTGGTTCATCTAATACCTGAAGATGAAATCCTACTCTCTAAAGATAATACACCCTCACATAATTAATTAGGTTAAATTTTTAAGACTTTGGACGGGTAATTAAATACTATTTATTTACCCGTTTCTGTGTATATCCTTAATGACAATGGATAGGCACATACAACTAATTTATCAATTTTGCTTCCATTGCTAAATACAATTTACTTATTAGTTGGTTTAAGCCAATTAATATGAGTGCGTTGTACTATAATCTTAATAAACACTATGTTTCTCATTTTATTTATTGACCTGAGAAAAGTGCCAATCATGATAACAATCCTGAGAAAATTATGAAAAAACCTTTGGATATTACTGAGCAGAATCGCATTGCTGCATTATACGAATTAAAAATTCTGGATACACCAGCAGATGAAAGATTTGATCGAATTATCCGACTAACTTCGGGTTATTTATCGGTTCCTATTGCTTTTATTTCTTTTATTGATTCTAAACACCAATGGTTTAAATCCAGATGTGGTATAAGTCTTGACAAAATATCCCGGAATGATTCATTTTGTCACTATACTATTCAACAAAATAAACCAATGATTATTCCAGACGCATTGTTGGATGAGCGATTTTGTAATAATCCCTATGTAACTAATTCACCAAATATTCGTTTTTACGCAGGATTTCCCTTATCAACAGTTGATGGTTTTAATGTGGGAACACTATGTGCAATCGATAAAAAACCACGTAATTTAGATGAGACTGAAATTCAAATTTTAAAAGATTTGGCAACTTTGACAGAAGATCAACTCAACTTGCTGGATATTTCGCTTCTTGAGAAGGCTGTAAGAGAAAAAAATATCTCTCTGACAAAAGCTAAGAAAGAGCTTGAAATTCGTAATAATTTTATTCGTAAAGTATTTGGTAGTTTTATGTCTGATGAGATTGTTGCCGCACTTCTTGAGTCAAAATCAGAGTTAAAATTAGGCGGAGAGGAACGTAAAATTACAATTCTGTTTAGTGACTTAAGAAATTTTACGACTCTGTCGGAGCATTTTCCTGCGGATAAAATTGTAGCTGCGCTTAACAATCATTACGGAAAAATGGTTGATGTCATAGAAAAATACAATGGTACTGTCGATTCCTTTATTGGTGACGCTATTATGGTGGTATTTGGAGCACCGCACTCTGGAGGAGATGACGCATACCGAGCGATAGCCTGTGCATTAGAGATGCAAGCTACCATGCAAGAAGTCAACGCAATGAATCGCAACAACAGTTTACCCGAATTAGCAATGGGCATAGGGATTAATACAGGGTATGCTATTGTAGGGAATATTGGTTCTCAGAAGCGCATGCAATACAGTGCAATTGGTTCTCCGGTTAATTTGGCATCACGCATTCAGGATCTGACTTTAGGTGGACAGATTTTAATTTCTGAGGCAACTTACCAGGAGGTTAACCAGTCGCTCGAATTAAATGGGCATCTCAGGGTGAAAGTTAAGGGAGTTACTTCTCCTATCACCATTTATGATGTTATCGGACTGGATAAAAAATCAGACTTATAGTAAACGCTGCCATTGTAATAAGAACTGACAATAAAACAATGGGGTGAAGAGATATCTTACAGTCATAACGTCAATCGTATTGTGACTGAAACATGAAGTCCTATAGGATAGATATGGCTAAAAATAAATTTAAAGTAGTTAATCCGCTTTTAAGTCTTATGAATGTTGGAGAGGCAACTTATAACGACTTGCAATTGCTTAAGATTAATTCAATTCAGCAACTTGCTAATGCATGTGCTGACGAACTCTACTTGCGCCTGCAACAAATTACTGGCCAATCTCATGATCCATGTGTTTGGGATGTATTTGCTGCTGCTATAAACGAGGCACGTACAGGTGAAAAACAACCTTGGTGGGAATGGACAAAAATACGAAAAAAAAGCAACTGGAAGGAACATTTTGTATTTAAAATATTCAATGTGACAATCATAATGTATAATATGCATTTTATTCCTTTTCCATAATTCTAATATGAATATCTTTATTAAAGTAATTGCCGCCTTAGTTGGGGTATTTTTTTTAACATCTTCAAAGGCCTCAGGCCTCACAACAACTGATGGTGGTGTAAGTCAGGATGTTCCATCTCTGGTATTTCAAGTTATTCAAAATCAGATGGTATTGGACAGATCAACAGTTGAATCGGCATCAATAGTATTACCTGAAAATTCAGCTGACAGTTATGGTGTCCATATTAAATTAAAAACTATTGCAGCCACTAAATTTGGGCAAATGACTGAAAACGGTACAGGAAAACAAGGAAGCTTCATCTTAAATGGTATAGTGATATCAAATCCAATAATTCGAAGCAGGATAGGTGATGAGTTCATTGTAACAGGGTTTACCAAGAAACAGGCGAACCAATTTATTGAAAGCATGGCGTCAAAAAATAATTAAAATTAATCCGAAGAAAAAGCTATTTCAATAACATCATTTGGATCAAACATCGATTTAAAATGTTTAAAACTTTCAAGTCTGGATTCGTCGTTTTGAACACGTGAAAGCAAGTCTTGTCCATATATAGCTATATCTTCGACAATTCGTTCATGTCTATAATAAGATAAAATTATTTTATCAACGTTTGTTTTACCATAACCCTCATAAAAATAATCGATTTCATGGGGTTTATTCCATACATTACCAATGCCTCCGCCTATGAACATCAAATCACGCTCTTTGGGTGCTAACATGGGCTCATCCCAATCAATAATGTAAATAGATTCCTCATTAACAACCAACACATTGCCTGCATGTACATCAGAATGACACAACACATATTTATCTAAATCAGGTTGAATTTTTTTAGATAGATCATCTGAAGAATCGACTAATCGATGAATTGAATCGATTTTTTGATTAAAAAAAGATTTGAAGTCAGTGGTAATTTGATCATCAGACTCATCTAATCCAATTTGACTGTAAAAAGACCTAACCATTTCACGCCATTTAGGTGAGTAAGTTTCCTTTCTTAATCGCTGTTGAATCGAGGTGGGAACAGTTGTTTCATGAATTTGCCTTAATACTTTTCCAAGCTGTTTCCACTGTTTTTCTGTTAAATTTTTGGTGAAACCATCAGGCGCATCAATAAATGGGTACACAATCATTTTAAAATGATCTACCTGCTGAAATAATTTCGCTTCGAGTGTGTGGACAGGAAAAACAATTTCTTTTACTCCAGAATTATGCAAGAGACTAATGATTGATAAATTAATTTCATCATGATGGCCGTATTTCAGCTTTACGAAATAAGAATTGGATTCTGAATCCGCTTTATATCCAGAGGCATTCATATCAGCACCACCCACGATGAGTTGTACTGCATGAATATCAATTCCATAATAGACTTTCAAAAGCTCAATGAGTTGTTGATCTGGAATATTATTTCTTAGCATAAGAGTCAGTTATTGTTTGGAAATTAGTATAATGGTAAAGCAAACAATATAATCGGAATACTATTATTACTTGGATTCAACGCATAAAAAAGTGTTTGCAACTGGAGTTTAACATGGTGGAAAAGAATAAAGATAAAGTTTATCAAGTATATGACGAGATCGTTGACTGGTTTGATGATAACCGTACTAAAGATTTGACTATGGAGAAACTTTATTTAGATTTTATTCAAAAATGTCTCAAACCTAAAAGCAAAATATTAGATGTAGGTTGTGGTACTGGAGAACCTATAGCCCAATTTTTAATCAATGAAGGTTACGATGTAACCGGAATAGATGCTAGTAGAAAAATGATTAACTTGTGTAAGCAACGATTTCCAAAAAACAAATGGATTTTAGCAGATATGCGTACTTTAGATTTGAATGAAAAATTCCATGCGGTTATTGCGTGGCATAGCTTTTTTCATTTACCTCACGATGATCAAAGAATGACTTTAAAATTATTAGCTTCCTATGTTGATCTAAATGGTTTATTAATCTTTACATCAGGATCTGAATACGATGAAGTTTGGAGTAATAATGGAGGACACGATTTATATCATGCATCTCTTTCTACCGAAGAATATGAACAGATACTTATAGATAATAATTTTAAGGTACTGGCGCATAAAATTAGAGATCCAGATTGTGGAGACGCGACAGTTTGGGTTGCCCAAAAAAGCTAGTCGCACTTATTAGTTGAATTCACGGTACTTACAATCGATATTAAGTCTGATTATATAGATTAAAGGGACTATTGGATTAGTGTATTCAATGTAGTCATCGTTATTTGTGTAGAATAACATAAGTTTTTAAAGATTCAATATTATTAAGCTGATATGATTGCTGCCTTTAAAATAGATGATTTAGAATAAGAATGCCTATAATTTTTCATCCTAATCCAGGGCAAATTTTGCTATGTGATTTCTCCGATTTTAAAGAACCAGAAATGGTCAAAAAGAATAGACCCATTATAGTCTTGTCTAGTGCGCTTAAAGGTCGAGATAAATTACTAACTATTGTACCCCTCAGCACTGTAAAGCCAGATCCAACTCAACCTTATCACTATTTATTACCTAAAAAATTGATGCCTATGATTGGAATTTTTCAGGAGCGTGAGAGTTGGGTGAAGGGTGATATGCTTTATACAGTAGGCTTTCATCGGTTAGATTTGATAAAACTAAATACGCGTAACGTGGATGGGAAAAGAGATTATTTTAGAAATAAGCTTGGAAGAGAGCAGATGAGAGAAATTTATAAATGTGTATTGCATGGACTAAATTTATCCAAATTAACAAATCATTTGTAATTTATCATAGAAATTACTATAATTTAATTGTTCCTGCTCTGCTTTAGCATCAGGCATTCGAGACTACACAAAGGTCCGCCCAGTGTAGCTGGCACAACAAAAATGGAGATGACAATCCTTGTTGATGCCACGTTCAAGGCTTCTTCGGAAGCCTTTGTCATCTATGACATACAAAAACATACTGAAATAAATCAAAGAGTTTAGATGACACCGACAAATCTTATTAATTTAATTCATTTTGAAAAAGTTAATCATTCACATCAAGAGATAATATTTCAATGGCTTGCTGAGCCGCATATGCAAGAATTTTGGGATAATAGCCAAGAACATAAGGATGATATTATCAACTTTATGGATGGGCGAGTTAACCCATCCAACTATTTCAATGGAGTTTTTACCTATTGGATTGGCCTGGGTGACAATAACCCTTTTTGCTTTATCCTAACTGCCATCGTTAATAAAGACGATGATCTTCCACCAATATGGCAAGATAATATTTCAATATCAGGGGCAACATACAGTATTGATTTTGGGATTGGTAATCCAACTTATTTGGGTAAAAAATTAGCAACATCAACATTAAAATTGTTTACAGAATTTTTTCAAAAAGAAATAGATCCTTCTGCAGATACATTTTTCATTGACCCAGCTGAACATAATCCACGAGCAAAGCATGTTTATGAAAAAGCTGGCTTTAAAATGGCTGGTGATTTCGAAATGGATATTGGTGTTTTTAAAGGAGAGCAAACACATTTAATGGTAATGAAATTACCAGAGAGATTTAAATAATGACCTTACTTTATATTATGAATTTAAGGCTTTTTTATAATAAGGCAAGATAAATTCTATGGCATCTCATATTATTGGTATTAGTGGAAACATGGGTGCTGGAAAATCCACACTTACCATGGAGCTTGCGAAAGAGTTACATAGTACTTTTCTTAATTGGGATGATTTTGATGAGATTTCCACAGGACCGGAGGACTATGTTGACTGGTATAAACGTGGAGAAAACTATATCGAGTGGGATTATCAGAAATTGGCAGAAATTCTTGAATCTCTTAAAGTTAAACAATCCATAGCTCATCCAACATTACAAGTCACTCTAAATCCTACAAAATATATTATTTTTGATGCTCCTTTAGGACGATTTCATAGACAAACTGGAGTGTATATAGATACGTGGGTTCATCTTGACGTCCCACTGGATGTTTCATTATGTAGATGGTTACTTAGAAATTACAAAGAAACAAATAGAACAAAAGATGAGCTTGTTTCTGAATTAGATTTTTATTTAAACCACTCAAGACCTCTATTTGACGATACGAAATTTAAGGCTGAAGCGGATATAGTCATAGATGGAATGCTTTCAACCAAACTTCAGGTTAAGATCATTGAAAAATATTTGATTAATGAAAACCTCTAACACCTGTTAAAAAATTAGAATCATTCATCTTTTAAACGAATATTTTCAGAATATTAATAATCATAGGGTTCATAGTATTCAATTGTGTCTTCAATTTCTTCTACATTTATGTTGATAATGTCTATATTATCATTGTCTTCTAAATCTAATTCTAGATAAACAGGGATAGTTTTATCAATTTCAAACGAACTTTGTGTATGATCCATATAGTAATATCTTTTGTCTTCCGAATCATAAAAAGTGGCCTCATCAGGTGCATAAGAAAACTCAACCAACAAATTTACTTTGAAAGTGATATTAATTTCGGCAGTAGATTCATCTAAGTAAATAATATTAATCTCTTCAATTTCTACTTGTCTAGCAGATACTTCATCAATATCACTATCTGCATGGTCACTAATTAATATATATGATTGATCCATCACTTTATCAGAAATTTCAGACTTTATTTTATCCAAATTTTTATTTATATAATCTACTACAAATTGGTAATTTTCTTGTCTTTTATTTACCAAATCTAGCAGTTCATCTAATGTTTTAATTTGTTGAAGAAATTGATTATTTGACTCACAAAATTGTTTTATTCCTTTATCTTTTGAAACGAGATAAATTCGTTCTTTATTTTTTTGAGAATAATCCTTCAGGGACAGACAAATATATGCATCAGGGAACTCATGTTTTTTTATTTCTTTATGGCCGAAAGGGGGGGTAGTATTGAAATATAGTGTTAAAATTTCTTTTGCATGTACATCTGATGATGATACTGATACTGCGTCTGTTTCTTTTAAGAAATCATCAAAACCCTCTAGGATTTTTGATATATGGTCTTTAAATAAATATTTGACTTCATTTTTTATAAAGCGGCAATTTGGTGTATTCAAGACAGTGCTAAGTTCTTTATTAGCAACTTCAATTTTTTTCCTTATTTGCTCTCTAATTTCATGCTCAACAATATCAACCATTATTAACTTAATTGATTTTTCCTTGATTATCTTTATCAAGCTTTGGAAACTAATACTTGAAAAATCAAACATTTTTTGATTAAAAAAATTAGTGTCTATACACACTAAAATCGGGCTGTTTGTAACCTTCATTTTCTCTCAATCGACTATCCTTGTTTATAAATATTAGCATAAGATACCTCAAGCTGCTTTCTGAGCTCATCTATCTGATTACGAAGTATTTTATTTTGCTTCGTCAATACTTCAATCTCCTTTTCCTTTGCTTTAAGTCTTATAGCTTGATCACGCATTAATTGATTATTAATGCGCTCTTTGGCATTCTCTATCTGCGATTTAATGGCTGGCTCTTTGTAGAGCCAGCTTCTTGAAACACCTGTAAATTTGTAAACTGAGAGAAAATTTATTGGAATCGATTCTTTTTCCATTAATGTTAAAGCCTCGAGAACTTTTTGGATGGTTTCAACTTTTTTATCTTTAGACGCTTTAATTATTCCCTCAGTTTTTTTTAAATTTTTGCTCATGGATTATTTTCCAAAGTATTTATAATCGTTGTTAAACTTATAGCAACTTCTTGATTTATTTCTTCAGCACGTTTCCATCCATTTTGATTAGCTTGAGCAATAATTTTATTAGTTTCTTCAAGTTGTGATTTATGTTGTTCTAGGTGTTTCTTTGAGGTTCTGAAATGTGTGCAGGTCAAACATGCATTAGCATGAGGACATTTTTGCTGAGTTAGAGGTAAAGCACACAGTCCATTAGGTAAGGCTTGAGTCAGGATGTTTTGCTTTAACCAACGTGCGTCTAGATGGTCGTTAGAAGAATTCATCTGTCCTTGTATATCAATCAATCTATCTTGATAGTCGACAAATGCCGCTTTCATTGTGTTATCGTGAATATGGGCATACCGAGCTGTCATCTCGGGTGACTCATGACCAAGATATTTTTGCACCATAACTTGAGGTACACCAGCATTTATCATTTGAGTGCCCACAGTATGTCTAAATTGATGGGAACTAAATTTCCATATAATGCCATTAGCATCGACTATATTTTTTTCTTGAGCTAACTTATTCAATGCACGATTTATATGTGGGGCTGAAATAGTAGGGGACTTCGATTGCCGTCGACTAGGGAAAAGAAGGGGGGATATATGCCCACTATTCTTTAAATCTATCTGTTGGGCTTTGATAGCTTCTAAACAAGCAGGAGAAATTGGAATTAACCTTTCACGCTTAAGCTTTTTTTCATGTACCCTCAACAACCAATCACCATCGCTATCTTGCTCTAAACAATCAAATTTTAAAAAAGAAACCTCACTTACACGGCGACCTGTTTCTAATAATACAAGGATGAACCTTTGCATCCAGTCACTAAGACAGTGAAGATGGCGTTTAAGCTGAATTAGAACATCTTTGCTTATGAATTTAGGTGTGATTGTTGTATCTCTAGGTAAATCATTATTAAAAATAAAAGGTTTATCTTGAAAATTCAGCCATTCTTCCTGTAATGCAACTTGGTGAAAGGTTCTTATATTCATAAGAGTGATCCCACGAGTCATAGGATTCAAGTCTCTTTGCGCTAAATATTGAATAAAACCCACTATAAATGCACGATTGACATTATTAGGCGTGATGAATGTGTTAAGTGTTTGTATATAGTCATTTAAATGATTAAAGCCTCGAATGTAACCGCGGCAGGTGGAGTAACTTCTTGTTGTCGCCTGCAATCTTACAAATTTTTTGGCTGCTTTGTTAAGCCAGTCAACTGTTATATTTGAAAAAGATAGATAATATGCCCCATGAGTTGCGTCAGCTTGTAAGCCTACATCACTTGCTAACCATAAATCTTTCTCCAACAACAGATCAGCATTATTTTCTATTTTATTTAATGTTAGTGCTGACATTTTCATCAGTTATTCTCCTTTTTGGAGATATAACTTTTAAAAGCATCTTTCATCTGTTTTGTATCAATATGTGTATATGTATTAACTGTCGTTTGTATACTTGTATGACCGAGACGCTTTTGAACTAAAGCCATATCCCAGCCAGCCCTGACCAATGATGAGGCATGGGTATGGCGAAGCATATGAGGCCTAATGTAAAAGCCGCATTTCTGACTGAGATTAACGAATAATTTTTTTATGGCAGGATAACAGAGGGGTTCATAAGTATTAAGATTAATGAATACATAATCGCCCAGCCTATTTTGATCTAAGCTGTTTACATACTCACTGTATAAATTCATAACATAATTAGAAACATGCAAGGTATTTGATTTGTAAGATTTATTTCTAACTTGGTTTACATTGTTAGTTCGGTATTTAATATGTATCTCATTATTCCAGCAAATAATGTCCTCATGGCGCAAAGCTAATGTTTGCCCTATACGAAGCCCAGTTTCAAATAATAGCGCAACCAAAAATATATCTCGGTAATTTGAGCAAGCGTTATTTAATTGGACAAGTTGCTCTTCAGTAATGGTTTTAGGTAACTCCTTAACTTGTCGAACTGATATGATTCTTCTTTGAATAGGTTTATTTTTAAACACATGATGAAGGAGAGCTTTATACCGATTGCCTGGTAGATTCTTTGATTCGGTGATGGTTACATCAGTATTACCAAGTTGGTTGTGATAACGATAAAAGCTTGATAAGCAGCCCAATATGACATTTATTGTGGCCGGCTTGCGTGCAGAGAGATCTTCCGTAATGTCAATAACAGCAGACTCATCCTTAAGCTCACGTAACCAACCAACAAAAGCTGCTAGATTTGATAAGTTAATTTTAGCCCAATCAAGCTGCTTGGAGTCTAAAAACTCCCAAAACAACTTTAAGTGATGAGCATAGCTTTTAACCGTAAATGGTGACTTATCGACATTGTTTAAATAACGGATAAATTCTGTGATGGGTTTAATTGGCAGATAGTTATTATCCAAAACTAGCCAACTGAAATCGTATGAGCTGAGTTTGATTTTTTGTACTTTCATTAATGAAGCTCCGGTAGATGTGCAATATTACAGCAATTATCTAACGTTGACTACATTAACTACACTTATTAAGTACGGTCTGATTATCAAAATAATCAGACTTAGTATGGGTGTGTATGGTGATCACCTGCAGTATTGGTAAGCAGTTAATGAACCCTACTCGTTCTGGGCATAATATCGATTGCTTTACATTTAATTTACTCTCTAACGGATTGTGCTAATAAACAAAACTTCTCTAGCTGATACCTTCGTGAGGCCATGATGGCTGTGCACAAGAGAGCAGCGGAATTGCTAAGTGAAATGCCATTAAATAATAGTAATTCATCCATATGTTAAGGTTTAAAATCTTTTAGTTCTTTATCTAGATCCCTTCCAAGTTCAAAGGCTTGCATTGCCGCATGTGATGACTTAACAGCAAAAAAACCGCTCTGATTTGAGGAACCCAAGTTTGATATACTTTTTATAAATATATTTATACTGTTTAGAAGTTGCTTTGAGATATTCTGTAAATAACCTTCCGATTCTAAGTCTTTCTGTAAAAATGGAATGGTACTTTCTATCATTCGTTTCGCTGTATCGGCAAAGTCATGGATTGACTCTAGAGAAGGATTGGAAAATACTTCATTTTTATTTTTCCTCAGCGACTCCAGTAATTCATTGGCTTTAATTTTTGCATCAGGATAATGAAGACCTATATCTTTTATCTTTTCTTCAAATTCATTTAAAATTTTATTAATATTGGTACTAAGATTATAGAGTTTTTTTGTAAAAATTATTTCATCTCTCCAGGCATTATAATCCTTTTGTGTCTTGAAAAACTCCCCTTTTACACCTGCTTTTGCAAGTCGTCGCTCAATTGATATACCACTACTATGTATCAAGGTTTCTGGAGATTTAAAATAATAATCAAACTCATCATTTTTCATTTTCAAAAATTGTTCTTTAAGCTTTCCAAGTTCTATGGTTGGGTCTAGTATTTTTTTATCTTGAGATGCTGGAGTATTGGGTAATATAACGGTATTTTTTTTTGTTGTATCAGTTACTTTGCGTTGTTGTTCTTCTTCTTTAAGTTTTGCTAATTCTGCTTTTGCTTTAGAAATTCTTTCATCTCTCAAGGGAGCATCATCAGATTCAAGAGTACTTGGAGATAAATCAGTATTTTTTCTTGCAGAAATTACTTCTTCTATCCAGGAAAAACAATCTTCTTCTGTCTCAAAAAGCTCCACATTGAGGCCTATCCCGGAGAGGCGAGCCAATATCAAAGAGACACTACGAGGTGATATATCTCCTTTGTTAAAGAAAAAATTAAAATCTTTATTTTTCATCCTCACACATGCTTCTGTAAACTTTGTTAGTTCAGCCGAAGGTTTCATAATTTAGTCTCCGTATAGGGTGCGCCATCTTTGATTATTTAAGGATGATTTGTTAAATAATTGTATTATAAGTTCATAAAAAAATCAATTTGACTTGCAGTCACCGAGTTGGCTTATAAGCTTTAATTCTTGAAGAGTTATATAAACAACGGCTTCTCTAATTAAAGTTTCATTTGACTTTCGTTTCCATAATCATGAGTATGTTCAGGCTCAGAGGATATATTTTTTTCTTGTGGAAGAGAATTCAGTTTTTTATTTAAATCACTAATATCAGAAAGTACTTTAATTTGTTGGTCATAACGCTTCTCATCAGCATTTTGTAATAATTTTTCGTTGCCCGTAATAAACCTTAGAAACTTTTTGAACCAGTGGACTTCCTCAGGTTTGGGAGGTTCAGTTTTCAAGGTCTCTTGTACTCCAGTAATAAAACTTTCAACAGCTCTATCATAGTTTTCTATCGCTTTCTGAATTTTTGTTTCCTCAGGAAGCATATTATAATCTTCATTGTTTGGGTTCATAAGATCAGATACAGTTTGCAGTTTGTCACGCATTGTACTGCTGTTAGGTATCGTTATTCCTGCTGTATTCGCTTCATCGATTAATTTCAAGAGATCTTGTGACATTTTTAGAATATCGAGTGGGTTTATTTCTGTAGCTTGTTTGGGCAAACCGTTCAAAGTCACTTCACTGGCAAGTTTTTCCAAGGCAGGCATAATTGAAATAAACGCTGTATTTTTCAGATTACTATCATCAGTATTATCCAGCATCCTTTGCCCATAGCTTATTATTGCAGCCTTCAGGAATTGCAGAGCAATTTCTTGTTCATCACCCTGAGCAGTTTTTAAAATTGCCTCATAATTATCCCGCCCTATCGCTTCAATAACCTTTGGATGAAGTGCAGTCCTATCTTCATTAAGTAAAACAGGGATAATCCCATTTAAATTTTCCTGTATGTGTTCTCTCAATCCATTAGGTTTTTGATGAATGGCTTTTAACTCTTCATAGTTTGGAGCTGGGAAATGATACGCATCAAATATTCTTGATAATTTTCCTGTTGTACTTCGACTGGCTTCTATTATTTTACCAGGTTGATTTGTTTCACCGTTAGGGTCATGTTCTTTGGTTAGATGTTCGATTAAATGTTCTTTAAAGTACTCAACATAAGAATCTCTTTTTTTCTGATGATGAGAATGATGAAGATCTTTCCACTTTTGTCTTGTCATAATAATTTCTTTGAGAGTTATAATATATTAACCTTATACTAATTATTATATTACAACTGCTCAAATAATGATTTTTTAGTCAAAAAAATTTTCATTTTGATATGTATTTTTTAGTTTTTAAATTGTATAACGTATGGGCATTACATGCGTTTTATAACTCGGTAATAAAGCATTTGCTACAAATTAAAAATGGAACCACCCATTTGAGTCTTTATAAATCCGTTCTAAACTAATATCTCTTGATAGCTAGCTTTTTGCTTGGTTATTCCCATAGAGATCTTGAGCATTTATATAAACCCATGCATTAACTCCTGAGTTCAATTTCACATTCACACGCTTATATTCAGAGACTTCATATTTATCTGCTTGTGCTAACTCTTCTTTGCTGATAGTAAATACAATACCTGTAACTCTGTCTAAGGGATTTCCGGTATATGAAATAATGGGATGGAAATTATCACCACTTGTCGCTACAACGTCTGAGTTTTTAATTTCAACTTGAGATAGTTTAAATCCGTGTAATGTATCTTCCAGACCCTCCAGTTTTCTACCGAAATTGGCAATTTGCACTTTTTCATAACGTAAGGTGCCGTATGAAAATAACTTCTCTGTGTGTGCCTGATTCATAAAATCTACCTCTTTAAATAAAAAATAGTGAATTTAAATCATTTTCTTATTATTATCAAAGTGATATTTATAAAACCAATAGGAGCAAATGATGTCAAAGTTTTTTAATTTAAAGACAGGTACCTTACATTCTGTAGAATCCTATGCCGGAGCAGTCAAATTGCCTAAACAAGTAAGTCAGGAATCAACAAGAATAAATGAAGAGATCCTCGATAATAATGGTTATCCTTTGATGGCGCCTAAGTTAAGACGCCAAAATGCTAATCAGTTAAGAATGTTTTTTTCCAGTGAAAATAATACTCTTTTAAAGGGATCATATGATCTCGGTGATCGTTCAAACAGAGATCTGACAGAAGTTACAAGTATAATCACTTATCGTTAATTATAATTAGGTATTTGCTTTATTATTTTGGCAAATACCTAACAAGCAGTTTTTCACTGAAATTATTTGTATAGAATTTATAATTGATATGAATAAACTTTGCCCCACCCTCAAGAATAGCCCTATTTGACTTTTAATCCCATTGCCTCAATGAAACACTTGCCCAATAAAAAATAAATCATAATGTACTATAATTTCACAAAATACCCAAGCATCGAAGAGGCAGATTATGGTAACGAAAATAATTTGGGTTTCTAATAATGGTAAACCTAATTTAAAAATGGAATTTGTTAGTGAGGAAGAAAAAAGTAAATTTTTCAAGGAGGTAAAGACAAAAGCAAGCGAATTAGGACTCAACTTTCCATTAGTGCAAGGCCCTGGAAATTCTCTTCTGATAGAAGCTTCAAATTACCCAGCTAATCCTTGTGGTTGTTATATATCTCCAGGGGGAAAGTTAGCTATTAATTTTGGAAAAGTGGAATTGAGTCATTTTATATTACCTAAAGTAGGTGTGAAAACGGAGCATGCTGAGATTTTCAAAGATCACAATACTATTTTTTTCCATAAGAATAAGCTTCCAAGTGTGAATTCAGAATTAACGTTTGAACCAATTGCTACACCTGTTATTGTTCCCGTGCCCAAACCGGCGACTACTTCTCCAACATTTTTTAATCCTTCAAAGTCAGGGGATTCTTCGATTTCTATTACTGCGACAGGAAACGTTGATAGTCCGATGATAAGTATTACTTTTCAAAACCCAACGGAGAGAGAGTTTTTTTTAAATAAAATAACAGATAAAGCAAAAAGTTTAGGGGTCAATATCTCAACTCATCCATTTGAAATCAAAGAACCTAATATGATAATTATTAAATCTTCCAAATACCCGGATAATAAATTAGGTTGTTATATTTCCAAGAATAAGGAGGTTGCAATTAATTTAGGAAGGACAGAGTTCAGAGATTTTGTGTTGTCTAATCTCGGAGTGGGCTCCCATTTAGGTACATGTCCAATCAAGAATGAAACTGGCAACGACACCTTTTATTTTCATCAAAAAAGTCTTTCTTTAAATGGCCCTTCATTATCGATAAATACCAAAATAGCCAAAGAAATAGAGAAAAATGATTATCTACTATCTGCTAATGGAGCCAAGGCCATTGACTATGTTTGGAATAATTTTTTAAAAAATTCTTATAATCCTAAACTTAAACAGCCAGATGCTAATGTAAAGGCAGCCTGGGAAAAGCATACTGATTGGGAACATTGGTCCAATATGGGACAGGATTGGTCATTAGATACACCCTCTGGTTTAGTTCCCAGGCCAAATCATGGAATTGCCCATACATTACGAGTTGCACAGCTCGTACCAGTCATTGCAGAGTTTTTGAAAGCATATTCAGGCGATCCCAAATTTCAAAAATTAACGCAAAAAGAAATACAAAAAGCACAATACATGATGTTATTTTCTGTAATTGGGCGTGAAAACGATATGAGCTGGACAGATGCCAATCATTATCAACAAGCATTTAAGGAAGCATACAATGGACAGCACTCCAAGCATATCTATGCGACTTTCAAAGAAAATGCTCAAAAAGGCTTTTTAAACCATGTGGTTACCAATAAATCTGCATTAATTCCTTCGCTATTTTCTGATGAAAGTGAACTTCAATATTGGGCTGAAGCTCTAGATACGGGTAAGCCAGGAATTTCATCAGCTTCTGGTATACTTATGGCTCTGGCTCATGATTTGGACCTCATGAGATGCTATGATAAAGGAAAATTTAATAGTCTTAAGATGAAGGATTTAGTTGCCAGGCTTGGAGGAAATGAAGAGGCAGCAAAGAAACTCGCCGATTATGCTCATGATCTGATTGTAGCGACCGGGGATAGATGCATGGGTTATGGGGTAACTCAGGATTATAATTACTCTCTTTTTGGCAAATGTAGCCTTGATCCCAATGAGTGTCTAAAGCAGCTTCAAAGTATTCCTAAGCCAGAGACAACTTTGGCAAATCAATATGGTATTTGAGGTTAAATCTTTTTTATACTATGGCTGTGGCCAGTTTAAATCTTACGGTTATTTAATTAAGCATCCTTTGAATGCAAAGGGTGATATCTATTGTCCTAACAAATAAACACTTGCTAGATTGAAATTACTGTCTTGATCTTATATTGTGGCTTCACTGAATTGAAAACGGATAACATGGTTTTTGATCAGTTGAAATAAGGAATATTAATTTTAGTTTTTTGGTAAAACAGGGAGTATTTATGAAATCAGATCAATCCAAGGTAAAAAAGTTAAGTGATTATAAGAGCCTTGATTATTTTGTAATTCACGTTGATTTGCAAATCGATCTCAGCAAAAAACCAGTTGAATCCAAAGCCCGTCTTACAGTAGTTCCCAACCCAAATGTTGATTCACATTCAAACGATTTGGTTTTGGATGGTGAGAATATGACATTAGTATCGTTACAAATGAACGATAACTTATTGAAAGAAAATGAATATGAGCTAACTAAAGATTCTTTAATAATCAAAAATATACCTCAAAATACTCCCTTTATTATAGAAACGACCTCTTTGCTAGGTGAAAACACTGATTTGTTTGGATTATATGAAACAGAGGGCGTGGCCTTAGTCAAGGCAGAGTCTGAAGGATTACGCCGAATATTCTATTTACCAGACAGACCTGATAATCTCGCGACTTATAAAACCACTATCATCGCAAATCAGGAAGATTATCCTGTTTTACTATCAAATGGGGTGCTAATTGAGAAAAAAGAACTTCCTTTAGGATTGCATTCTGTAACCTGGCTGGATGATGTCCCAAAGCCAAGTTATTTATTTGCTCTGGTGGCAGGTAATTTACAGCGCTCAGTAACCTATTATCAAACAAAATCTGGCCGTGAGTTACCGATAGAATTCTACGTACCACCATCAGCTACAGCAAAATGTGATTTTGCAAAGGAAGTATTAAAAGAAGCAATGGCATGGGATGAACGCACTTTCAATTTAGAATGTGCGTTGAGACAACATATGGTAGCCGGAGTTGATAAATACGCCTCAGGTGCTTCCGAGCCGACAGGCTTGAATTTATTTAATACAGAAAATTTGTTCGCAACTCCTGAGACTAAAACCGATTTGGGTATTTTGCGTGTGTTGGAGGTGGTTGCTCATGAATTTTTTCATTATTGGTCAGGAGATCGAGTCACAATAAGAGATTGGTTCAATTTACCATTAAAGGAAGGTCTTACTACTTTTAGAGCAGCTATGTTCAGAGAGGAACTATTCGGTACTGATTTGATAAGATTACTTGATGGCAAGAATTTGGACGAAAGAGCACCTCGACAAAGTGCCTACACAGCAGTAAGAAGCTTATATACTGCCGCAGCTTATGAAAAAAGTGCTGATATTTTTCGAATGATGATGTTATTCGTAGGAAAAGAATCATTTTTTCAAGGAATCGCCAAGTTTTTTAAGGAGAATGATGGAGGCGCAGTTACTCTGGAAGATTTTATCGATTCGCTTAGTCACTCATCTGGTAAAGATCTTCATTCCTTTTTGTCCTGGTTTACTGAATCTGGAATTCCTGAATTGATAGTAACAGATAAATTTAATCCAGATACAAAGCAATATCTTTTAAAAATTAAAACAGCCAACGGAAAAAATCGTCCTGTTCCTTTCCTGATGGGTTTGCTTGATACTGCCGGGAAAGAAATTGTAGCGGATAAATTATTAATCCTTGATCAAGAGGAAATTGAGTTTCAATTTGAAAATATCCAGACCCGCCCTATTCCATCGTTATTACGTAGTTTTTCTGCACCTGTGTACTTGAGCTATGAATATTCTTATAAGGATTTGTTGTTATTGATGCAATGCGATACTAATTTGTACAATCGTTGTGAGGCAGCAAAGAAACTTATTTCGGCTTTGCTTAACGATTTTTGTAAAGGCAAAAAAATAGAATTATCTCCCCAGTTCTTTGCTGTTTACAAGGCATTACTGTCCGATAGCTCTTTGAGTGAATGGATGCTAGCTGAATTAATTACCCTACCCACTTTAGAAGAGTTGATTGAAAATCAGGAAAAACCTGATTTTGAAAAATTAAATGAGGGACGTCAGTTGATACAAAATGCTCTGGCAAAAGAATTGAAAACGGATTTTTATAATCTCCTTTTTAGACTACAAATAGCTGGGAATGATGATACACCAAAATTTGAAGGTTTTGATTTGAAGCAAGCAGGTTTAAGGCGTTTAAAATCGGTATGTTTTTCTTATCTGCTAAATGTTGATTTTGAAAAAACAAAGGAAAAACTGATTCTTCAATTTGAGGATGCTTTAGGCAAAAATATGACCGAGACTGTCTTGGCTTTAGGTATCTTATGTGAAATAAATTGTGAGGAAGCTGATGTCGCATTAGAGGATTATTATCATTACTGGAAAAACGACCCGGGTGCTGTAAATAATTGGTTTAGTATTCAAGCATCGGTGCACTCCCCTCATGTCTTAGAGCGGGTAAAAAAATTAATGGGTCATGTTGACTTTGATTTATCTAATCCTAACAAGGTATATGCTCTACTGGGATCATTTATTAAAAATCCATTTGGATTTCATTCTGTTACAGGTGAGGGTTACCAACTTGTTTCTGATGCCATTCTTGGCTTAGATAAGATTAATCCAACTTTGGCTGCCAATTTGACTGAAAAATTTACTTATTGGGATAAATATGATTTAAATAGGCAAGCTATGATGATTAGCAGTTTAAAATTAATCTATTCTAATGCTACTTCATCCGATGTGAGAACTATGGCAAAAAAGGGATTGGATAAGGTAAAAGAAGATCTCCCATTACCTATCCATTTGACTTTTCATGGGGGATCAATCAACCAAAATAAAATAACTCAATTAATCGCTGATGGAGATAAGGAAAATGCCTATCTCTTGCATTGATTTTTATTTCATTATCTGACATGAAACAGCCGAGATGTTGTCCAAGAAGTATGGGGAGTGCATACTCCCCTTCTTTATTTTTTACAAACTCTTCGCTGCGCCTGGTTTTAAACCAAATACTGCAAGCCCTTGAGTTTTAAACCAAATACTGTCTTCTGTAATGGCATAAGGTTTTAACTCAGGAATTGCTTGTATATTAGAATAACCTGTCGTACAAAAATAACTTTGCCCGACCAAGTGGAATTCTTTAGTGCTTTTTGAAGGGGTTACTAAAATATGGCCAGAGGGTACAAGCTGTATTAATTGTTTAATAAAACTAACAATATCTTTCTCTTTCTCTATTCCATTTTGTACGCCTAAAAGATAAGGAACAAATACTGTATCAAATGTTTTTAATGGATGATTTTTTATCAGATGCTTCAATTCACCCGCATAAAACTCTATATGATGATCTAATTCAAATTCATTTTGAATTCTTAATTGTACAGCTTGTTGAGTGAGTCTCAACATATAATAAATATATGATTTTCTTAATAATTTAGGGTTAATTACCCAAAATACAGAGTTTTTAATTACTCCAGAGGGTAGTTTAAGCAGAGGGGGATACCATCTGGTGAGGGCTGTGAGAAGTTCGCCAATTGAAGGATATGGTTTTCCATTATTATTGTATTCTCTGTAATGGTAATATTTTTTAAATGCTTTTACCCATGCTATAGTCACAGGGTCTTTGTCATAAACAAGAATAGATTTAGCTCCTGCTTGAGCAAACAAAAAAGCGCTATTACCATAACCTGGGATAATTAAGACATTTTTTTCTTTAATTTCATTGTGTAAATTATATCGGTCTTCTTCATGACCAGATAAAACAGATAATAAATAACGTTCTGCTCCCATTGGATAAATTAAAACTTCTTTATTATCTGTAAGTCTTGTAACACGCTGCTCTAAGATCCAGTTTATTTCTTGCTTGTTTAGTACAGTGTTATAGGAGTTTTTACTTGACATGAATGGGCCTTATATAAAGCGTTTGAACTGGTGATTACAGTGCACTATGTTATTGATTTAAATTTTCAGAGCAAATCGTATTAATATCATTAATGGCTTCATTGTATTCCTTGTTTGATATTTTTTCTATTTGTTCTATAAAACTCAATAATTTTGTTTTTACGCAAGCACAGTAAGCTTGGATAGTTTTTTTATCTTCATCACTTTGGCTAGGATAAATGAGACTCCATCTATTAAGACAATATTGTTCAATTGTTTGTGTCGTGACCTCTGATAAAGTCACCTCCTCCTCCAGCTCATCCATGGCATCATGTAATATTGTTTGTGGCAGACAATTTCTAATCGCTTTTTGAACTCCTGTTTTATTATCGAGATTTTTAGTTGAAATGCATCGACAATATTTATCTCCAAATTGTTTATATGTTTCTTTGTCAATTGACGAATCCATTTTATTCATCCAGGTCTCAAAGCAATGTGATTGAAGTGTTTCTTGATACTGAATATTGGGATCCGAATAAGACATTGTTGGAGTTATTCCTATAAGACCTGCAATCCATATTGATTTTATAAAATTGAAATTCACCTTTGTCACTCCTTTGAAGCTTAATTTTATAGTTTCAGAATAACTTAAATTTAATTAGCTACCAATCCCTTGGTTTTCCGTTAAACCAAAAATAGCCAGTTTTCTTTTTCATATTAATCAGGTCATAGATTTCTTGTGCTGTTTCACCAGGAAGTTTTTTTGCGTTTTGTGTTCCCATGTTTGTTTTAACCCAGCCGGGATCAAAACTGGATACAGTCATTTGGGGGAATCTCTCTGCAAGCAATTTAGTATACATATTCAAACTGGCTTTTGACATTTTATAATGTGGTTGAAAGGGGGAATTATTAGAGCTGAATGCTCCCCATCCTGAGGAGATATTAATGATTTGTGCACCATCATTGAGTTTGGGGATACATTTTTCAGTTAACTCAATGGTACCAAACAGGTTAATTGCAAAGGTTTCTTTCAATAAGGACATATTAATTTTTTCATCATTCCATTTTTCAAGTAATACGGCAGCATTATTAATCAACACATCAATTTTAGGTAGTTCTTTTACGAATGCATCGATTTGCTCTGAAATGGTCAGGTCTAGCTTATATATTCGCAGGTTTTTATGTTTTATTGGGGAAGAGCCAGTGGTGGAAGTGCCAATAACAGTCCAATTTTTGTTAAGGAAAATATTAGCAATTTCCAGACCTATACCCCTACTGATTCCTGTTATGACGAGAGTCTGCAAATTTAAATCCTCTATCCGTGTCTTGTGAAATCAAAATAATTGATTTTTTAACTTTTTGCAAAAACTGGGCTTGCAAAAAAACACAATCTTCTCTTTTAAAAATATCTTTAATTGAGTAGGTTAATGTGTATCCCCTATTATTGATAACATTTTTTGCCTTGACCTTGTTTTTTCAATTGAAATGAAACATCAAATGGGCAAAAAATTAGTAGCCTACATTATTTTAAAAACCCTGGTTAATACTAGCACAACTACTCTTTATACTTTTGATTCAAGGAATTCACACTACTATGCACAAGTTTATCCACAGATTTTGTGGATAAATATTTTTGTAATAAAAAATTAATTACATGAGATAACTCTTATGAAATAAGGGAGATTAATCATGAATCAAGTAACCAGGAAAATATAATTAAAAGAATCTAAAAAGGGTTATCCACAGGTGGATAAGGTACATAGAAATTGAGAGAGCATCCCTATGATAACAAAGAAAAAAGGAAAAAACAGTCTTGACTTAAACTTATTTCACAAATTTTTTATGGTAAGAAAATTATTTTAGTGATGAAGCATTTTTTTTAAGAGGATTGCGTCTTCTACACTGTTTTTATCTTTATAATAGTCCTTTTTGATTTCTATTTTTTCAAATCCCATTGTTTCATAAAGATGTAATGCGGCACTGTTACTTGGCCTTACTTCTAAAATAACTGACTCTGTTTGAGTATATTTTGATAAAGAATAAAGAACTGTTTGTAATAGTTTTCGCCCCAAACCTTTGGATTGCAATGGTTTGGCAATGCACAGATTTAATATGTGACAACTATTATTACTTATTCTGGATATGATATATCCAGCAAGGATTGGGCTATCTCCATTGTTGATTTCCAGAACTCTGCAATCATAGCCAACAAGTACACAATCCCTTAGTATGTCTTTACTCCAGGGGGCAATATGAACATTTGTTTCGATAGAATAAACATTCTCAATATCACTATCTTTCATTTTACGAATGTTTAATATCATTCATTACTCCTGGGAATAATCATACTTAATTTATGATGAATTAAATATTAGCAAATAGGTTATCAAACATTACTAATGCAAAGTACAGAGTTTAATAATTCTTTAGCCTTTCATTAGACCACTTGTATTACTAGTCACATTTATTTTATTGCCGCGTTACAAACGTCTCTGTAGTGCTCATTTATAGCAACTACGCTTCTCAAAACGTTTGCGGCTTGCCTAAAACAAAATAATCAGCTTATGCAAAGGTTTATTATATAATTATATACATATAACAAGCATCCCTTTGCTCGTCATGAACAAAGGGAGTGCAGTGAGTTATAAGGGGCTACCTGTAATTATTATTTTTTCTTCTTTTTAGGCAAATAAAGATCCGTTATAGTGCCCTCAAATGCCTCTGCTGACTGAGCTATGGTTTCTGAAAGAGTTGGATGAGGGTGAATAGTAAGAGCGATGTCTTCAACATCACAACACATTTCAATGGCTAAGGCAGTTTCTGCGATTAAATCACCGGCATTAACCCCAACAATACCAGCTCCCAGGATACGGTTAGTTTCAGGGCAGAATAGTAATTTGGTCATTCCCTCTTCTCGCCCCATGCTGAGTGCGCGACCACTAGCGGCCCATGGAAAGGAAGCTTTCTCATAGTTTATTCCTTTTTCTTTTGCTTCTTTTTCTGTTAAACCAGCCCAAGCTAATTCTGGATCGGTATAAGCAACACTTGGTATGCATTTTGGTTCAAAATAATGCTTTTTCCCTGCAATGACTTCTGCTGCAACTTTTCCTTCCGGGATGGCTTTATGGGCGAGCATAGGTTGTCCATTGACATCGCCAATAGCAAAAATATGAGGAACATTCGTTCTTAATTGATTATCAACTGGGATAAAGCCACGCTCATCCACTTTGACTCCGGCTTTTTCAGCATTGATTTCCCCACCGTTAGGTTTGCGGCCTACTGCAACAAGCACTTGCTGGAAGCAAAGTGGTTTATCCGTTGCATGTTCTCCTTCCATTGAAACATAAATACCATCTTTTTTGGCTTCGACAGCAGTCACTTTAGTTTTTAATAGAAATTTGACCCCTTTTTTAGTCATTCGTTTTTGCAGTATATTGACCAGGTCAGTGTCAGCATTCGGAATTAATTGATCCATAAATTCAACAACTGTCACATTGACTCCAAGCGAGGAATAGACAGTTGCCATTTCCAAACCAATAATACCACCGCCTAATACAAGCAAGTCACCTTTGATGTCAGCGAGTTCTAGTGCCCCTGTAGAGCTAAATATTCGTTTATCTTCTGGTATAAATGGTAATTTAATGGATTCTGAGCCTACAGCAATGATGGCATTATCAAATTCAACTTCTACAGTCCCTTCTTTTGTTTCGACAACAATTTGATGGGTACCTGAAAACTTACCTATCCCAGTAATTACTTCTACTTTTCTTTGTTTGGCAAGAGCTTTTAGTCCTCCAGTAAGCTTTGCGACCACAGAGTTTTTCCAAGCAACCAATTTTTTATTATCAAATTTAGGTTTACCAAATGCTACACCTTGCTCGGACATTTCATGGGCTTCATCCACTACTTTAGCAATATGCAATAATGCTTTTGAGGGAATACAACCAACATTTAAACAAACCCCACCTAGTGAGTCAAAACGCTCAACCAAAACAACCTTTTTATCTAAATCGGCAGCTCTGAATGCTGCTGTATACCCTCCTGGTCCACTACCTAGTACTACTACATCTGTCTTAATTTTATTAGCCATAAGAAGCCTCATTAAAAAATATGTTTTCTGGGGTTATTGGCATTTCATCTGGAATCAGGGAATACCAATAGCTCTATTCCTTTATATGTCAGAGTAAAACTCTTCTAATATCACCTAAACATTCACAAAGAAAGCGAGTAAACCTGGCTGCTTCAGCACCATCAATTACCCTATGGTCGTAAGAAAGTGAAATAGGTAACATCAATCTGGGCTTAAACTCTTTATTGTCGTACATGGGTTTTATTACTGATCTGGATAAACCCAAAATTGCAACTTCCGGGCTATTTACAATAGGAGTAAATGCCGTTCCACCTATGCCACCAAGGCTGGAAATTGTAAAACAACCGCCTGACATATCAATAGGTGTTAATCCCTTTTCTCTAGCTTTCGTACTGAGTCTCGACATTTCCTTCGCAATATCAATTACACTTAATTTATCTACATTCTTTATTACGGGTACTACCAGACCATTAGCTGTATCAACAGCAATACCTATATTATAATATTTTTTATAAATTATATTTTCACCACTGGCATCCAATGATGCGTTGAATTGCGGGTACTCATGTAGAGCCTTACAAACTACGCTACAAACAAATGCTAACAGGGTTAATTTGTAATCTTGATTTTTGGTGCTCTCTGATTCTGATTTTCTAAACGCTTCCAAGTCTGTAATGTCTGCTTCATCAAATTGGGTGACATGTGGAATGCTTATCCAGGAGCGATGTACGTTTATTCCAGTAAGCTTTTTAATTTTGTTTAAAGGCTTTGTTTCTATTGAACCAAATTTACTAAAATCTATAACTGGATTTGATGGTAAATTGAAGCTTCCTGGTGTAGTTTTTTCACTTAAACATGCTTTGATATATTTTTGAAGATCTTCTTTTGTAATACGAGATTTTCTTCCACTTCCCTGAACCAGCGATAAATCGACTCCAAATTCTCTTGCCAATCTTCTTACTGATGGGCCCGCAGATATTAAGAGACTTTTTGATTCAGCTATCTCCAGGTTGCTAATTGATATTGGTTCAGATTTTAGCTCTTCATGCGGTTTCTCAGTTTCTTTGATAGGTTGTTCTGATATATTTTTAATCTGACTTTTTTCGATTTCAGGTGCCTCAGGCATTGCAGAAATCTTTAAAATTAGAATAGGAATACCTTGTGATACTTTATCTCCTAATTTAATTTTCATTTCCATGACTTTACCAGCATAGGGTGAAGGAATATCCATCGTTGCTTTATCACCCTCTAATGTAATTAATGCCTGGTCTTTTTCTATTTCCATCCCCGGCTTGACTAAAATATCAATGACATCTACATCGGTTGCGCCACCAATATCCGGAATGGATACTTCAATGTCTTTGGAACCAGGTGTAGATGTGGTTGTTTTTATATCGACGGGTTGCTCTTCTGATTTGGTTTGCAAATTCTGTTTTTGTGATTCGGCCTTTTGTTCCAGCGGACTGGAAACATTTATGGTTGAATCTGATTTGGCTTTGATAATGAGGTCGCCTTCCGATACTTTGTCACCGATTTTAACGAGGATTTGCGTTACCGTTCCAGAAATTGGAGAAGGGATGTCCATGCTTGCTTTTTCCGATTCAAGCGTAATCAAGGGTGTATCCACTTCAATTGAATCACCTTCCTTAACTAAAATCTCAATGACATCAACTTGAGTAGCGCCACCGATATCAGGAATTTTAATTTCACTTTCTTTTGTCATATTTTCCTCAGCATTCAGTTAAACCGGAACTGTGTTTTGTTCTGATTAATTGTTTAACTAATGGGTCATTGGGTTTAATTTATCTGGATTAATATTGTAACGTTTCATGGCATCGACAACTTTTGTTTTGTCAAGCGTTCCTTCAGCTACCAGTGCATTTAATGCTGTCAAGACTATAAATTTTGCATCAACTTCAAAGAAATGGCGGAGCTGTGTTCGAGTATCACTTCTGCCATAACCGTCTGTACCTAAAGTAATATAACGATTAGGAACAAAAGGCCTGATTTGATCTGCATAAATGCGCATATAGTCAGTGGTAGCAATAACAGGTCCAGGACGTTCTTTTAATTGAGATGTAACATAGCTTTGCTGAGGTTTATTTTTGGGATGCATGTTATTGTATCGTTCAACAGCCAAGCCCTCTTTACGCAACTCATTGAAGCTGGTTACACTCCAGATATCCGATGTGATTGAAAAATCTTCTTCCAACATCTCTGCAGCTTTGATAACTTCACGCAAAATAGTACCGCATCCCATTAGTTGGACATGGTTTTTTGACTTTTTCTTATTCTCTTTTAAAAGATACATTCCTTTGATAATACCTTCCTCTACTCCTTCAGGCATATCAGGATGAGAGTAGTTTTCATTCATAATAGTAATGTAATAAAACACGTTATCTTGTTTTTCATACATACGGTACAAGCCATTTTGGACGATAACTGCTAATTCATAAGCGTATGTGGGATCATAAGAAATACAATTGGGTATTGTTGATGCTAAAACATGACTATGTCCGTCCTGGTGTTGCAATCCTTCTCCCGCCAATGTCGTTCGTCCGGCGGTTCCACCGAGCAAAAATCCCCTCGCTTGCATGTCTCCTGCTGCCCATGCCAGATCACCAATACGTTGGAAACCAAACATAGAGTAATAAATGTAAAACGGGATCATTGCCAGTTTGTTTGAGCTGTAAGATGTCGCGGCAGCAATCCAGGAACAAAATGCCCCTGCTTCATTGATACCTTCTTCAAGAATTTGCCCGTCAACTGCTTCTCGATAATACATTACTTGTTCATGATCTACAGGGGTATAAAGTTGGCCTACGGGAGAATAAATTCCTATTTGTCTGAATAATCCCTCCATACCAAATGTTCTGCACTCGTCAGGTACTATAGGTACTATTCTGGAGCTAATGTCTTTATTTTTGAGTAGAACTGAAAGAATTCTCACAAAAGCCATAGTAGTCGAGATTTCTCTGTCCCCTAATCCCTTTGTAATACTGGAAAACTCTTCCAAATGAGGTATTTTTAACTGTTCTACTTCAATTGAACGATGGGGTAAATAACCACCCAAAGCTTCCCTTTGCTTTTTTAAATACTTGATTTCAGGACTGTCATCATCAGGCTTATAAAAAGGGATATCAGCAATTTTGTCATCGCTGACTGGGATATTAAATCGATCTCTGAATGCTTTTAGTTGATCAATAGTCATTTTCTTTTGTTGATGAGTAATGTTTTGGCCTTCACCAGCAGCTCCCATCCCGTATCCTTTGATGGTTTTTGCAAGGATAACGGTTGGAGTCCCCTTGTGTTCAACTGCTCTGGCATAAGCTGCGTATACTTTTTGTGGATCATGACCACCACGATTTAAACGCCAGATTTCCTCATCAGTCATATTTTCAACCATTTTCTTTAGCTCTGGATATTGATTAAAGAAATGCTGTCTTACATAAGATCCATCATTCGCTTTATACGATTGATAATCTCCATCCAGACATTCTTCCATCCTTTTCTGTAGCCAACCCTGATTATCACGGGCAAATAATGGATCCCAACGGCCTCCCCATATGACTTTAATAACGTTCCATCCGGCTCCTCGAAATAGACCTTCAAGTTCTTGAATGATTTTACCGTTACCACGTACAGGCCCATCAAGTCTTTGTAAATTGCAGTTAACTACAAAAATGAGATTGTCCAGCTTTTCTCTTGCTGCAATACTAAGTGCACCGACTGATTCAGGCTCATCCATTTCACCATCGCCTAAAAACGCCCACACTTTACGACCTTCAGCTTTTATTAAGCCTCGGTTCTCAAGATATTTTAGAAAGCGGGCTTGATAAATGGCTTGCAGAGGACCTAAACCCATAGATACAGTGGGGAATTGCCAAAAATCGTTCATTAACCAAGGATGAGGATAGGAAGATAAACCATCCACTTCTACTTCTTGGCGAAATTTTTCGAGTTGCTTCTCAGTTAATCTGCCTTCAAGAAATGCTCTGGCATAAATGCCTGGAGCCGAGTGGCCTTGGATATAAAGTAAATCCCCGCCGTTTTCTCCTTTTGGTCCCTTAAAAAAGTAATTAAATCCAGTTTCATATAATGTTGATGCCGAAGCGTAAGAGGCGATATGACCACCAAGCTCTGGTGCGTATTTACCTGCTCTAAGTACCATAGCAACAGCGTTCCATCGAATTAATGCATTGATGCGCTTTCCAATTCCCTCATCGGGAGGCATTTGTTTTTCTTCATGAGGTTTTATAGTGTTTCTGTAAGGAGTATTAATTGAGCTGGTTAGTTTAACCCCCTCTGCATTCGCTTTATTAAGAAGCTGTTGTAAAAGAAATGCAGCACGCTCAGGACCATCATTAAAGAGTACAGCTTGTAGGGCATCCAGCCATTCACGCGTTTCTATTGGATCCAGATCTAAATTTGTTTCATTGGTCATGAAATAGTTCCCCAACAATCAATAATTTTAAGAACAGTATGGTACAGGTTGTAATCTTTTTTGAATTACACCAGAACAGCCTTGATTACATGCATTAAAATCTGCAGCGCAATTACAAGTTACTTTGCGGCATTGTAGTGGATCACGGTAAGATTGCAACCCGCGAGTAATATATCCACCCTGGACTTTAATTTCGTGAAGGTATTCCAGATAATTTTCTCTGGCAAAATGGTTTGCTTTATTGGAACAATCTCGACAGTTGTTTGTGCAATTTTGCTTGCAGTAATCAAGCTGCTGAAAACAGGTTTGTTGGCATTGACTTAAGGTTTTATGATGGGCAATTTTATTTTTAAGTGTGGCACAAGCTGAAAGCTCCAATATTATAAGACAAAAAAGTAAACGGAATGCAGTGTTCATGATCCAGGTCCCACATTAATTTATTGTGAAATAAAACATTATAGCCAAGCTACTAATGTAAATAATGCAATAAAAACCAATAACACTATAGTGGCATGTTCTACAAGATTTTCAGCAACAGCCATTGGTACTTCTTCAGCATCATTGATACGAACTGCTTGCAAACCACACTCGCTCAGTATTTTATCATTTGAATCAGGAGAAGTTAGAACATATTGAACGAATAGATGAAAACCTCGTTGAAAATTTCCAACTAATAAAAACAGTAATGCAGTGATTCTGGCTGGTATCCATTCGAGAATGTTAGCAATCTGACTTGCCTGAATATTTATAAAATTAATTTCTTTACATAAAGTGATTAATCTGTAGGTTAAAGCTGCAATTGGCCCTGCGATGATGTACCAGAATACAACAGCAAATAATTGGCTGTTTACCTCAGCGAAATATTCTCCAATTGAATCGGTTTCAGTTTGATTGCTACGCTTTTCCATAATTGGGTAAAAAGCATTTTGCGGACCCAGACAGTAGTAAAAAATAAACAGGCTAAGAATTAGGCCAAATAACCCAAACAGAATGCTATGGAGAGAAAAATAAACGAGAGATGTGAGAAGAATAATGGGTAATATGATAGCTATCAAGGTAGCCCAAGGATTAGAAAAGTATTCATTTTTATCAATGAATTTTTTTAGAAATAGAGTATAGTTATTAAACCAGGAAAATCGCTGATAGGAAATTGAATGGATTAAAAACCGTTCACTGAGCAAGCATATTACTATTACCAGTAATTTCATTTGATTAATCCTTACGCATTTTTTCAGATAAAGCTATAGGTGTTGGATATTTCAATACAACAAGATACGATGAAACGATAAAAGTTAAAATAGTCGTTGCCTGAATTAAATTGGAGGCGACTTCTGAAATCAGGTTTGTACTCAAGGCGATGCTTGCAACCAATAAAGAAAACTCACTTCCTTGCCCCAGGCGAATTCCCACCTCTTTTGCTACTTGTTTTTTCTCACCAGAGCGGGCAAGCAATATATAAAATAACAATGGTTTGATAATCAGTATCAATGTCGCTAATATCACTGCCGGGATAACTACTTGTGCTCCAAATCCAAAATTAAAAGTGGCTCCTATCGAAAAAAAGAACATGACGAGGAAAAAATCTCTTAATGGTTTTAAACTTTCAGCAATAAACAATGAAATTGGGCTGGATGCCAAAGCTACTCCTGCTATAAAAGCGCCAATATCTTCTGATAACCCTATTTTTTGCGCCAAAACGGATATCCCCAAACACCATCCTATTGAGAGTAAAAAAACATATTCCTGGGTTCTATCAAAACGTGCCAGCAGTTTTATCAAAATGTATCTTTCAAATAAAAAGGAGAACAGGCATAAGGCAGGTAGCGCGATAATAACCAGGATAAAATCATTGATTGATAGGTTGCCATCCTGATGAGCACTATTAATTAATATCAAGAGAACTATTGCTATAACGTCCTGCATTAAAAGTACACTAATCATGACTTCACCAGTATGCTGGTGATGCAAAATGGTTGTAGGTAATAATTTCAAGCCAATAATTGTACTTGAAAACATCATGGCGCCACCCAATATCATGGATTCAGTGACTGAGAGGCCAAACCATCTGCCAATTCCATAGGCCAGCGCAGCAAACAAGATTGAACTTACGATTGCAATCCAGGTTACTTTTCTTAACATATGAATCAAATTCTGGGGCTGTAAATGCAATCCTAATAAGAAAAGCAAGAATACTATTCCGATATCACCTATCTGTTTGACAACCGTCACATCGGATACAAGCTTTAATCCCCAAGGACCAAAGCTAGCTCCGAGTATTATATAAGCAACCAATAGTGATTGTTTGGTATATAATACCAGAGTAGAAAAAAACGCAGCTCCGGCAAATATCAAAAATATAGTGTAAAATACAGAGCCATCATGCATTGATTGAATGCCTCTTAGTAAAAGGTAGTTAAAATTGAATTATAAAATCAATTTTATCCATTAATCCATTAATTAGCTATTAATTATTGTTTATTAATGAGAAATCGTTGGTTTTAATTGGAGCCAGATGGCATCTAAGGTGAGAATGCCATCGATAGAGAAAAGCCATGCGCACATTCTGATTGAATTTTTCTCATAAAGACATGGGGTGACCAGTTACTGCTTTTAGAAAACAAATTAAATTAACACAGAAAAGGATCCTTTTATTCCGTTATTTGATAATTTCGTCTTAAGGTTGTCAGCCATTAATTTATTACCAAAAGGTCCAACTCGGACAATATAATGTTGCTTATAGTGTTCAATAAACACTGGAGATGGGGTGATATGAATTAGCTTGTCCTTCAAACGCTTTGCCAGTGCCTCAGAGGAAAAGGCTCCTGCCTGCAAATAATAATGACCTTGCCCAGCTGGCCCCATAAGTGTTTCAATTTCAACATGAGCTGTCCCTTTGGGAAAAACCCCCAGTTTTAATGCGGCGGCATAAGAGAGATCTATGACTCGATCTGCGTGAAATGGTCCTCTGTCATTAACTTTAACTATTGCGACTTTACCGTTTTCCAGGTTTCTTACTTTGACATAAGTTGGCAGAGGTAATGTTTTGTGAGCAGCAGTCATGACATACATATTATATGGTTCGCCACTGGATGTACGCTGTTTATGAAATTTTGTTCCATACCATGAGGCAA
Source organism: Legionella pneumophila subsp. pascullei (assembly GCF_900637585.1). NCBI lineage: Bacteria > Pseudomonadati > Pseudomonadota > Gammaproteobacteria > Legionellales > Legionellaceae > Legionella > Legionella pneumophila. The sequence continues at coordinate 1,682,500 of NZ_LR134380.1, forward strand.
TACCACGAGTTTTATATCCCGTTGAGCTTTTCATAACTTCATAAGTACGCCCATCAACATAATACTCAGAAGGATTGCCATATCTGCTTAATGGTTCTTTGGTCGGTACAGGTTCTTTAAAGCTCACTTGTTTGGCTTGCTTGGGAGCAGCATCCTGTTGAATTGTATAACGGTTGGTTTTGTATTTATATCGATCGTAGACAGAGTTTTTAGTGTGAGTGTTTTGATGTTTATTATTTGCCTGGTTGGGTTTATCATGAATGGCTTGGCATCCCACCAAGCAAACTGAAAGAATAATGAGTATTTTGCGCATATTTTTGATATTTCTTATTGTTATGATTTATTGCTAATATTACCAAAAAATAATAATTTTCGAAGTGTGATTAGATTAATTCGTAGGACAAAATCATATTTTGTTTATATAATGCAATACTTGATTCATTATCGCACTAATATATCCTGCAAGATTTAAAGGAGTTTGCTACAGAGATGGATTCCCTCCTGTGCGGGAATGACAAAAGCAGACTTAAATTGGTATGAACTTGCTCTGAATTAATTCGCAACTTATTTCGCTTTATAAAAAAAATATCAATATTTCTCATATGCCATTTGGCCGCCTGTAAAAGGCTGTGATAATATACGGATATTTTGCAACTATATCAGGTAATATCATGACCAGAGCAACGTCTTTTCTTTTGACGCTATTATTTTTTATTACTTTATTTGTACAATCCACCAATTCAATGGCTGATGAGGTGCTCCCCTCCTCTGATTTACAGAAGCCTTCTCCTACAGTCACAATGAAACCTTTTACAACTCCAGCTGCTCCATTGCTTAACGCCAAAGCTTATATTTTAATTGATGTGAATAGTGGGAAAGTAATTGCTGAAAAAAATAGTGAGGAAAAATTACCACCTGCCAGTTTGACCAAAATGATGACTTTGTACGTTATTTCTAATGCATTGAAGAGTGGACAAATTCATTTGACTGATATGGTAAGAGTGAGTCGTGATGCATGGCAGACAGGTGGCTCTCGTATGTTTATAAAAGAGGGTGATCAGGTCTCTGTTGAAGATCTGTTAAAAGGCATCATAGTAGATTCTGGTAACGACGCTTGTGTTGCTATGGCAGAACACCTTGGTGGTTCGGAAAATGCTTTTACCGATATTATGAATCAGCAAGCTCAAAATTTGGGTATGAAAAATAGTCATTTTACAGACAGTACAGGGTTACCCGATCCTAATCTATATACAACAGCTAAAGATTTGGCGATTTTAGGTCGAGCCTTAATACTCGATTTCCCTGAATATTATGACTGGTATAAACAAAAATGGTTTACATATAATGGTATACGTCAACCTAATCGAAATCGTTTGTTATGGAGAGACAGCCAGGTTGATGGTATAAAAACAGGCCACACCAATGACGCTGGATATTGTTTGGTATCTTCCGCAAAGCGTAATAACATGCGTTTATTGGCCGTAGTTTTAGGTGAACCCAGTGATTCTGTGCGTGCTGATGATAGTGAAAAATTACTAAATTACGGTTTTAGATTTTTTGAAACTCATCAATTATATAAATCAGGGCAATCAATTGCCGAAATACCTCTTTATAAAGGAACTTCTGAGAAAATTACAGTGGGGTTAACAGAGGATCAATTTATTACGATACCTGCCGGTCAATATGAAAGGTTAAATATTTCAACTAAAGTTCCTAATGATTTACAAGCTCCCATAAAGAAAGGCGATAAAGTGGGTGATATTATTGTTCAATTTAATAACAATGTCGTGTCAAGCAAACCGCTTTATGCTTTGCAAACAGTAGAGTCAGGTGGATTTTATACTAGAACAAAAGATTCGATACGGTTAGCATTTAAGCGATGGTTCGGTTCCTAGGATTTTCATAATGAATATCGTTTTTGTTGACGGAAAGTATTGCTGTCAATCTGAAGCAAAAATTTCAATATTTGATCGAGGCTTTCTATTTGGTGATTCGGTTTATGAAGTGCTGCCTGTTTACCATGGGCAGCCTTGTTTTGTTGACAAACATCTTGACCGATTATTCTCAAATATGAAAAAAATTAAAATGACCATACCAAATTATGACTGGCATGGTTTAATTCATAGACTGATATCAGAAAATAATGGTGGTAATTTACAAGTTTATATTCAAGTCACACGAGGGAATCAAGGCATACGTAAACATGATATACCTACTTCCATCACACCTTCGGTTATCGCATTCACTATGCACAACCCTTATCCTACTAAGGAAGATAAAGAAAAAGGAATGTCAGCAAAGTTGATAGAAGATATTCGATGGACGAGATGCGATATAAAAACCACTTCTTTGCTTGCGAATATATTGCTGAATGATGAGGCTGTATCCGAAGGATTCCATACTTCAATTCTTACCCGAAATGGTCTAATTACAGAAGGAAGTAGCACTAATGTATTTATTGTAACTCAGAATGGTGTTATTAAGACTCCACCCCTTAATAATCTCTGTTTGCCAGGAATTACGCGGCAAGTTGTTATTGAAATAATTAAAAAATTAGATTTAAAGTTTATGGAAGTAGAAATTAGCATTTCAGAGCTTTTTTCTGCTCAAGAAATTTGGGCAACAAGCACGACAAAAGAAGTATTTCCCATTACAAAAATTAATGACTCCTTGATTAATAGCGGAACAGTGGGCAAATATTGGCGGATAATTAATGATTCCTACCAACAATTAGTAAATTAAATTAATTATGACAAAAACGACATTAATAGAATTCCCATGCTATTTTCCTATAAAAATTATCGGTATTAACTCAGAACTATTACTCAATGAAATCAAACAAATCGTTATTAATCACTTCCCTACCTTTGACAATGAACATTTAACTCATAAAATGAGTGAGAAAAACAAGTACCTGGCTATTACTGTGACAGTATACGCAGAAAATCAAATGTCACTGGATGGATTATATCAGGATTTAAGTCAACATCCGGATGTGAAAATGGTTTTATAATGATAATTCATAATTTAGGCATAAAAGATTATACTGAAATATGGGAGCAGATGAAGGAGTTCACTGAAGCTCGTGATAACCATACCTGCGATGAGCTTTGGTTATTAGAGCATTATCCTGTATACACTCAGGGACAGGCAGGGAAACCAGAGCATGTACTCAATGCCAACTCTATAAAAATTGTGCAATCAGATCGTGGAGGGCAAGTTACATATCATGGCCCCGGCCAATTAGTTGCCTATGTTTTAATGGATATTCGTCGCAGGAATCTGGGCATAAAAACTTTAGTAACACAGCTGGAACAAATATTAATTTCAGTTTTAGAGCATTATAAAATTGCAGCAAACATTCGTAGTGGAGCACCCGGGGTTTACATCGGCGAAAAAAAAATTGCATCGATAGGGCTTAGGGTGAAAAATGGATGTACCTATCATGGTATAGCATTAAATGTGAATATGGATTTGAACCCGTTTTCAGGTATAAACCCGTGTGGTTTTGCTAAAATGGAAATGACACAGATGAGTCATTTCTATCCTAATATTCAGTTAGATGAAGTAAGCCAACATTTTGTACAGTATTTTTTGAATCAATTTAGATAAATAATAGGATATTATGAATTTGTTAGCAGATTATGTGCAACCAATGACTTACTGGCTACAAGCAAACCCACATTGGTCTCTGTTTATCACTTTCTTAATCGCTTTAAGCGAATCTTTAGCTGTAATTGGAAGTATTATACCTGGCTCTGTCACCATGACTGCAATAGGGATATTAGCCGGTTCTGGAATCATGCGTATTGATTTGACATTACTTGCTGCAACGCTGGGGGCTGTTTGTGGAGATAGCCTTAGTTATTTTTTGGGATACTTCTATAGTGATCGTTTAATCGAGATCTGGCCCTTTAGAAAATATCCAGGCTTATTGAAGTATGGTAAAGAGTTTTTTGCAAGCCATGGTGGTAAAAGTGTATTAATAGGTCGGTTTGTTGGCCCATTACGTTCAATCATTCCAGTAATCGCTGGAATAATGCATATGAAACAATGGAGATTCCTGATTGCAAATGTGGTTTCTGCTATCGGTTGGTCAATTTTATACGTTATGCCAGGAGTATTGATTGGTGCAGCAGGACATGAATTATCAGCAGAAGGAGCGACAAGATTTTTTATCTTGATCTTGGTGATTCTTGCTGTTATTTGGTTGACTAGCCTCGTTCTCAAATGGTTATTTATTAAGTTAAACTCATTTTTGAGAAGTAACTTACACCGTTTTTGGTTAGGAATTAAGACAAGCCCCAGATTATCTAAAGTATATTATGCTATTACTCCTGCTCAGGAGGAAAATCATTACAATACGGTTGGTTTAATACTTATTGCCCTCGTGGTTTTTTTTCTCTTTTTAGCTTTGGCTATTTTTACCCTTGAAGGTCAACTGTTAGACTATATCAATGTGCCTGTGCATTTTTTTATGCAAAGCGTCCACAGTTCCTTGCTGGAAGCATTTTTCATTGCATGTGCTCAATTAACAAGCAAATCAACATTAATTGGGTTATTCATCGTTTCTTGCGTATGGTTTATTTATCATAAAAATTATCGAGCTACAGTTTATCTGAGCAGCATAACCCTATTTAGCTGTTTTATTGCTTTATTTTTAACTAAAATAATTGACAGCCCCAGACCTCAAGGATTGTTGGTTACTTTGCCTGGCTCTTCTTTTCCATCCATTAGTATTTCCATTGCTACTGCGCTTTATGGTTTTATTTTGTTTTATATAAATAGCAAGTATTCCTTAATAACCAGCAGTTTTAAAACGATTATATTAATTGTGCTCGGGTTAAGCGGGTTTGCTAACATCTATTTAGGTGATTTTTGGTTTTCCGATATTTTAGCTGCTTATTTGTTGGGGGCTGAAATTTGTTTGATTCATTGTTTGGTATATAGAAGGTTTAGTACTTCTATTATAAAGAATGAGCATCCATTAATTATGCTCATGTCACTGTTTATGGTTATTGTATTGACCACAGCAATTTCAACAGCTGTGAATTTTAAAGAGCTGGTTCATGACCATATGCCCTATCACAAAGAGTTTACTCTAACAGAAAAACAATGGTGGGATCAGCAAAGCCCACTTTTACCTTTGTATAGACTAAACAGAATTGGAAAACGAATAAGCCTTTTAAACATTCAATACGTAGGTGATCTGGATACATTGCAAAATAAGCTTGAACAATTTGGATGGGAACCGCAGAGTGATAAAACTTTTTTTACCAGATTACTGATGCGAATGAATAATGCACCATCAAATGTTAAACTTCCATTGCTCACCCAGTTATTTGAAAACAAAAAGCCGGGGTTGATGATGACGTATCAAGATAAAAAATCCAGGTTGATTCTTGATTTGACTATTTGGCAATCAAATTATTATCTGTCTGATCCTAAAAGAATTGTGTGGATAGGTTCCATTCATCAAAATATCTTTAATTTAAAGCAAAAAAAATCCAAACATGATTTACCACCAGTATTAAATCCATTGTCTTATGTAATCCCTGCCCTTGATGACTTTACCCTTAGACGGATTGTGTTGTCTTATAATTTAATAAAAACATCGGCTTTCCCTACTGCCCCGTTTATTCTTTTGATAAAAACCAAATAATAGAAAACAGTTGGTAGCAGGAAACATACTCTAATTTATTTATATCAGGCCTGGCTAGTAACCCATGTAAATTACTGATATAACTATATATATTCTTATAATTTATAATCATAAGGGATGGAATCAATGCATATCTTGGCTAAAGTTATTCACTGTCTCTTTCCATTAATTGCCCTAACTCTTTTAATTATTGGAATCAAACGAAACGCAATTTATTATATCATTTCTTCGTTATGGATAAGTCTTATTTCATTAGTCATTCATTATCAGACTTCTGGTGGAGAGATTTTAGGCACTTATTTTAATTATCTTAACGCAACAATATATACCATCAATTTGCTCGTTTTATGTTTATCCTTAATTTACGTTTTATGGCACCTGAGTAATGATAATGTAGCGTTTAAAATTGTTAGCAGTTTATTTCAATCATTTATAGTCATTGGATCTTTATTGGTTGTAATTAATCTTTGGATTAATGCCTATTTCATCGAAAATAGGTTGATAGGCACTCCTGTGATGCAGGTAGCCCTTTTAGAGAAACCAGATTATTGCAATTACAGATATATATTTTATAAGGTGGCGTTGGATGGCACAGTAAATTATCTTTGCCCGAATCATTACGGTTTAATCCCCTCAATTGGTCGATTGTCCATAAGCCCGGATTTTATTGCTTCACAGTTATCAATCCCAAGCAAAAAACAAATGCTCTTATTGCAACAAAAAAGGAGTTAAACTAGCGATTTTCTATATTTTAACAAATTGTTCTGATATTTATTATTTGATAGTATGTGTTTAACTTACCAGTATAGTGCGTCTATGAAACGATTTTTTCCAATATTGTTTATTCTTTACTGCTGTAATTTATTTGCAATGGCACCCAAGCTTAACTGGGATAAAGCGATTGACAATGCAATAAAACGTTATGGGCTAAGAGTAGAGCCGCAATTGATTTCTTATTTTTCTAAAGCCGGAGTTAGCTATCCTCCTAAAGAAATTGCCTTGCTTGCTTTTAAATCTGAGCGTAAAGTTGAATTATGGGCAAAAAATCCAAATCAGGAATGGACACATATTCATGATTACCCATTAACTGGCTTTAGCGGGCGTTTAGGACCTAAATTACGTGAAAATGACAAGCAAATCCCTGAAGGGATCTATAAATTAGTAAATTTTAATCCTTTTAGTAGTATGCACTTATCCATGATGATTAACTATCCGAATAGCTTTGACCGGCAAAAAGGTTATATGGATGGTAGAAAAGAGTTAGGGAATAATATTTTTATTCATGGGAAAAATTTATCTGTTGGTTGTTTGGCTGTCGGTGATCTTGCCATCGATCAATTATTTATTTTAGCCAGAAGAGTTGGTCTTAAAAATATACAGGTTATTATTGCCCCTAATGATTTACGATATCAAAAACCATCAACCTCTACATTTGCCCAGCCCAGATGGTTACCCGAACTTTATAAACAAATTTCAGAGTCACTTAAACCCTTTAAAAAAACCAAATTTACTGCTTAATATAAAGATTAATCTTTTTATTTTATTTGAGTATATACTTAAATAAAATAATTAATAAAAGAATAATCATAAAAATCATATGAATACTCCCAGAAGACAATCATGGTCTCATATTGATTTGGGCGACATAGCAAAGAATGACTCACTGCTAGCCTGCCTGGTATTATTAACCCGATACTATCAATATCCTTTTTCGCCCGCATCGCTTATAGCTCGCTTGCCATTAGTCAACAGTAAATTGAGTGTTGATATGTTTTCACGTGCTGCTGCCAGAGCTTCTTTAGATTCTGAAGTAAAAACTTTAAAATTAGAACAAATTAGTGATGCGGACCTCCCATTAGTATTAATTAAAAAAAGTGGCGAAGCTGTGCTTCTAATACTGGAGGATGATGGTAAAAGAGCAATCCTTGATCCCAAGCAACCTGATTCCCGGATTGATTTGAATCAAATTGCTGATGAGTTAAACGGGCAAGTCATCTTTGTTGAACAACAATACAAACCTAGTACGAGAGCACATGAAACTCTTTCCAAAGAACAAAAAAACTGGTTTTGGAAAGTTGTTATTAAATCTTGGCCATTGTATTCCGAAGTACTTGTTGCCTCCTTGCTCGTGAATGTGTTTGCACTTGTTGTTCCCTTATTTAGCATGAATGTGTATGACCGCGTGGTTCCAAACCATGCTATTGATACCATGTGGGTTCTTGCCAGTGGTGTAGCATTAGTATTTATCTTTGACATGCTGCTCAAGAGTTTACGTTCCTATTTCATTGATGTGGCAAATAAACACAGTGATAAAGAGTTGTCTGCTTTAATATTTCAGCAAGTTCTTGGATTAAGTATGGCTAACAGGCCAAAATCTGTTGGTTCTTTAGCAAATACCGTGCAGTCATTTGAGGTATTCAGAGATTTTATTACTTCGACTACTATGACAGTTCTTGTGGATCTCCCTTTCGTATTTATTTTTCTATTTGTTATTTATTTGATAGGCGGGGTATTATTTTGGATACCTTTTTTAGTGCTCCCTACTATTTTTATAATAGGTTTATTGCTTCAATGGCCTTTAATTCGACTTACGAGAAAATCCTATCAATATGGTGCTGAAAAGCAAGCTACGCTGTTTGAATCTTTGGCTACTATAGAAACTGTAAAGACCACTGGAGCAGAGTCTGTACTGCAGTCACGATGGGAAAAAATAATAAATGAAGCAGCTAAAAACTCTATGCAATTGCGTTTTGTAGCTAATACAAGTATTAGTATCACTAATCTGGCCCAACAAATTGCAACCATCGCTATTATCATTGCAGGTGTTTATATGATTTCTGCAGGTGAGTTAACCACAGGAGGATTGATTGCCTGTACCATATTGACCGGAAGAGCATTAGCGCCTATGGCGCAAGTATCCACTTTATTTACTCGCTACTTTCAATCAGTTAATGCTCTGGATTCATTAAACAAAATTATGCAACTTGAGACAGATACTACAGAAGAAACTCGTTATCTCCATAGACCCTCTCTGAAAGGTGCAGTTGAATTTAAACAGGTGTCTTTTCATTACAAGGAGGATGAGACAAAGGTACTGCAAAATATTAATTTTAAAATTAATACAGGTGAACGTGTAGCCATTATAGGGAGAGTTGGTTCAGGTAAATCGACTTTGGGAAAATTAATATTAAAGCTGTATGCTCCTACAGAAGGAACCATTCTTCTGGATGGCACCGATTATAAACAAATTAATCCTGACGATTTACGTCAGCAAATAGGTTATATTCCTCAGGATATTGTTTTATTTTATGGAAGCATAAGAGATAACATTTGCGTGGGTGCTCCCTTTGTAAATGATTCCGCGCTTTTAAAGGCAGCTGAAATAGCTGGAGTAACGAATTTTACCAATAATCACCCTAAAGGCTTTGATAGGCAAGTTGGAGAAAAAGGAGCGGAATTATCAGGAGGGCAAAGACAATCTGTGGCACTTGCTCGTGCATTGATTATGAGCCCTAATATCTTATTATTGGATGAGCCGACCTCGGCAATGGATGATAATAACGAAAAACAAATCAAAAAAAATCTTAATGACTATTTATCTGATAATCGTACTTTAATTTTAATAACTCATAAGATTTCCATGCTGGAACTGGTCAATCGCATCATCGTTTTGGAAAATGGCAAAATCATTGCTGATGGTAATAAAGATTCTGTTCTGAGTGCCCTTAGGACTGGAGTAACGGTAAGGAAATAGTCTATGAAAAAAACTCACAGTTCAAAAACCTTCACGCATGTTATTTTATGGGCCTCTTTGCTTTTTTTTATTGTGGCGATTGTTTGGGCCAATTATGCCATTCTTGATGAAGTAACTACAGGACAAGGAAAAGTCATTCCCTCCAGTGAGGTGCAGGTCATACAGAATCTTGAAGGCGGGATTATTCAGAATATTTTTGTCAAGGAAGGACAAATAGTTAAAAAAGATCAAATTTTAATGCAAATTGATAATACGCGATTTATGTCCAGTTATGCCGAAGCAGAGAAAAAAATTGATGCACTGGAAATAGAAATTATACGGCTTAATGCTGAAATCACTAATACGAAACCTGTGTTTCCAGAAAAATTTACCAAAACCTATCCTCATCTTGTGCAGGATCAATTGTCTTTATACGAATCACGTATGAGGGAGTTGAATCAATTGGAAAAGTCTCTGGAGTTGGCACAAAAAGAATTAAATTTAACTCGCCCACTATTAAAAGGAGGTTCTGTTTCAGAGGTAGAAGTTATTCGTCTGGAAAGAACAGTAAGTGAAATTAAAGGGAACATTGAGAAATTCAAATCAGAAGAGTTGGATAGATTGAATAAAGCCCGATCAGAATTATTTGCGCTGATTGAGGCCAATAAGGCAGATAAGGATCGTTTAACTCGAACCACAGTTCGTTCCCCAGTTTATGGTATTGTAAAACAAATTAAGATGAAAACGATTGGTGGCGTAGTTCAGCCGGGTAATGATCTGCTTGAAATTGTACCGCTTGATGATACTTTATTAATTGAAGCAAAGATACGCCCTTCTGACATTGGTTTTATTCATCCAGGCCAAAAAGCCATGGTTAAAATTACAGCTTATGATTTTTCTATTTATGGCGGATTGGATGGTGTTGTAGAGCATATAAGTGCCGATACTATTATCGATGAGCAAACAGATAAAAAAGAGGAAAGCTATTATATAGTTAAAGTGCGTACAGAGAAAAATTATCTGGGAACTGAGAAAAATCCATTGCCTATTATTCCTGGCATGCAAGCTACTGTTGATATACTTACTGGTCAAAAATCAGTTCTCCAATACCTTTTGAAGCCTATCATTAAAGCTAAGCAATCTGCACTAAGAGAACGTTGATAAGTACCATATTATGCAGTAAATTGATCTATTATTGTAATGTTAGTATCATTTTTGCAAGGATATCATTGCTAGGGACACAATGTTATGCCATCGACGGTACTCCCTAAATTATACAAGTCTTACTACACGGCATATTATCTAACTGTAGTTTTTGCCACACTAACCTTTATCTTTGGACTGTCTGTTTTAATTGGTTGGCATTTTAATATTGAGTTTTTAATTCAGTACCAACCAAATACAGTAGCAATCGTTTACAATACAGCTCTGTATTTTATTATTTTATCCTTTTCTATTTTTTTATTCCTAAATTGCTACTACAAATCAGTCATTGTGTTAAGTACAACTGTTTTCATTTTATCTGGATTAGCTCTTGCACAACACATTTTTAGCATTAACCTTGGGATTGACGAAATATTCTTTCATCACTACCAATCCATTGAAAATGCTTATCCAGGCAGAATGGCTGCAAACACGGCTTTTTGCTTTCTATTAATCACTATTTGTCTTATTTTGATGAATTTAAAATGTTATCAGTCCCTTAATAATTCTGTGGCTGGCGCACTTGGTTTGTTGGTATTTTGTTTGGCTGTGTTGTTCATAAGCGGCTATTTTTCGGACATTCAACAGGCTTACAAATGGGGTAATAAAACACCCATGTCAATCAATACAGGAATTGGTTTTCTTTTGCTTTCTTTAGCTATGATGGGCTTGTATTGGCACAATAATATTGTTTATCAATTAAACTCGAGTGTTGCAATGCCCTACTTAAGTTCATTTTGCATTATGTTCACCTTTGCCTTGTTATCATTTGAAATTTTTAAAAGGGAAGAAGAACTAAATTTAAGCACTAATTTATCGCTTAGTACGCTTGCAATAGGAGTTTTTATTTCCATTCTATTCGGATTAATCATTAGATTATGGCAATTAGCAAAAATATCGGCTGTAGCTGCCAAATACGCATTATCAGAAGTCAAATCTACACTCGAATCAACAGCAGATGGTATTGTGGTAGTCGATAATGAAGGCAATGTGATGAATTACAATCAGCGTTTTTTAAATATGTGGTATCAAAAAGTGAGACCTCTGAAAACAATAAATTATCAAGATTTCAAGTTGATGATTAATAAACAATTAATCAATAGAAGGGAAACAATCCAAAGAATCAATAAGATCTTGAAAACACCAGATTATCAACACGCATTCGAGCTAAAACTTGAAGGTGAAATATACTACGATTGCTATACCCAACCATTAAAACTGGATGATGAAATCATTGGGCGTGTTTGGAGTTTTAGAGACATTACTGTCACCAAAAGGCTTGAAAAGGAGCTATCTCACCAGTCTACACATGATATGCTGACCAATTTACCTAATAAAGTACTGGCTATCAATATACTGGAATATGCAATGAAAGCAGCAGTTATCAGTAAAAAAATAGTCGGAGTTTATTTATTGGATTTAGATAGATTTACCCAAATTAATGACGTATTTGGCCACAGCAAGGGAGATGAAATAATAAAAGCTATTTCCAAGCGGTTAATTGATTGTGTGCCGATTAACCATGTGCTTGCACGACTAAGCGGTGATCAGTTTATTGTCATTGCCAGTATAAACAATAGCAAAGAGGCTGTTACTGGAGTCATACGATTATTAAGTGCCTTTAATGAACCTGTTAAAATGAACGGCCATTGTATTAAAATGAGTTGCAGTGTGGGGATTTCGTTTTACCCTAAAGATGGCAATACAGTTGATACACTATTATCCAAGGCTGATATTGCCTTGTCTCGAACAAAAACTGAAGGTCATAATAGTTTTCAATTTTATACACAAGAAATGCATACTTATACTTTAGAACACATTGTATTGGAAAGTGAATTAAGAAATGCGGTGGCAAAAAACGAGTTTGTTTTGTATTACCAACCTATTCTAAAATTGAATTCTTTGAGTGTAATTGGTTTTGAAGCACTAATTCGCTGGAACCATCCCCGAAATGGATTAATTCTTCCTGAAAAATTCATTTCTCTTGCAGAAGAAATTGGGGTTATTGGTGAAATTGGTGATTGGGTGTTCGTCACAGTATGCAAACAGATACAGGCATGGCAACTACAAGGATATAAAAATTTAAAAATTTCAGTCAATCTTTCACCAAGGCAATTTAAGTTTCAACATATTCCCAAGAGAATTAATGAATTATTATCCGAATTTCAAGTGAAATCAGAATCTATTGAATTAGAATTAACTGAAAATATATTAATAGACAAGTCGACTGACATTATCGATACTTTAAATGAATTAAAGGAATTGGGTATCCAAATCTCAATTGATGACTTTGGTACTGGCTATTCTTGCTTAAGTTACTTAAAAGACTTACCAATTGATACTTTAAAAATTGATCAAATTTTTGTGAAAGATCTAAAAAATAATCAATCCAATCAAACTCTAATAAAAGCTATAATTGCAATGGCAAAAACATTTAACTTGAGTTTGATTGCTGAGGGAATTCAAAACAAACACGAACTTGTCTTTTTACAAAAGCTAGGTTGTCATTATGGACAAGGATACTATTTTTCTCATCCCATGCCGCCTGAAAAATGTACGCTCCTTTTGCAATAGTTTATTTACTTGCCTCATGATCCGGATGAACGATAAAAATCCCTGGGGCATTACGTAAATATTCGTGATAGTCCATACCATAACCAAAAATATAATGATCTTCTACCTGTAAGCCCACAAAATCCGCTTTCTGCAGACCATTGGGAACACGTTTGCGATATTTATCAACTAATACGGCACTATAAACTTCTGCAGCACCCATTCCCTTGATTTCATTAATTATGGCAGCCAGAGTTATACCACCATCAAGAATATCATCTACGACCAACACAGTGCGTCCTGCAAGATTGCTTGATGGCTTCACTTTCCAATGAATGTCTCCTCCCGTTAAATCACCTCGATAACGTGTAGCATGAACATAATCTACTTCTAAAGGAAAATCCAAACGATGCAATAGATTGCCTAATGGAACGAGGCCTCCAACCATCACGCAAATAATTACAGGATTTTTATCCTGTAATTTTTCATGAATTTTTATTGCCATTCTATCCAGTGCTGCTTCAACTTCATTAGATGTGTATAAACAGGTTGATTTTTCATATACGGCTTTAATTTTATCAGGAATAGTCATTTATTTATTTCCTTAGAAGTTGTTTATACAGGTTAAATGAAGTTAATCTTTTACCTTCCCTGCTCCAGGGAAAGGCCTCACTTTATTGCTATGGCCCAAGTTATCTTTGACTTTGGATGTTCCTTGTTTTGAAACTTCATCAATTCGAAATATGGAATGTACAGGAATAAAAATGCGCTTAACATCACAAAATTCCATTTTAAGCTTTTCTTCAGATGGATCGACTACCAGAGCTGTTTGCTCTCCAAAAACCAACTCCTCAACCTCCAGAAAACCAAACATATCGCTTTCTTTGATTGAACGAGCATAAATTTCATAAATTTCGTCCTGATTAGCAAAACTGATTTTGAATAGCGATTTTTTTGTCATGTATCTAACCTTATCTTAAAGCAGGATAGAGTATACAAAAAGTAAGGGTTAGTCTTCAAATATTTAGAGTGGTTTAGTCATATAGAACTTATTATTAGCTCCAAATTTATGCATTTAGACTTGGCGATGACAATAATTTAATATCTTTAAAATATATGGATTATTAATTGGCTATGAGTTTCTTCTAATTTGTTGCAGGTTGTAAGGGTGAATCATACTCCTTTTTTACCGATTCTATGACTGGTTCAATTGCAAGTGATGGACTAATGTATTCATATTTTTGAGTGATATAACAATAAAATCCAGACGGAAAAGGCCATATCATTTTTCCAATCTCATCAAAAAAAGTTAATTTTTTAATTAAAGATTGGCTATTTACTGGTGGTATATAGCAAAAATTAGTTAATGAGCACTGCTTGTAACCTCTTTGAAGAAAAATTCTGTTAAGATTGAAAGCTGAGCGCATTTTTACTGCTCGATTACCATAACAGTTAAGTAATCCCCATTTCATGGCACTTCCCCATAAACTCCATGGGTTAATGCATAAGAATATGAGAAATCCCATAGGTTTCAATATTCGGTCAATTTCATCAATTAAACTAAAATTGTTTCCAAATGGCTCTAATGTTAAAGGTACTAGAATACAATCCAAGGTATCTCTATTCAATGGCAACTGATTTAAGGAGCATTCAAGGTGGATTTTATTTACAGAAGAACATGGTGATGCTACCCATTTATGTTTAAAATCAAGAAGGTTTAACCAGGGGTTTGTACCACAATCTCCAAGTTGCAGTAACGTATCTCCTTTTAAGAACTTCTTTACTGGTTCTAATTGATCTGTAAATTCTTTAGCGACAAATACACCTAAAGGTGATTGGAACCATTCGTATAAAGTGCGATAATGTTTTATTTGCTGTTCAATCAACAAAATGTGACCTTTAATTTAATATCTTTTATTAACTACAATACAACGAGTTTTACATGCAAACAATTCATTTTTAATTTTAAATTTTCAAATTTCTTCCTAATTTCCAAGAGTTGCGTTATAGCTTGCGTTTGCAAAAAATTGATGTGCCGAAATAATCAGAAATATTATTTAGATGCAGGTCTAATTAAGATAATTTATAAAACAATGAAATACTTAACATCATGACTTAAATATGAGGTTGTGTTCAAAAAACCGTGAAATTATAAATTTTTTTAACTATATTTAAAACTAAGATACACTTTGAATGAATAAAATGGCTCTAGCTACAGATGAATATAGATTACAGGGAATTGGCCAGCTTCTAGTACTGGAAAAGTTGCTAGATAAAACCAAAGCAATTGAGTTACATAAATTGGCTGCAGCAGAAAAAATGTCTTTAGTGCAATATCTTGTAAAAAATAAAATACTATCTGCTGAACAAATTGCACTGACGGCTGCTCAAAATTTTGGCGTACCAATGATGGATATTAATTGCATTGAGGTGGACTCTATTCCTGCCAATCTGGTTAATGAGAAATTGATTAAACGTCATGCTATGGTCCCCCTGTTTAGTCGCGGCACTAACTTGTACCTTGCAACAGATGATCCTAGTAAGCAAGCTTCATTAAAGGAAATTCAATTTCATACCGGACTGAATACCCATGCTATAGTTGTAGAAACAGATAAACTAAGTTCTTTGATTGATAACTTATTAACAGCAAAGGAAAGTCAGGGCTTATCGAACTATGTCGAAGACTCAGGTGATCTGGAAGGTTTAGAAATAAGTACCGAGGATGAAGATCAGGATATTGATACAGCAACATCAGTTACTGATGATGCACCTATCGTAAAATTTGTCAATAAAATTTTATTGGATGCGATAAGGCAAGGCGCTTCAGATATACATTTTGAGCCTTATGAACGAGAATACCGGATCAGGTACAGGCAAGATGGTATTTTACATGAGGTAGCTACCCCGCCTGCAAGCCTTGCATCCCGTATTACGGCGCGTATCAAGGTAATGTCTAATTTGGATATATCAGAGAGGCGTATACCCCAGGATGGCGGCTTTAAAATGAAAATTTCCAAGGCACGAGCTATTGATTTCAGAGTGAGCACCTGTCCAACCTCAGCCGGTGAAAAAGTGGTTATGCGAGTTCTTGATTCTGGTGCTGCTAAATTAGGTATTGAAGCATTAGGATTTAATCCTGTTCAGAGGTCAAATTTCATTAAAGCAATTCAGCGCCCACAAGGGATGATTCTAGTCACAGGTCCTACAGGTAGTGGGAAAACAGTTACTTTATATACAGCATTAAATATATTAAATACAATTGAAGTGAACATTTCAACAGCAGAGGATCCTGTTGAAATCAAGGTACCTGGCATCAATCAGGTTAATATTAATCCTAAAGCTGGTCTAACCTTTTCCGGTGCATTGCGCTCGTTTCTAAGGCAAGACCCTGATATCATAATGGTTGGTGAGATACGAGATCTTGAAACAGCTGAAATTGCTGTAAAAGCTGCGCAGACAGGGCATTTGGTTCTTTCTACACTGCATACCAACAGTGCTGCTGAAACATTAAATCGTTTAGTGAACATGGGGATACCTACTTTTAACATTGCGAGTTCGGTTACATTAATTATTGCGCAAAGGTTGGCAAGAAAATTATGTAATCAATGTAAGGTTGTTCGCGATGACTTTACCAATCAAGGTTTGATTGAATTAGGTTTCAAGGAATCTGATCTGGTTAATCTTAAATTATACAAAGCAGTTGGTTGTGATCAATGCACAAGTGGCTATCGTGGGCGGGTTGGTCTGTTTGAGGTTTTACCGATGACAAAAGAGCTAGGCCAGTTGATTATGTCAGGTGGTAACTCCCTGGATATCTTAAAGTTAGCCCAATCTGAAGGTATGCTGACTATCTTTCAATCGGGTATAGAAAAAGTCAAGGAAGGGATCACAACCATAGAGGAGGTCAATCGGGTAACCGTTGATTAATATGAATGGATAAAAATGCCCCACCTTTATTAACCTTTCATTATCAAGGCATCAATAAAGCTGGTCAAAAAATGGAAGGTGATATTCAAGCCAGAAGCTTGGCAATAGCTAAAGCTGATTTGCGTAAACAAGGAATAGTTACTAATAAAGTAGTTAAAAAAAGAAAACCTTTGTTGGATAGAAAAAATAAAAAAATCACGCAAGCGGATATTACAGTCTTTAGCCGCCAATTAGCTACGATGATAGAGTCAGGGATACCATTAGTGCAAGCGTTTGATATTGTTGCCAAGGGACAAAGCAATAAAAGGCTTAAAGACTTGATAGAAACAATTAAGCACGATATTGAAACAGGGCTAACGCTAGCAGAATCGTTAATTAAACATCCACTCTATTTTAATGAATTATTCTGTAATCTTGTCGATGCAGGTGAAAAATCAGGTTCATTAGATATTATGCTTGACAAGGTTGCAACGTATAAAGAAAAAATTGAAATCATAAAAAAGAAAATAAAGAAAGCTTTAACTTACCCAATTGCAGTTATGGTAGTGGCGCTTTTGGTTACCGCAGGATTGTTAATCTACGTGGTTCCTCAATTTGAATCGCTGTTCAAAGGATTTGGCGCTGATTTGCCAGCGATGACCAGAGCTGTAATTACTATGTCTGAATTTATGCAGGCCTATTGGTATATTATTTTTGGTGCTTTGGGTGGGGTTGTCTATAGTTTTTTTTATGCCAAAAATCATTCTTTAGATTTCGCACAAACCATTGACCGAGTGATGCTAAAGTTTCCTGTGATAGGCCCTATTTTAGAGAAAGCTGCTATTGCTCGATTTGCGAGGACACTATCCATTACTTTTGCTGCTGGATTACCTTTAGTTGAAGCTTTGAAATCTGTAGCTGGAGCGACTGGAAATATTATTTATGCCAAAGCGACTGATAAAATAAGAGAGGAAGTTGCCACAGGGCAGCAAATGTTTATTGCTATGGAAAATACCCATTTATTTCCAAATATGGTAATTCAAATGGTAGCAATTGGAGAGGAATCAGGTGCCCTTGAGAAAATGTTAAGCAAGGTGGCTGACTTTTATGAGGAAGAGGTAAATAATGCTGTAGATGCTCTGAGTAGTTTATTGGAGCCGATAATTATGTCAATATTAGGTATCCTTGTTGGGGGATTGGTCGTGGCTATGTACTTGCCTATCTTCAAACTGGGCTCTGCTGTTTAAACATCCTGTTTAATTTAACGATACTATATAGGCAAATGAGTCAATGATAAATACACTAATAATCAATTATACATGGTTTATGTATTTAGTCATCGGACTCTTTTCTTTAGCTGTTGGAAGTTTACTTAATGTTATAATCTATCGCTTACCGATTATTTTGCAGCAAGAATGGCGAGAACAATGCTGTGAGTTATTTAATCTTGAGCAACAAAAAGAAAAAATAAAACTTAATCTATTTTTACCACGTTCATTTTGCCCTCATTGTAAAGCGATGGTTAAAGCGTGGCAGAATATTCCCCTATTAAGCTATATCTTGTTAAGAGGACGCTGTTATCAATGCAACGGTTCCATTTCAATTCGCTATCCCTTTATTGAGTTATTGACCACAGTTTTATCATTATACGCCAGTTGGCATTTCGGTTTTACAATACAATTATTATTTGTTTTATTAGCTATCTGGATATTGATACCACTTACTTTTATCGATCTTGATCATCAATTACTCCCTGATAGTCTAACTTTAGGACTATTATGGCTTGGTCTTATTGCTAATACATGGAGTCTATTTGTTAGTCTTGATATTGCTGTGTTAAGTTGTGCCGGCGCCTATTTAGCCTTATGGTTATTTATTAATCTATTTTATCTGATTACAGGTAAGGTAGGTATGGGGCATGGTGATTTCAAATTATTTGCAGCATTTGGCGCATGGTTTGGCTGGATGTATTTACCATTAATTCTTCTGATGTCTTCAATAACCGGGGCTATCATTGGTTTGATTTATTTAAGGAGAAATGATAAATCAAGTGATACTGCAATTCCTTTCGGCCCTTTTCTTTGTATTTCTGGGTTGATAACTATGTTTTGGGGAGGCTCCATTATCAATTGGTACATGGGTTTTTGGATGTGAAATGTAGATTGGCTTAGCGCAATCCAACAATAAACAAAGACCACACACCTAAAATAACATGAGAAATGGATACTCCCAAAAGAGATTTCTGTCTGTGAAATAACCATCCCCAAAAAAGTCCAGCGATAAAAGTTAATGAGGCAAAGGTTAGGCCTAGATGAGTATGCATAGTTGCAAAGATTAGATTGGACAGAAAAATTGCATTCCATTGACGAAATAATTTCTCCCCGGGTAAAAAATGAAAAAAAGTAGATTGTAGTGCACTTCTAGCCATTAGCTCTTGAATGGGGGCAAAAAGACTATATAAAAAAATCATGGCCAAGTAATATTCCCAGTCCACTGCATTATTGACTAAAAAGCGTTTTGTTCCTGAAAATAAAGGGGTATTGTCCAGATTATTAATACCTATTATAAAAAAAACCTTGATTATTAGTACAAAAAGCATAACAGGAATTGTAAAAGCCAACGCTTCCAGAATGGTTTTTCCCCAATCTTTCAAAGTGATGCCAAATCTGGAATATGGGAGACCAGTAAAATGCATTGCAATGAGTATTGCTACAGCAAAGATTGAGATTAAGCAAATTGACAGGACGGTAGTGACAGTTACTTGATGTATTACAGTGACCAGGAAGTGTAGGGATAAAGTATATAGGCAAATAATCCAAAGCAGCGCTATGATAAATACACCTAAGGTATTGCGCCCAGAGGCTTCTTTAAGAGCTTGTTGCATATTTTTGACAGTTACTTCATTAGTAAATCGAAGCCTTCTGGAAAGTATCTGAGCCATGTTTTTAATAAGTATCAAATTTAATTTTGGTTTAGCCTTTACCTTTTCCAGCGAGTACTCTATGACAGTGAGGTCAGTTTTCGCCTTAACCGACGCGGAGCGTCTATTATTTTCAACGAGTGCCATCTCACCAACAATTTCATCTTTAGTTAATGTAGCAATCACATGAATATTATGCTCTTCAAATTCATCAATGGTCTTTTTAAATATCTCGGCTACTCCTTCAACTATAATGAAGAAGGAGTCAGCAAGATCACCTTCATTATAAATGATACTTCCGGCAGGATATTCCTGGAGTTTGCCAATTTTTGAAAAACTGGCAAGATCATCTTTTGAGAAACCGATCGTTATCGATTGATAATTTCCTATTAATTCGTTACCCAATTGATTGCAGTTTTCATTATCATTTTTAGAAGTATCATTTTGATTCATTCTCATTCCAATCCTAAATATGGAAGTCTGGATTTACTCTATTGATACAACCACGCTTTATAACTTGTAAATAATTTTTGATTTGATCAGTAATCTAATAATGAACTGAATTTAAGATACACCTTTTCTTCTTTGCATAATAGCAGAAAAAAACTCGGGTTTATTTAATCCCATTGATGCGAATATTTGAGGTATTTTATCCCAACTTCCCTCTTGTTCGATGCTGTCTACAACCAGCTCAAATCCAGTATTCTTATCGCTTTCAACACCCCAGCCATTGATAATACATAGACCTCTTAATCTCTTGGCACCTACATGTCCCAACTTTTCAGCTGCAATTAAATGCGCATGGGCCTCATCAAAAAGCTGCTGCGCTCTTTTTAAGTTGGCTTGACTATTGAATATACCCTCATTGTCCAGTTTTTGCCTGTATTTTGCTTCGTCCAGAAAAATTTGACCTAGCTGAAAATTTGCTGCTGAGTCGTCAAGATTAGCCGCTGCTCTATAGCATTCAATCATCATGATTTCTGCGTAGGGGAATTTTTTATGGTTCTTCAATTTTTTAAAAATTGTAGCTAATTCAAAATAATAGAGTATTTCCTTCTTCAGGATTTCATCCCCTGGTTGGTTACTGACTCTATTGGCTTGCATAGCCTTTATTTTTTTTGTAATTCTTCTTATTTTCCATCGTTTAAAGGTAAACATGCCCTACTCCCTTACCTAAGCTGTTAGGTCAAATAATATTTGTAGTAAAAAAATTATCGCAATAATTAAAACCATCAAGAGGACGATTTTGAATCCTAATATGGCGGAATCTCTCCTAAGACCAGCGGGCTTGGAAGGCGATTTTTCTTGCATGCTTTCTAAAGCCTCGTCTTGAAGTTTTAACTGGTTTTTATCGATATAGTTGGATATATAATAAGAAAGATAGCCCATAATTAAGCTTGGTGTAAAAAAGATAAGCCAAACCAGCGTTTTGCTAGTTGTAGCGCTGTAATAATATTCATCCTCTCCATAAGCTATCATGTTACTAACAAAATCAGGAATATCATAATCCAATTGCCAAATTAAGAAAGGCACAATATAAAGGCTAAAGAAGAATAGACCTAAGGAAATTACCAGGCAAATAATTCCTAGAATATGTAGTTTACTATTCTCATATATATTATGCTGCATAGTATTCCCATGATTCGATTTGTTTAAAATAGTATAATATTATTATTTTTAAGATAGCAGATGGCTATTAATAAGTACAATCGCTATTTCCCTTTATAATTTAAATATTATTTGTTTATTAATCAATGCATTAAAAGAAGGCCACTTATGAAACGTTTTGTTTTTATGCTGTCCGATGGTACAGGAATTACGGCTGAGACATTAGGTAATAGTCTGATTACTCAATTTGAGAATATACAATTTGAAAAAATAACAATACCTTACATAGATTCAACAGACAGGGCAGAAAGTGTTGTCCTGCGAATTAATCAATGTTTTTCAGATCAAGGAACCAAACCTTTAGTATTTATGACTTTAGTTGATCCTGAAATTAGACAAGCCATTAAAAAAGCGCATGCCTGTGTTTTTGATTTGTTTAGTATTTTTATTGGACCATTGGAAAATGAGCTTGAAGAGAAATCATCTTATACAGTAGGCAGAACTCATGGGGTCGCAAACGTGAAGTCCTATTCCCATCGGATTGAGGCAATTGATTTTGCTCTTTCACATGACGATGGAATAAAAACACGGGGTTATGATAAAGCGGATATTATTCTTATAGGGGTTTCGCGTTGCGGTAAAACTCCCAGTTGCTTATATATGGCACTGCAATATGGCATTTTAGCTGCCAATTATCCTTTTACAGAAGAGGATTTGGTGGGTTTTCGCTTACCAGAAGTATTAAGACCGTATAAACAAAAATTATTTGGATTAACAATTGACGCACATCGTTTGCAACAAATCCGCTCTGAACGTAGACCAAATAGTAAATATGCCTCCGTAGAGCAGTGCAGATTAGAAGTAACAGAAGTGGAGGCCATGTACCAGCGAGAAAATATTCCTTATATTAATTCAACGAAATATTCGATAGAAGAAATATCAACAAAGGTTCTTGCTATTGCTGGTTTACAAAGGAAAATATAAAGTTATTTTTGAATGCCACAACTCAGTAGAGGAGGGCTAGCCTTGCTATTCACTTAGCCCTCCCTCCCTCTCTATCTTAGAAGTTAGTCTTTATTTACTATCCACATAGCCATAAAATCACTTACTTTCATAGATGATAATGTGTTGGTGTCGCTCATGGTATGAATAATTCTTTCAACCATTTCACTAGCGAACCTTGTACTCAGATTACGCTTGAATTTAGACATTAAAACAGGAATTCCCTCCTCTCGTCTACGTTTATGACCAATCGGATATTCTATAGTTATTAGTTCACTTTCTGAGCCATCTTTAAAGATAATTCTCATACTATTGGCTATAGAACGCTTTTCAGGATCATGATAATCGCGTGAAAACTGCTCATTCTCTGTTACATGCATTTTAGCTCGTAATGCATCTATTCTTGGATCTGTGGCAACATTGTCTTCATAATGCTCAGCTTTTAAATCACCAAAGAGAAGCCCTACTGCAACCATATATTGCAAACAGTGATCTCTGTCAGCAGGATTATATAAAGCGCCTTGTTTACTTATTATTCTTATTGCCGACTCGTGAGTAATTAATTCAATTCGAGAGATATCTTCTAATCTGTTTTTTACTATAGGATGTAATTTTACTGCACATTCGACAGCGGTTTGTGCATGAAATTCAGCAGGATAAGATAGCTTGAATAATACATTTTCCATCACATAGCTGCCATAGGGGCGTTGAAACTTGAAATGCTTTTTTCCAAATAACACGTCATAAAATCCCCATGTTTGTGTGGTCAAAGCGCTTGGATATCCCATTTCTCCCGCTTTGGCAATTAAAGCCAAACGAACCGCTCGGGAAGTAGCATCTCCTGCCGCCCATGATTTCCTTGAACCTGCATTGGGAGCATGTCGATACGTTCTCAAGCTTTGCCCATCCACAAAAACCTGTGAGAGAGTTCTGAGCATCATATCACGATCTGCTCCAAACAAATGAGCAGCAACCGCAGCGCTAGCTACTTTAACTAATATGACGTGATCAAGGCCGACGCGATTGAAGCTGTTTTCAAGTGCCAAACAGCCTTGAATTTCATGAGCTTTAATCATTGCCGTAAGTACATCATGCATCAAAATAGGAGCACGTCCATGCTTACAATTTTCTCGGCACAAATAATCAGCGACGGCCAGAATAGCGCCCAAATTATCGGAGGGGTGCCCCCATTCTGCAGCAAGCCATGTATCATTAAAGTCTAGCCAACGTATCATTGTACCGATGTTAAAGGCAGCTTGGACAGGATCCAATTCGTAATGAGTGCCAGGTACTCTTGCGCCTCCAGGAAGCATTGCCCCCGGTACTATAGGTCCCATTAATTTGGTGCATTCCTGAAAGTTAAGGGCCAATATGCCACACCCGAGTGTATCCATTAAACATAATCGTGCAGTCTCGTAGGCCTGGGCACTATCAATTTCTTTATTTAATACATAATCAGCTATGTCTGTTATAACCTGATCATAGTCTGGCTTGACATTATCCTCTACGTAATTGTGCATATTAACCTCGTGTTTCAATAGCTGGAAATGGTCTGGAATCTGGGCCTATATATTCGGAAGTAGGTCTTATTAGTTTATTATTTGCTCTTTGCTCAAATACATGCGCAGACCACCCTGTAATGCGTGACATCACAAAAATTGGGGTAAATAAGTGTGTTGGTATATCGCAGTAATGATAGGCTGATGCACTATAAAAATCCAGATTGGGGAATAATTTTTTCTCTTGCCACATGATTTCTTCAATACGTTCTGAGATGTGGTATAAAAGGAGGTTTCCTTTTTCTTCACCTAATCTAAACGACCATTTCTTAATAATATCTGAACGAGGATCACAAGTTGTATATACCCTATGTCCAAATCCCATAATTAAATCTTTGTTGGCAAGCATTTGTTTTATGCCTATTGCTGCTTCATCAGGAGTTTTAAAGCGCTCGATTAATTCCATAGCTGCTTCGTTAGCACCGCCATGCAGAGGACCCCGCAATGTTCCTATAGCACTTGTGATCGCCGAATAAAAATCTGCCAGTGTTGCAGCTGTCACTCTTGCAGCAAAGGTAGAAGCATTAAATTCGTGCTCAGCATACAAGATCAATGAGGCGTTCATCATATCGGTTTCAATTTTACTGGGTTTGCGTTCATGTAATAAGGCGAGAAAGTGTCCGCCTGTTGTGTTTTCTTCACTTAAGCCAGTGATTTCTTTATTTTTGAAATGATAAGCATACCAATAACACATTATTCCTGGGAAAAGAGCTAACAAACGATCGGCTATTTCATATTGCTGTTTAAAGTTTTCTTCCGGTTCGATAGTACCCAAAAAAGAACATGCAGTTCGCAGTACATCCATTGGATGAGTGCTTTTAGGTATAAGTTTCAAAATGGTTTTAAGTACATCAGGTATATGTCTTAGATTTACCAATTTTTTTATGTATTCATCAAGTTTTTTTTGGGTGGGGAGTTCACCATAATGAAGCAGATAAGCAACTTCCTCAAAACTTGCATACTCAGCCAGATCATTTATTGAATAGCCTCTATAATTTAATCCCTTGCCTGCCAGTCCAACTGTGGCAATTGCTGATTGACCAGCAACTACACCGGCTAAACCTCCACTTTTGCTACTCATTTTCTTCCTCCATCAGTTGGTCTAGTTTTTATTTCTAGTACAGTCAAAATTACTGCAAATGTTTTTATTACCAAGAACTCTGAAGCGCTTGATTATTTCACCTTATTCTCTTAGAGGAATAGGTATTGTTATCATGCTCCATTGGCGCCGAAACGGGTTTATATTATGCTTCAATGATGGATGTATCTCAATTGATTTTATTAAATTACCAAATGCCCACGTAGATACCATCGACAATGGCCAGAAATTAATACCCTATTCCTCTGAAGCTCACAGTATAACTCTCCTTTTCTATGTAATCCCTGGATAGCATATAAAGTCGCTTTATTGAGTTTTTCCGCCCAGAAAGGAGCTAATATGCAGTGTGCTGTACCGGTAACAGGATCTTCTGCAATGCTGTGTTTAGGATAAAAGCAACGAGAATAGAAATCGGCTTCTGGTGTTGTGGAGGTTACAATGATTCCTCTTTTGGGGAGTTTTGCTAAAGAAAACAGATCAATTTGCAAATTTCGAATTTGTGATTCATTTTCAAGTAAAACGAGATAATCAAGATCTGTCTCAAATACTTCTCTAGCTGGTTGATCCAATAGTGATAGAATTGGCTCTGGCGAAAGAGATTTTTTATAACCTATTGTTGGAAAGTTCAGAATAAATTTTTCTTTTCTTTTTTCTACTGAAATCTGTCCACTGGAGTGATGAAAAACAATAGAATCTCTCCGTCCTTTATTTGACTCAAGTAAAGCAAATCCTGCTGCTAAAGTCGCATGTCCTGATAGACTAATTTCTCCATTTGGAGTAAACCAGCGAATATGAAAATCTTGGTCATCTTTTATAATAAATGCAGTTTCTGCCAAAGTATTTTGCGCAGCAATGGCCTTTAATAACTCATCATTTAACCAATCATCGAGAATACAAACCGCAGCTGGATTACCATGGAATACTTTATCCGTAAAAGCATCTATTTGATAAAACTCAATATTATGCACAATCAACTCACATAAAAATTAAGATTATAACTGATAAAGAAAGACGAAGTTAAGTTGAATTAGCAACATATCTTATTGTCCCTGTATAATTTTTTTTCTTAAAAATCGAGCGGGCGATATAGCTTGTATCAGTTTTCTGGGTAGTATTGAAATTTCCTTATTAATTAAACCAGATAACCATTCAGTTGCAAGAGGTATTGTTGTCAATCCTCTTGACCCGAAAGCCGCACATACATATAGATTTGGATAACAGGGGGCTGCTTCTGCTATCCATCGTTTGGAGTTAGATTGTAATTCTGAATACATTTTTTTAAATTCAAATGCTTTGGGGAGAGGCCCTACTATAGGTAAGTAATCCGGTGATGCGGCACGTATACCGGCCCAGTGGTCTAATACATTTTGGGACCACATTATTTCAGGTGCTATCCGTTTTAATCGATCAAGGTTTAACTGATCATCGAGAGCATTAAGTTCAGGTTCATATGTACCAATATCATAAGTTGCGCCAACTCTATGATTATTATTTAACGCTGGCAAAACATGCCCTTCAGCACATAAAGGAATCTTCAATCTGGAACTGTCTTGCGTTGATTGTATCGTAGTCATTTGCCCTCTAATTGCTTTTACAGGCAAATGATTGGCTTCGTGAAAATAATTTACTTTCTGTCCATTTGCCAAAATTAACACAGGAGCTTCAATGTTATTAACTACCCAGCTTTTTTGATTATAATCAATAGATTGAACTCTATTGCCAGTGATTAGAGAAATCCTTTTGTTATCAATTAGTATGTTGCATAGTTCAGGGGAGTTAATCCAGCCAGAAGATGGAATAAATAAACCACCACATTGCAAGGATAGCCCTGATAATTCGGTAGATTGTATTTCATCCACTAATTGTCCCAATTCAGGGTATCTTTCTAACCAATTAACCAGACTTTGTTGGTTTGCTTTTTCCTTATCATTATGTGCTAACAATAAAGAGCCCTTTAATTCACCGATATTATAGTTTTGCAAAAGTTCCTTATAGACGAAATTAGCATAAAGAAACGAATAAAGCATAAATTGAGTGAATGGTGATTTATAGCTGGATAATTTAGGGAATAATACAGCCTGTTGATTTGCTGATCCGCCGCAGCCAACACTCTCTTTTTCTTCTAATAAGACCACTTCCCATCCACGTTTAGCGAGATTGTTTGCAATAAAGCAACCTGCAAGCCCTCCTCCAACAATTAGCGCTGATCGTTCATCCTTTGTAACAGGATAGCTTATGTGCCAAGGGGTATGACGATTCTTTTTTGAATTTGAATGGGCTTTTCCATAATATGCGCATATCATGTGTCGTTTGGGTCCAAATCCTTTCTTCTTTTCAACAACAAATCCTGCATTGGTTAAAGCAGTTTTGACGACACCGGAAGCGGAATAGGTAGCTAATGTAGAGCCGTCCATAGACAACATGGCAATGACAGTAAATAAATCCTCAGACCACATGGATTGGTTTTTTGATGGTGAAAAACCATCAAGGTACCAAGCATTAACATAGGATTCTCTCAATCGTTGTTCAAGATTAATGTCCCCACAGATTAGTAATTGCTCATAGCACTCCAGCGCGTCTCCCAGCATTAATGTTAAAGTAATCTGATTGTTATTAAATGTTAGATGATGATAACCAGGTGTTAAAACAGGATAGTGCTCTATTAGTTTTTCAGCTTGCAAACTCAGTTCTGGCCATTTTTGTAGACATTTGATTAAGTCATTTTTTTTTAATGGGTGTTTGTCACAGGAAATATAATGTAAGCGAGCGTTTGGGGGGGCAAATTTTTCCCATAGTTTCCAGGTTAATAAGAAGTTCATACCAGTACCGAAACCAGTTTCTGCGATTGTAAAGACGTTTGATCCATCAGTTGGTAATTGTTGCCAACGATTAATCAAATTATTACCTTCGACAAAAACATGCAGGCTTTGGTTAATTCCGCTTTCAGCAGAATAATAAATATCATCAAATTGTATGGAATACGGCAGATCATCACGCCAATCAATATCTGCCGTTATAATTGGGACAAAGGGACTACTCACATAAAACTACTCTTTCAGTTACCTCTATGCCAGACTCTTTAAAGTTA
This sequence comes from Legionella pneumophila subsp. pascullei, assembly GCF_900637585.1. Taxonomy (NCBI): domain Bacteria; kingdom Pseudomonadati; phylum Pseudomonadota; class Gammaproteobacteria; order Legionellales; family Legionellaceae; genus Legionella; species Legionella pneumophila. Next base: position 1,710,833 of record NZ_LR134380.1, read on the forward strand.
TTCAAATTTTTTTCTTTGATTAATTTTCTTAGTCTGGGCACTAAAATGAAAAGTATAACGGATGATCCTATTGCAAACAAACCAAGCATCAAAAACACATGACTATAACCCTCATTGGTTAACAAAGGAGAGGTACTTTCCTGACCAATAATCATTAAATTTGAGCTATAACTTGACAGGGTAGCTCCTACTCCAGTATTTAGCATCCACATTCCCATCATGACCCCTTGGAGAGACGTTGGGGCTAGTGCTCCTATCATGGCATAACCAATTGGTGATATTAGAAGCTCACCAATACTTTGTAATATAAAGCTTGTTACAACCCAACCAGGATTAACCATACCATGGTGATTAGCATAAGTAATACCTATTGGTAAGATAGCAAAGGCAATCCCTATAAAAAATAATGCGAAAGCGAATTGAGTAGGAATATTTACCTGAGATCCATTTTGACGCATTCTATTTAACATGAGTCCTAATAGTGGCCCTCCGAATACTATGACTACGGTATTAATATTTTGAAACCACTGTGGTGGAATAATCCAATTGCCATATTGTCGTTGCACATTGTGATCAATGAATACCGTTAATCCCATTGGACCAATTTGGTATAACATCCAAAATACAGTACCAACCAACATTAATACTGCAAAACCATAAATCTTGTCTCTTGCTTCTTTTGTGGATTGTTGTTGAGCTAATACCAAGATTAATATGAGCATAACAATCCCAGTGATAATGACCAGTTTATTCGCCCAATCAGCATACTGGAGTAATTGTCTTAAAATAAAAGGTAGTACAAAAATTAACCCGATCCCTAATGCTGTTGCTTTTCTTTGTGCTGGTTTGTCTTTTCTTGAGTACGCAGTGTTTTTATCATGTAATTGTTGCCAGAAATAGAGACATATGAGCAAAGCAACAAGATTACCTAAACTGCTTAAAAGAAAAAGCCGTTGATAGTTTTGAGAAATCTGGAAAGCCCCACTGAGGCTAAATCCAATAAAAAAACCAATATTCATTCCTGCGTAATTCCAGAGAAATGCAGTTTCTCTTCTAGAGTCTTCAGGTGCAAATTGCTGAGTCAGCATACAATTTACACAGGTCACATTTAACCCTGAACCTGTTAAGAACGCAGCTAATCCATAATATAAGAAAGTCGTATTTCCTATAGAGAGCAAAATGCAACCAACAATTTGTGCGATCATCCCAATACAAAACAAGGAGCGATTAGAGAGCAGTCTGCCACCCCAAAACCCACCTAATAGATGCAGAGCAAAATTGTAGGCTATAAATACCCCCATGATGCTGTTTGCTGTGGCTATTGGTAAACCAAGTTTACCTTTCATGTACAAAACAAGAGTTGAATAAAGGACGCTAAAACTTAAAGTAGAAACTACTTGTATAAAAAATAATGCAAATGTACCTTGGGGCATGGAACTCCATAGTCCTCTTTTTCTACTCAAAATCGACATTTATGCTTTCCCTTGCTAGTTAAGATCTTCTTGAATATTAACACTAACCCTTGTGAATAAATCAGAGAAAAATCATATTGAGCCAGCTTAGCAAAAAAAGTATCTAAAAATGAGTTACATAATTAAACTGCAGTTGTCTTATTTAAGCTCAATTAGACACTTTTTACTTGTTCTGTACAAATCTGATTTTTCATCAAGATTCCATACTTGCGACCTAGAGACAGGAATATGACATAGGGAAAAACTGCTGTCTAGTATTTTGTTAATTATTTAAAATTGCAGTTAATCAGTCTAAAAAGCTGTTCTAAAATCTCATCTATAGGCTTTTTAACTTAACACCATGGCCCAAGCACGGGTTTCAATAATTGTATTTACAGTAACTCAAGGCAATGATGTACAATTCTGCTATTATGTATATTTTAATTGATTAAGTACTAATTCAGCAGCATCGTATGTTTTTTCTATTTCCAAATCACCATGCGCACTGGAGACAAATCCAGCTTCATACATAGATGGTGCAAAATATACCCCACGATTAAGCATGGCATGAAAAAATTTCTTAAATAAAATTTCATCGGAAGAAGCAACATCCAAATAATTTTCAACATTATTCTTATCTGTAAAACAAAATCCAAACATTCCGCCCAATGATGCAGTAAAAAATGGAATGTTTGCATTTTCAGCAGCTGCTGCTAATGCCTTAGTTAATTTACTAGTCGTATTGCTTAAATTTTCAAAAAAATTAACTTTTTCAATCTCATTTAAAGTAGCCAAACCAGCAGCCATGGCTAATGGATTTCCTGAAAGAGTACCAGCCTGATAAACGGGGCCTTCTGGTGCCAGAAAGGACATAATTTCACGTTTACCACCTAATGCACCTACAGGCATACCTCCACCTATAATTTTTCCAAGTGTTGTGATATCAGGTTTAATCCCAAATAAGCCTTGTGCTCCATGCAAACCAACTCTAAATCCAGTCATTACTTCATCAAAAATTAACAACGCATTATATTGATCACAAAGCTCACGTAATCCTTTTAAAAACTCTATTCTAGGTAAAATAAATCCCATGTTACCGGGAACAGGCTCTAGAATTACAGTGGCGATGTCGTTTGGGTATTTTTCAAAGAGCTGAGCAACTTGCTCAAGATTATTAAAATCCGCAGTTAATGTATGTTCGGTAATGCTTTGCGGGATGCCTGGGGTTGAAGGAATTCCAAGAGTAAGTAAACCAGATCCGGCTTTAACTAACAAGCTATCGCTATGTCCATGATAACAACCATTAAATTTAATAAATTTATTTTTATTGGTGAATCCTCGCGCCAGGCGAATTGCTGTCATAGTCGCCTCAGTTCCTGAATTCACCATGCGAATTTTTTCTATTGAAGGCATGAGAGAAGCAATTTTTTCAGCCAATTGAATTTCCAGTTCTGTTGGAGCACCAAAACTCATACCGCTATGTAATACATAATCTACAGATGCTATCACATTTGGATGGCAGTGCCCGAGGATCAAAGGCCCCCATGATCCAACATAATCAATGTAATGTTTATCATCTACATCCACCAGGTAGGCACCTTTACCCGATTTGAAAAAAACAGGTTCACCTCCAACACTTTTGAAAGCTCGAACTGGTGAGTTAACACCTCCGGGAATGATTGTTTGTGCTTTATGAAATAAATCTGAAGAACGGCTCATAGAAAATCCTAAAAATGATAAACTTTAGACAAGTATCAGTTATTATTTCTAATATTCAAGATGTTTCAGAAAGTTACCTATACAAAAAGTGTTGAAATATTTTCCTACTGTACACTGTTCCTGATTGACGAAATAATGGTTTCACTAAAAACTACATAATAAAATTAGACTGATAGCCCTGAGGCAAGGAAATATTACAATCATTTCATGAATATTGCAAAAATAATGACAGGACATATGGTGAAAACAGCCTCAGATTGATTGGATTTAATGTTAAATTTTAGCAATCTATGTCAATTCTCGATGAGGTTATAACGTTCATTATATGGTTTAATTTAAAATTAGTTGTGATATTAAATAAGGTTTAACTTTACATAATCATCAACAGTAGATAAATTAGCACTTTTTTATTGAGTTTAGACTATGCAAGAGTACAAAAGATACATTTGTGTTATTTGTGGTTTTATTTACGATGAGGCTGAAGGTTGGCCAGAAGATGGTATTGAACCAGGCACACGATGGGAAGATGTTCCTGAAAACTGGTTTTGTCCTGATTGTGGCGCTGGAAAAGAAGATTTCGAAATGGTTGAAATAGACTAAAATGGTTTTACAACCACCAATAAAACAATGCCTACCAGCAGCAATGTAGGCATTTCATTAAAAAAACGATAAAAACGAGAGCTTTTTGTATTATTTCCAAGGGCGAAAGCCCTAAGGAAGTAGCCACAAGTTAAGTGATATATCCATAAGAGCAAAACCAGTGCAAACTTCATGTGCATCCACCCTGCTTTAAGATAATAAGATAAATTATAAGTTAATAGCCAAAACCCAAGAAGTGTGGTTGCAAGGGCTGCAGGCCATGTAATCCCGTAATATAATCTTCTTTCCATTATTTTAAACCGCTCCACACTAATTTTATCTTGTGATTCAGCGTGGTATACATAGAGTCGTGGTAAATAAAACAACCCCGCGAACCAGGCTACCAAGGAAATGATATGAAAAGCTTTAACAAATAACATACTTATTCTCTATTTAATTTTTTACGCTTTACTCGTTCATGTTTAATCAAGTTGAGTGATTCAACCGCTAATGAAAAACCCATGGCAAAATACAAGTATCCTCTAGGCACGTGGAATTCAAAACCATCAGCTACCAAAACTGTTCCTATTAAAATTAAATAACTAAGCGCGAGCATTTTAATGGTAGGATGTTCACTAATAAATTTACTTACAGGTTCACTTGCCCAAATCATGATGATGATTGCGATAGTAATTGCCAATGCCATAACTGTAAAATGTGATGTTAGTCCTACGGCTGTGAGAACACTATCCAATGAAAATATAATATCAAGCAACGCAATTTGAATGACAACTCCTCTGAAAGTGGCTGATGAAGAAACATTTTTTGAAACAGGTTCCATTAATGGTTCATGTATAACGTCCTTATGAATCTCATCTGTTGATTTCCAAATTAAAAAAGCACCACCTGATATAAGGAACAGATCACGGGCAGAAAAAACCATACTGCCTATTGTCAGAATTGGTTTTACTAATTTAACTAAAAATACGGCTGAGCCTAATAAAAGAAGTCGAGTTATCCAGGCAAAGGTCAAGCCCCATCTTCTCGCTTTTTTTCTCTTTTCATGCGGTAATTTTTCTGTAAGGATCGATAGAATAACCAGATTGTCTATTCCAAGAACCACTTCAAGAATAATCAAAGCAGTTAAACTGAGGCCGATGTCAATAAAATCCATTTATTATCCTAATAAAATGCAAGATATATTATTTTCTCTAAAATATTTGTAAAGGTAAATGATTCACTTTGATCATTTGCTTAGTTATAATTGATTAGTGTTAACAATTTAGATTTTATAGCCAACTGAAAAGTTTACGTGTTAAGGTTTATAGAATTGAATGTTTCTGTAGAGTAAATCTTACGCTTGCAGGATAATTGAAAACACAACCGAATTACTGTTTAATCAATTAAGAGAGAAACAACAATCATCAAGTTTATTAAAAAACTGTTAAGAAGAAACAGGTCGCATGGACATGCAATTGACTTGGCTTATATCATCCCGAGAAATAAACATAACATATCGAAAGCAGATATAAGTACTAATGCGCTTAAGGTTCTTAACCGTTTAATCAGCCATGGGTTTCAGGCCTATATCGTTGGAGGCAGTGTCAGAGATTTATTGCTCCATAAAGCGCCTAAAGATTTTGACATCGCCACAAATGCCACTCCCAATGAGGTAAAAAATCTTTTCAAAAATGCTCGTATCATTGGTCGTCGATTTAAACTGGTACACATTTTATTTCATCGTGAAATTATTGAGGTAGCAACTTTTCGTGGTCATGATTCAAGCGATGCAAGCCATCAATTTAATGAACGTGGTATGCTTGTAAGAGATAATGTTTATGGCTCCCTGGACGAAGATGCATGGCGACGCGATTTTACAATAAACTCGCTTTACTATAATATTTCTGATTCTTCAATCATTGATTTTACTGGTGGTGTAGAAGATGTTAAGCAAAAGCTGATTCGAATAATAGGTGATCCCGTTACGCGCTATCAAGAAGATCCCGTCCGTATGTTACGTGCTGTCAGGTTTAGTGCCAAGCTGCAATTTGATTTATCACCGGAAACCAAAGCCCCTTTCCCTAAAATAAGCCATCTTATAACTCATGTTTCCGGTTCGCGATTATTTGATGAAATAACCAAACTTTATCAATGTGGAGAAGCCGAATCAGTTCAAAAATTATTGGTTGAGTATGGTTTATTTAATTATTTATTTCCGCAAACAGCAGCGCTGTTTGACAGTAATTATCCAGTTAATCCTCTCTTGGGCATAGCCCTTGAAAATACTGATACAAGAATACGTGATGGAAAGCCTGTAACGCCGGCATTTCTTATTGCTATTTTATTATGGTTTCCAATGATAGAGTGCTCCAGAAAATTACAAGAATCTGGACTTGCTCCTTTACCCTCCATTGAAAAAGCCATGTCTATAGTACTTAGTGAACAGAATACAATTATTTCTATACCTAAAAGGTATAGCCTGGTTATAAGGGAAATTTGGCTTTTGCAATATCGTTTCGAAAAAAGATTTGGCGGCAGAGCGTTTAATTTACTTCTTCATCCTCGATTCAGAGCCGCGTATGACTTTATGGCCCTTAGAGCATTATCTGGTGATGAGTCAATGGAGCTGGCACAGTGGTGGGCCACATTTCAAGAAGTAGATGATGTTGAAAAAAATAACATGGTAGCCCAATTGGCTTCAACAATACCCGGGCGGCCAAAAAAGCGTCGTAAACGGAAAGTAGCAAAATGAATGTTTGCTATCTGAGCTTGGGGTCAAATCAAAAAAATCCCGAGCGTCAAATAAGACAAGCCATTAAAGAAATAAAAGAAATTCCATCAACATACCTTATCAAGGTATCTCGCCTATATTGGAATAAAGCCTGGGGCTTTGAAAATCAACAGGAATTTTGTAATGTCGTTATAGAGATACAAACTACTCTGTTGCCTCATAAGCTTCTTAAGTGGTGTCAGAGAATAGAAAATAGGCATAAGAGAGCCAGAAGAAAATTTTGGGGGCCAAGAACATTAGATATTGATATTATTTTATATGGTTATAGAGTAATTCGTACAAAAAGTTTAATCATACCACATCCTTGTTTTCATTTACGCGATTTTGTTCTTGTTCCTCTAATGGAGTTAAACCCTGATTTAAAAGTGCCAAATTACACATAGATATCATAATCTACTACACTATAACTTAATGATTCTATTTAAAATGAGGGTAACATGTATACAAATATTTTATTTGCAACCGATTTGTTAAATGAGCATAGTCATCTTACAGAAAAGGCCGCTAATATTGCCAAACAGTTTAATGCAAAATTATATCTATTACATGTGATTGAGTTGCCAACCAGTATATTAATAGCTCAAGGATTGGGTTTTACGGAACTAGCTAACCCATCAAAAGAGGATGCCCAAACTGTATTATCTTTAATTGGAGAAAATTTACAAATACCTCAAGAGCAGCAATTTGTTGAAATCGGATCAGTAAAAGAACATATATTAAATAAAGCAAAAGATTTGAATTGCCAATTAATTATAATCGGCTCACATTCTGCTACAGGATTACCGTCTATTCTGGGAAGTACAGCGCATGCTGTAGTAAATCATTCAGTTTGTGACGTATTAACACTCAAAGCGGATTAACATGATGAGGCTAGCGCTTATTTGATATATTGGTTTTCCCATGAGATCAATTGGAACCAAACCAAGATCGCTATTTCTTACTTTTTGCCCATCGCATTAATCGTTTCTTCTTGTTCACTTGCCTTTGTGATAATTTATTTTTTTTATTGGCAAATGGATTTTGTCCTCCTTTAAACTCAATTTTTAAAGGAGTACCTACTAATCCTAAATGTTTAATAAACTCATTGTTTAAATAACGTTTATAACTTTCTGGTAAGGCATCGAGTTGATTTCCATGAATAACAATAACTGGAGGATTATGTCCTCCAAGGTGAGCGTAACGTAATTTTATTCGTCGACCATTGACGCATGGTGGTGTATGTTTTGTACTGATATCCTGTAATAATCTGGTCAGTTTAGGAGTAGAAAAGGATTGTATTGCTGAATGATAGGCTTCATTAATATCTTTAAATAATCCACCTACGCCGCTCCCATGTAATGCTGAAATAAATCTGATTTTTGCAAAATTTGCAAAATGCAGTCTTCTTGACAGCTCAGACTTTATTTTTTCTTTATGATCTTCTTCCAGGCCATCCCATTTATTCACAGCAATAACTAGTGCTTTACCAGATTCAATAATAAATCCCAGCAAATTCATATCTTGATCAGTGATGCCTTCATTTGCATCAAGCAGTAACAAACAAACATGAGCTTCCTTTATGGCTTGCAGAGTTTTAATAACAGAAAATTTCTCTATTTTTTCATCAATTCGAGACTTACGTCTGACTCCTGCAGTATCAATAAGGACATACTGCGTATCTTCTCTTGTAAAGGGTATTGAAATACTATCCCTAGTTGTACCGGGCATGTCATAAACCACTACTCTTTCTTCACCCAATATCCTATTTATCAAAGTGGACTTTCCGACATTAGGGCGCCCTGCAAAAGCAATCTTTATCGCTTTCTCTTGCGTTGTTTCATGCGTTTCTGTTGTAAATGGTTCCAGAATTTCTTCGAGTAATGAACTGATCCCTCCACCATGAGAGGCAGATATAGCATGAACATCAGTAATTCCTAAAGATTGAAAATCAGCGCAAGCAATATCTTCATTCATTCCATCCGTCTTATTGACAACGAGATGTACTTTTTTATTAAGTTTTCTCAATGCTTGCGCAATTTGCTGGTCAATACCTGTTAATCCTGAGCGGCCATCGACCAGGAAAAGAATTACATTCGCCTCATTTAAAGCAACCTGAGACTGTCTTGACATCAAATTATCTACTTCAATGTCATCAACTCCTATGCCTCCGGTATCAACAATGATAAAGGACTTGTTCTCATATTGAGCGTGGCCATATTGCCTATCCCTTGTCAAGCCAGGAAAATCAGCGACAAGAGCATCCTGTGTTTTAGTAATTCTATTAAACAAAGTAGACTTGCCAACATTGGGACGCCCTACTAAAGCGATGACAGGGATCATTTTATTAGCTCACTGTAAGTTGATTGAGCGTTCCATTATTGGTTAATACATACATATTTTTACCAGAAACACTCGGTGATACTGTTACTCCACCAGAAAGCTGAGATCGTCCAAGTAATTCACCTGTTTGAGTTGATAAGATATGTAAATATCCTGTTTTATCACCAACAACTAAATTTCCTCCGACCAAAGCTGGTGCAGTAAGCCCTCTTGCTTTTAAGGACGTTTGCTTCCAGTTCACCTGTCCTGTACTGCTGTTTAAAGACCATAAGACATCATTGCTGTCCGTAAAATACAGATTACTATGACTTAAAAGCATATTTTTATAAACGGATGCTGGTTTTCTCCAGATGAATTGGCCATTGGATAGTGATAGTGCTCCAACATAGCCTTGATAAGTTGCCAGATAGGCAACGTTATTGCTTATTATGGGATCAGAATCAATATCGACTAAACGTTCAACATCACTTGCCCCCATCCCATAAGCGATGCTTCTTTGCCAGATCAATCGCCCAGTTTGTAATTCAAAGGCATCTAATTTACCATCAGAAAATCCGACAAGCACCAGATTATCGACGATGATAGGAGAAGAACTGGCTTTTAAGACCAGACTTGGCGCGCCGTGATCTGCAACCCACAGTTGCTTACCGTTTACCGCATCAATCGCATATACTTTCCCATCAATAGTTTTTGCAATGACTTTCTGATGCGATAACGCAGGAGGAGCCAATACTTCAGCAGATACTTTATTTTGCCATATCTCTTTTCCATCAGATTGATTAAGTAGCACTAATGTGGAGACATTGGTTCCTACAACGACGTAACCATCAGCTACAGTTGGTCCACTAACTATATTATTTTTTAATGAGGTAGACCACTTTATCTGACCATCTTTCTTACTAACTGCCTGAACCAATCCACTTGCATCTGCAGTATAAATTATATCACCACGAATAGCTGGTTTGATGTTTAAGTACTCATTTGTTTTGTGAGCTTTTCCAACTGGAGCCGTCCAATTTTGTGCCATTTTAACCTTGGGTTGAATTTCTTTTAGCTCTTTAGGTTGTGGTGTATTATCCTTGCCGAGCATATAATCATCTACATAGGTACATCCTTGAGTCAATGCACATAGTATTAAAACCAATATTCTAATATTCATAAAACACAAACCTTTATAATAATAAAATTAAACTGCTTTTACCCTTTTATCATCAGTAATCATAGATTGAGTCTTAATTGCTAACTCATTTGTTTTCATTTCTAAAAATAAATTACCCATTCCATTTGTTCTTACTTCGTCTATTGCAAGTCTATAGGCATTCATCGCGTCCTGATATTGGCCTTTGGCGCTATAAATATCCCCTTTCAGTTCGTTAATTACTGGCAAGTAGGCTTCGTCTTCAACGACGCTTAATTCATTTAATGCGTTGGTATAAGCTTTATCTGCCGCCAGTAAACGTGCAATGCGAATTTTGGCAATTTGTCTTAACGGTGTCATTTGGCTTTTTGATGCAACCGTCTTTAATTCATTTCTTGCTTGCTCAAGTTTATTTTTACTTACATAGATTTTTGCGAGTGTCATATGAGCTATATCAGCATAAACAGTATGGTTATAATTTTTAATTAATTCATTGGCATATGAACGAACTGACTTTATATTTTGATTGGAAAATGCAATCATCATATTTTCGTAGGCAATAGATGCTTGTTGTTTGATCTTGTCATTGTGCCAATTCATATACCTGTATCCTGCGATAATCAGGAGCACTATTGATAAAAAAATAGTTATCATGTTGCCATATCGTTTCCACCATTTTTTTATAATCTCTAATTGTTCTTCTTCCGTCATGTAAACAGACATAATATTCTCCTGCCCTCAAGCTAGATAATCTTGCAAAAATTCATTTATTTTAGTGATCGGTATTGATACTTGATCTATTTCAGTTCTCAAATCTTTAATGCTTACATATCCCCTGGCTATTTCATCTTCCCCAAGAATCAAAGCCAGGCGAGCCTTACTTTTATCCGCTTTTTTAAATTGGCTTTTAAAACCACCTCCTGCCGTATTGGTAATAACATCAAAAGATGGATGAGCATTTCGAATTGACTCTGCCATGGCAAGCGCTTTCAGTATGGCTTCTTCACTAGTAGCAATGATAAATATAGATTGCTTGTTGTCACTTACATTCAACAAGTTTAAAGTTTCCATTAAAAGAAATATTCTTTCCATTCCTAAAGCAAACCCAACTGCTGGTGTGGGTGCCCCACCCAGAAATTCCACCAACATATCGTACCTGCCCCCTGCACATATTGTAGCTTGACTTCCTAGTTGGTCTGTTACCCATTCAAACACCGTATGACCATAATAATCTAGTCCTCTTACCAATACAGGGTTAATGGAATAAGTGATACCAAGTGTTTCCAATCCGTTACAGAACGATTGAAAATGTTCTTTGCTATTATCACCAAGAACATCAATTAACTTGGGAGCATTTTGAATGAGTTGTTGAAGATCAGGGTTTTTACTATCAAGAACTCTCAAAGGGTTTTTATCTAATCGTCTTTTGCTGTCTTCATCAAGTATATTAAAATGATCGCGTAGATATTCTACCAGGATAGAGCGATATTTCTGACGCTCATTTAGTTCACCTAATGAATTAATTTGTAATTGCACTGACTGGGAAAAACCCAGTTCGGTCCATAATCCGCGGCAAATTGATATCAGCTCAAGTTCTATGGCCGTACCAGTAATTCCTAGTGCTTCAACCCCAAATTGGTTAAATTGACGGTATCTACCTTTTTGAGGACGTTCATGACGAAACATAGGACCTAAGTACCATAATTTCTGTTGTTGATTATGCAATAAACCATGTTCTATACAGGCACGGACACAACCAGCAGTTCCTTCTGGCCTGAGGGTTATGCTATCACCGTTCAAATCGTTGAACGTGTACATTTCTTTTTCAACAATATCTGTTATTTCGCCAATGGTACGTTTAAATAGCTGTGTATTCTCAACAATCGGAAAACGAATTTCCTTATATCCATATCGTACAAGGCAGTTTATAAAAGTTTGTTCTATATAGCGCCATGCCGAGGTACTATCAGGCAGTATATCATTCATTCCTCGGATAGCTTGAATTTTATCAACCACCATTTTTCTCCAAAGGCGTCATTTGTGCATTATTAGGCGTTAACAACGATTCCATTTTTGATAAATCAGTCAATTTAATTTCCGAACTGGTTTCACTAATTGATAATCCAGATGAATTTTCTTTAGGTGTATCTATAGTCTGGTTATCCTTGTTTTTTTGCCACCAGATCCCAACAGCAACTAAAACTCCAATTGCAAACAGTATGGTGAACCATTTTATAAAATGTTCTGCTTTGTGAGATTCTTTTTTGCTTTGCCATAGAGCTGCTCTTTCTGATTTTTTTTCAAAGCAATATTGCGCATTAAAAACAGTCAAAAAAGGTTCAGGTGAAACCCCTAGTAATTTTGAATAGGCACGCAAGTACCCTTTTATAAAAACTGGCTGAGGTAATAAATCAAAATCTCCTGCTTCAATGAGCTCTATAATACGAGCTCGTAAATGAAGTTTGCTCGCAACATACTCGATTGAATAACCCTTTTGCTGGCGTAGAGCCGCTAGCTCATAGCCAGGGTTAGTGATTTCATTATTTCTTGTCTCATCCATTGCTGCTATTGTATTCATCATTTACTCCACTAATATTATTAGTTGGCTCCATTTTATTGAAGCTATTTTCATATTCTGCTGCAAGAGTATATTGGCCTGTTCTATTTGCTATGTCTTTCGCTAATGCAAGCATTACTTTGTCATTTAATACTAAATCAGCATGTTTTTGAAGCAGATCGAGGGCTTCTTTATCATGCCCTATTTTACTTTGTAATTTTACTAATTCATATAGTGATTCTTTTCTTGATGGATCCTGATTTAAAGCCTTGGTAAAATATATAATGGCTTTATCATGATCTGGTATAGCCATAGCACACAAGCCAGCATTTTCATAAGCGCCTGACGTATGCACATAATTTTGATCTTTAACGGCCTTTAAAAAATATATTTCTGCATTTTTATAATCCCCCTGTCGACATAGAAAAGCACCATAGTTATTCATTTGTGCTCCACCGTTTTGTGATAAGGTCATTGCTTTGTGATAGAACTTCCTGGCTTGATCCAATTCTTTGGTTTGTTCAAAATAATAGGCTAATGCGGCATTAACATCTGCAGAATCAGGCTGTTGTTCCAAGGCAGTTAGCAGCTTCTTCTTTGCCCGTGGCCTATCTCCCTGCTTCAAATATCCCAACCCCAATTGCACATTAAAAGAAGCTGCTTTGCTAAGATCTACTTTTCTAGGGGCATTTGGCTCTTCGCTGTCTTGTGCATGCTGACAAGCTTCTAAAAATAAGCATGTTATTATAATTAATAAATACCTTATGCTCTTTAGCACGATTAACCACTTTACGTTAGAAATGATTTTGCATTATAACCACTTAAGTCCAAATTAAAAATGATTTGTCACTATTTAATGTGAGTCTATATGCGAAAATAGTTTTATTAGGCTTAATCTCCTACCTGAATTACTGCTGAAAGTCTCAATTAGTACTCAGTTATTATGCCATTTCTTTTGAAGAAATAACCAATTCATTTGATTTGTCTGTTTTGCCCATGAAGCGAAGCTTTTGCCATCGCTGTGATCTGCTGGTTTTATCTTTTACTTCACCAGCAAGTTGACCGCATGCCGCATCGATATCATCTCCACGAGTTTTGCGAGTAATGGTATTAATACCGTGTTTCATTAATTTCTCTCGAAATGCATCAATAGCTTCCTGGGATGATCTTTGATATTGAGTTAAAGGAAATGGATTAAACGGGATTAAATTAACTTTTGCAGGTACATTATGCAATAGTTTAATTAACTGGCTAGCATGTTCAGGTTGATCATTCACACCTTTTAGCATGACGTATTCAAAGGTTACTTTTCTTCTTGGTTCATCTTTAAAATATCGTTTACATAAAGATATCAATTGGGAGAGTGGATATTTTTTATTAATTGGCACCAGTTCATTGCGTAATTCATCTGTTGGTGCATGTAAGGACACTGCCAAGGCAACAGGACTGACTTCTCTAAGTCGTTCCATTTCTGGTAAAACACCTGAAGTACTTAATGTAACGCGTCTTTTGGATAATCCATAAGCTAAATCATCCATCATGATATTCATAGCAGAAACAACATTATCAAAATTAAGTAATGGTTCGCCCATTCCCATCATCACGACGTTAGTTATTTTTTTATCGTGAGTACCATTATTATTAGATAGTTCGCGTGCCGCCAACCATACCTGACCAATAATTTCAGCTGTTGACAAATTTCTATTAAATCCTTGTTTTGCGGTAGAGCAAAAAGAACAATTTAAAGCACAACCTACTTGTGATGAAACGCAGAGTGTTCCCCGATTAGCTTCGGGAATAAATACTGTTTCAATACAATTTCCACATTCCAGCTTTAATAACCACTTATGTGTGCCATCAGCTGATTTTTGGCAAGCAACGATTTCAGGTAAATCTACACAAGCTAATTGGGAAAGCTTATTTCTTAAAACTTTCCCTAAATTAGTCATCTGAGTGAAGTCACGGATGCCAACTTGATGAATCCATTGAAATAGCTGTTGAGCTCTGAAAGGTTTTTCATCCCAAGCCATCAATAATTCTCGTAATTGCGAGTAATTATAATTTAATAGATTCACTTTTTGTTGGTTCATGACCGCTCCCACACTGGCTTTTATCTATCGCATAACTCATGTGGCTCAAAGAAAAATGCTATTTCACGAGCAGCATTTTCCAGACTATCTGAGCCATGCACAGCATTTGCATCGATGCTATCAGCAAAGTCGGCACGAATAGTTCCAGGTGCTGCTTCTTTAGGATTGGTTGCGCCCATAATTTCTCTGTTTTTAGCTACGGCATTATCACCTTTTAATACCTGGATCATTACAGGACCAGAAATCATAAAATTTACAAGGTCCTTAAAAAATGGTCGTGCGCGATGAATATCATAAAAGTTTTCAGCTTGTTCGCGTGAAAGTTGTGTCATTTTAGCGGCAACAATATCTAGACCTGCTTTTTCAAAGCGAGTGTATATTTCACCTATCACAGATTTTGCCACAGCATCAGGTTTGATAATAGATAATGTTAATTCTTTTGCCATCATGCACTCCAATGAGATTAAATTAAAGTGCATCATTATACATGAACTTATAGTAGTCTGGCTAATAAAAATTCATGTACTCATCCATTCAGTTAGTATATATGACATGATTTGAGGGAAAACAGAGCTCTATTTTAATGTAAAGCTTTTAGCGTTCTCCAATCGTTCTATCAAAATATAATGGTTCTCGATTAATAGCATCTTGTTCCGGGTCAATTTTATATTCAGGTAATAATTTAATTAACTCAATGAGACGCAGTATTACCTCATAGAATTGGCTTCTAAATGATTTAGCTTGTTGGCTTAGATGATTAGTTCGGTTAGTAAATTCGTCAAGTTTTGTATTTAAGGCTTCGAGGACTTGAAAGAGTTGATTCAGATTGGTAAGGATAGTTTCTTTTAATTCAGTACTTACAGAAACAGCTAATGTTCGATTTAATTTATCAATTAGCTGATACTTGTTATTTTGTGATTGGTCCTTGACAAGATCACAATGAATAAAGGCCTTGATTATAGCTTTTCTAATTGCATTTTTTTTAATTTTAGAATTTGTATTTTTGTATAAGCTATTTAATTTGGAAAGAGTTATTTCCAGTTTTGCATTCCAATCAAGGCTTATTTTCATTAAACTGGCTTGGCTTGAAGCAATGAGATTATCCTGCTCTAACTCCAATTTATGAAATTCATCCCCTAATTGAACTAATCGTTGTCTTTCCTCTTCTAGTGACTCGCGAGTTCCAGCTCCTTGTGAATCAGGCTCTTTACTGCTTTCACCAGACAACAAATAATCAATTAATAGTTTCTGTGCGTAGACATGGTAATCACTTGCCTGTTGAATTACAATTCCATTAAGTACATTCTTTAAGGGAATCTGTAACAAATGGCGATAGAAACTAGATGGGATGTTAATAGCTTCTAATAATTCATCTGGTGGCAGTGATATGTTATATCGACCTAATATTCGTTCAGCTGTTATTGATCCATAGGTGGAAAGCCATTGGCTCAGTTCATCATCTTTTTGTATTTCGTCCATTTTTTATCCAATTTAAATTCTTTAAAGTATGTGATATAAGGGCTATTTATTTGAAATTATAGTGTATTTTATCATGTTAAAACGATTAGATAGTGATTTACAAACGTTAAATGATTTTTTAAAAGTTAAAACGCCGGAAACGTGGTTGCATTATGCTGCTGCTAATATACCTCTTTTATTGCTCGATCATGCTCATTGTGAACGTAAGGCAGCTGGAACAGCAATTAATTTCATAAGCAAATACCCAGAAAAAGCAGAGTTAATAGCAATTATGGCACCATTGGCAAGAGAAGAGTTACTACACTTTGAAAAAGTCATTGATATCATGAAGCAAAAAGGAGTTTTTTATGCTCCTTTACAGCCGTCAGACTATGCATCCAATTTGCATAAACATGTAACAAATAAAGACGGAATTGAGCGGTTGTGTGATCAGTTGATTATAGGCGCTATCATTGAGGCTAGGTCTTGCGAGCGCTTTAATTCAATAATTCCATATATCGAAGATCAGGACTTAGCTAAATTTTATAAAACATTGGTTAAATCAGAATGCAGACATTTTGAAGAATATTTGTATTTGGCTAAGTTCTATGGTGGTGCTATTGATGATCGTATTTCTGAGTTCTTAACTATAGAAAATGCATTTATTTTATCAGAAGATGCGGTATTTCGCTTTCATAGCGGCTTGCCCCCTGCTTGAACCTTAAAGCTGAGTCTCACACTAGCCTACATAACTTATAAGCTAGTGCCCAATATTCCTCTCACTTATACTAAGGTGTGCGTGGTCTGTATTGCAAATCGGGATCATATTCAGTTAAAAAATGATTAAGCCCATGCTGATCATCTTTTTTTAATTTGTCAAATGTTGGTTTGTCTAACGTTTCACCGTGTGAATTAACAAATTGACCAGGATTGCTAGGATCAGGCGTATAATCATTATTCTTTAGCCACATATGGATCATACCCTCGAATATTTGATCAAGTTTACCCTTTTCTTCACCTTTATCTGAGCGCGTAAGAGGTTCAATTTTCAATTTTTTATCATCGGTATAACTCACTTCATGTTGCAACATTGGTAAATCAATTTCAGGATCTCCCGTTAGTTTTTTCCCAATATAATCTTTAATGGGGAAGATACCCCAATCCATGATCTTGTTACCAATTCCTGCACGCAATTCTTTCATAGTCTGAGCATTTGCCTTGACCATTTCATAATACATTTTTAATAAACTCATGATGGCAGCTCGAGCATCCATATAAGCATTTAAATCAGCATTCAGAACCTCATCTGCTTTTTGGATCGCATTTTCCCAAAGAGTTGTTGTTTGGCCCGTACGAGGATCTTTGATATATCGGCCTTTTTTTAGATTGTCTTCTGCTTCAGCCCGCTCTCTGCTTCTTTTAGCAAGCAATTCTTCGCGTTCTTTAGCCATAGCATTTTCTATTTCAGTCTTTCGAATTTGCTCGAGTTCCTCTTTCATTTTATTTGGTGGTTTAGGCATTGGGCAACTCCTCAATTTATATCATATTGGGTGAAATAGAATCCTTTTGTATTATCATAACACAATAGCTTAGGTATGTCATCCCAATCACTTAGAACATACTTTGTAAGTATTTTTCCTTCATAAGAATAATTTGTTAAGCCAGGTTTATGTGTGTGTCCATGAATCAGTATTTCTGTATTATTTTTGTGCATATGCCGAATTGCAGTCTCTTTAACAACATCCATCTGTTCGATGGATTTATGGTGATTATTTAGACTGATTTTGCGTACACCGCTAACCATTCGGTTACGAATTGATAAAGGAAGTCTTAAAAAGAGAAATGAGAAACACCTGTTTCTCGTTAATAGCCGGAATCGTTGGTGAGATCGGTCACTAGTACAATAACGATCGCCATGGGCCAGCAAAATCCTGTTATTTCCAAGGGTGATAACAGTTGGCTCTGTTAATATTTTCCAACCGGTTCGTTTGGCAAATGATGAACCAAGTAAAAAATCACGATTTCCGGTCATAAAATAAATTTCAATGCCACTTTGAGTCAGCGATTTTATTTGCTTTGCAATAGCATCACTCCAGGCATTAATTGAATCATCACCTGACCAGGCATGGAAGAAATCACCCAGGATATAAATTTTTCTTACAGAGTTCCGAGCCCAATTTATAAAACGATGAAATCTTGCTTGGATTTCATCGTCCTCTGGATGCAGATGTAAATCGGATATAAAAACGGATTCAATCATAATGGCTCAACAACGATATGTTCATTTGATAAATAGATCTGACAAGGTCCATTAACAGGTTCAATAGCATCACTTATCCGATAGAAACCAGCTATGGATACTAATTCTGCATCCAAAGATTGACAAAAAATTCTCGCCTCAACATCTCCGGATATTCCTGCTAAAGCTCGACCGCGTAATGTCCCATATACATGAATATTTCCATCAGCTAATAACTCTGCTCCATGACTAACTGAAGAAGCCACTATTAAATCAGCCCCCTTGGCAACAACTTGTTGGCCTGATCGTACTGGTGTCGTTAGTAATTTTGTCTTGATGTTCTCGATATTTTGAAATTCGGAAGATTCATCAATTATTGGTTTATCATGTGCCGTTGAAGCATTGAGTATACCTAAACCTTGACATTGAGCCAAAGTGTCGTGTAACGGACTACCGCCTTGAATTGCCAAGGGAATCATACCATGACTACGTGCAATTTGACATAACTCCTGTAAATCAAACTCAAGATGATTGACAGAAGATAAATCAAAAACCACGGGGGTTCTTTCAAATAATTTAGGTGCTTTGAGAACAGTTTCAGCAAATTGTTGAGAAAAGGCTTCTTTATTAGTGTTCAAAACTTGCAAAACGGTTAAAGTATACAACCTTCCTTTAAGCTTAAATGCTTGTGTATTAGTTATATTTTCACCCATTAGCATGATATCCATTAGAGATTTTTTTGTTTATACTATCATGAGGAAAACAATAACAGAAGGATATCAAAGTGGATAAACGATGGTTTGAACAATACCAAAATGGAGTCCCACATGAAATTGACACAAGTCAATATTTATCCCTCATATCTTTATTTAACGAATCATGTAACTCTTTTGCGAGCAGAGCTGCCTATTCCAATTTGGGGACTGAAATTACTTATGCTGATTTGGATAGCCTCAGCAGAAATTTCGCTGCTTATTTGCAACAATTGAATTTGGAAAAAGGGGCAAGAGTAGCAATAATGCTGCCTAACGTTTTACAATACCCTGTAGCCATCTTCGGTGTTTTGCGAGCTGGTTATGTCGTGGTAAACACTAACCCCTTATACACAGCCGATGAAGTAATACACCAAATGAATGACTCTGGAGCAGAAGTCATCATCGTGCTGGCTAATTTTGCAAAAACAATTGAAAAAGCTTTGCCATCCATGCCTTCTGTTAAGCATGTGATTGTAACTCAACTGGGTGATTTATTTCCTTCATTCAAGAGATTCATTGTTAATTTTGTAGTAAATCATATAAAAAAATTGGTTCCTGCCTTCTCAATTCCTCACGCAGTGGCTTTTAACTATGCTTTGTCTGAAGGAAAACAAGCAACGCTTCATCGAGTTGAACTGAATCATGATGACATTGCGTTTCTACAATATACTGGTGGTACTACTGGTGTTGCAAAAGGCGCTATATTGACTCATGGCAATCTTATAGCCAATGTGATGCAAGCATACACCTGGATATCTCCTCTGGGAGTCAGTGATCAAGATATTATAGTAACCGCACTTCCCCTGTACCATATTTTTTCCTTGACAGCCAATTGCCTCACTTTTATGAAAATTGGCGCGAAAAATATTCTGATCACCAATCCACGTGATATGGGACATTTTATAGATCAAATCAAAAATTCGGGTTTTACAGCAATAACAGGGGTAAATACTCTCTTCAATGCACTGCTGAATCACCCTAAATTTAAAGAAATTGATTTCAGCAAGTTAAAACTAGCATTATCAGGTGGTATGGCATTGCAAAAAAGTGTGTCTTTAAAATGGTCTGAAATGACCAAAACACGTGTTTTGGAGGCTTATGGATTAACTGAAACCAGCCCTGCAGTGACTATAAACCCGATGTACCTTGATGGCTATAATGGCAGTATTGGTTTACCACTTCCTTCAACTGATGTGTCTATTCGTGATGAATCCGGAAAAGAAGTGCCTATTGGTACAAGTGGTGAGTTGTGCATTAAAGGGCCGCAAGTGATGCCAGGTTATTGGAAAAGGCCTGATGAAACAGCCTTAGTGTTTACTAAAGACGGGTTCTTAAAAACCGGCGATATTGCTCGTATGGATGAAGAAGGCTTTATCTATCTGGTCGATAGAAAAAAAGACATGATCGTTGTTTCAGGATTTAACGTATACCCTAATGAGGTAGAGCAAATAATAGGAATGCATCCTGGCGTACTGGAAGTAGGTGTTGTAGGTATTGTTGATGAAGAATCCGGTGAGCGAGTTAAAGCCTGTATTGTAAGAAAGGATACGACATTGACGGCTGAGCAAATTATTAATCATTGTAAGGAGCATTTGACTGCTTATAAAATTCCCAAGATTGTTGAGTTTTTTGATGAACTTCCTAAAACGAACGTGGGTAAGATTTTGCGTCGTGCCCTAAAAAATAAAGAATTGGAACAAAAAAACTCGGTCAATAAAAAAACAATGGAGCCTGTTTAGGTATAATTGGAGTATTCTGGTCGCTATTTATTCAGAATACTCCTCTTTTAAAAGTATTCTGAATAAAGTCTCAGGTAAGTTCCATCAGCTTCCATTTCAAGAAGTATTTTATTTATTTTTTTTATTAATACATATTGATCAGGGTTTGCCATAATGGCATATCCTTCTCCAATAGAAATTTTGTCACCAATTAATTTATAAGTATAGGGTTCAGATGCCATCCAATATTTTGCTGCTTCATAATCCATTAAACTGGCATCAACTTCATTATTGCTTAAGCCAAGAAGCATATCTTGTATAAGTTCATAAAAAATGATCTGATTGTTGTGGTTTTCTGACAAGACTTGCCTTGCATAAGGAGTTCCTTTTCTTACTCCAATTTTTTTACCGTGTAGTTCATCAAATGTACTGATTTTAGAATGGATGGTAGTTATATATTGTGAGTTACTTTCCATATAAGGCAGACTAAAAATAAAGTGTTTCTTTCTTTCATCTGTAATAATCATTGAGGCGATAACCAGATCGACCCTACGGTTTGTTAACTCGGGAAATAAATCATCGAATATGTAAGCTTCAAAAGTGCAGTTCGCATGTAATCTTCTACATATTTCTTGCATAAGGTCTATATCAAATCCATACAATGAACTCTTGTTACCAGACCAAACTTCAAAAGGTGGATTAAATTTTGAAGTACCAATCGTTAAATTTAATGAATAAGAACTAGAGGAAATAATAATAAATAAGAGAAGTTGCAGTAACTTCATAAACTACATCCTTTAATTTAGGAAGTTTGTTTAATCATAATCATGGTACAAAAAAATAAATTTGTACAATTTGTTTAATATTAATTTTTTATTTTAGTTTAAGTATCGGGTGAAATTATTTTAAGAAAGGCTCATATTGCAGCAATATCACATAAGACTAATTTATTGAGAAGCTAATTGTCTCATTATTCTTGCTGTGGCGCCCCATATTAACTCTTGATTAGCAATAAATTGGCAGGTGATAATATGTCTCCCCTCTTTTTCAATCCTAATTTCTTTATAATTTTTCAGATTTTTTACCAAAGGCATGGGCACAAGAATTAATTCACTAACCTCTTGTGGATTCATAGTGTAAGGAAATATGGAATCAATACTGGCGAACCAAGGGTGAATGACTAAACCGAGCAAAGTCTTTTCAATTTTTAATTTTCTGATCAGAGTTATTCTGTCTGATGTAACACCTAGCTCTTCATTAAGCTCTCTTAATGCAGTGCTATATAAATTTTGATCTTTTATTTCTTGAAATCCTCCAGGAAAGCACACTTCTCCCGGGTGTTTTTTTAGCATCTCACTTCGTTTGGTGAGAATTAACGAGTCTCTGGAAAGATCATATAAGACAATAACAGATGAATGTGTTTTAATGGCTTGTTGGGTATTATTTGATTCCATTGATAATCGCTGCTATTTTTGTGAAACATTCACGATATTCATCTTCCCAATTAGAGTCAATAACTATTCCTCCTCCTGCTGCCAAATACAAAACATTATCCTTGGCTGTAACCGTACGTATTGCGATATTGGCATCAAAACGCCCATGATTTGAAAAGTAGGCTATACAGCCACAATAGACTCCTCTTTTATAGGTTTCCAGTTCACTGATAATTTTCATCGTTTCTAATTTAGGTGCCCCAGTAATTGAACCACCTGGAAAACAGGAAAAAAATGTTTCAATTGGATGAATATCCTCTCTGCAAACAGCCCGTATGTCGGAAACCAAATGATGTACTGCATTGAAACTCTGGATGTTACAAAGATTCATTACCTTTACACTGCCAGGTTTTGCAAGTTTACCTAAATCGTTTCTTAGCAAGTCAACAATCATGACATTTTCAGCCCTGTTTTTAGGACATTTTAATAGCAGCTCTTTTAATTTGTTATCTGCAGAAGGATCCTTCGACCGGTGGATAGTACCTTTTATAGGTGAAGTTAACATTTCTCCATTGTCATAAAGTAAAAATCGCTCGGGAGAAAAGCTTAATAGGTCAGCTTCATCTGTCCTGATAAAAGCGGCATATGGAACTGGATTATTTTTATTAACCCTTTGGTACATATCCCAGGGATTTCCCGTGAATCTTGTCTGAAACGGTTGAGTAAAATTAACCTGATAGGAACGTCCTGCTCTCAGGGCTTGTTGAATAGCATTGAATGAATTTCTGTAATTCTCTTTTGATATTAAAGGCAAAAATTCCGCTTGAACTGAAAACTGTACCGGCGTTTTTGGTTGGCTGTTTAATATATTTTTTATTTCATTTAAAATATTTTTTGTTGAAGAATGACTGTTTCTTGCAAATAAAGTGGCTTTTTTTAAATGATGATCTACGATGATAGCCCAATCATAAAACCCTAAATTTAAAAATGGTATGTTCGTCAGTTCTTTTTGGGGATATTGTTCAATATTATGTAATAGTGCGCCAAAATCGTAAGAAACGTAGCCTATGGCTCCGCCTTGAAAAGGAAGATCAAATTCTGAGTGCTCTATTTTTAATTTGTTTTTCAATTTGGTTAATACTAAATCTTTATCATATGTATGGTTTTTAATAACCATCTTCTCATATGGATAAGCACTTAAAATATCATAACGACCCATCGATTTGTTCGTACTCTCAAGCAGAACAAATCCAGGTAAATGACTGAGTTTTTCATAGGTATCAGATGAAAAATCATGGTAGTCAAGTGTAATAAGAGTACTATCAATCAAATTATCACCTCAAGATAAGGATGTGTTTGTGAAAAAATGCACTGCTTTTGATTTGGTCATTTTAACCTAACTCATCAATAAAAAGCGTATATTTTTATCTTGGGTCTATATTAATTTACTGGTTTTTAAATTAATTTGTGAGTATCCTATGCCAACGCGTTGTTGACAAGGAGCCATGTAATGACAACTGTTGCTCAATTTGAAATAACATACACACAATACCTGAATGAACAAGGTCAGTTGATCGCTGAATTACCTCCATTTGCAGATAATCAATCCATACTTAAAGAATTGTATAAAATCATGGTACTCACTCGTACTTTTGATAAAAAAGCAATTGCATTGCAAAGAACAGGAAAAATGGGAACGTATGCACCAATTAATGGCCAAGAAGCTATTTCGACTGCAATCGGCCATGCTCTGAAACCTGAAGATGTACTTGTTCCTTATTACAGAGATTATGCCGCTCAATTTCAGAGAGGCGTTAAAATGTCAGAGATACTCGCCTTCTGGGGGGGAGATGAACGAGGAAGTCATTATTCTAATAATGCGGAAGATTTGCCTATCTGTGTTCCGATTGCATCTCAATGTTTGCATGCCGCAGGAGTTGCCTTTGCTTTCAAGTACAGAAATCAACCAAGAGTCGCATTGGTTTGTATAGGAGAAGGAGGCACTTCAGAGGGTGATTTTTACGAAGCCATGAATGTGGCTGGGGCGTGGAAATTACCAGTAGTTTTCGTGGTAAACAATAACAAATGGGCAATTTCTGTGCCTATAGAGAAGCAAACCGGGTCACAAACGATAGCACAGAAAGCGATTGCTGCTGGTTTTTCTGGTGTTCAAATAGATGGCAATGATATCTTTGCTGCAAGACAGGTTATTGGGGATGCTATTGAAAAAGCTCGCCAAGGTGGTGGCCCTACTCTAATCGAAGCTTTAACCTATCGCTTGTGCGACCACACAACCGCTGATGATGCAACACGCTATCAGCCTTCTGAGGAAGTAGAGGAAGCTAAAGCAAAAGAGCCAATTACTCGTTTTAAACATTATTTAATGCAACAAAATATTTGGACATCTCAGGACGAAGAAAAGCTGGTAATAGAGTGCAGTGACAAGGTAGAAAAAGCGGTAGAGGAATATTTGAATACCAAACCTCAGCCTGTTAGCAGCATTTTTGATTATCATTATGCGGAATTACCAGAATATTTAATTGAACAACGTGCAATAGCCATGGAGGAGTATTCTCATGCCTGATATTACTTTAGTTGAAGCTGTTACTCAGGCTCTGGCGTATGAGTTAGCTCATGATGAAAATGTAGTAGTCTTTGGCGAGGATGTTGGTAAAAATGGTGGAGTATTTCGAGCTACTGTAGGTTTACAAGACAGATTTGGAGAAAATAGAGTTTTTGATACTCCTTTAGCAGAATCAATGATAGCAGGACTTGCTATTGGAATGTCTATTCAAGGCTTAAAACCTGTTGCTGAGTTTCAATTCATGGGTTTTATTTATCCAGCCATGAATCAGATCATATCTCATGCAGCGCGTATGCGTAACAGAACCAGAGGCCGGTTACATTGCCCTTTGGTTTATCGCGCTCCGTTTGGTGGCGGAATCAGAGCACCAGAGCATCATTCTGAAAGTACAGAGGCATTATTTGCTCATATTCCGGGTTTGCAAGTGGTTATCCCCTCTTCTCCTAAACGTGCTTATGGGCTGTTGTTGGCGGCTATACGTAATCCTGATCCTGTTATTTTTCTTGAACCAAAAAGGATTTATCGCTTGGTTAAACAACCTGTTCCTGATGATGGACAAGCCTTACCGTTAGGTAAATGTTTTACTTTGCAACAAGGAGATGATCTGACATTAATTAGCTGGGGGGCCAGTATGCATGAAACCTTACAGGCAGCCAAACAATTAACTGATGAGGGTATTTCCTGTGAAGTTATTGACATAGCGACAATCAAGCCTCTGGACATAGAAACCATTTTAAGTTCTGTAGAAAAAACAGGACGTTGCGTCATAGTGCATGAGGGTGCAAAAACTTGTGGTGTGGGTGCTGAAATATCAGCTCAAATTATGGAGCATTGTATGGCCGATTTGCTGGCTCCTGTGCAAAGAGTTACGGGATATGATACGGTTATGCCTTATTTCCAGCTTGAAAAACAGTACATACCTAGCGTTGCACGTATTAAGAACACTGTTATGAGTATAATGGAGTAATAATGAATATTTTTAATCTACCTGATTTAGGTGAAGGGTTACCTGACGCTGAAATTCATGAATGGTTTGTTAAGGAAGGCGATACAGTTAAAGCAGATCAACCTTTAGTTTCTATGGAAACGGCAAAAGCAGTTGTTGACGTACCCTGCCCTCAATCAGGCACTATCGCAAAACTTTATGGCAAACCTGGTGACGTTATAAAAACTGGAGAGCCCCTCGTAGCATTCGTTTCAACTACAGAAAAACCTGCAGACAAAGGCACAGTGGTTGGTAATCTGGAGGAAAGTACTGATGTGGTAGAAGATAATTTTATTATTGGAAGTCAGCGTTCTTCCCATCGTGTTAAGACAACACCTGCTGTAAGAATGCTAGCAAAAAAATTAGGGGTTGATTTAAGCTCTTTAAAAGGTAGTGGTGATAATGGCGTTATTACTCGAGAGGATGTGCAAAAGCAAGCTAATATCAACTCACAACCACCCGCCGGGTTTGAGCCTTTGCGAGGTGTTAGAAGAGCCATGCTTAACAGCATGGTACAATCTCATGCAGAAATAGTTCCGGTTAGTATCTTTGATGAAGCAGATATCCATAATTGGAAACCCAACACGGATATTACCGTTCGATTAATTCGGGCTATTATCCATGCGTCCAAAAAGGAACCTGCTCTTAATGCCTGGTTTGATACTAAACATGCTGCACGTAAATGTTTTAATGAAGTGCATCTTGGTATTGCCATGGACAATGAGGAAGGTTTATTTGTTCCAGTTATCCATGATGCTGAAAAGTACTCCGACAGTGAGTTAAGAAAAATAATTGATGAATTTAAAGAGTCGGTTCGTAATCGAGCAGTAAGCGCAGATAAACTAAAAGGGGCAACAATCACCTTATCTAATTTTGGTAAATTTTCAGGACGTTTTGCCAGCCCAATAATTGTTCCTCCAATGGTCGCAATTCTAGCAGTCGGAAGGCTTTATCAAGCAGCAGTAGTTACAGAAGACAAAATCGAAGGACACAAAATGCTTCCTTTATCCTTGAGCTTTGATCATAGGGCTATTACCGGAGGCGAGGCTACTCGCTTTTTAGGGGCAGTTATCGAGTCGTTACAACAAGCATGATTTTAGTCTATGTTAGGGCCTCGCAAACAGCGAGGCCTAACAACAAATAATATTACTGAACTATCTACCTATTTTACATGAAATATCTCGTGGATATTTTAAATTTGTTTCTTGAGATTCAGTTCATAAGCAAGTAGAGTTAATAATTTGTTAATTGGCAAGGAAGAGAATGGCCATGAGAATTTTTGTCATGATTTTGCTTTTCTTTTTTAGCATTTCCCCGACTTTGGGGGAGACTACTTTGCCTGCAGTTTTTGATGTCAAAAATGCAAATAAACAATTTGATCACATCAATCTTCAGTTGTCAGTACAAAATCTTAATTTAAATAATCTGAATAAGGCGGTAGAAACTTTAAGTGAACTATCAGCACAATCAGAAGAATGCATAGCCGATTTACAAAAGAAATTAAATGGAGTGGATGTATTAATCAAACAAGCTGCCTCAACAGGAAATGACAAAGGGGCGGATTTAGTCTATCTGAATAATCAAAAGCATCAGTTGGCTGAGTTACAATCTCAATGCCGATTGTTTTCGATTCGAGCACAAGAAGCAATAGATGCTTATAAAAGTGCTATTTTACAATTGAGGCAAGAAAAAACTTTGGCACGTACTTTGCCATTATGGCAATTAGTAAGTAAAATTATTAACTCTCCTGATAATGCCAAATGGATAAATCACTCTAAAGAGAAATTTTTACTTCAAGATTTACCTGTTTATCTATGGTGTTGCATTGTTATTACAAGTTTTTTTATCTCCATCCTGGTGTTGTCAAAATTACGACAATCTAATGCTATACGCCGCTACGTGAAGTTTAAAAAAATTCGCTGGGCTCATATTACTCTTTTAGCTTTGTTCGTGATGACGGGCTCATTGTATGGCTATATCTCCCTATTCACTGGTGAAGAGCAGCTTATCAACTCTCAATTTCTTTTGATAAAAGAGCTCTTTTGGTTTCTTACCGGAACATTATTAATTGTTTTTTTATTCAAAGTAAAAAAAATCAAGGCTTTTTTTGATTGGTATGCGATGGATAGTGAATTTTTTGAAATACTAAGCATTGTGATTGTTGCATTTTATTTCCTCGCATTGTCAGAGCAGAGATTATTTGATATCTGGGAAGTCAATAAGATTATTGTGGAGTTAACTCGCTCCATCTTTCTATTTTTATTACTTGCCACTACGGCTTATTTTACTCACTATTTCTGCCGCTCTCATCTTCATATTTCTTTTGTAAAAAGACATTATAATTTTATTCGCTACTTTATTTCTGCGTTGCTTTTAGGATGTGCAATTCTTAACATCAGTGGCTTTTATACTTTAGCCATGCAGCTTACTCTATCTGGCATTTTTACCTTTTTTATCCTGTATATAACTATTTTAGTAGGACAGAGTATTAATAAATTTTATGCCTCATTAAGTTACTCACAAGGCAAATTGAATGTAATACGATTATTTGGTTACAAAAAGGATCAGATGCTCACCGAGTTTTATATTCTTAAAATTACCTTAAAACTTGTTGTTGTTCTCCTGAGTATCTATCTAATAGGGATATCATGGGGCTTTGCTACAGATTTTATTGATACTGTTTACAAGAAATTATTGTATGGCTTTACTCTGGCAAATATTACAATTTATCCAACACGCATTCTCTTCGGGATCATAATTTTTTGTTTTTTATATCTTGTGTCCCGGGCCATTTCAACTTCAATCAGTCGTCACCAGCAATTCGAAAATGAAGAAGAGACTCAGGTAGCTATTGCCTCCATTTTGACTTATGTTGGATTCAGTATTGCTGTTATTTCAGGCTTACTTGTGGCAGGTTTTAATTTTACTGGCCTTGCCATTATCGCAGGAGCACTTTCTGTAGGAATTGGTCTTGGACTCCAAAGTATAGTTAATAATTTTGTATCAGGTATTATTTTGCTTATAGAGAAACCAATAAGGCCTGGAGATCGAATTAACATCGATGGTGTTGAAGGATTTGTGAAAAAGATCAGAGTTAGATCAACACAAATTATAACTCCGGTAAATGAAGATATTATTATTCCAAACTCTGATTTAATTACACGCCGTGTAGTCAACTACATGCTGACAGATAATTATTGGAGAGTGAATTGTGAAGTTAGCGTAGCGTTCGGGACTAACCTCAATCTTGTTAAAGACATCCTTTTGGAGATTGCCAATAAACATGATGATGTTGTAAAAAGTGGTAGAAATAAACCTGTCGTATTATTTACCAGTTTTGCCGACAGTGCATTGACTTTTCAACTTTGGTGCATGATTAAAGATGTAAATAAAAAATCGACAGTCAAAAGTGAATTAAATTTTTCTATTGAGGAGGCTTTTCGAAAACATGACATTTCAATAACATAGTCTCAAGGTGATTTTCATATTCGAATTGGAGTTTGAGTACTTTCCCTACTCTGGAAAATAATTCTTAGTATTATTATACCCTATCGATAATTAAGGTATGACCTCGAAATAAATTACTGTTAGTATCTGCATATAATTTATATCAGCTTATCGAGTTAAAGGAATAACATGAATGATTAAAAAAATACATCGTTGGTTGCCTTTGCTTGTATTAATCGGGCTATTGGTACTTTTCTTCAGTCTACACCTTGATAAATACTTAAGTTTTGATGCGTTAAGAGAAAATCATACTTTACTCATTGCATGGACTCGAACTCATTATTTTGTTGCGCCACTGATTTTTATCATTTTTTATACAATTGCTGTGGCCATCTCTATTCCAGGGGCAGTTCTTCTTACTTTAACCGGGGGATTTTTATTTGGGGTATTCTGGGGTGTGTTATTTGTGGTTATCAGCGCGACACTCGGGGCCACCATACTTTTTTTTGCAGTTCGCACTGCTTTGGGTGACTGGTTTGCACAAAAGGCATCTGGATGGATTGAGCGTATGCGTCAGGGATTTCAACATAACGCTTTTTCATATTTAGTTACACTACGATTAATTCCATTATTTCCCTTTTGGGTAGTAAATATTGTACCTGCTCTTTTAAATATTCGAGCAAAAACATTCATTACAGCGACTTTTATTGGCATTATTCCAGGAACAACAGTCTATGTAATGGTTGGTAATAGTTTAAGCCAAATATTTGCAGCCAATCAGACGCCCAATTTTAGGATCATATTTGAACTACAAATATTAGGTCCTCTGCTCGCATTGGCTGTTTTGTCTCTAATGCCAGCACTTTATCAATTCTTAACTCGCAAGCATCAGAATCATCAAAATTTCTTAGATATTAGGCAAGTAATAAATTGTGATTTAGCCATTATAGGTGGTGGAGCTGGAGGTTTGAGTTTAGCTTCTGGTTGTTCACAATTAGGGCTTAAAGTCGTTTTGGTTGAGTCTGGGAAAATGGGAGGAGATTGTTTAAATTACGGTTGCATCCCATCCAAATCATTACTTGCGGCAGCCAAGACGTTTTATTATGCAAAACATGCAACACATTTTGGAGTACATACTGAGGCGATAAAAGTTGATTTTCAACAAGTAATGCAACATGTGCATCAAGTCATAGACAACATTTCTGAACACGATTCTATCCAACGTTTTGAATCATTAGGCGTGCAAGTTATTAAACAGGTAGGGAAATTTTTAAATTCTAATACCATACAAGCTGGTGATAGTATCATTAAAGCAAAACGTTTTGTGATTGCAACAGGTTCTTCCCCATTTATCCCACCAATTCCTGGATTGGATACGGCCCCTTATTTCACCAATGAAACGATTTTTGATTTGAAAGAACAGCCTAAGCACTTGATTGTCATTGGTGGTGGCCCTATTGGTTGTGAACTTGCTCAAGCATTTGCTATGCTGGGCTCTCAAGTGACTCTGCTGGAGGGATTGAATCTTCTTCCCAAGGATGACCCTGATTGTGTAACTGTCCTCCGTACTCAGATGAAATCGATGAATATTCTCATTTATGAACAAATCAAGATTACGCAAATAAATTCTCATCCTGATACGGGTATCTCTGTATGTTTTGAATTTCAGAACACGCAATTCACTATTACAGCCAGTCACCTGCTCATTGCAACCGGACGTCGGGCTAATGTAGATCTCCTTGATTTGGAAAAAGCGGGTATTAAATTCACCAGCAAAGGCGTTGAAGTAAATAAATATTTACAAACCAGTAACAAAAAAATCTATGCTCTGGGTGATGTAACAGGGTTTTATCAGTTTACTCATATGGCTAGTTATCAGGCTGGTATCGTGCTTCGTAATATTGTTTTTAAATTACCGGCTAAAGTGGATTATAAGGCGATTCCATGGGTCACTTATACTGATCCCGAATTAGCTCATGTTGGACTAAGAGCCAGTGATGCCTTAAAGCATCCTGATCTCCAAATAACTGAGTGGCCATTTATGGCTAATGATCGTGCGCAAACCGAGCGCACTTTAAATGGAAAAATAAAAATCATCACAGACAAGAAAGCAAGGATCCTGGGAGTTACCATAGTTGGTCCACATGCTGGAGAACTCATTTTACCTTGGATTATGGCAATTCGTGAGAAAAAAACGCTCCGAAGTTTTACAGATGCTATTGTTCCTTACCCTACCCTGAGTGAAATTAGTAAACGTGTTGCGGGTGAGTTTTATGCTCCTAAATTATTTTCCAATAAAACCCGTACATTGGTTCGCTGGTTGCAAAAAATTGGATAAAGCGGCAAGCTGCTTAATTTAACCTTAAATGGCGTTTGACTTCCTTTTCATCGGATAAAATTTCAATAACTCGAGCAATCCATTTTTTGTTATCTGCCCTAACAAGCACATTGGTACGGCCAAATAATTTTTTATTTAATTTGCAATGGATCAGAGAAGCCAGCATTTTGTTGCAAGCAACAGAGAAATAGGCGCGGTCTTTACTGAGAACTTTCAGATGATGTTGAGTTAATAATTTTCCAAAAGGGATATTAGTATGAATTATATCAGTAATAAGTTTCTCTGGCAGTTCTGCAAAATTAATGTTAATAGCTGCTAACTCAACGGGAATGACTTCATTTTTCTTTTGGGCAAGATCTACATTATTTCTCTTCTTATTTATGTCTACATACAGGATGATAATTCGAGAATATGTGTTGTTATGCGGATTTGTAAAGGCGCTAATTACTTTAATCCTGGAGGTGCGCTGATAGTATCTTTCCAAAGTGGTTGTCATTAATGGTTGTGTGAGTAAGTAATTATAGGGAGACATTAAACTATCTTTGCTTAATATAGTGCTCATTTTAACAATATTGAACAGACTATCTGTCTGATTTGTATTTATTGATTTAGCTGCATGAGATAAGCTCCCCAATACTCCTAAACAAAGAAACAACATAATATTGTGATTGATTGCTCGGATGGAGATTTTTAAACTCATGCAATTGATTAATAAATGAATCATTTTTAGTATTACCTTACTTTTAAGTCAGAAAATAATGTAAAAACAGTCCAATGCCATAAGATAAAGAGGCTGTAACAGCACCAATGACCAGTGTCTCAAAACCAGAATATAGCCAGGATTTGGTCGACCAGTGGCTTTTGATCGAACCGATGACAAAAAATGTAATTGCAGTGAAAAAACAAGACCAGATAAACGGATTGTTCATGACCAGTACGTAAGGGATTAGTGGAATAATTCCAAAAAATAGAAATGCGCTAAAAGTATAAAGCGCCGCTTTAAACGGGAATCTAAGCGAAGCAGGTAATCCATATTCTTCTTGTAGCATGGTCTTTATCCATAAGGCTCTGTTGGCTGTAATTTCATCAACAATCTGATCCAGTGTTTGATCATGCAAGCCTTTATTTTGAAAAATTTGTTTTATTTCTTTTTTTTCACCCTCGGGAATAAACTCGATGTGTTTTTCCTCAATTGTTTTATAACGCTGATATTGATCTACCTCAGATTTGGTACCTAAATAATTACTTGCAGCCATTGAAAAACCATCAGCAAGCAAGTTGGCAAAGCCCAAAATTAGAATAACTAAAGAAGATAATTGCCCACCGACGACACCGGAAACAATGGCAAAAGTAGTTACAACACCATCAATTCCCCCATATATCCAATCTCGTAAATAATTTTGTGAGGGAGTCTGCGTTAATCGCTCTCTGATTTCTTTTTGCGAATGTCCATGCTCTAAATTTTCCATAGCAGATCCTTCCCCTCGTTTATTATTTATTAATTATCAATACTGTCAATAATATCGCTAGTTTGACAAAGCATATAATTAAATTTAGTATATTTGAGTTTATTAGATGGCGCGGGGTGTCGGGAAATCCGGCTGAGAGTTACCCGTTGAACTTGATCTGAATCATATCAGCGTAAGGACGCCTTTAAAAAAACCATGGCCTTTTTAAGGCATGGTTCCCTTTTGCCATCTCCATAATATTTAAAAATAATAACATAAGGAGTTATGGCAATGTCATCACTAAAATCCAGGGTTACCCTACTACTTAATTGGTATACCAACCCTTATCATACCCCAATACTTGTGGCGCAACAATTGGGATTTTATGCAGAAGAAGGCATCAAGCTCGCCATTTTGGAACCCGCAGATCCCAGTGACGTGACCGAAATCGTTGGCCTCGGAACAGTAGATTTTGGTGTAAAAGCAATGATTCATACCGTTGCTGCCAAAGCAAAAGGTTATCCAGTTACTTCCATAGGTACACTTCTTGATGAGCCACCAACAGGACTGATTGCTTTAAAGTCAAGTGGCATAAATTCTTTCCAGGATATTGTTGGTAAACGAGTAGGTTATATTGGAGAATTTGGCAAAAAAATTATTGATGATTTGGCCAGCCTCGCTGGCATTGATCCGACAAGCTATAAAACAGTACGTATTGGTATGAATGTCACAGATGCCATTTATCGGGATGTTATCGACACCGGTATTGGTTTTATTAACTTTCAAAAAGTTGAATTGGAACATCTTTGCGGAGAAACTGTATTTTTACGCATTGATCAATTAGCTGGTTTAGGTTGTTGTTGTTTTTGTTCAATACAATTTATTGTTCCTGAAACAACATTAAAACAACCCGAATTAGTTAAGGGATTTCTCAGAGCAACACAGCGCGGTGCAGCCTACACAACAGAAAAGCCTGAAGAAGCCTATGAGTTATTATGTCAGGCTAAACCTCAGTTGCGTACCCCCTTATACCAAAAGATCTTTACAAGAACATTACCATTTTTTTCGCGTACATTAATTAATGTTGACAGAGATTGGGATAAAGTTGGACGCTATACCAAGCATCTAAACATTATTGATGAGCACTTTGATATCTCGCAATGCTATACCAATCGTTTTTTGCCTGATACACCTTATTCTGATTTGAAACCAATCGCTTGTTGCCTTGAGAATTAATTATGCGAGCAGGCATTGCAGGCGCAGGGATCATGGGACGTCTGTTGGCTTTTGCATTACATAATGCGGGCTGGCAGGTATCCCTTTTTGATCACTCTAATGAAAACATGAATTGCAGCACTGCAGCTGCAGGTCTATTATCGCCTTTTTCAGAATTGGATAAATCAATCTTATTGATTTCCAGCCTGGGTCAAGAATCTATTAAGAATTGTTGGCCACGCATTATTGAGTACTTACCTGAGTCCGTGTATTTTCAACAATCTGGCACTCTGGTGCTATGCCATCCCGGCGATCATGCGGAATGGATTCACTTTAGCCGGCGTATCCTGAATCAACTCAATCAGAATAATTGTGTTTTTCAAAAATTATCTCATGAAAATCTTATTACGCTTGAGCCTGAGCTGACGAAGTTTGAAACCGCTTATTATTTTCCAAATGAAGCACATATCGATTGCCAAACACTAATGTTGTCTTTAAAAAAATATCTCGACTCTCTTGGCATACCTTATATTGCCAACTCCCCAGTGCTGTCGATTAAACCAGGTGAGATCAATACAAAAGAGCAGAGATATCATTTTGATGTCGTTTTTGATTGTCGTGGTTTGGGAGCACAAACGGTATTTCCTGATTTACGTGGCATTAGAGGTGAGCTCATTTGGCTTCATGCACCAGGAGTCCAATTACATCGCCCTATACGTCTTCTGCATCCAAGGTATAGTTTATATCTTGTACCCAGACCAGGAAATCTTTACCTCATAGGTGCTAGCGAAATTGAAGCAGAAGATTTTAGTCCTATTTCCGTGCGTACAACTTTGGAGTTATTGACTGCTGTGTATTATTTACATGCAGGCTTTGACGAGGCTCGCATCATAAAAACGGTGACCCATTGCCGTCCAACTTTAACAAATCATTTACCACGCATTAAATTTGTCGATGGGCTTATAGCAGTCAATGGACTTTATCGTCATGGTTATTTAATAGCCCCAGCCTTGGCAGCAGAAATTTTACGCGGCGTGACATCCAATTTTCAGCATCTGAATCATCCAGAGCTTTGGGAGAGCTATTGTGATTAATATTTATTTAAACGATAAAATCTATACCATTCAATCCTCATTATCCTTAAGTGCTTTTTTAAAGCAGCTTAATTATACCCAACAGCATTTTGCTGTAGCGATAAATAATCATCATGTACCGCACAATGCTTATGAAACTACAATTTTGCAAGCGAATGACAGTATCGATATCCTCTTCCCTATGCAAGGAGGTTAATGATGTGGAGTTTGGCAGGAAAGGAATTAAGTAGCCGCTTACTATTGGGTACTGCATGTTATCCTTCATTAGAGCATATGCAGCAAGCGATTGATAATTCGGGTACAGAAGTTATTACGATATCAATTAAGCGTCAGACTTCTGCAGGAATAGGTGGAGAATCTTTTTGGCAAGCGGTAAAAAAATTAGATTGTCATCTTCTACCGAATACAGCCGGCTGCCGTAATGCAGATGCTGCGATTTGCACAGCTGAAATTGCAAGAGAATTATTTAATACACCCTGGATAAAACTGGAAGTAATAGGTGATGACTATAATTTGCAGCCTGAACCTTTTGAACTAATCAAGGCAGCCAGGGCTTTGATTGACAGAGGATTCGAAGTTTTTCCTTATTGCACTGATGATTTGGTTTTATGTCAAAAACTGGTTGATGCAGGCTGTAAAATTTTAATGCCCTGGGGAGCTCCTATAGGCTCAGGTAAGGGTTTAATTAACCCATATGCTTTGGAAACCTTGCGTTATCGATTTCCTGATATCACATTAATCATTGATGCGGGTATTGGTAAGCCATCTCACGCTGTACAGGTGATGGAATTAGGTTTTGATGGTGTGCTTTTAAATACTGCCGTCGCTCTTGCCAATCATCCTGCGATCATGGCAACTGCATTTCGCCATGCCGTTATTGCAGGTTATCAGGCTTTTACAGGAGGAATGATGCCTGCTAGAAATGTAGCACACCCAAGTACTCCATTAATTGATACTCCATTTTGGCATCAGGTAAGCAGTTTATGAAAAAACCCATTGTTTGGACAATTGCCGGTGTTGACTCATCCGGATTAGCTGGTATCCATGCTGACATGGAAACATTTAGTAACTTGAATGTCAGGGCTTGTTCTGCCATCACCGCGGTAACCGCACAAAATGCTCACTCAATTTTTGCAGTAGAAGCGATATCCGGTGACCATGTTGCTGCTCAATGTAGTGCTCTGAAATTAAATTTTAAGCCCGATGCTATTAAAATTGGTATGTTAGGTTCTACTTCAAGCTGCGAGAAAATTATTTCCTTTTTAAAGGATTACGAAGGGTTTGTTGTTCTTGACCCAATAATTACCTCCTCCTCAGGAGCAGACTTGTTTTTTTCAGATTTAGAGGAGCACAAAAAAAATCTAATTAAATTGTTTCCCTACGTTACTATTATTACTCCTAATAAGATAGAAGCAGAAACCATTTTAAATCGGAACATTTCTTCTTATCAGGATGTAATAAACGCAGCCACTGATCTGCTATCAATGGGAGCTAAGCAGGTTTTACTGAAAGGAGGACATGTCAAAGATAATTTATTCAGTCAAGATTACTGGACCGATGGGAAAGAGTCGTTTTGGATTGCAAATTATCGTTTTCCTGAAACAAATTACCGTGGGACAGGTTGTGTTCTTTCTTCAGCACTCACAGCTTGTCTTGCGCTTGGTTATTCAATGAAAGACGCTATCGTTATTGCTAAAATGTATGTCAATCGTGGAATACGTCAATCCATTGAGATTGATAAGGAGACT
The DNA here is from genome assembly GCF_900637585.1 of Legionella pneumophila subsp. pascullei. NCBI lineage: Bacteria > Pseudomonadati > Pseudomonadota > Gammaproteobacteria > Legionellales > Legionellaceae > Legionella > Legionella pneumophila. The sequence goes on from NZ_LR134380.1 coordinate 1,747,939, forward strand.
TCTCAACTATTTCATGATGGTTGGCCGGAAGACGAGGTAGATCTCCCCTATTTATCGCCAAGACCTTTAATTAAACTAATTCCTTCATTTAAAAAATGTTCTATGGGTTTTTATCCCATTGTAGATAGTAGCTACTGGCTAGAAATATTATTGCCATTGGGAATTAAGTACATACAGTTACGAATAAAGGAAGCTCCTCAAGACCAGTTAGAAGAAGAAATAAAACGGAGTGTCCTTTTGGCAAATCAGCATAATGCCACATTATTTATTAATGATTACTGGGAGCTTGCTATTAATTATGGTGCTGCAGGAGTTCATCTCGGGCAAGAGGATCTGGAAAATGCTGATATCGATAGAATTAATCAATCAGGATTGCTTTTGGGTGTAAGCACACATTGCTACTATGAAGTTGCCAGAGCCCATGCTCTTAATCCTTCCTATGTCGCTTGCGGCCCCATTTATGAAACAATCAGCAAAAAAATGCCTTTTCAAGCTCAAGGAATCACACGACTTGAACGTTGGCGAAAAACACTTCGTTATCCATTGGTTGCCATTGGCGGCATAACTTTGAAGAATCTTTCTGATGTCTTAAAAACCAAAGTTGAGGGTATTTCAGTGATATCCGCCATCACAAAAGCACCAGAACCCTTAGTCGCAGCCAAACAATTTTTAACTCAAATGAATGAATCCTATAATGAATAAATCAAATTTGGTAATGAGCGAATTAATCCGTTATTCTCAACAAATCAAGATGGAAGAAATTGGTTTGGCAGGACAAGAAAAACTTAAAAATTCTCGCGTGTTATGTATTGGGCTTGGCGGATTGGGTTCTCCACTTTTAGTTTATCTTGCAGCAGCAGGTGTTGGAGTTTTAGGCATTGTTGATGATGACATTATTGAATTAAGTAATTTACACAGACAGATTCTTTATAATCATACTCATATTAATAAAAAAAAGGTTGCTGCAGCAAAAGAGCAACTTCTGGCTATTAATCCATTGATTCAAATTGAATCTTACTCCAGAAGATTAACAGAAGAAAATGCGGCTGAGATAATTAGCCAGTATGACATCATTGCAGATGGATCCGATAATTTTTATACGCGATATTTAATTCACAGTATTTGCTTTGAGTTGGAAAAACCCTATGTTTATGCTAGTGCCTCACATTTTCAAGGGTATTGCTCTATATTCCACGGCAAACAAAACCCCTGTTTCCATTGTGTATTCCCAATTTCCATAAACGATACCAATATGCCCAGTTGTGAGGGCAGCGGGGTCATTGGTACTTTACCTGGGTTGTTAGGCATTATTCAGGCAACAGAAATAATCAAATGGATACTACAAATAGGCAATCCATTAAATAAACGCTTGCTTGCTATTAACTTGCTAACCATGACCTTTAAGAACATCATTATTTCAAAAAATCCCGATTGTGAGTTTTGCATTCAAAATCAGCCAATTAGAAAACTAATCAATCCTATGAATTGTTCAACTCAAATCGATTCAAGCCATTATAGAATAACTCTTGACGAATTTTATAAATTATATACAAATAAGAACAATATTCATCTAATCGATGTTCGTAGTATAAAAGAACATCAAATACAGAATGTAGGAGGCATTGTGCTTCCTTTAGATGAATTGCCTCAGCGCTTACATGAACTAAATCCTAATCAGCTTATTATTTTGTATTGTCAGACAGGTAAGCGAAGCAAGATAGCTTTAGATATACTTCTCAAGTCTGGATTTGCTTCTGTAAAATATTTAGAGAATGGTTTAAAGGGAATAACTGCGGATTGGTAATAAAGAAAATGAAATTTAGAATAGCTTGTTTTTACCTTCGGCAATATTATTTAGCAGATAAGCTAGCCGACATCCAGCCAGAAGTATCTGTTTTTCTGTGATGTTTTGAGTATTTAATTGATATTGCTTAGGGGGCACTTGATAAGCTGAAACCTTATAAACTTTAGTCAAAGCCAATTGGTGTGATGCATTAATCCATTGTCGCGGATTGTTTTCTTTAGTAGCTGATTGGCAAGACCATTTCTTTTCTAATTGCCTTGCCTTATTCTTAATCTGGAAAAATTTCCCTTGACCAATCAAAATACCACCGCCATTATCCCAATATTGATGCAAATTATTCCCAATAGAATTTTTACCTAGCTGAAATAAATTTCCACCCAAATCACCATTAGGTAATTTTTTACTTACCTTTGTAACGGTATGCAAAGGCTGATGAATATCTCCGACCAGATGTACCAATATGCGTAAGCTCAATTTTTTATCAGCAATACTGGCTTTATTGGAAGACAGCACAGCAATCGCCTGATTAATTCCCCAGAGCGCATTAATATCTGATAAAGCTGGCAATGCCGTTTCATCCCTGGAGAATGGAATATCAATGTAATGTAAAGCATCAAACCAATGAACATCATGTGCTCTTATGGAGTCTAGCCAGGAAGCTGATTTTACAAAATTGATATTAAACGATGTTTTGGTTTTTGAATGTGAATATAAATTACACATACGCTTGGATTGAGGTGTCAAATTATCGTATGCGATTTGGGCTACCAGTTGGTGCCCTATCGCATTCCACGAATAACCAGCATTAGTTATAAATAAAAAAAACAACAGGAATAAGTTTCTTATCATTTTTAACTCAGGTAAGGGGACCAAGCCGGCTCCTGAACATCGCCTTCACGAGCAGGAAGTCTCATTCTAATTCGCCCATCAATTGATACAATGCCTAAAACCCCTCGGTCCTGATGACGAGTAGCATAAAGCACTAACCGACTATTTGGAGAGACTGATGGGGATTCATCAAGGCCAGAAAAAGTTAAATTGGAAATCGGGCCACCATCTGTGTTTTGTACACCAATATTAAATTGTCTGTCTTCCCTGTGCAGCATGACAATGTGCTTCATATCTGGAGTATAAGAGGCGCGGGCATTATAATTGCCTTCGAAAGTGACTCGGTTTATCTGGCCATCAGCCAATGATAAACGATACACTTGAGGCGACCCTCCCCTTCCTGAAGTGAACAATAAACTGCGACCATCAGGAGAATAACGTGGTTCTGTATCGATAGAATTACCAAAAGTTAGTTGTTTCATAGCACCACTGCTCAAATCAACATCGTAAATTTTGGGTGTACCGCTTTTGGATAACACAACTGCCAGATGACGGCCGTCAGGTGACCATGCGGGAGCTCCATTAATCCCTGGGAAGCTCGTAATTAAACGACGCTGACCTGTTTCAACAGAGACAGTAAAAATTTCAGCTTTTTTCTTTTCAAAAGAAACATAAGATATGGATTTACCATTGGGTGACCATGAAGGTGACATAATAGGTTCTGAAGAGACGAGTAAGCTTTGAGGATTGTGTCCATCTGCGTCTGCAACCTCCAGGGAGTAGCGAGACCTTCCACCACTTCTTTGCACTGAAATATAAGCTATCCTTGTGGAGAATATTCCCCTTTCCCCAGTCAGTTTTTGGTATACCTCATCACTAATATGATGAGCTAAAGCCCTTACCTGATTGGCATTGATTTGGAAAGTTTTTGTCAACAAAATATTGCCATTAGCTACGGCATCAGCCAGAGTAAAACTCACTTCAATCCGGTTCCCAACTTGATTAACTCGGCCAGTAACCACACTGTCAGCTCCCAGTTGACGTAATGTATTCACAGAAGATTGAGAATTCGCTCCTTGTGGCCCAGAGATAATTTTAAACTGTCCTGATATAGTTAAATCATTCTCTATGACACCCCCTATTTCTTTAGCCGCCGCGTCTGAGCCAAAAGAATTGATGGCTATTGGCAGGGCTGAATTAATTCCTTGAGTTAGTTCCAAATCAAGAGCAATCACTTGACCAGTAAATAACAGCAAGAAAAGTGAAATAATTCGATTCAACACGAGCTTTACCCCCTAACTTGTTCTGGACGAACGGTTAAACTGATATCGCGAAACAAATTAAATGTTTCAGCGTCTTTAGGCACGGGAAGCGGCGAGGCCTTGTATATTGCTGTTTGTGCTGACCTATCTAACAAAGGATCACCACTACTGCGAGTTAGAGACACTTCCAGTACAGTTCCATCAGGAGCAAGACGTATCCTGAATTGGCTCGACAGAGAACTGTCAACATTTTCAGGTAAAATCCAGTTGCGTCCGATCGCATTGACAATAAGTGCCTTATATTTATCAACTTCACCAGCTATTCGTGCTTGTCTTTCCGCATTTTGGGCTGCCTGTTGGGCAGCTGCTGCTTCGGCCTGTCTTTTTCTTTCTATTTCAGCTTTTTCTTGTTCTGCGCGGGCTTTCTCCGCTTTCAGCTTTTCAGCTTTCGCTTGTTCTGCTTTAAGTTTCTCAGCCTTCTCTTTTTCTTCTTGTTTTTTCTTGTTGAGCTCGGCAAGTTTTTTCGCTTCCAACTCCCGTTGTTTAGCCAATTTTTCGTTTTGTTTCTTTAACTCTTCGATACGTTTAGCTTCTAACGCTTTTTGCTCAGCCAATTCTTTTAACCGTTTTTTTTCTTCTTCAGCTTGTTTTTTTCTGGCAATTGCAATTTTATTCGCCTCTTCCTTCAATCTTGCAATTTCTTGCTGCTCTTTGATTCTTTGTTGTTTGGCTGCCTCAGCTTGCCTTAATAATTCCTTTTGTCGGTTGAGTTCCGCTTTCTTTTGTTGTTCGCGTTCTTGCTTCAAACGATTCACTGTTTTCATTATTTCTTTATTATCGACACTGACCGCTTTTACTACCTCCTGTTGAGAAATAGTTGGTTGTATCATACCAGGAGAATTTTTAGACTCCATGGTTAACACAGGTCTTTTGCTGCTATTATCTGTTAAAAGCAATACAACTAAAAAAAGATGAAGTATGACAGCAAAAAGAAATGCTTTTCTGTAGGTAAGATCACTTATCATGCTCGCCCCTCTTCTCCTGCTTCGGAGTCAGTAAGCAATCCAACTTGCTCAGCGCCTGCTTGCTTTAAGAGTGCCATCGCTTGGACAACTTTCCCGTAAGCAACACCCTGATCTCCCTTAACAAGCACATTAAGTTTTTGGCCTGACTGTTTGGCTAACTCCAGTTCTGCAGCAACTCGTACTAATAATGCCTGAGCTTCAATAGGCTCTGTTGGTGTGCTACTAATATTTAAAAAATAACTGCCTAATTGATTCACTGAAACAATGATGGGTTCTCTGTCAGCGGCCTGTAAAGTTTGACTGGCTGCCTTGGGCAGATCTACTGTAACACCTTGTGTCAGCATTGGAGCTGTAATCATAAAAATAACCAGTAAAACCAACATAACATCAATGTATGGCACTACATTAATTTCTGAGATTGGACGTTCACGATTGGTTTTAGATCGATTCATTTTAAGTCTTATCCTCTAGGTGAACCAGAAGTTTGTTGTTCAATTAAAGAAATTAGTTCTTCTTGAAATAAATCATATTTATTCAGCAAAGTATTGGCGCGCGTCGTATATCTGTTGTAGGCAATAACCGCTGGAATTGCAGTGAATAGTCCTAAAGCTGTAGCTACCAGTGCTTCTGAAATACCAGGCGCTACCATTGCAATAGTCGCTTGTTGAGCATGTCCCAAAGCCTGGAATGATGTCATTATACCCCAAACTGTGCCAAATAAACCCACATAGGGAGAAATAGATCCTACTGATGCAAAAAAAGGTAAATGTTGTTCCAGCTTTTCTGCTTCTTTGGCATGACTTATCTGCATGACTCTTTGTATAGGCTCAATAGCTACCGCACCTTGTTTTCTACAACGGACAAATTCTTTAAAACCAGCGTGAAAGATAGCAGCAACGCCTTGTCTCTCATCACTATTGCTGTCTACATCAGCATATAGTTTGCTTAAGTCTCCGCAATCCCAAAATCTTCTGGTAAAAGCATCAGTCATTTGTTTTCTACGATTAAAAAACCATGCTCTTTGGAAGATTAATGTCCATGAAATTACTGAAGCAATTAACAATATCAGCATAACGGACTTTACTACCAAACCCGCTTGCATAAAATACATGAGTACATTTGCTTGATTAGCCACCATTAATCTCCATACTGAAAGGTTTAGTTATTCATTTCTCATAATATTAGGTAGTCGTTTGGGTTTTAAATTTCTACCAACGCAGACTACTTGAACACTAGCCCTACAAATTAATTGTTTATGTTGATTAGATATCTCTTGGTTAAATAGAAAACTACACGCTCTAAATTCTTTAATTTCTGTTCTAATTGTTAAGTGATCATCTAACTTGGCCGGAAAGACATATTTTATTGTCAGTTCATGAATCGCAAATAAAACATCTGATTTTACGAACTCACTTAGAATTAAATCGTTTTGTCTTAATAATTCAGTTCGAGCTCTTTCCAAATAACAAAGGTAGTTAGCATGATAAACAATCCCCATATAATCAACATCTTCTGCATAGACTCTAATGTTATGCTGATGATTTGATATAAAATTCATGAGTTATTCCTGCTCGATCGCGTTAAAACCAAAATGCTGATATGCTTTCGAAGTGGCTATTCTACCGCGAGAAGTGCGCATTAGAAAGCCTTGTTGTATTAAAAATGGCTCCAAAACATCCTCAATAGTTCCTTTCTCTTCGCCAATAGCAGCTGCAATGCTATCTATGCCTACTGGACCACCGTTGAAATGCTCTATCACTGCTAACAATAATTTTCTATCCATTAAATCAAATCCATGTTGATCAACTTCAAGCATTTCCAAAGCTTGTTGGGCCATATCAACAGTAATGATGCCATTTCCTTTCACTTCAGAATAATCTCTTACTCTTCTTAACAGGCGATTAGCAATGCGTGGTGTTCCTCTTGAACGTAATGCAATTTCTCTGGCTCCTTCCGGTTTTGTAGGGACACCAAGCAAATGCGCAGAGCGAGCTACAATCCGGGTAAGCGAATCAACAGAGTAATACTCCAATCGTTGCACTATACCAAATCTATCCCTTAATGGCGAGGTAAGTAATCCTGCTCTTGTTGTAGCTCCAATCAATGTAAAAGGAGGTAACTCCAATTTAATAGATCGTGCTGCCGGCCCTTCTCCTATCATGATATCCAACTTATAATCTTCCATAGCCGGATAAAGAATTTCTTCTATAACAGGACTTAGTCTATGAATTTCGTCAATAAATAGTACATCATTTTGTTGTAAATTCGTCAATATAGCAGCAATGTCACCTGCGCGCTCAATCACTGGCCCAGAAGTTTGTCTGATATTAACTCCCATTTCGTGAGCTATGATATTCGCTAAAGTAGTTTTGCCAAGACCAGGTGGGCCAAAAATAAGAACATGGTCTAAAGGATCGTTTCGCTTTTTTGCCGCATTGATAAATATCTGCATCTGTGAACTTACAGAATCTTGTCCTACGTACTCACTCAAACTAAGCGGCCTGATAGCTCTATCTATGGCTTCTTCTGAGACAATACTTTGACTACTGATTAGGCGATCACTTTCGAGCATAAGAGGTTTTGTCAGGTTCATTCGAATGAAAGCATTTTAACATATGTTTATCTAATAGCAGATCTTTGTAAGCTTATTTATTTAATAATTAAATGGAATTGAGGATTTATAATTTTATAGGGATCACAAAGCATGGTTCTCATTCACAATATCCATAAGCTGTTTCCGAGCTCTAAATATACGAGAGCGCACAGTTCCTATGGGACAATGCATTTCTTTTGCGATATCCTGATATGTTTGTCCATCAAATATATGCCGACCATAACATAATCGCAGCTCTTCAGATAAACATAACATTGCCGCTTCTAGTTGTTTCTCAAACTCTAGCCCAATTATCTCTGATTCCGGAGAATTATAGGGTGTAGAAAATTGCTCATCCATATATTGTATTTCTGAATCAATATGAAAATTATTGGTGCGAAAATAATTTTTAATAGTGTTTTGAGTAATTTTATATAACCAGGTTGAAAACTGACTGCGCTCATTAAATAAGGGTAAATGTCTAAATACTTTGATAAGAACTTCCTGAGTCAAGTCATTGACATTTGTCCAATCATGAGTATAAAAATAAATCATTTGTCGAATTTTATCTTGATAGCGCTCAAATAGTTTATCATAGGCCAGCCCATTACCTTTTTGAGCCAATTCAATCAGTGATTCATCGCTTAAAGAGGTTTCAATATTCATAACTTCCTCATTATTCCTTTATTTGTTATTACGTTCGAATATGACAAAGCCTAATCAATGCCTGGTGGATTTATTTTAATCATTATGTATTATTATATACTACTTTTTATTGCTGTTTAGGTGTAATAATCGCAATTGATAGCTAGGTATCTGATCATTAAATAGAATTAACAACTGATTTTTTTTATCTGAAGATAATCGGATCACCTGGAATAGCATATTGTGAACAAGAATTCTTAGCTCGTCATAATGATGGACAGTACCATCAATTGTTTCTAGTAACCACGTATGATTTTGTAAATATTTAATTTCTTTAATTCTTTGGCAAACACTTTGGTTAGTTACATCATTTTTAAATTGAATAATAATAAGAAAAGTTAAGGCACCTTCTATTAACACAGGTAAGGAAGAATATAAAATTAATGCAATGGTGCACAAATAAAGAATAGTAATTAATCGAAGATATACTTTGGATTTACCTGGATTAATCACTGTTTCTGATGAATGATACAATTTCAAGCAACTCTTTTTCGGGCTTCTCATGCCCCATTAGCCAGGCATATAAGTTAGGGTCATTATGAGTTAATAAATTATCAAATGCTTTTAACTGACTTTCTGTAAGTCGATCAATCTCATTGGTTATGAATTTCTGCAAGACAAGATCAAGCTCTAGCATTCCTCTCCTGCATTTCCATAATAACCGCGACTTTTCTCTGTTGTCCACAATGGATTTCCTCTGTTATCTCACGATAAATTCAACATAATTCTAATTACTCAATAATTAATATCTGATTTTGAGAGACCAAATGATACACTACTCCGTATTATAAACAACATCACTGATCTTGATATGAAAACTATTTTAGAACATTTAGTGAATAATAGGTCTTTCACAACATTCCACTCTATAGAGTCTGAATTATTATTAAATAAGCAGAAAAACTATCTTTTTGACTTATCTTATATGGGAGTCATCGATTTATTTGGAGAGAAATCAATAGATTTCCTGCAAGGGCAATTCACTTGTGATTTACGATTGGTATCCGATGCTTCAATGATTCAGGGGGCCCAATGTAATCTTAAAGGGAGAATTCTTTCCTTGTTGGATATTATCAATTGGCAAGGAATAAAATTAGTTCTACCCAAGGATTTAATTGAACTCACTCAAAATTCATTAAACAAAGCAGCCCTACTTTCTCGTGTTAAAATTACTACAAATAATAGCTATAAAGTTTTAGGTTTTTATTTACAGAATGATAATGATCAAATACCTCGGTTATTACCTTTGCCCAACGAATCATATGCTCTATCTTATACAAGTCATGGTTGTGTTTATCACTTAGGTAAAGGATTCTATATCTATTTAATTCATTCAGATTATTATGATAGTTTTTGCAAGCCCTTTATTGAAAATAATCAATTACTCGGTTCATTAACCTGGCATACCCTTAGACTGTTTAATAATCAAATTGATATTTATCCTAACTCCAGAGGACTCTTTTTACCACATAGAATCGGCTTGCATCAGACTTCATATGTCAGTTTTGATAAAGGATGTTATAAGGGCCAGGAGATCATCGCAAGAACTCACTATAGAGCGACTCTTAAACATGAATTAAAGAAATTTATTATTCAGACAAATAATGAATTGCATTCTGGGCAAAAGTTATTTAAATCGGATGAAGATACAGAGATTGGCGAGTTAATTGATTATTCTATGCTTGGTCAAAATCGATATTTGGTTGCTGCAAGTATACTAAAAGAAAGTTTTTCATCTGTCTACCTGGAAGGTGACAAATTTCCAATCCAATTGGAAGAAAAAATTGAGCTTGAGTCTTGAAATTCAAGCTCAATTTTTCAAAAGTACGGAGCTATTTTCTTTTTCCAGGCAACATACTCCTTAGGACATTGTCTTTATCAATAAAATGATGCTTAATTGCACCCAAGATATGTATTGTAATGAAGGCAATCAAAATCCATGCGATAGTTTCATGGCATTCAGCCATTAATTCGGCCAAAGATTTATTAGGTTCTATCCAAGGTAATGGTGCTTTAAACAGGCCAAAGTAACTTGGAGTTCTGTCTGCTGCAACCGACATGATCCATCCACTCAATGGCATAATGATCAAGAGTATATAAAATCCATATTGTACAAATCTCGATAAAAATTTCTCCCAATTCCTAACAGAGGCTGGTAAAGCAGGTTTTCCCTTGGCATGGATCCAAATAAACCTCAAAATCATCAAAAAAAGAATAGTAATTCCTGTTGATTTATGAAGCATATAAGCAACTCCCTGAAATTGCTCAGGTATTTCATCAAGAAAAAAACCTGCAATTAGCATGACAATAACTGCTAATGCAATGACCCAATGAAATAATTTGCTCAGTGGTGAATATTCTGAAGCAGTATTAGTCCCCATTTTATTTAACTCCTTTCATTTCAAAAAGCTTCTTCCATTTTTAAATTGGATTGTAAAGTCGTTTGGGTTAAATCAAGCAGCTCTCTTGTAGCAACTAAAAACATAGTATAGTTCAAAGCTGTACTTGATTTCAGAGCCGTCAGAATATGATTCCACCGATCAATTAAAGAAACGTGGGTCTCCCCCCATCTTGTTAATCTTGCTTGAAAATCTTTATTATTAGGTTCAAAACCCATTATCGCTGCTGTTAACTGACGTTGTTGCCAATCCAAATCATCACGCAGTGCCTCTCGAGATAAAGACTCCCAATGATTTTCTGTAGTGTGAACAATAATTTGGGTTCTAAGCCAGGCTACATCAAGAAATTCGCCAATACCAAAATATATTTCAGCTACTTTTGGTATTTTTATATTTTCCTCATAGGCAATTTCTATAATATCTGTTGCAGCAAACAAACCTCGAGTCACTGTTAATTCATGGGCAAGTTGAGGTGGGATCCCTTCTTTTATCCGCTCTTGATAATGTTCCTCATATTGAATCCGACCTGTTTCGCCAAAGACTGCAGGCATGGATTTTTTCAGTTCATCAACCCCTTTTGCATATAACTCTATTGCTTGAGTAATACTCATCGCCCTTCGATGGGTTCTTAAAAACCACCTTGTCACCCTTCTGGATAGTCTGACATACAACATCATCATATCAACTTGAGCTTGTGCACTGATTCTTGTACCAAGTTCTTCAATTTGTTTCCATATCGCTTCCAAATTTAAGACACTTCTGGCAATCATATACGCTCTGACAATCGCCGAAACAGAGGCTCCGGTTTCATCTTGTAATCTGTAAACGTAGGTAAAGCCCATTTCATTGACAATAATGTTACTTAAACGAGTAGCAATTATCTCCCTTCTTAATGGATGATCTTGCATTTGTTTACTGAAACGCTCTTGCAGAGGCTTGGGGAATGAACCAATAAGTATCTGATTCATATAATCCTCTTCAGGAACTTCAGAAGCCAGAATTTGCTCTTTTAGTATGGTTTTGCTGTAACACATAAGAACAGCAATTCCAGGTTGAGTTAATCCTTTCCCCATTAATTTATGTTCCATAAGAACTTTTTCATCAGGTAAAAACTCTAAAGTTCTATCAATTTTGCCTGTTTTTTCTAATTCGTTAATATACCTTCCATGTAATTCAATTGCTCTTAGGGCTTGAGAAGCAGTTAAGCTAATAGCGCGGGTTTGTAGGAAATTATCTCTGAGCACTAATTTGGCTACTTCATCAGTCATATTACTTAAGAGCTCATTTCTTTGTTTGGGAGTAAGATCTCCGGCGGTTACAACATTATTCAATAAAATCTTAATATTAACTTCCTTATCTGAGCAATTAACCCCTCCAGAATTATCTATGAAATCTGTGTAGACTTTGCCACCGTGTAAACTATACTCCACTCGTGCTAACTGGGTTAATCCCAAATTACCTCCTTCACCTATCACCTTACATCTCAACTGATTGGCATTAACGCGAGTTGCATCATTTGTTCGATCACCTACGCTGATATTACTTTCAGTGCTTGATTTGACATAAGTTCCAATTCCAGCGCTCCACAGTAAATCCACATCGGCTTTTAATATTGCTTTAATCAGATCATTAGGTTCAATTGAAGTTTGTTTTATTCCAAATACTTTCTGCATTTCCGGACTAACAGGGATTGATTTTGCACTGCGGGAAAAAACGCCACCCCCTTTGGAAATGAGTTTTTTATCATAATCCGTCCAGTTAGATCTTGGAAGATTGAATAATCGCTCTCGCTCTTTAAAACTAGTTTCAGCGTCAGGATTAGGGTCTACAAATATATGAATATGATTAAAAGCACCTACAAGCTTGATATGCCTGGACAATAACATTCCATTTCCAAAGACGTCCCCAGCCATATCTCCTATACCAACTACTGTGAAATCATTGTTTTGGATATCCCTGTTCAATTCATAGAAATGACGTTTAACAGATTCCCATGCCCCTTTAGCTGTAATCCCCATTTTTTTATGGTCATAACCAACAGACCCTCCTGAGGCAAAAGCATCTCCAAGCCAAAAACCATATTCCTGAGAAATTGAATTGGCAATATCAGAAAATGTTGCAGTGCCTTTGTCTGCAGCGACTACAAGATAAGGATCGTCTTCGTCATAAAAAACAACATTTTGGGGTTTTACAATTTGTCCTTCTTTATAATTGTCCGTTATATCCAGTAAACCTCTTATAAAGAGTTTGTAACAGCTGATTCCCTCCTCCATTATTTCTTCACGAGTAGCATTAGCAGGTATCTGTTTGGGGACAAAACCACCCTTCGCCCCACTAGGAACAATCACGGAGTTCTTTACCTGTTGTGCTTTCATCAAGCCAAGGATTTCAGTCCTGAAATCTTCACGTCTGTCTGACCAACGTAAACCTCCTCGAGCTACTTTGCCACAACGTAAATGCACCCCTTCAAATCGTGGCGAGTAAACAAAAATTTCAAACATAGGGTATGGCTTTGGAACACCAGGAATGAGTTTACTGGACAATTTTATAGAAATATAATTCTTAGGGTTACCCTGAGCATCTACTTGATAAAAATTGCTACGAAGAGTGGCGCCAATTGCATGGACGTATTGTCTTATAATTCTGTCTTCATCAAGATTAGCTACATTATCAAGATCAGACAAAATTTCAGCGACGAGCGCAACGTATCTATCCTCTCTTTTTTTGGAGTCATGAGGATTACAGCGAATTTCGAATAATCTGACCAATTTCTTGGCAATCCTTACATTATTATTTAGCGCTGTTTCCATGTAATCCTGACTAAATGTAAATCCTATTTGCCTGAAATATTTTGCATAGGTTCTTAATACAGCAACTTCCCTCCAATTTAATCCGGCAGCTAATACCAATAAGTTAAAACCGTCATTTTCTGCATCACCAAACCATACTCTGGCAAATGCATTTTGAAATAACTCTTTTATTTCATCGATATTAAATTCGCTTTCTTTGTTGTATTGCATGGCAAAATCATTAATCCATGCTACCTTGCCGTCTTCAAACTTCAAAACATAAGGACGTTCACTGATTGCTCTTAAACCAAGTTTTTCCAGGATAGGCAATACATCAGACAAGGGAATAGTCGTGTCGTGCTGATAAACCTTTAGCCTGAAACTTTTCTCAGATTCATCCAATGGCTTATAAAAATTAATACCGAGCGGATTTTCCGAGCTTAGCATTTCAATATGCTTGATATCATAAACAGCCGTTCTTGGTGAAAAAGTATCAGAATAAGAAATTGGAAACGCATTTTTATACCGAGAGTAAAGAGCATTGGCTTGTTCTTCCCCATAGACTTCATGTAAATGATGTTGCAAATCATCAATCCATGATCGCCCCACTTCAATCAGTTTTTGCTCTATTGCTTTTAGATCAAACTCAGGCAAGTTTTTGGGATTGACTCTTACTATAAAATGAATTCTGGCCAATACGGATTCGGAAAATTGAGTGGAGAAGGTAATCTCTTCAGCATTAAAACTGTCTGCTAAAATTTTTTGCATGGCATATCTTAATTCGGTATTGAACCGATCTTTGGGAACATACACCAGACATGAAATAAATCGCTTATAAACATCGACTCTGGCAAACAGACGGATACGTTTTCTATCTTGCATATAGAAAATACCCATAGCTATTTCAAGTAACTCATCCTCAGTGCCTTGAATTAAATCATCTCTTGGAAGAGTTTCAAGTATATTTAATAACACTTTGCCCGCATGGCTATAGGGATTTAAGTTAGAGTTTTTCATAATTAATGCAACTTTATGTCGCAAAAATGGAATATGCTTGGGATTTGTATGATAAGCCGCAGAAGTGTACAGTCCTATAATGCGTCTTTCACCAATCACTTCTCCTTTTTTATTGAAGCGCTTAACGCCAATATAATCGGTATAAGCATCCCTATGAACCGAGGCTAAAGTATTTGTTTTAGACATTACAAGAATGCGGGGTGATGAAATTAAACCCTGTGCTTCTGGCCCCATTGCTGTAATACTTCTTGCACTTGATTTGCTTAGACTTTGACGTAAAACACCTAATCCTGTTTCAGGAATAGGTTGTAAAATAGTTTCCTTTCCTTTTTTAACCAAATCATAATCTCGCAATCCTAAAAAAGTAAAATGATGATCTTCCATCCAATTTAAAAAGGCTTTAGTCTCTTCAATTTCGCTGATATCAATAGTCTTTGGTACAGTATCAAGTTCCTTAATAATTTCTCGTACCTTGGTACGCATTTTATCCCAATCTTCAAATACCGCTCGATTATCTTCAAGAGCACGTTCAAAATTTTTGTGTAACTCGGATAAGGCAGCTGGGTCTGTTTGCCGATCAATTTCTATAAAAATAGGGGCTTCATGTAAAACATCATCATCTATAGAGCCACCATTTCTTGGAAGAATTTCGGTAACTCGGTTATGACTGTCTCTCTTAACCTTTATTCCTCCCATATGAATAGTTAGATGAGATGTTAATCCCATTCTATTAATGACTATCCTCAGAGTATCTACAATAAAGGGCATGTCTTCGCAGATAACTTCTACAACAGTATGTGTGGTTTGCCAACCATGGCGTTCATAGTCAGGATTGTAAATCCTGATTTTTGTCTCATGTGGAGCTCGTTCAGAAATCAAGGACCAAAAATTGACTGCTGCACCATAAAGATCGTCAATTTCCCACTCTCGAAGATCTTCAAGAGCCACGGTCCCATAAAATTGCTTGGCGAATTCAGCGCAAAACTCTGTTTGTTCGCCAGTCATTGTTTGTTTAATTTTTTCAACAACGCTTTCTACTATTACGTCTTTACCTTCTTCAAATTTATAGGACATTCATTTACCCCTTCAGATTCACTTATGCTCCGAGGCATTAATTGTTATTAATCATTGTATGTATACTAAAGTATTCTTTGTTGCCCAAGCTGCCAGCTCAATAATTGCATCATTATTCAGGCGAATGCATCCGTGTGAGCCAGGTATGCCTAGTTGAGTTGTATCTGGTGTGCCGTGAATATAAATGTAACGCTGTAAAGTATCTACCTCTCCACCCTTATTTCGACCAGGCTCTAATCCATCCAATTGTAAAATTCGGGTTAATATCCAATCTCTTTCTGGAAATTGAGTTGCCAATGATTCCGAATAAATCTCACCTGTCCATTCTCTGGCAACCATCACACTATTAATTGGCAGATCAAGGCCAATTATAGAATGTATCTTGTGCCAACCTCTCGGGGTGCATCCACTATTCATTTTTTCACCCACCCCATTTTTTCCGGATGAAATATTATAGTTTGTAATTAAATGATCCTTTTCAAAACAACTCATCTCCTGTTTTTTAATTGAAATAAAAATGAATTTACTATTTTTTACCATGTTTTGAATCACTAATCGCAATTGTTTTGGTATTTACAAACTCTAATATACCTTCTCTTGATAACTCCCTACCATATCCTGAGCGCTTTATTCCTCCAAAGGGAAGTCGTGGATCAGAGGCTACAAAAGCATTAACAAAACAGGTTCCAGCTTCAATTTCATAAGTAGCAATGTGCTCTCCTTTGTTAAGATCTTTTGTAAATACAGCAGCACCCAAACCATACTGACTCATATTGGCCAGTGAAATTGCCTCACTCTCATTTTTAGCAGAAACGATAACAATAACAGGTCCAAATAGTTCCTCATCAAAAGCCGTCATTCCAGGTTTAACATCAGTTAATAATGTCGGTGGGTAGAAGTACCCTTTGCCTTCCGGAATTATACCACCAAGCAATAATTTCGCACCTTGTTTAACAGATTTTTCTACTTGTAAATGCAAATTTTCTCGTAAATCTTTTCTGGCCATGGGTCCCAAATTAATATTAGGGTCCAGGGGATCCCCCATTTTGTATTTACTGATGAGTGCTCTGATTTTCGAAATTAATTCTTTTTCAATCGATTGAAGTGCTATGACTCGTTTGGCTGCAATGCAGACCTGTCCAGTATTATTTAATCGTGAAGCCACAATGCATTGAGCAGCAAGATCTAAATCCGCATCTTCCAGGATCAAATAGGGATCTGAACCGCCTAGTTCCAAAACCGATTTTTTTAAATTTTTACCTGCATTCGCTGCAACGCTTTGACCAGCACGTTCACTTCCAGTTAAAGTAACTGCAGTAATAAATTGATTTTCAATGATATGAGATGCCCCATCATTATCTACAATTAAATGTTGAAATAATGAAGAAGGAAATCCAGCATCCCTGAATAATTCCTCAATTTTATTTCCTGTTCCACTTGATATTGGAGCATGTTTTAAAATAGCACCATTACCCGCCATGATGGTTGGAGCTGAAAATCTGAAAACTTGCCAAAATGGAAAATTCCAAGGCATTATGGCAAATACAATTCCTAGTGGCCTGTAACAAACCTTTGCTGTTTTCATTTCAGTCTGGACGGTTCTTGATATTAAATATTGTTCTGCATTTTCAGCATAATGCTCACATACCCAAGAGCACTTCTCAATTTCAGCACAACCGGCTGTAATGGGTTTACCCATCTCCAAAGCCATTAAATGTGCGAGTTCTTGCTTCTTATCTTTTAATATCTGAGCAAGATTTAGCATTAATGAGCGCCTGATGTCGAATTTAGAGTTTTTCCAATTTAAATAGGCTTCATACCCTAATGCTATTTTCTTGTCTATTGAATCAAAATCCAGACATGTATAGTTACTTAGAACTTCTTCAGTTGCCGGGTTGATAGTTTGAATATTCATTTAATTACTCGATATAATTAAGGTTGCCTATAGTTTAGACCAAATCAGGGCAATTTTTTTATTTTAAATAATTAACCTAACTTGCACTTTGCTTTTGAATATTGATACTATTTTTATTTTAAACGACATTGTTTTAAAGAACAGTAATAAAAATCAATATGTTAAACAAAATAGGCTTTAACTGTTTAAAAAAGCGGAGATACATCGTCTTTATGAATGAAGTCATGCAGATTTAATCATTGCACTGGATATTTTCTCTAATGCATATTTTAAAGATAATTTATTTTTTGCTTTTACAAAAAAAGACCGAAGTCTAAGTTATTAGTAGTAGAATGACATTGATTAACTCTTAGGATAAGTAATGAATCCAATAAAGCCTCCCTTTACTCTTAATCAGTATTTTGCCGCCTGGTTTGTACATGTATTTACTGCCAGCGCTGCCTGTCTCGGTGTCTTTAGCCTATATAAAATTTACCAGCATGATTATGTATTTGCTTTATGGCTAATGGCAATTACTGTATTTATTGACGCAGTAGATGGTAGCCTTGCTCGATTGGTACATGTAAAAAGCGTGCTGCCTAAAATTGATGGTGCTTTATTAGATAATATTGTTGACTATTTAAACTATGTCATTACTCCATGTTTTTTCTTGCTTGTAAAACCCGGCATGCTTCCAGCAGATTATGTAGTGCCAATTATATCTGCAATTACAATTACATCGGCTTATCAATTCTGTCAGGATGACGCCAAAACCCCTGATCATTTTTTTAAGGGTTTTCCCTGCTATTGGAATATAGCTGTCTTTTATATGTATATTTTTAATACCACCATGATTGTGAATACCCTTCTCTTATCTCTTTTTTGTATACTGATTTTTATTCCAGTAAAGTATGTTTATCCATCAAGGTTAGATTATTTAACTGAGTCCAGAACCTTGAAAATATTGATGCACTGTTGCTCTGCCCTTTATGGCATCAGTTCATTTTGCCTGCTAGTTAATTACCCTGAAACAAATAAGTTGTGGGTAAGCTTATCATTGGGCTATGTAGGTATGTATTTACTTTTAAGTTTCTACAGAACGTACTATCCAATGATCAAAGCTAAGATTGCGGCAAATAATAAAGATTGAGTTTATATGTAATTTATGTTTTCCATGCCGATCGATATTAGACAACTGCTTGCTGAAAGAATAGAGAGTTAATGCGAGTAACTGATATAGTCTCTGCATCTCTATACAAGTTAGATTATGCCAACAAATTATGAATACGTAATAACAAAGACAGATTATTATATTCTATGCGTTTGATTTTTTATTACATGATAGACTTTGTCTATTTAATGATTAAAATAGCATCTTAATTTTGTTTTCTGAGGAAATTATGTCATTAATTAATTATTTTACTAAAACAATGTTGGTCACAGCTTTTGTGACCAACACAATCCAAGCCGCTTCGATTTTTCCCCGCGGCTGTGAAGTCACTGGTTTTGGTTATAGTGAAAATTATTTAATTTTAAATGAAACGGGTAATCAAACCTATTATCTCATTCAAAACCGTTCAGATTCTAAAATTGAGCTTGAGCGTTTTGATAATTCAGATGCGTTTATGATTCCTCCCTTACAAGCATCCCTAGACCCAATGAATTGGGCGGCATTTGCCTCAGATGTAAAAAATTTAAACTTCAAATGTTATAAGCATATTGAAGAAAATACTTCTTTAGTTGATTGCCGAGATGTTTTGGAAGTTTGCCAATATCCTCGCGTTAAATTCGCGCTTAGTAATATGGGGAACTATTGGATTTCTACTAATAAATCACAGAATGAAGTCATTCAGGAATCTGTTGCTAAAGGAATTTACCTAAAATGGTGATCAGTGAATAAAACAAAGTATGACATTATATACCTGGTATTAGGTATTATTGGCGCTTTGTTACTTATTTATGGGCTGAGCCAGAATATTCCTCAAGTATATTATATTACTGGCTCACTTGCTCTTATGATTACAGCAATTCACTATAAATTGATTTATTTTATTGCTCTGGAATTAATTTTGGGAGCTGGCCATACCTCCATCATTCTTGGTATGGGGAAATATATCGGGTCAGCTTTACCTTCTCTGTTGTGTTTACAACTACTGATTTTTTATTTAATGTTTGGCAAGAAAAACAGTATTTTTTTATTAATTGGCATTATAGGAATAGCGCTGCTCTCGATGGGACTTGCGTATAATAATCAAATCATATTTTTTTCTGGAAGTTCAGGTGTAGCTACTTATGCGTACTATAGTGCTTACAGAGGTCAACACATCTGTTACCTCTGGGGTATTCTTAATACCATATTTGCGTCATACGCTCTTTATCAATTGATGCTTTAAGATTTTTGAGGGATTTAATAAAATGGCTAGAACTCTATCAAATATGCTTCCATTAGGTACAGTGGCTCCTCATTTTGAACTGGTGGATGTAATTAGTGGCAGTAAAGTTAAACTAAGAGAAACTCCGCGTTATGTGGCTACTGTGATTATGTTTATATGCAACCATTGCCCTTTTGTGAAACATATAAACAAAGAATTAACACGACTCGCCAATGATTATATTCCAAAAGGAATTCGATTTTTGGCCATTAACTCCAATGATATAGAGGGTTATCCTGATGACTCACCTGAAAATATGATTCTAACTGCGAAGGCACATCAATATCCGTTTCCGTACCTTTATGATGAAACTCAAGAAGTAGCTAAAGCATATAATGCAGCTTGTACACCTGACTTCTTTGTTTTTGATTCCGATTTGTCTTTAGCTTATAGAGGGCAACTGGATGATTCAAGACCAGGAAATGATATTCCTGTTACTGGCAACTCAATTCGCCAGGCATTAGATTATTTATTAAATAATAAGCCATTAGATTTTGAACAAAAACCAAGTATAGGATGTAACATCAAGTGGAAAATATAGGCTGCAACCATCTTTAATACAAAAAGCAACATCGGTTTCTATTATTCAATGATTTGGATAACAAAAACCGTATGTTGCTCTAACAGCAGATTAGTTAAACTTTTGGGATGAATTGATTTGATTCAGTTCCAAAGCGCTCTCTGCTTCCTCCACAGCTACAGCAGACTTTGCACGGGTCGTAGCAAAGAAACCTTGGTTTGCTCCAAAAGTTACACAAAACACAATAGCGTTAACTAGTACTTTCAACAAATTCTTGAGATATTCTCCCCATCCTAAATCCTTTTCCAGGATAGGCTTGGCATCTTGAATCACCAACTTACAAGCTTCTTTAAATTTAAGACCCGCCTCGTTGAAATTAGTTTGAGGATTTGTTAAATCAACAACATATTGATCACGCGTTTCTTGCAATTGTCTTAGAAGAGTTTTCGCTGCTTCATAGGCTTTATCATATTTATGTTGATTGATATCTCCTATTTTACCTTTCAATTCTTCTAATGCCTGATCAACCGCTTCCAGGGCAACTTGTATTTTCTTATCTAGTAGCTCCTCATCTTTTCTTTTGGCAGCAGGTTGATCGGTATCTGACAATGTAACTGTTGGCTTCTTCACCAAATCGGGGAGGAATCTTACGCGTTTGGCCTGATTTCCTTTACCACCGACGATCGCAGGAGTTTTACCTGCACCTAATAAAGCTTCCTCAGTTTGTTCCTTCAGGTGAACTGGAGCATTTATCCAATTGATTAAAATATTTCGAGTTTCAAATATTACTGCAATAACCTGAAATAGCTTCATTACTTCTGTTGGCTCTATGCCATTTTGTTCTTTTGAGTGTTTGAGATCTCTAATTATTTCTAAAGTTTTCTCGTCAATTGCAACATCATGCCCCACTATGCGAGCCAATGCTTTTGAATCACCCGCATTTTCTAATAGGAGTTCAGTCAACTCTTGTAAGTTACCGTCTTTGGTTAACGCTTTAACATTTTCACCATTAGCTAACATTAATGAAGCAGCTTGTTCAGGACTAGCAAAAGCCATTACAACCCGACTGTTTTGGTCTACACCTCGTTTATACATTTCATGTATAAGTCTGGAAATTGCTTGGTGTTGATTATGCAACAATTCACGAATATTAAAATAAAATCCACCAATTTCACCTTCTTTTGTTTCATAAAGTAGTACAAATTGAGTTTTTTTACCACTCATCAAGTCCTTTGCATTTTCTTGAACAGCCTGCAGGTATTGTGCTAGCGGACCAGACTGAGAACCATTAAGAGCTAATTCTTTCAGTATTACAGAAATTAAAGCCGTTTGTTTTTCTAATGGTTGCTCTCTTACCACTAATTTATCTAAATTTGCACCATTTTCAGTAGCAATCTTATCTTGTAAGGGTAGGATTCCGGCTTTTTGAGCGATTTTTAAAATTTCTTCTCTTTCCAGTTCAGGTAACATCCGCTGAACCATTTGTAGCAATGACATACTGTTTACATTCTTTTGTGCTTGAGTCACTGCTGCTTCAATTACCTTCCTGGCCCGATTCATTTCTTCGTATAATTTGCTTTCATGTTTATTGACAAGTTGAGATAACTCAGCCATCTCTTGAATTTTTTGCTTTCTTTCCTGAGTGGGAAGATTGCTTACCTGTATACTTAACTCATTTCTTAAATCTTTATACTTTCTTAATAGTTCATCCATGTTTGCTATTCCAGAATTTATAAATTTTTTAGCTACCTCTTGTAGCTGTGGCCATAAAACTTTAACTACTTCTCTTGCCTTATCCTGTTGTTTTTCTATTCTCGTATATTCTTCTTTTATTTTTTTTTCTCTATTTTTTATTCCATTCTCAACACTTGTAACATTTTTTCTGATTTCTCGTCGCTCTTCTCGAGAAATAATTAGTCTAATTTGGTTTAACTCACCTATCTGTTTTCCATTTAACCCATTTCGGTTTTGATCAAAGAAGGATGCTAACTCTTGATATCGATTTAACAAGGCTTGGACTTTTTTATAGTTACTTTCAGTAACAATAAGCCCCTCATTATTTAACAGTGTTGCAACTTGCCTAAATTCACTTAAAGTCCTGGCAATAGGATTTTGTTCTCTTTTGGAATGAGACATAACATGATTCCCCAATGGTTAGTGTGCTCGCATTATAATCAAAGAATGCTATTTTGTCACACTTAGTTGGGTAATTTTTTGCAATATTACAATGATTTAAGACAATTAAAACAATAAGAAAACAAGTTGTGCGATATCCCACACAACTTGAAGTAAGAACTTGGATAAATATTGTTGATTTGAAATAGTTATTAGATCGACATCAAACAAATTACTTGGCAGGTATAATTTCAACTTGAAGGTTAGCTACCACATCACTATGCACATGTACTTCTACAACATAATGACCTATAGAGTGCAGGGGACCTTCAGGCATAACTATTTCACGCTTGCTAATTTCAATTTGTTTTTCGATCAATGCGTCTTTAATTTCATTAACACCAACAGAACCATACAATTTGCCTTCGTCACTAGCCATAGCACTAATAACCACCGTGGTATCGTTCAGTTTAGCAGCACGTTGTTCTGCATTAGCCAAAGCTTGTTGAGCTTTTTTCTCTAGTTCAGAGCGACGCTGTTGGAATAACTCAATATTTTGTTCTGTTGCAAAGACGGCTTTATTTTGTGGTATCAAATAATTACGTCCATAACCTGATTTAACGTGTACTTTATCACCCAGATTTCCCAGATTACGTACTTTTTCTAATAAGATTACTTCCATCTTAATAACCCCTTACGTTGATTCTCTCACCCTTGCAGGGAGATATAATCGAAAATTAAATAAACTATCTAGCGAGCCAAATACAATATAGGCAAATAAGACAAAGAATGGCTTTAGCAAAATCAATAGAGATAACAAAATCACCACTCTAATTTGCCATTTTCTGGCTAAAATATAATAGGCCAAAGAAAAACCCGATAAAAAGAAATAAGCAAGAAGTAGTGGTAAAGTGCTAATGGCCGTCGGTATCTCATAATAAGAGGCAACAGACACAATAATTAGCAACAAAAATGAAAATCTCCCACCACGAAACTCCAATATTTCCTGTTTAAAACCACCGGGCATGAAAAGCTTAGCTTGTATAGTTCGGGCAAACATTAGCGAGATTAAGGCTGAAGCAATCACACTTAATATCTGGACACCAAAAAATAACTGAGCCAAACTTAAGTTATTTAATCCATCTGTACTGTTTTCTACCAACTGCTTGTAATCCTGAAATTGAGACAACAGCATTTTAAAATGATTAAATTGGCCACTGACAAAATCAGGAATCCATATCTGAATGGACAGAAATACAATGAATGCTTGAATTAGAAAAGCTCCAAATACATTTGGCCAGCTGGCTGTTTTACGTAAAGTCAAAGCAGCGAGATAGCAAGGCAAATAAGCAACCAATGTATTAATCAATGCTCCTTCCAGAGGTAGCAACATCATTAAAGGTACAGAATGAACAATCATCGCAGGTAACATGACTTCAAATCCAGGTTTTTCACCTTTCCTCAAAGTAATTAAACACATCAAAGCCACCGATAGCCAAGAGGCGAATGGGACTATTGAAAGAACAACTGCACAAACAATAGCGTATTGTTTATTTTCAAGAATTGCTCTACTTTGTTTAAGTATAAAATTACCTGCAAGATTCATTTTATCTATGGCTGTCGCAATAAGGCAATAAACCAATAAATCTGGCATGTTTGATTGCCTTGGCTAATTGTCTTTGGAAACGAGTTTGGGTACCAGTAATACGACTTGGTACAATTTTACCAGTTTCAGTAATGTAATTTTTTAATAGGTTAATATCTTTATAATCTATTTCATTACCACCTTCTGCGCTAAAGCGGCACATTTTTTTTCTACGAAAATAAGCTGACATAGACGTTCTCCTCTTAAGCGACTTTAGTTTCTTTTTCTTTCTTCATCAAGACAGATTCTGTAGTAATCGCTTGTTTTTGAACAGTGATTAAGTGTCTTAAAATGGCATCATTAAACTTGAATGCGTTCTTAATTTCATTAAGTGCATCAAGATTACATTCAACGTTCATTAAAATATAATGTGCTTTATGAACATTGTTAATAGAGTATGCCAACTGGCGTCGGCCCAAATCTTCTTTACGATGTATTTTGCCATTATGCTTTGTGATAATCCCTTCATAGCGCTCTACCATGCCAGGTACTTGTTCGCTTTGATCTGGGTGTACTAGAAACATAATTTCATAATGTCTCATGAATTCTCCTTATGGATAAAGCCTTCCAGCATTGGGTACTGGTAAGGCAAGGGTTTTAAAAAGCTGCCAATTATAACTTTTTTATTCATTCCTTACAATCTCATTCCGATTTAAAATTAGGTAGTTGATAAAACTACACTTCATTTAATCTTGCTAATTTTATAGTCACTTAACATACCTGGTTGCTTTAAATAAAATTTTTTATAATTTTTCAGCAATTTATAGTGACAACTGTCACCAAAGTAAGGTACCGTTCAGCAGTGAATGACTATAGTCATCAATAGCCCTTAGGAATAATTTATGAAAAAAAGAGGTTTTTTTAAATGGATATAATAACTCTTCAATTTGAAGAACCACTTATCATTCGTATCTCGAATACTGTTGTTAAGATATTGGCTTTTAAAACTCAGGAAAATGGAAATATAAAATTTGGAGTGGAAGCGCCAAGGTCAATCAACATTCACAGAGAAGAAGTTTTCCACGCAATTAAACAAAAAGAATCTCTTAGTACAATTGACTGACAACAAATAAATGCAAGTTATACCTTTCAGATATTTTATTTTATTGGCAGGGGCTATTGTATCTCTATCATTAATTGCTTTAATTATCAATCATATTATCTATCAATTCCCTGGAAACAATTATTTTCCACCCAATACTCCAGTCATAGCCTGCATTATTTTGTTAAATTATATTGGAATGATTTTAGTTTTTGGTAAGAACAATAGAATGACTCGCTCTGGATTAGATCTGATTAATTTTTTTGTTGTGATGTCTATCATCGCTTTGGCAACAAACGCTGTTCAATTAACGCCTTTTCCTCCTATAGACAAACAAATTATTAAACTGGAAGCGCAATTGGGCATTAACATGGTATCTATTCTGGAGTGGACGAATAAGTATCAATATTTTAAATTCTTATTGGCGATTATCTATGATACCCTACCCTATCAGATGAGTATCTTACCCTTATGTATTATTGTATCAGGGCGATTTTATATCCTTAAAGATTATTATTTTCTATTGCTCTCAACTACATTACTGGGATTTACTTTTTACTATTTTTTCCCAACTACAGCACCAGCAAGTGAAATACAGAATAGTTTATTTGCCCCTGAACAAATAGCAACGGGACTTAAATTTCATCAAATTCATCATCATATACAGCCGACAACCATTGAAGGTGGTTTAATAGCCCTTCCCTCATTTCATACAATCTGGGCAATTTTGTGTGTTTACTTAATTAAAGATTGGTTTATACCCTGCCTACTATTGTCAATCATTAATGTTCTATTAATTCTTTCATGTGTACTATTGGGATGGCATTATCCAGTTGACATTTTGGCAGCCATAATTCTTGTTGGATTATCTTATTATTTTTTAACTTTAGTTAAAGTTAAATCTAGATAATTGAGTTTATAGCCTGTAACTTGAAACTCCATACATGAAAAAGGTTATTGATTAAAATCAGCGGGTCTTTGTCGAGGATCATTTATAATTCTTACAGGTGTCCCTACAGACACTAAACTATATAGGTGCTCAATATCCTCAGGAAGCATACGAATACATCCTGCGCTTACTTTAGCCCCAATCCCATCAACTCGATTAGAACCATGAATTAATATAGTTGGCCATTCTAAACGTAATACATATTGTCCTAAAGGATTATGAGGGCCAGGGGGAAACTCACTGGGAATAGGAGCACCAATGCTTTCAGCTGCCTTTTGTAATTTTACTGTAGGCCGCCAGGTAGGATTAATTTCTTTGGAGGTGATTTTGCTTACTCCCAAAGGAGTCTCCCACCCTTTTTTACCAATCCCAACAGGATAAGTAATGACAACATTGTCATCTGTAGGAAAATAATATAATCGATATTCTGCTAGATTAATCACTATACCTTTTCTAGGTACGTTGGGTAGAACAAAACGAGATGGAATAATTAACTTTGTGTTAGCAGCTAGTGGATATCTGGCGTTGACACCTGGGTTAGCGCGGACCATTTCATAATAGCCGACATTAAAACGCCGACCGACTTCATCTATAGTTTCTCCAAACTCTGAAAATGCGACCTGAATTTCACCGACGGTATTTCCAGATTCAGGTAATATATAAACATTAGCAAAAGAATATTGACTAAGTAAAAGAATTAAATAACAAACCCTTATTAAAGATTTTGATTTTTGCTCCATAAAATGCTTGTCTCTCTAAAAGGCAAGGTAAAACCTTTATGCTTTTACCTTGCAGAGAAATTATAAGCTAGTATCTACCTTAAAACGTTCGCCGTATTTGGATTCAAATGTTTTAAATAAAGTTTCCAGCTTGTCTTTACCAAAATCATTTGCGTAATTCATAGGCCCCCCTCGGAATGGAGCAAAACCTGTGGCAAAGATCATTCCAGCATCCAACAAGTCAGAATCTTCAACAACTTTCTCACGTATACAAGCTGCAGATTCATTCACCATACGTAAAATTAATCTGTCCGCAATGGTCTTATCGACATTTGCTGGGGCTTTTTTCTTAATTGCTTTGCCATTTTTATATTTATAAAAACCCTCCCCAGTTTTACGGCCGAGTTTACCTTCTTTTACTAAATCACGTAATTTTTGTGGTATGGTACCACCAAAATGACTTGTCAAATTTTCGGCCACAGCAAGGCAAACATCCATTCCTACAGTATCAGCGAGTTCTACAGGCCCCATAAACATACCAAACTGCAATGCTGCTTCATCTATTGTCTCTGCACTATATCCCTCATCCAATAACTGTACACATTCCATCAGATAAGGCATGAGCACCCTGTTTATTAAAAAACCAGGACTTGATTTGACAGGCAAGGGTAATTTGCCAATTTGATTGACAAACGCACAGGAATTCTGCTGAATCTTTTTTGCAGTAGATGAGCTGCTGACTATTTCCACCAAATCCATTTTAGCTACAGGATTAAAGAAATGAATGCCTACCAAACGTTCTGGTTTACTCATTACACTACTAATTTCATCGAGAGGGATACTAGAGGTGTTTGTTGCTATAATCGCATCCTTTTTGGCATTTTTTTCCACAGTTTTCATTATTTCCTGTTTAACAGCCAAATTCTCAAAAACTGCTTCAATAATGACATCCGCTCGTTTTACACCATGCCCTTCAGGATCTGCGATTAATCTATCCATTGCGGCCTGAATCAATCGCGGCTTGCGCAGCTTTTTACTATAAAGCTTATGCGCTCTCCCTATCGCAGGAGCGATTTGCTCATAGGATTTATCCTGTAATGTGACCTGAAGACCTCGCAATGCACACCAGGCAGCGATATCCCCTCCCATAACCCCTGCGCCAATCACATGAACATGAGCAGCTTTGAAGTGGCTGTCTTTGGCAAACCCTTTTAATCGCTCACGCAATAAAAATGCTCTGATAAGATTCTTGGCAGTATCGCTTTGGGATACAAGTTTTTCTATAGAATCAGCTTCTTTAAGATAAGCTCTCTCGCCGACTCCTCCCTCTTTTTCCCACAGATCAATCACAGCATATGGTGCAGGATAATGTTCTTTTCGAACTCGCTTGGCTACATTATAACGCAATAGATAAGCAATAGGTTTTCTAAGCAGGGAACTATTGGTTAAACTTTCAATAAGCGATGGTCTGTGTCGTGGTGGTTTATTTTTTATAAAATAAACAGCTGCTCTTCTTAGCTGTCGAACAGGTACTACCTCATCAATCATGCCCAGACTTTTAGCTTTTACAGAAGGTATTGCACTGCCAGTCAAAATGACTTGAGATAATGCTTTGAAACCACCAATTAGCTGTGGCAAACGCACGGTACCACCCCATCCTGGATGAATGCCCAACATCACCTCAGGCAAACCAATACGGGTGTCTTTGTCATCTGTTGCAATTCGATAGGTACAGGATAAGGCTAACTCATAACCACCTCCCATGCAAAAACCATCGATCATCGCAACACTTGGAATTGGTAACGCTTGCAAACGGGCAAATACAGTTTGTCCTTTCTGTAAAAAATCAACTGCTTGTGAAGAGCTCTCAAATTGTGAAAACGCATTAACATCAGCGCCAGCAATAAACCCTTTTTCCTTGAGTGAATAAATAATTAATCCCATCGCTTTTTTATCATGTGATATTTCATGTAACAAGCTATTTAGTTCATCCAATACTTCTTCATTAATGCTATTAACCGCAGCATCCCTTCTGTTTAATCCAAGCCAAAGAATGGCATCTTTATCTCGCTGCAAATCCCAATGTTTATAATTATTCATGTCCTTTCACCTCAGTTACTCGTTCAAGATACATAGCTCCTCCCTGACCACCTCCGATACAAATTGCTGCCATACCTCGTGACTCATTTCTTTGCTCTAAAGATTTAAGAACATGCAACACAATACGAGCCCCACTGGCACCAATAGGATGACCTAGCGCAATTGCTCCACCATCCCGATTGAGTCGCTCCAGCGATGGCGCCCCAATTGCTTCCTTAAGACCAAGCTGTGTTTTGCAATATTCGTCATCATTCCATGCAGCCAAACAACCCAAAACTTGAGCTGCAAAAGCTTCATTGATTTCCCAACAATCCAAATCCTGTGGTTTTAAATTATGCCTCTCTAATATAGGGGTTGCCGCATGAACAGGGCCCAAACCCATTTGAGATGGATCCAGTGCAGCCCATTGTGAATCGACTATTCGACCTAATACGGGTAAAGCATATTTTTTTACAGCCTCAGCGCTAGCTAGCAGCAACAAGCAGGCCCCATCAGTTATCTGTGAACTGTTGCCTGGTGTGACCATTCCATATTTTTTGTCAAAAAATGGTTTTAGCTTTGACAATTTTTCCGCAGTAGAATCTGCTCTAATACCATCATCTTGAGGATATATACATCCTTTATAATCTATAATTGGGGCTACTTCTGACATTCTATTTTCAGCATAAGCTTTAGCTATTCGTAAATGGCTTTGAGTGGCAAACTCATCCATTTGCTCTCTTGTAATACTAAATCGATAAGCCACTTTCTCAGCTGTCTGCCCCATATTCAATCCGACAATTGGGTCAGTTAGACCTCTGAGCAAAGCGATTACTGGCGTCAGATAAGAAGGCTTGAATTTTGCCATTAAAGCCAGTTTTTGACCAAAACTTTTGGCCGCGAACCAGTTGGCTAACCAGGAAGCCATTTTTTCATTAAATAGTAACGGAGCATGACTCATGGCATCTGTTCCACCAGCAAGAATCAAATTACTTCGTCCCGTAGCAATTTGAATTGCGGCATTATCTAATGCTTGCATGCCCGACGCACAATTTCTCATTACGGTAAATGCTGGCACCTTGTCGCCACACCCCAAACGAAGAGCAACTACTCGAGCTATATTGGCCTCGTCAGGTCCAGGCATAGCGCTACCAATAATGACCTCATCAAGCTCATCCGGAGAAAACGGTTGGCGATTTAACAGAGTTGTTCCTGCAGCTACTGCTAAATCTGAACCAGAGAATGGACCTACTCCTTTTGCTTTAAGAAACGGCGTTCGACTTCCATCGACGACATAAACGTTACGACCACTTAAATTCGACTGGTGTTTCATTAGTCCTCCTTGTTAGGGTCTCTGCATTAGAAACTATACTAAAATCAATAGATTCAAAGATTAGCAGTATTCTTGATATTTTGGAAATCTTAAGATGATTTTTTGATGATATTTAATTACTTAAATCATTCCTGGAAATATTTATTCTTTGAACTTTATCGTATTAAAGTTTTCTTATACAGGCCCTTTCACTTTGTAACTCTTTTATAAGTAAAATCAACTCATCTTTGTGATTCTCTATATTAATTTTAGCTAATTCATGAAGAATTGCTTCTATTGTTAAAAGGTCTCCCTTAAATATTTTTTGCACTATCTCATTTACTTCTTTGGTATGGTTACAATAATTTTTTGCTGAAAAAAATAAACCCTTCTTATTGGACTCATTGAAGACATAGTTTTCCAATTTTTCACAAATACTCACTATTTCTGGATTGTATCTGGGGAGATGATCAAGTTTTAAGCCTGGAACAAGTACGAGGTTTATTTTTGTCTTGCTGGAAAGTTGCGTTTTAGGTGAAACATTATGAGTTAACTTCTTTAATTCTCTTTTAAGTGAAAATATCAAAGCGTCGAACAAATCATCCTTGCCTTTATAAGGTAAAAGATCTTGATACAGTTCAGAAACTATAACTTGCTGATTTTTAATATGATTTAATAAATCGTTTAACATGCTAACTATTTTTTCTGCCTGAATTTTTACAGAGAAATTCAGACAGGCCAATGTATGACTTTCAAATTGTTTCAGCAGGTCAATCTTGGCTAATTCGCCTATCCTGCTGTAAATTTTAAAAGGATTTTCTACATCCTTTTGATCGATAAATGGAGTAACATCTGGATGTATTCTTTTTTTCTCTAAATAATCTTTCCTAATCTTAGCTAATTCCCCTTCAATTTTTAATTCTTGTAAAATTGTCTTATCAGATAAAAAATTTATAAAATCAGAACAGTAAACAGACAGATCTTCTGATATTTTGGAAAATACCATAATTAGTCCTATGCAATATTTACCAAACTTATCTAAAGATACGTTTTGATTTCCATGATTTGTTGAATAGTCATAAAGCGCAACCATTACACCAAAAATAAATTCTGGCTCAAATTTTTCTCCGAAATCAGGATTTTCTTTTAATAATTTAAATAACTGACTTATCAATAACCTGGCTTTTTCCTTATTTGATGGGCAAATTTTTTCACTTAAATATTCCAATAAGGTGTCATACCACATAATAATCCTTTAAATCCCTTTAATAGATACTGTCTTAACATAAATACATTAAAAAAAAAATCTGCTGATATTTTTATATCCATTGATGATATTTATTATGCTCAATTTTGAATTTCATCACTTTATGCAATAAGAATTATTGACGCATGTTAAATACCTGTTATACTCCGCTACCATTGATTGGAGAGATGGCCGAGTGGTCGAAGGCGCTCCCCTGCTAAGGGAGTATGGGAGAAATCCCATCGAGGGTTCGAATCCCTCTCTCTCCGCCAATCAACGCGCCCGTAGCTCAGTTGGATAGAGTATCTGGCTACGAACCAGGGGGTCGGAGGTTCGAATCCTTCCGGGCGCGCCATTTTTAATCGGTCTATTCCGGAAACATCGGTTACAAATTATGGCTCTTCCCCATTTCCGGGGGCACTAATCAAGAACACAAAACTTTAACCCTTAACCTGTAATTTTCAAAGTTTCTAAATCCATAAGCTCTTCGTTGTATTAATTTCATTTTTCGATGAAATCCTTCAGTGATGCCATTTGATTTACTAAAACGCCACATACGGGCAATTTCTTCTTTCCATGAATCGAGGTTTTTCGGGCCTTTCCGAATTACAGGAGCACTCACCATTTAACAACACAACACCCTAACATGAGTTCTATAATTAGCCTTCTGTAATGCCATTAGATTTTCTAAACCGCCACATACGAACCTATTCAGCCGAGAATATTCTTGACAATACGTTCTGTTACTTGATCTGGGAGTAATTTTTGCACTTCACGTGTGAACCTGAGGTTGTTGCTGACCACAAAAAAGGAAGTTAAACCAGCTAAAGACGGGGGCGACACCCCAACAAAGCCTAACCGCCGATATACATTGGCATCGCCCAGGCTTAATGAAGGGTTTAACTCCCTACCCTCCACGTTATTAACTAGAATAACTTGCTCCGCCCTGGGAAAACGCCTTTGAATCGTCTGACGTTGCTCGCTGCTCATCTCAGTTAACTCTTCAAGTGATAATTTAATCGTCGCTATATTGGCTGGCAATGCATTAAAAATAAGATGCAAATCTTCTGTTGTTCTGTTATTTAAATAGCTATCATTTAAGCCAAGATGAATTAATCTGGAGTCTTTAAAAACTCTGAATATAGCTGCTAACGCCTCAGCGGTCATCAACTCCAGACCATTCTCTCCTAAATCAAGATGAGTCACCCCTGTATATTGGAGTGAACAAAACATCGCTGTCATTTCAAACATATCCAGATACCCAATGCCATTACGGCATAAATTGAGATGGGTGACGGAAGAGTCTTTTAGAGCATCAAATAGAGTCTCAAAAGCAGTAACAACCATTAGATGCAACCCATTATCACTTAAGTCGAGGTGAGTGATTGGAGAATCTTTTATGGCACTCAACAGGGATGAAAATTCGGCACCTGTCCTTTGATAAAGATCATTATTGCGTAAACCAAGATGGCTAATTGAAGATACTTTCAATGCACAGAATATTTCCGACAACACGATCCCCGATTTTTTACCAAGACCATTATTGGCCAAGTCAAGATCAATGATTGGAGTACTACTCCATGCCTTAAATAGTTCGATTAGTTCAGCGTCTGGTCTTTGTCCCAGCCAATTGCAGCTTAAATCAAGCTGAATGATATCTGAATCGCTTAAAACGGTTAACAAGGTGGCTAACTCCGTCCCAGTCTTTTGGTAAAGGTCATTAGCACTTAAACTAAGACGGCTGATTCCAGAGTCCTTAAGAATCTTAAACAGGGCCACCAATTCGGTTCCAGTCTTTTGCCCAAGATTATTGAAGTGCAAATTAAGATAAGTGACTCCAAAAGCCTTGAGCATACTGAGCAGAACTACCAAGTCAGTGAATTTTTTCTCACCTAGTCGGTTTTTTGACAAATTGAGTTGGACAATCCACAAGCCTTTTAACTGGTTCAATTTGACAATGATTTTTTTAATGGATGGATTAAATAGTTCAACGCGCATGGATGCTTCTTATATTAATTTACAAGGCTAAAAAAGCAGATTCCAGCTGATTTAAAAAGCTACGTCTTTTCACCTTGATCTGTCCCAATCTTTCTAGCCGTGTAATATTGTACTATATCACCCATCCATATTTATAACATCTTATGGACTATAATTTTCAAAACTTCTAAGCCGCATAACCAGTCGTTGAATCAACTAGAAATTTTGTATAAGCCATATATAAACAATCGATTTCCTTTCAGTTAATTGAATTAGAATAAGATTGATGAAAAATATTTCAAAAAGATATTATTCAAGCTTATATAGCTCTTGTCTTTTAACAGTAGGCAAAATATTCATTAAAAGGCTGCTTATTTTTTAACACTGAAAATTCTGGGGCCATAATTAAAAAACTTGAGGATTGAGTATAAAATAATCTAATATCATCAAGTTACTCAACAATGTCTTGTTGTGGGCCAACGATTCAAGGAGCGTTATGATTGTTATCTTCGTCCATGGCTGGAGTGTCACGCATACCAATACTTATGGGGAACTTCCTCAATGGCTTGAAAATCAGAGCAAACAGGGAAAGCTGGATATTCAAGTCGGCAATATTTATCTTGGGCGCTACATCAGTTTTGATGATACGGTGACGGTTGACGATATAGCACGCGCATTTGATCAAGCGGTACGTGATGAAATTGTTGATAAGCTACAAGATGGGCAGCGTTTTGCTTGTATCACTCACTCTACCGGTGGGCCTATTGTCCGCAAATGGATGGATTTATACTTTAAGAATAATCTTGCAAAATGTCCGTTGAGTCACCTTATCATGCTGGCTCCTGCCAACCACGGTTCTGCTCTTGCTCAACTTGGTAAATCCCGACTAGCTCGTATAAAGAGTTTTTTTGAAGGTGTTGAACCGGGAAAATATGTACTTGATTGGCTTGAACTTGGAAGCGACATGAGCTGGCAACTTAATGAAAGCTGGCTTGATTACGATTGTACTGCTAATGGCATCTATTGCTTTGTACTTACTGGCCAGAAAATTGATCGCCAACTTTATGATGCACTAAACTCTTACACGGGAGAAGCAGGGTCTGATGGCGTGGTACGTGTCGCTGCAACAAATATGAATTATAGTCTATTGAAATTACATCAGGAGGGGGATAACGGTGAAAGTCTTGTAGTCGCTAAAATGATACGGACACAGCCAATGGCATTTGGGGTTCTGCCAGGACTAGCGCATTCTGGTAAAAATATCGGGATCATCCGTAGTATTTCAATGGCCAATGCAGCGACTCATCCCACAGCAATATGGATCTTGAGATGCCTGCAAGTAAAAAGCCGTGACTCGTATAATACGTTAGTAAAAGAGCTGGATAAGATTACTAAAGAAACTCAGAAGAATGAGCATACGGAATTTGTGAAAACACTTGTATTTAAACGCGAGTATATAACCAATCGCTACTCTATGATTATTTTCCGGCTTATTGATGACCGAGGCAATCACCTTGTCGATTATGATCTTTATCTAACTGCTGGCCCCCAATATAGCGAGCAGGCGCTTCCTGCAGGTTTCTTCATAGATCGCCAACGAAACCTGAATAATCGAGGAAAACTGACTTATTTTCTTGACTACGACATCATGGAATCCGGGATTAATACTCCAAAAATGAGAGGCAATCTAGGGTTCCGTATTAAGGCATACCCTGAATCAAGTGACCAAGCCCTTGCCTATTACAGATTATTTGATTTTCATTCATCCCTTGCTGATATTAACAAAATTCTTCATCCGAATGAAACAGTAATGGTAGAAATCATGCTTCAGCGACGAGTAGATAGAACGGTCTTCCGTATGACTAACAACCTTGCCCCAGCAAAAATCAGTGTGAAAACGACTGGCAAAAAAGTAGATTGACCTCACTTCTGTTTGATGTATTTATGCATCAAATATGCATTTAAAGAGAAAGACAGAAAGAGAAAAAATAATTAAGAAAAATCTATTGATAATAGAATTGCCTTATTTTAATAGCCTATATTTTAAACATTTGCAATTTTACTTTCTTTATAAACATCTGAAATTTTTTCACCATCCCAAATATATCTTAAATGACATCCCTGTCTTGGTAGAGTAAGTGCTGGAGGCCTTAATACAGCCATACATAAGCCATTTAAATTTCTTACACTTGGGTACAGCAACCCCCATTCTTTTTTCTCATAAACTGTTTTTCCAAACTCCTGGCTTTTACCATAATAAGCTGGATCAGGATTAAACAGCTCTTTATATCTTTTATCTCTAATATCTATTAAAGGTTTTTTTATAGTAGCCACATATTCTCTCATTGAGATCGAGCAAGGTTTTTCATTTGACGCACTATAAAACCTTGCTCGATGAAAGCAAGTTTCCTTTATTGCTGTTTCAAGGGATGAAGCGGCATAATAAACACCAAAACTGCCATCACTAAATCTTGACTCAAATCCAATATGTGTAAAAGCAGCCATAATCGGAGTAGATCCGGGACCACCTATCCAATCCTCTTTATCTATCAAATTTATTTTACCGAGCTCTGCAAGTATCCTTTCATTAGTTAGACCTTCAAGTAGAGCTATTTGTTCGATCTCTTCCGCTGAGTCTGCCCAATCAAATAAAGTTACAGGCGGAAATTTAGAGGGTATTAATCTATGCACTTTTTCACTAAAATCTATATAGGAGTACATCCTAATAACCTCTCCAGAAATCCAGAAATTTCCTCACATCTGCAAGACGAACTATCCCTCCTTCCAGCATATATTCTTTTGGTGTTAAACCGTTAAATGGAGGTAGGTTATTTTTACGATTAATCCAGGTTCTGGCTTGCTCTCCATCTTCAAACAATATGCGTAAAGACTTATAAATCCCCAGAAGATAAGAGACTCTCTCTTTTTGATCTCTGTTTAATTTTGCTTTATGGGAAGTGTATGTGGAGCGAGGCATATCTCCCATTAAAATACGGGCTTCACTTTCTTTTAGATCAAAACGCTCTACAAGATTAGTTAAAGACTTCCACACCACGTCATCCGGTATGTTTTGTAAAGAGCTTGTATTCGTTTGCATAGTAAACTCCAGGGTACTTTCAACTATATTATAGTCTTTAAAAAGACATTTGTCCATAAAGAGACATTTTGACAAGTATATAAATAAGATATTTAAATGAAATATATTTGAAAAATTAATTAAAAGTGCAACATACAAAGGAATAAGGTATTTTAAGGCGATAATTAAGAGAAAATAATTTCAAAATGATTGATACAATGCAGAACGAACCAAATATCCATTATACTTATAATTACAAACAACCTGACGAATATCATTTCAGTCTTGATTCAATTCACCTGGCGAAATTTGTCGCCAAACAATTAAACTCTTATAGAGATCTTGGCTCATTAAGAGTATTAGATCTCTGCGCAGGCTGTGGAGTCATTGGAATTGAACTATCATGGCATCTTCAAGCAATCAGGCAGATTGATTTTATTGAGATCCAGGATATTTATACTGAATATTTTTATCAAAACATAGCTAACGTCAATCGACCTGAATTGCAACTTCGCTGGCACCTTTTAAATTATGATGAACTACATGAAAAAAAATGGGAAGGCAAATTTGATTTGATTATCAGTAATCCCCCCTATTTCCAACCAGGCCATGGAATGCTTTCCCCTTCAAAATTTAAAAATCGTTGCAGATTTTATTTAGATAGCTCCTTTCAAAATTATATTCGAGCTCTGGAAAATTCACTTGCAAATAAAGGTAGGGCTTATTTTTTATTACGCCCGTTACAACATCATGGTCTGGATTTATTTTCTGATATACAAAAAGTCCTGCAGGAAACATCAGTATCAGCAAAAAAAATATCGCATATCCGTAGTGCGGATATTATTTTATTAGAAAAGCTGTAGTATTTTTATAGAACATTGATTATCGGCTGCCTTAATAAATAAAAGTATTTTCCAGCATAAATTAAGTATATTACAATCACATACGAAGGTATTCTTTAATAGTTGCACCAGAATCCGTTGAGAACCAACTTAAGAAGTACACAAAGAGGTGTCTACTGCGATAACGAAAAGACGGCGCTCCTCCACAGAATAAACCTTCCAGATAAATTGGAGTTTTGGATGAAACAAGATGTCTCCCATTTGCCAAGAGAGCTCAGCAGCATGGTTTCCTGGTCTCTTACCCGCTTAAAGAAAGCCATTGCAGAAGTCTATGGAAAGGAAACATATGAAAGAATTGAGCAAATTCGACTATCCATGCAAGATACAATCGGGAGTGAGCCGCTTGCACTTGGAAAAGCTCTTCATAGTCTTCAAATCGAGCTTTCCAAGCTTGATAAAAGACAGCTTTATCAAATAGCTCATGGTTTTTCTCTCATGATGGAGCTGATTAATACCTGTGAAAATGCCTATCGCATTTTTCGTATCAACCAAAGAAAAGAACAAATTTATTCTGACAGGCCTCAAGGTATTCATTATGTGTTGACAGCACATCCAACAGAAGCTCGTACTAATGAATTTTTAAAGCTTTTCAAAGCAATCCGTGACTATCTTGTCGAAGTTCTTAAATCACCCTATCTGATGAATGAATCTCATCTTGATCAAATGCTTAAAATCTCGCTTCAGATTAATATTTCCTATCATGAAAAACCAAGTGTAGAAGACGAGGCTCAATACATTTATCAATACGCACTCCATCCACTCAACATCAAACTTTATCATTCTTTTTTAGCAAAAGGCGTTCCTATTCAATTACGCACCTGGGTAGGAGGAGATAAGGATGGGCACTCAGGTGTTAATGAAAAAATCATGCTTAAAAGTCTCGAACTTTCTCGCTTTTTTTTTATTGCCTATATTCAGGAATGCTTAAAAGAAGTGCTGGAAATCATCAAGCTTTCAACTGCATTAAATAAAAACAAATCCTTGGCAGATCAGATTAGTCAGCTTGTTAAAAAAGCGAATCATCTTAAAAAAATACAACCAAAAGATCATGAAAAAGTATCAGCATTCAAAAAAGAATTAACTGCTATACAGTCAAATACACTAAAATTTTTAAATTTCGAACCTGAACAATTCTCCATCATCTCTAGTATTTTTCATCTGTATCCTGCCCTGGTCATGCCTATAGAACTTAGAGAAGACTCCGCCATTGTAAAAGAGAGTTTAACAAGCATAAAAAAAACAACCATCACCAAAATGCTTGAACACGTCCATTCTATAACTTATGGGACTGATC
The DNA here is from genome assembly GCF_900637585.1 of Legionella pneumophila subsp. pascullei. Classification (NCBI taxonomy): domain Bacteria; kingdom Pseudomonadati; phylum Pseudomonadota; class Gammaproteobacteria; order Legionellales; family Legionellaceae; genus Legionella; species Legionella pneumophila. The sequence continues at coordinate 1,786,637 of NZ_LR134380.1, forward strand.
CTAAAAACTATATACGAGGTTTTATCCTCAGTATGGTTGAATCAGCTGAGGATATAAAAAATGGAATTAACCTGGTTAAACAAGTTTTTAAAAGCTACGCCCTACCGGTTGTTCCCTTGTTTGAAAATCAACTTGCTCTCACTAATGCGGATACAATTTTAAATGATTCAATCACTGAAGATATTAGACAGAAACATCTCAAACAGTGGGACGGAAACTATGAAGTGATGTTGGGTTATTCCGACTCGTCTAAAGAAAATGGGGTACTGCCCTCTCGACTCATGATTGCGAAAAGCTTAAAAAACATTCAGTCTACACTGGAAAATAAAAACCTTCGGCCCATCTTTTTTCATGGTTCGGGCGGCAGTATTGAGCGAGGAGGTGGGGATATCAAAGAACAAACTGCTTCCTGGTCTAAGGAAATGATGTCTAATTATAAAGCGACTGTCCAGGGAGAAATGGTTGCAAGACTCTTTGGTTCGAGTTCCATACTCAAAAGTCAAATTGACAAATTTCTTGATATCTATTCGCAAAAAGGTAAAAACACTGATAATGGTTATCCTGAAGAGTTGTCATTATTTTCTGCAAGAGTTAGCCAGAAATACAAAACACTTATACAAAGCGACTGGTTTTGGCAAATAATAGAACAAGCCTCCCCTTATCATTTTTTGAAAGAGTTGAAGATTGGCTCTCGTCCAACCAAACGAAAATCAGGTCCTGATCAACGAAAACTTCGTGCCATCCCATGGATCCTGTGCTGGACTCAAACACGACTTCTTTTCCCTACCTGGTGGGGTATCGGCTCTACTTGGTCAGAACTAGATGACATTGAAAAAAACAGACTCAAGGTACTTTATAAAGAAAATGCTCTTTTTGCCGCCTTTGTAAAACAATTAGGTGTCACGCTTTCCAAGGTATATCTCCCTATCTGGGAACAGTACTTATACCAATTGACTGGCTCCAATGAATATCTCAAGCCTTTTCAATCAGAATTGGAGTCAACCGTTCTATTCTTCTATCAAATAACGGGTGAGAAAGATTTTTGTTTTCATCAACCCTGGCTTGGCGAAAGTATTCAATTAAGATCAACCTTGATTCATCCTTTGAATCTTATTCAGATTGAAGCTATGAAAAGGAAGGATTTACCTCTTTTAAGAAAAACAGTCACGGGCATTTCTTGCGGTATGTTGACAACAGGATGATGAGGTGAATGGAATTATTAGTGCCTACTCTCACAATAAACCATGTCATTTTTATTTATATTCACACATACTCTGATAGCAATGGGCGGTATAGAACGCTACCGCTATAGTGCTAAAAACTGAGCATCGAGGAATACTCTATTGTATTACCTTCATTCATTAATTATATTTAGTGTTTTAGGACGATGTGAATTTAATAATACAAAAACTAAATATAGCTCACTGAAAAAAGAACATTGCTCTTGATAGATCCAACCACATTCACCTTCATCTATCCAGAAAAATTGCTCTTACTTTGTAATTGTTGTATGAATAGATATTAGTCTTTTGGAATTTATGGTGAAATTTTAAGGAGAAATAATGAATAATGGAAGTAAATCAAATACATTTGGCTTTTTAGCCGCGTTAGCAATACTGGCTTGTACCTATACACCGAGTTTTGCAACATGCCCAACTAATAGTCAAACTATTGGCGTGACCAAAATGAACGAACACCAATGGGAAGAAATTAATGATCATCACTCTCATCCCAAGCAAGCTATATTTTTTCATGATCATAAAAGTGGGTTAGTTAAGTTTAAAGCAGGCTATAAAAACCCCCCACATTATTATGAGAATGATCTTGCAGGCATAATAATTTCAGGGGAAATCGACTTCAAAGTAAATGGTAAAACAATAAGCCTTGGTAAAGGAGACTATTTTACAATACCCGCTCGCACTTGCATTAGTTCCTTTTCAAAAAATGGCGCTACAATAGCCATGTTCGGACATAAACCCGGGTCTTATGAAAAAATTAAATCAGAATAATTTTAGATTATGCCTTGATTATGCAGCAGCTGAATCAAGGCTTTCAATTGCATCATGAAGATAAATAATATCCCTTATTATGTCGCTACCCGTGTCGTGAAACGTATACAGTCATGGCTGGGATTGAGTACTCTGGGAGCTCGGGCAATAGTAATTAATACAGAGGAACAAGTGCTATTGGTAAAACATACTTATCAACCTCATTGGTATTTACCAGGAGGAGGAGTAAAAAAAGGAGAATCACCCAAGGCTGCGGTAATCCGTGAACTGCAGGAAGAGGTTGGTATTATTACTGCTGAACAAGATGTAATTTTATTCGGAATTTATCACCACAAATATCTGGGAGTTAATGATTATCCAGTCATTTATATAGTTAAAAAATATACCAGTCATGTCGCCTATTCCAGGGAAATTGAACAAATGAAATGGTTTAGACTTGATACATTACCAGAAATGGTGAGCCAAGGAACCAAACGCAGACTGGTTGAATATATTAATAAAAATCCAATATCAGAAAAGTGGTGATTCAAATCAATATATTCTGAATATTTCCTTCAGGTTCTTGCTCTGTATTTTTTCAAGTTAAAACTAGTATTTGAGGATTATTAAAATTAATTGTGCAAAAACTGTGATTCAATAGCTGATTATGTAGTAGAACAGAATCCCCTCTCTGCTAAATTATAAGAGATCAAATTTCACCAAAAATTAGTCACTTTCAATTTTAGATTTTTTTACAACATTCACAACCTCAATTTCATTAATCACAGCTTCCATTTCATTGTCACCTTTATGTAATCTTTGGATGGATTTAATTTTATGTCCTGCCCTTATTTTGCATAGATTTTTTAAATATTGATATTATTTAATTTTTTTAAATCTTCAAAATCTATTGCCAATGATAGTTCTGCAGAAAAAATCCAGATTTGAACTTTGACTCTATTCTCATGATTTTTGTTAAATCCATATTTAACATGCCTTTTCAATCAGAATTGGAGTCAACCGTTCTATACTTCTATCAAATAATGGGTGAGAAAGATTTTTGTTTTCATCAACCCTGGCTTGGCAAAAGTATTCGATTAAGATCAACCCTGATTCATCCTTTGAATCTTATTCAGATTGAAGCTATGAAAAGGAAGAATTTACCTCTTTAAAAACAGTCACAGGCATTTCTTGCGGTATGTTGACAACAGGATAATAGAGTAAACAGGGCAATTAATGACTATTCTAGCAGCAAATTCGGTATGTACGGCTTTTATCGCTGCTGAATTCAAGCGAGTTGGTCTTGCTTGGTGTCGCATCATTGTTACCCTCTTTTTTCAACCACGGCAATTTTTTTGGATACATGAGCTTTGTTCAAGGATTTCAATGTAGAGCCAAGTAGTCATTCATTGATTATGAATCTAATAATCAAAGCCAATCCCATGCACAAAAGACCAAATAAAACTCTATATGATTTACAATGAATCATTTACTGATATAATAGAACACTATTATTAACACAACGCGTTGTTGTATCATGAAAACTCTTTGGCAAACAAATGCCTTTGGTTCTTTTTATACTCAGGCTCGCTTTCCGAGTCACAAGCTCATTCCTGACGCTTACCTTCCCTAAACGTTTGGTTGTACATCAACAACCCATTATTTTTTAACCCCCAAATCCAAACGCTTTTCTGCATGACTTGCTGCATAAGGCAATCCCTTTTTGTGCACCAGCCGTTGAGCTAAGTCCTGTATGTCATGAGCGTTAAGACATAACAATAAGGTAAACATCATGATTACAAAAGAAATCCTAAATATAAAAAATGAGCTGATTAAACGGATTAACACTTGTTCTACTCAAGGCGACTTGAGGCTTGATTTATCATCCTTGGATCTCCATCGACTAAGTCTTGATGGCCTGATGGAGGCGATGGAGAAAATCCCAAAAAGCGTCACCATGCTTAATTTGAGCGACAATGGCCTTTATCAACTAAGTGCTGAACACCTGGCAGCAGCTCTGACCAGTATTCCAAAAAGCATCACCACGCTTAACTTGAGCGACAATGGCCTTTATCAACTAAGTGCTGATCACCTTGCATTAGTGCTGACCAGCATTCCCAAAAGCATCGCCACGCTTAATTTGAGCGACAATTACCTTTATTATCTAGGCCCTGATGACTTGGCAAAGGCACTGAAAGGTATTCCAGAGAATATCACCATGCTTAATTTAAGCTGGAATCACCTTAATAAACTAAGCACTGATAGCCTGGTAACCGCACTAACTGGACTTCCAAAGAGTATCACCATGCTTGATTTGAGATGTAATGACCTTTGTGAGCTAGGTGCTGATGGCCTAACAACCATGCTAACTGGACTTCCAAAAAATATCGCCATGCTTGATTTGAGATGCAATGACCTTTATGAGCTAGGTGCTGATGGCCTGGGTAAGGTTCTAAAAAATATTCCAAACAATGTCACCGAACTTGATTTAAGCAATAATGGGCTTTTTATTCTCAATGCTGTTGACCTAGCAAAAGCTCTGGCGCAAATCCCTAGTCATGTAAAAACGGTTCGTCTTGGCGATAATGGTCTTTTTATCAATAAAACCTACAAACAAATAGATGCCTTTCTTGAGAATTTGGGTGAACAGAGACATCGCTTTATTTTGTCTGGCCATGGAGAGTCTCAGCTGGCAAGAGCCTTGGGCCCAGTTGCTCAATTAACGCAAGGCAATTACCCAATAGACAATTCTGCATTACCCGTATTACAAAGGGACGTGGCCGCTCGTATTCTTTCCTTCTTGGAAACCAATCAGAAGCCTAAAAATCCAATTGATTTTTTCAGGTCTCAACTGAAAACCACGATTGAAAGGATTGAACGCATCCAGAGCAATAAAAGGACTCAAACTGAGCCTGATGTGTCTAAAATTCCGTCTCTAAAATAAAAGGAGGCCGTGCAGCACTTTAAGTCATCAGCATGCACGGCTTTTGTCGAAACTAATTCAGATTATTGTTGTTATCATTATTGGGAGCGGCGTTGAAAAAATATGGTTGTACCTAATTTCTAATTTGTCCAGTCCCTCTTATAACCCATTTGTAGCTTGTTAAAGCGTCTAATCCCATGGGCCCTCGCGCATGAACTTTTTGCGTACTAATTCCAATTTCAGCCCCTAATCCGAACTCCCCACCATCTGTAAATGCAGTAGAAGCATTGGCATAGACAGCTGCAGCATCCACTTCAATTAGAAATTTATCAATTGCAGACTCCTCTTCTGCAATAATAGCCTCACTATGATGGGAACTGAATTGTTGAATATGATCAATAGCTGCTTGTATATTGGGTACCGTTTTTATTGCTAATTTATAGTCTAGAAATTCATGACCAAAATCTTGTGGATTTGCCCTCATTAAAAGTTGTTCAGGATAACTCTTATCTAAAGCCTGATAAGCTGCCTTGTCGGCATATATAATCACATTATTTTTAGATAATGCCTCCACAAGTTCTGGCAAGTGCTTTAAACGATCGGTATGAATAATCAAAGTATCCAATGCATTGCAAACACTTACTCTTCTGGTTTTAGCGTTGTTAATAATTTTTTTACCTTTTTCCAAATCTCCACTTTTATCAAAATAGACATGGACGATGCCTGCCCCCGTTTCAATGACAGGTATTTTGGCATTGTCTCTGACAAAATTTATTAGATTCTGACTCCCTCTTGGAATGCATAAATCAACAAAACCTGTGGCATTTAATAATTGAGTCATCAATGCTCTTTCTGGTGGTAATAAACAAACAAGATCTGTGTCTATATTAAAATTCTTTAATGTATTTTTAATTAATAAAACTAGATAACTATTAGTAAAATATGCTTCTTTTCCACCTTTTAAAATAGAAACGTTCCCAGATTTAAAACATAGGCTGAAGATATCGATAGTTACATTAGGCCTTGACTCATAAATGACTGCGATGACACCTAAAGGTACAGTGATTTTCTTAATAATCAAACCACTTGGCATAGACTTTTCAAGGAGACTAACTCCTAATGGATTTGGTAAATCAGCTACTTTTCTCACATCATTAGCCAATGACAAAATTCTGTCTTTACTTAATAATAAACGATCATATTTAGGATCTTGCTCAAGCATTAAACTTAAATCTTTTTGATTTTCTTGTATTATGTTTTCAAGGTGCTTCTCTAAATTAGCCGCTAATGTCTTTAAAACTTTTGCTCGGGTATCACTTTGTATTAAGTTAAGATTAGTAGTGGCCTTTTTAGCGGCTCTTAATTGGTTAATAATATGAGTATTCATTTGGTACCTATAGAATATGCAAATGATCATAGTGTATAAATGCAGGCTTATTTTGAAGTCTAAGATAGTCCTTTAATCTTAAAAAATCATACCTTGCGATTCCAACTCCTATCTTTTCATTGTTAGAATTAAAGATATCAATTAAATCCCCTTTTTTGCATTCTCCACGAAAATCTTCTATCCCTATTGGTAAAATGCTCATTACACGATTACCATTTCGTAATAAAGTAATTAAATTATCATTAATTACTATAGATGGTAAGGAGGTTCTATGACTAAAAGCAATCCATCTTTTTATGCTCGATTTTCTTTTACTAGCAAGAATTATGGTGCCAACGGCTTCCCTATCTAGAATTTTTGGAACAATGGATTCTACATTTACGTTTGCGATTGCTGTATTGATACCTAAACCAGCCATTTTTCTAGCAGTATCCAGTTTGGATACCATACCACCTCGTCCTAATTTTGATTTTACAGCAGAGACATTGGGCCAACCTAAATTGGGGTCAATTGTATTAATTAGTTTAGCTTCAGGATCATTAGGATGGGATGTAAAAACACCATCCACATTGGTTAAGAGTATTAAAAAATCAGCATTAATTTGAGCTGCAATAAGTCCTGCCAGTTCATCATTATCAGTAAACATTAACTCTTCAATGGCTACTGAATCATTTTCATTAACAATAGGGATAATATTTTGATGCTTTAGTAATTCCGTTAATAACCGGGCAATATTTAAATAATGCTGTCTAGTATGAAAGTCTTGCTTGGTAAGTAATAACTGAGATACTAAAATGTTTTCATTTTTAAACAAATTGGAATAGAGATTCATCAGTTCGGGTTGGCCTATGGAAGCCAAGAGTTGCTTTTCTCCTACTGTATCGCCATATGTTTTTCCCAGATAATTTTTAACTATTTTTCGACCAGAACCAACAGCCCCAGAGCTTACTAAAATGACCTGATGCCCAAGGTTCTTTAAATAGATAATTTGATTTACAAGATTATTTAGTACGGAATAGATTGGACTACCATCGGCAGATAAAATACTTTGTGTTCCGACTTTTATAATAATTTTCATTTCATATTTACAAACAAGTTTTTCTTAATATTAAGAATATCAGTATGTTTGAAATTTGTCTTTCAAATCATCACAGAGTTCTCCTAATGCCTTTCCTGATCAAAAACAATGTTCTTTTTATCTCTATGGATATATATTTTTTTACTTCACCTTCAAACGTGACTGCGCCAGATTAAACTACAAGCAATCAGTACAATTACTTCAATTTTTTGCGCAAATAAATGCGATCATGCCCTTCTAAATAGTTTTTAATAGTCCCTAAATGCTTATAACCTTGTTTTAAATAAAAGCCTTCAGCCTGGAAAGAAAAAGTATCTAATGTTGACTCAGGAATTCCTCTTTTAATTGCCTCGGTTTCAACGCTTCGTAAAAGTTCAGCACCGATACCTTGCCCACGATATTTTTCGCTAACCCAGAGGACATCAACGTAGATTGAACTTTTATGAGCATACACAATTGCCCCACCAACAATATTATTCTCGTTATCTTTCACATAGATTGAATAACGCTCTGGCTTGGATCCTGTAAAAGGAGCATTAAAATTCACTATCCCATCACGAATCATTTTATCTTGTTGTTCTAAAAGCTTTGTATCCACAACAAGCTCTAATTGATAATTCATTTATAATTATTCCTTAAGATATTAACAGTAAATAAAAGTTTGAAAATTCATGTTATTGTGTCAAAAACAATAAAAATATTCATTCAGTCATCTGTGATTAAAGGATATATGCTCTGCCTGCGATAGCTACTCCCGAAGCAGTAGAGTAATCCTCAATAATAACATAATAAATTGTTCTCAATGACTGTACATCTTGATATGAAAGGGAATATTTCTTTATACCATGAAGTTAGTGAGAAATAATGATGCGTCGCAATGAACTACTTTTTTCTGATGAGGAACTAATTGATAATTTATATCAAGGATACCAAATCAAGGCTGTAAGGCTTTATTTCGTTAATATTGGATCCTTTTATGGATTCATTGTTGAAACCAAAGAGAATAAAAAGTACTTTTTAAAAGTTTATCCTAAAGACCAATCGCTTGTTCCAATTCCTCCCACGATTGAGTCACTCCATCAGACAGGAATCGCTTTAAATCGATTTAAACAGGAATTTGGTATGAACAATTTATCTTGCATGCTTGCTGATGTTAAAGAGAATTATTGCTTTACCAGCAATGGATTAATTTTGACTTTGTTTGATTATATCGAAGGAATTCATCCCTCCTATGCACCAAATCAGTTATTGAGTGATAAAATGGCTGACTTACTTTTCCGGTTGCATCACATTCCCGCATCTGCGTTCCCTGTTTTTGCGAGAGAAAATTTTAATATTGACTATGCGCTGGGAATGTCTGGGTGGATTGAACATTCTATTGAAATAATCGATACAATGCATACTCCATCAATGTTTTCTAAACTCAATGGGAATAAAGAACAATTACTGGATGGCTTAACCCAACTGCAACAGTGGAGTGAGCAATTCAGTAAAATGAGCCTCCCTTTTGTGATCACACATGGTGATCCCCACCATTACAATGTTTTGCAAACGCCTCTGGATGTTTGGCTGATTGATTGGGATGGAATAAAGATAGCGCCTCGCGAACGTGATCTTTGGCATTATCTGGATATGCCTTTAATGAAGGCTTATTCTAAAATATCTCCTCAATTCACAATAAACAAAAGTCTCTGTGAATTTTATCGATTACAGCGATTTTTTGAAGATTGTCGTTATTATCTTGAACAGGTGCTATTAGGGAAAAACACAACTGCAATGCAGTCTGAAGAAGATAAAAATTCATTTTTAACACATTGGGGATGGTCAGTCTGCTTAACAAGATAAATAAATTTGCAAGACCATAATAATTAGATGTTTTTAATTAAGTTGACTGGATCGCTATCACCTTACCGATCCAGTAATATTGTTGATATTTTTAGGAATTTAAAATATTTCTAAGCCAGGCTTTTGCCTCAGGGCTAACCTTATCGTCATTTAAAGCGATTTCATATATGGCATTTTTACGTGACGTTTCCTCGCCATACATATCAACCAGCATTTCATTCCAAAGATTTAATACAATTGAAGAGGAAGTTTTCCCGACTTGCTCAAGAATCCCGTAGATTCGGTCTCTCCAGTAAGCATCCATCGCTTTATCCATCCATGATACGATTTCTGGTGTTAATCCAACCTCATCAAGACCTTTCCCTTCCCCAAAGCCCTGTTCAAATTTTTTGGTTCTTAAATGGGCGTATTTTTTACCGTATACCCCATTAACCCAATCCATTATCTTCTTCCCTAGATAAACCCCTGTTTTTGAGTCAGGATCTTGCTTAAGATTATTTTTTACCTCATTGACTAACTGAGACCAATTGTTTTCCATAGCCGCTTTTTGCTCAGGCGTTGCATTGGCTTTCATTTCTTTTTCAAACTCAACGTATTGTTTTAATTCATCCGGCGTGAATATTTCTTTCACCCAGCCGTGCTCAAGATGTTCTGTCATTTTATATACCTCTATCAGTTGAATAATGGTTTCCCAAGGGATAGATTGATTTTTGTCAACAGTGTCGATAATGCGCCTCAAAGTTTTAGCCCCCTCGAGTAAAGTGGATGCCTTTTGCTCTAACAGCCGAGCCTGGCTATTAAAATGGCTGAGCGCATTACTTTCTTCAGCAAGCAAGGTTTTAATTTGCGACAACTCAAAACCAAAAAACTTCAAAGCAATAATCTGTTGCAATTTCAATAAATCCTTCTCAGAGTAAACACGGTACCCATTGGCAAGTCGTAATGAAGGTTTAAGCAATCCTATGCGGTCATAGTGGTGTAAGGTTTGCACTGATACACCTGTTAATTGGCTTAAATCTTTTACGAACCATTGAGTCATTGTGTTTCCCCCTTCAATACAAAGCTAAGGTATATAGCAACAATAGGGTCAAGCAGTTTTTCAAAATTTCTTGAGTAATTATTTTCCCAACTTACTAAGAGATGAATTATTAAGCAAGAAAACTTCAAAAGAGTTCCTTCTTTAAAATTTGACAAGCAATGCCGGTATAATGCTTTTTAAATTGTATAAGTGAAATGGATTTCAAATAATCCTCTTCTCTTACATACCATGGATCAAGATATATAAATCGCTTGCCTTGATATGAGATAAGAACAATCCAATGTCATTTAGGGCTGATAAGGCCAGCCCTTCTATCATCTCAATCAAAGGTTTTTATTTGCATAAAATAGCATTCCTTCAATAATAAACTCGAGTAGAGCAGGATGCTGCTGCTCATAAAATTTCCTAAACTCTGGAGTCAAATATCTTTGACTTAGCCCAATATATCCTTCCTTGGTTGGATTCCACCCTACCCAGGCATGGTGCCTATGGATAATGGCTTGCACCTCTGGAGAAGAGGGCTTCAGTTGATTATTAATAGCCGAAATCAGCAATTGATTAATCTCTTTGCCTTCCTGAATAAATCTGTCTTTGTCAGCCTGAGTCCATTGATTTATTTTTTTCTTGTACTTATCCATCCAATCCTGGTTGACCACCCCTTCTTTGACTAGTTCCCTTTCGTATTGTTTCTGCCGTTGTGAATCAAAGCCATAATATAATTCTTCGTTAGACATCTTATGCTTACCTCTTAAATGTTGAATGGTTTTATCAATCGTTGCAATCAGTTGATTTTTTCGATTGATATCTCTTTCCAAAATCTGTTTATGCGCCTCTAATGCTTTGATATGGTCAAAATCATCTTGCATAAGCAGTTTTTGGATATCATTCAAGGGAAATCCCAGCTCTCTGAAGAATAAAATTTGCTGTAATTTTAAGCACTGCTTTTCTTCATAATAACGATAGCCATTAGCACCTTGATAGGCTGGTTTTAATAAGCCTATTTCATCATACCAATGTAAAGTGCGCACACTGACATTCGATATTTTTGCTAATTGTTTTACCGTATAAGCCATTATTAAACTATCCTCTCAAATGATTCCATTTAAAGATAAGTGCTCACGTAACGTAAGGGTCAAGCATTTCATCTTAATTTTTTTGTTAACCATAAAATAAAATCATCATCTAAAGGATAGACCTGCCCTGGAACAGTTGGCTTATAACCGTAAGTGACACCTAAACCATCAGGGATATAACCTCGATTGACATAAAGCCTTTGAGCTTGTCCATATCCTCCATCATGGCCGCCATATAAACCAACGCCAATACCTACGACATCACTTTCACTTGCTGCTTTTTCTTCAGCAGCCTGCAGTAGAGCAGTTCCCACTCCCTGTTTACGAAAAGAGGGCAGCACATTTAAGTCCATAATTTCCGGAATTTTTTGATGAGCGAACGACTGGTATTGTGATATCCATTTTAGAGTAACATAGCCAGCAATTTGTTCTCGAAAATATGCCACCCATACCACCCGAAGAAACTTCTGCTGTTCTTGGTAATATGCTTCAAACAATGAAGCAGGTTTTTGCCAATTTGCTTTCTGAAACGCATTGGCCAGAATGGGGATTTCGGATAATTCAAGTACCTTAATAATGACATTAGCTTGTTGAGGCTCAATTGAAATGCCAAGCTCTTTTACCATATACACCATACTCCACTCATAGCTTTTGGGTTTTAAATCAAAAAGAGAGTGAAAGCCAACTGATTGATAGAATTGATACGTTTTAAGGTAATTGTCTTCTGACTCTGAAGGGCTTAGCGTTTCAACTGTTATGGTTATAGCCCTCTGCGTTTTAGCAAAATAACAGGCTGCTTCAATTAATTGCTTACCTACACCTTGGCGATGAAAATCTCGTCTGACAGCCATCCAATAAATATTGGCATTATTAGGATAAGGAAAATCAATTGAAATAAGCCCGATAACGTCATTCCCTTTTTTTGCTGCAAAATTAGTGCGTGTTTTCACACCTATTGCATAGTGCTCGTTTACTTCTGGTAAACCAAAATATTCTGGTAAATCTTTTGTAATTGTCGAACACAAAGCGTGAGCTAATTCCCCTGTTATTTTTTCTATTTGAATCATAATATTTTCCCTACTGCAGTATCTTCGGCATCACCTTCATAGCCATCGGGATCATCAAAAGACATATCGATATAACCATTATTTCGATAAAATCTTAGAGCATCTGGTGACGACTCAACATGCAAACTTTGATAGCCCTGACTTTTGAGCCATTTTTCACATAATGTCAAAAAACGGTTACCGTATTGATGGTTTCTTTTAAGCTCATCGATAACGATAATACGTAGTGCTGCTCTGTTATGAGGCCATAATTGCAAATGAGTATAGCCAATGATTTCGCTTCCTTGAAATAAAACAAAATGAACATGCGCATCATGCTCAAAAGTCCAGGTATAAGGATCAGAAAGACCGGCCTTGTCAAAAAAATAAAATTGTCTGAAATGGCGTACTTTATCCCATTCACGAGGTGTTAATGCCTTAACCATTCTTAATCCATTAAACCCTGCTTTTTTATCAATGATTGCAATAAAATCTTCTTTACCCAAGCAATAGGCGGTAATGTCATCAGAATATTGGCGTGCCAACTCTTGTTTTAAACGCGCATAAGCTTCTCTATCTTCCGGATGAGATCTCATCCAATCCCTAAACTTTAAGTGGCGCTCAATTTCGGAGTTTCCAAGCTCAAAAACATGAGCATGATGTGTTCGTTGATTATCTCCCTTTTGGAAATAGCGGCGAAAGGGAATACCGTATTCTCCTTTTGCTTCAAAGCCAAGTGTTCGCATGGCAGTATTGGCACTATCTACTTTGCTTAGGTCTAAAACAACTGGAATCATATCGATGACTGGTTTTGCAGCCAAACCAGGTACTGAGGTGGAACCGATATGATGAATATCAATGCAATTATTACCTAACGCTTTTTTTATCTGTTCTGCTTCCTGTTCAAATTGCATAGACCAACTCGAATCATAAGGTACTACTTTGATGAGATGCTGCTCTTGCTTAACTGACATAACTTACTCTCCTTTCTCATTCTGTTGATCTGGCAAAAAGCCACCAACCTGCGCATTCCACAAGGTTTTGTACAAACCACCACGCTTCAATAGTTCGTTATGATTCCCATCTTCAACAATATGGCCTTTATCAAAGACTAAAATTCTGTCCATATGCAGAAGAGTAGACAAGCGATGCGCAATAACCAGGGTTGTCTTTCCTTGCATTAACTCCCAGAGACTCTCTTGAATATTGGATTCTGTAATGGAGTCAAGCTGAGACGTGGCTTCATCCAGGATTAAAATTGGAGCATTTTTCAAGATAGCCCTTGCAATCGCAATACGCTGACGCTGACCACCTGAAAGCTTAACCCCACGTTCTCCTACCAGGGTTTTATAGCCTTCTGGCAAAAGACTTATGAATTCATGTGCATGTGCTTTCCTGGAGGCTAATATGACCTCCTCGTCCGTTGCATCCGTCCTACCATAGCGTATGTTGTCCATTAAGCTTCGATGAAAAAGTGTTGGGTCTTGAGGAATCATGGCAATGGCTTGCCTTAAACTCTCTTGAGTGACTTCGGATAGGTTTTGACCATCAATGAGAATCTGCCCCTCCACAACCTCATAAAGTCGTAAAATCAGATTCACAAAAGTCGATTTACCACTGCCTGAATAACCTACTAAACCCACTTTTTGACCTGCTTCAATTGTTACGGATTTATTCTGGAACAGAGAATAACCGCCTTGGTAATGAAATTTCACCCTGAAAAATTCAATTTGTCCTTGAGTAACGACTAATTGAGATGCATTGTTTTTATCCTTAATCTCATGGGGTATCACCAATGCTTTTAAACTTTGTCTTGCTTTGCCTAAGGCTTGGTTAAACTGATCCACTTGATACATGGTGTACCACATCATATGGCCTAACTCCATGGAAAGTCCCAGAATCAAGGCAAAATCACCTATGCTTACAAGACCCTTGCCATATAAATGGATTAAAGTAATCGATGAAAAACCCATCATCACTGCAATCATTCCACCTTGTGCGCAACATAACAAAACTATAAACAGCTCTTTTCTTTGAAAAGCCCGTTTTACCAAGCGAAAGAAAGTGTTCATGCGTTCCACTTCGTAGATTTTTCGCGAAAAGATACGAATATTGGATTGATTTGCCAGACTATCTACCAATTGCCCGGAAAGCTGTGATTCAGAACTTGCATGGTCATCAGACAACTGGACTAATCGAGCTGACATCCAAATACTAAATGAGGCAAAGGCAATGAACCAAAGAAATAAAATATAGAAAAACAAAACATTCACAAAATAGGCTGTAATAAATGAAACCACTAATAGTGAAGCACCACGAAGAAAATCTACAGACACGCGATGTAAAATAATCTCAAGATTATCTGCAAGTGTGGTAATTTGATCGGCAATCCTCCCGGAGAGATTATCCTGAAAAAATTGCGTGCTACCTCCCAATACATACTCAAACGTCTGGCTAATAATCTGGTTTTTAATCACGGCTTCATATTTATAGTTCAAGTACCCAAGGGTGCGCCAGGTTATATTGTCAAAAACAATAAAGTTCAATACCAATAATCCAGCAATCCAATACAAAAAAGAGAGGTCCTGACTTGCCTTTGCAGCTAAAGTATTAATGAAAGACTTAACCAATAAACTATTAAACGGTCCCCAAAACCCAGCCAATAGGGCAAGCAGGATAAATAACATCACTATGCTTCGATATGGTTTTAAAAAATGCCACACAAAAGAACTCAAGTGATTGGGCAAACGATTAGTCATGATGGATTACCTCCAAATAGGCATCATTGAAACCAGATAACTTTCCATGATGAATCTGATAATTAGTTTCAATGTGAATGGATTCTAAAAAGTTATGGTCGTGAGAAATGACGAGCATTGCGCCTGGAAATTCACTCAGTGCCTCAATGATATGAGTGCGTGTTTCCAAATCTACATTGTTAGTGATCTCATCTAAAATAAGTAGTTTAGGCGGTTGAGCCGCAATCAATGCTAAAGAAAGCCTTGCCTTTTCACCACCAGAAAGACTTTTGACCTTAATTTCTACTTCCTCGTTTTTGCGAAATAAAAAATCATTTAAATGAGCACGAATTTCTGCATAAGATGCATGGGGCATCTTAGAGCTCATTAAATCCAAAACCGTTTCATTAAAGTTCAAATGTTGATAATGCTGATCGAGATAGCCTATTGTATTGCAATTAGGCACAGTCCACTCTCCCGTCCTCTTAATTTGACTTTCCCCCAAGATCGCTTTGACAAAGGTCGACTTACCTGACGCATTGTTGCCATGTAATGCGGCTCGTTCGCAACCGCTAAGGTGAAAATGAATATCTTTAAGAATCATGCCAGACTCGTAGGCAATCGAAGCGTCTTGAATTCTGATTAAGGGTTTATGATGCTTAAGTCCCTTTAATTTAAATTTGGGCTTAATCACCTCCGTAAGGTTTAGAGAGGAAAGCTCCTCGAGCAATTGTTGTTTTTTATGGTTAATGTGACTTAATCGTTTATTGCCTATTGTAATTGCATTGGCGAGCTTGGTATGAGACCGAATCGTTGGCCATTTGCGTTGGGCTATCTTCTTTTCACCCTGAACACGCGAGCGTTTATTGCGCTCTTGTTCTCTCATTAAAGCAAGATGTGATTCTTTTTTCTGTTGTGCAATCCTTGATAACTCCTGCTTAATCGATGTTTTTTTGTCCTCAAGCATTTGTTGATAATCAGAATAAGCTCCTCTAAATACAGCCACTTGACCTAAATCAATATGCCATAGAGTATCTATGACTGTATTGATGAGTTCTGTATCGTGAGAGGCAATGATTAATGTCCCAGGATAATGTTTAAGCATACTCAGTAAAGAACGACGATTATGGTGATCCAGATGATTCGTTGGTTCATCTAACAACAAAACATTAGGTTCATCCGACAATATTTTGCTTAATACTTGGTTTAATCGTTGACCACCACTTAAATCAGGATAATCCTCTATTACTTGTGGTAAATGACCAAAACGAACATCACGGGGTACTTTAATCTCGCCAACAGGGGCCAAAGAAAGACCACAAAGCATCTTGAGTAGCGTCGATTTTCCTGAGCCATTACGACCAATTAGTGCAATGCGATCGCCAAAATGGATTTCTCCACTAAAATCTTGAAAACAGGTTTTATGTGGATAGATAAGACTGATGTCTTTAAATTGAATCGGTTTATGGTTCATGATTTACTCTTAAGCATGTCTGTTAGGACTGGAAAAAACAAAAGTCACAAATGACTTTGTTCACTTTGCCCTATAGTTGGGCTTACTTAAGATGTAATTTTCATGACGCTTTAAACCTAGCTTTTATGTGGTAAAATAAAAATTCTTTCTATTTTATATTAAAATAGTTGAAGATGTCAATATTGCATGCAAAATTATTTTTCCTGTTGGAAAATATCACTTGGAAGTACTTCTATTATAAACCATAATAACTAATGACAGGATGGAAAAATCTGAATTGTAAGAAGGACTTATGGACAAGAGCCTTAAATTAATGTTTCTACTGGTCTATGCAATTAACTTTGCATTACTCTCAACATGTTGTTTTGGGGAATCCGACTCAACAGAAAAACAACTTAAAATAATTATTGCTGATAAGACATATACGCTGTCAGATCTAAAAAAACAGTTTAAAACCATTCGTGTTAGTATCCCTCTTAATCCAGCTTATAATAATGAGAAAAAAGTATACTATGCTTTTGATATGAATCAGATTTTGACAAAATTATTAGCCGTAGATTTACAAAAAAACAATGCCGACCAGTTAGTATTAGCTCAAACAGTAGATAAATATGTGTCTCAAACTCCTCTGTTGTATTTTACGACAAAAGGTCAAGCCTATCTTGCTTATCAAGAAGCGCCCGAAACAATTTCTGACAATAACATCACCAAAGATGGTCGTTGGAGTTACATTAATCAGCACGGTAAAAAAGATAATCCCGGTCCTTTCTATATTGTATGGGATAATACAAGCACCTACCCTGCCAGTTGGCCATACCAGGTTATTTCGATACAAATAGTGAATAAAAAAGACCTGACTTTTTCTCGTTTCTTAAATCCTTTGCATGCATCAGAGTCTATAAAAAATGGTCATCATGTTTTTAATAATATATGCTCCACTTGCCACTCTCTATTTTACAAGGGTGCTCAAGGACGCGCACCAGACTTAGGCATGGTGACGAGCTACTTAACACCTTCTGATATCAGTAAGCTTGTAAAGAATGGGCGAGGATACATGCCACCGATAGGCAAAAATCTTTCTCCGGAAGAAATTAATGATCTCATTGAATTTTTAATCTGGGTTAACGCACAATCATCCAAACTAAAATGCGAAATTAATGACTAAGGATATAATTCAGGACTTTGTAGCTACCGCTGACAAGCAGTAACAACTCCAGAAATGTGTGTACATATAGTTCACAGATTTAGGTAAACGGATCAGAAGTGCCCTGATCCGACAATTCTTTAGATTATTTCTCCAGCTCATTAATGAGGTTAAACAATTGAATCAGAGCATCATTTTTCGCTCTAAAACTGGCAAAAGTGTTATTCTCTTTACTATCTGAAATATGCTTTGCAAAAGTAATCACACGACCATCCTTTTCAATCCAACCTACGAACCATCCATGTTGTAAAGGCAATTTTTGGCTTTTATCTTTTGTTAACTGCCGACCAGTTCCAGTTTTTCCATAAAGCTTCCACCCACCAGGCAACTCCTGGATGTATATGATGTTTTTAGTCATGGTATAAGCCTTTTGACTCACGGGTAGTTTTTTATGGATTATTTTTTGTAGAAATTGAATTTGCTCTATGGGTGAGATAGCAAGTGAACTTGAAAGCCAGGCATGGGTTAAGCCGTTATTTTGACCTTTATCTCCCGAAACATCCTGATTACCATAGTGAAATGCATCAATATAACCCTTAAATCGCTTCATGCCCAATTGTCGAGTTAATGCCTGTGAATACCAAACACAGGAGTCTCTAATCCAGGTGCGCGGGTTATGAGGGTATTTCCATACATTCAGATAAAGTTCATATTCCTTTTTGTATGGCCATTCAGGATGAAGCTCATCTTTTAATATACCAGAATCAAAGCCCATAAGGCTCAGTGCAATTTTAAAAGTTGATGCTGGCGAATAGCGTTGATTACAATCATTACCTTCGCGTTTTAACACAGTTTGTTTTTCCGTTGCCAAAAAACAGGTACCTTGAGCCCAGGTAGAGACACAAAATAATAATCCCATACACAAAAACACAATTATTTTCTTCATAACAACCCCAACATTCTTGCATATTGGGTATGAAAAGAGATATCACACCCATAAGCTACTTATCGATTTGTACTACCAAGAACATCCATCGCGACATTTCGGAATACTGGAGCAGCCAACTCCCCTCCCGAAGTTAATGTCTCTCCATTTTTTCTTGAATAACCTTGTTCAATCACAACTAATAAAACATAACGTGGATTATCCACCGGCACATACCCGGCAAACAAAGCAAGATACTTATTATTTTCAATAACAGTTCCTGTCTTGCCAGCTACAGGGACACCAGGAATAACTGCGAGTTTTCCTGTGCCCTTTGTAACAGCATTCTCTAGCATATGATTTATTGAGTTAGTGCTTGTTTCTGAAATAATAGCTCTATTTCCTCTATCAAATGGATGTCCTTTGTTAGCAAGGATGGCATAAGACTTTATTAACGATTCGATTGTGACAGGAATATTCTCTCCAAGTGACGCCATTGCCAGTTGTATATCGTCACTTTGGTCCGCTTGCCACCAAGTGTTCATGTCAAAACCAAATTCAGAGAGTTTTTTACGGATTACTGGTGCTCCAGTCTCTTGAGAGACCTTGATTAGGCACACATTGATAGATTTTGCGATAGCCTCAGCTAAAGAAGCCGATCCAACATTGGAATTATAGTTAGTAAATGTTTTGTCTTCTATGTAATAAGGTGAATGACAATCATAGCTCTTTGCTTCATAGCTATTCCCAGAATCGATTGCAGCAGCTGCAATAAAAGGTTTAATGGTAGACCCGGGTGAAAAAACTCGTGATTTCCAACTGTTTTGTTCTTTATTCTGGTTTGATTCAGCAAATGCAATAATATTGCCAGTATTAGGATCAGCTATCGCAATAACTCCTGATTTTGCGTGATATCGTTTGACTGCAGCTGCAATTTCTCTCTCGGCAATGTTTTGCATTCCGGAATCCAAGTGAGAAGTATCGACGATTTTTGCCTTGTTACTGCTCAAGGTTCCTGCTGCCGAATAGGCAACACATATTGGCATTAAAATAGAAAACCCTGTAAATGCTATCCTTAATAACAAGGATTTAGATGCGTTGGGTGGATAAGTTGATAGCATTGAAATTCTCCTGATGATAAAAGTACAGTCTTCGTTTTGTTTGCCCAAGGCCATACCTACCGTGCATGCAAATTTTCGGTTAGATGACAGAGAACATTGGGATACTGTCTGTACAACATTAAAAAGACAGCGGCCGTAGTCATGTGCCGAAATTTTTAGGTGGCCAACCAATACTTCATCACATGAAAATTCTTGTAAGTCGCCTAAAACACGACACCATCGAGTAACACCGGAATTCCCGAATAGGATAATGCGCATGATTTCAATAAAATAAGCCCATAAACAATCTCCATTACGATGATGTTGTCCTTCATGAGCAATCGCAATCCTCACATTCCTGGAAGAAGAAAGCAAAGAGACTGGTAATACAATGTAAGCTTTATTAAACAGCAATACTGAGAAAGGGACATGGCATCGGTGAGAAACTTTAATAATTAATTTACCGGAGGTTCGATAAGGAATTGCTTCAGTCAAGATCAATTTCAAGTGGCTTAAACCTGATAACAGGTGATAACCACGAAACAAGACGAACAAATAAAACACTACATAAAAAAGCTGACAATAACTTACATTGATCAATGTAAAGCTGGAAAGCAATTCATGATTGAATTTTACAGGTTCTGTTTTAAAGATAGGTTGGCTTACATACTCTTGCAGAGCATCAAATGATACATAGTTCTGTCGTTCAGGTTTTTGATCAGGATTTACACAATGAACTATGAATGGAGAAAACACACAACTAACCAATAAAAAACGTAATAATTTCAGTTTAAAAGATGGTCTATTTGCTAGCCAAGGAAGTCCTATAAATAGTGAGCTGATGAGGAGTAAGCAATGAATACTTAATAAAATTTCTATCAATAACATTACAACACCTCTGGCTGTTTTTCACCAACGTTTAATTGTTTAAGTGCTTCTTCAATGGCTTGAATGTCATCGTGCTGTAACTTTCTGGCCATCAAAAGTCTTTGGACAAGTGCTCGGGGTTCTCCATCAAAAACATTGGCAACCATATGATCAATACAAGTGCTTTCATACTCGGATTTTGTAACTATGGGAGTAAAAACATGAGCATAGGAATTTTTTTGACACTCAAGAAATCCCTTTTGCTCCAGCACTTTTATTACTGTTGCCACTGTTGTGTAGGCCAATGGTCTTTCCTTAGGCAAATGTGAAACAACTTCTTTAATCGTTACCTTTTCAAGATTCCAGATAATGTTCATTAATTCAAGCTCTACCTCTGTAAGAAGGCGCTCATGAATTGATGAGTTTTTTTTTGCCGACATGTTTATCTCCAGTAACTTCATACACTACTACTATTTTTATAGTAGTATGCTACTATAAAAATAGTAGAGTTGGAATAGTCCTGGGAAAATACTTCACTATTAGTTATAAAGGTTTACTAGAATGATGCAATCAGGTTGAGATCTAATATCAACCTGATTGACTTACAGATAATATTTGATAATTCCTGGAGAGTTAGTTCAATTTAAGTTTTTGTGATAATCCATTGATAGAATCAGGCTCTGAGACCTTAGGAGTAGAACTAAAGAAACTATAAAGTCCATAACCCAAACCTACAATACTAGAAGCAACGGTAGTGGCTAATGCCTCTTCAGCCAGGCTATTTCCAGGATCATATTGACCGGATAGTATGGCTATCCCCAATAAAGTTATTATTGCAGAAGAGGTACCAATGACTGATGCGCCTACTTTCAAAAGGAAATTACAATTAGGTGAATCTGGATTTTTGTTTGTCAAATTGGTCTTAACCGGTCTACGACTCTCTACTTCGGAAAGGCGTTCCATTAATGCAACAAAAGGATCTTCATCCAAATGGCCTTTGGGGCAAGTGGCTCTAACTAATAAGGAAGAAACAGGTTTATCAGAATCCGAAAGAATCTCACTTCTATCTCTTTTATATTGAGCATAACTTCTTTCATATTCTTCTAACTCTTTTTCTGTATCCTCGGTTTTTAAAAGAAAGTAATGCCCTTGAAGCGCATCAATAGCCACTTCAAAATCAGGTACATTGACCTTTGGGTTGTCATACTCGGCTACAACTGTAGAAGTCGAACGATCATAGATAGTAAGTGGCTGATTAATGACCTTCATCATGGTCATAATTTCAATATGAGATAATTTAACCTGAGGTTTTGCCAAATGTTGGCAATACAATTTATAGCCTTCTGCGTCCCAATAATTTTTAATTGCCTCTTCATCTGAGGAAGAGTTATCAAAATATTTTTCAAAAGGTGAATATCTATTTATTGAAATGCCTTCAGAGCGATTATAATAATACTCTAAAAAGGCCTCATTCGCTTCATATAAAACACCAAATTCCGTTGTTTTTAAATCTTCTTTTGACATAAATGCTCTGTATTCTTTATAGTTTTTAAAAGCGCTGAATACTCCTTTCTCACCTTCAAGCATTTCCTCTTTAACTGTTGAATTGTTAACGAGTTGAGTCGCGAACCATTCCCTAAACAGAAATCCTAAAATCAAGCTCTTTTCAAAGAGATAACCAGGCTTTTCGGAGAAATCATTTTCCTTATCTAATAAAGAAAATATATTTAACGATTCCGGGTTATGAAAAAATTGGAATAATTGTTCTGCTTTACTATCTTTATCAATGATTGATTTAAAGTGAAATAAATCATCAGGGAGAGGTAAATTATTAGTTAACAGGTACAGCGCAAAATTATGAAAAAAACAGTTGTCAAAAGCCCCTGAAACATCCACTGCATTTTCTACTCTTTCTTGCAGCGATATTATTTTTTTATCTTTCTTTGTGTGCATAATTTAATCTATCTCTTAGTTATTTGAAACAATTACATTGATTTTTGATTATAAAGAATCATTATTAAGCAAATATTAAGAGATAGAACTTGATAAAAGACTCAGAAAAATTCAAATTTGACACTGGATTAAACTTTTATACTAAGGTGAGTATTGGATGCATCTTGTTATCTGGAATAGATTTTTTTATATCCAATAATGAACAATAAAAATACCAGAATAAATGGTGTCGCAAATATCATCATCAAAGGCCATAAATTAGAACCCGCACATAAAGCATAGAGCGTATACAACAGTAAAGGTACGCTAAAGAATAAAGGGAAACAGGCCAATTTTTTCCATTTCCCCGTCCAATTAAAAATAATAATAATTTGCAAAATCCAATACAAAGGAATTAATAAAAAAAAGAGTTGAACAAACTGGGCATCACCAGAAGAGATCGGAGTCTGAGATTGAATAAACACACTGGATTGCTGTTGTTGATTCAGTCTTTGAACCCAGGGAGCTAGTGGCTGATTGTTTCTGATATTTTCATTTTGCCAGACTGCAGACACAGGAATTGATTTCGTTTGCAAAGCCTTCCAATTGGCATCATAGATTGTGACAGCAATAGAATCAATTTCTGTCACATTATCGTAGGCTACCCAGGCAATAGCCTCTCCTTCTCCAGATGAGTATGCTTGTGATGGATTAAATCTTGCGTTGTCCATCATTTTTTGTTGCAGATTTTCACCAATTGCCTGGAAACGCAAAGGCTGGTCACTCTTATATCGAATAAGCACATACAGAGCCTCATTCTGATTTAATATAACAGGAGATTTCGGACTGGTTTCTATCAGTTCAACGCTCAATGCAACAGATGTGGTTGAGTAGATGGCTAACAGCACTAACAAAAAAAATGATCTCATCCTTTTAACCAGTCTCATGAAGCGTCCTTCAATTAAATAACCATCTCTTTTTATTATGACAGAAAATCAGGCGAAAGATGCGATTAAAAATTACTCTATATCCAACAGAATGCAGCTCTATCATAAACTCCTATTTATATTGATACTTAATATTGAACCAATTCGCGCAATATGACTGTAGCATAAGAACCAGCGGGTAAAATAAATGAAAGCTCTAATGTATCTTGCTTTATTGTATATTCAATCTGTTCTGCATAAAGGATATTTGCACGCCAGGCCTCTTCCAAACCATTTTTTTCCAATCCATCCAACCAGGCAGACCATTCTGCATAAACTTCATTTATTATTTGCAAGGCTTTGCCATTTACCAGATTCTTACTCTTACCGGGTAGAGGGCTTGCAGGAGAAATATCTTTCTCACTAATTCGTTTTACTAATTGCTCATCCATATTTTTATCAGTAACAAAAATACTGTTTGATCCACTTAGTTGCATGACATCACCCAACAAGGGCTGATTCCATGATGAATCTTTTACACGCCGAGACAGTATTAAATTATACAACCATGCTCGAGCTGCGGAAAAATACATTCCTTTTAAAAATTTATCCTTTATTTTGCGCCCATGTACTAGCATTTCCTCTGCTTTTATTAAATTTCCACCATCTCGACCAAAACGCTGCTCACCGAAATAATTTGGAACACCTTTTAATTTAATTTGTTCAATACGGTGTATTAAATCCGCCTCATTAGAAACATCTCTTAACGTGATTGTGAAGTGATTTCCTGATAAAAAACCTGGCCTCAGTTTTTTATTATGACGTGTGCATTCAAGTATTTTCCATCCCGGTGCTTCCAGTGTTTCTATACTATTAATAATCTCTCCGGGCGCATGAATGCTGAGCCATTGCGTTGTTAATGCCTGTTTGTCCTTCAATCCAGCATAACTTATTAACTTTATCGGTTTGTTAATTAACCTGGCTAATGATTTAACAACTTCTTCGGTGGTTAGCCCTCTTTTTTCAATTTTAAGAACTATGTGTTCCCCTTCACCACTAAACTGTCCTTCAAGCAATTCATTCACTTGAAAATCTTCCGGAAACAACTTAAAAGTAGCTGTAGAATTTGGAATACCGTAGGCACGTGGCCAATCTAAAGAGTACATCAAGATCTCCTTCAAGAAAAAGGGTTCTAAACTAAATCTACAAATTCCTATGATATCAATAGATACTGAACTTATTAGTTTAGTTGATACATTATTTATCTTAACATCGTTTGATATGGCGACTATAAAACATTATGATGCAAGATTACCAACAATGATTGGTTTCAATTATTGATTGACTATAATTTAAGTAAGTATTTTTTTGCTATTTTTAATCTTGTTCTACTTTATCCAGTTAGAATTCGATTTTTTATTTTCAGGCTATCAATATGATTGTAAATAGTTCATTTAGACCCGTGTGGTGGCTAAGTAACAGGCATGCACAAACTTTATATCCTACTTTAGTAAAAAAGCGGTTAAAACCACCAATTGACTTTCATGAGCGCCTGGAATTGCCTGACGGTGATTTTATTGATCTGGCCTGGTCTATTAATGACTTAAATAAAAATACACCCTTGGTCATATTACTGCATGGTTTGGGTGGAGGTATTAACTCCATCTATGTCAGTGGATTGATGCAAGCGTTTGCCAATGCTGGGTTTCGTTGTGTTTTAATGCATTTTCGCGGAGCCAGTGAAGAACCTAATCGGATTTTGCGTACTTATCATTCCGGTGACACAGCGGATTTTGCTTATTTTCTTGAAATTTTAGCAAAGAGAGAACCTGTAACAAAAAAAGCGGTCGTCGGCATATCTTTGGGTGGCAATGTTCTGCTGAAATGGTTGGGTGAAACATCATCATCTTTATGGATAGATGCAGCTGTTGCTGTTTCCGTTCCGTTCCAATTAAATTCAGTGGCTGACAGGATGAATCAGGGTTTTTCTCGCCTCTATCAAGCTTACTTATTAAGTCGACTACGTCGTATTTTTCTAAAAAAATTAAATCACTTAAATAATTCCCCATTTTCAAAAAATGACTTACTTTCCTTAAAAACCTTCTGGGATTTTGATGAGCGAATTACAGCGCCGATCAACGGATTTAAAAATGCCCACGAATACTACCAAAAATCAAGCTCCAGACAGTACCTTAAGAATATCACCACGCCAACTTTGATTATTCATGCACAAGATGATCCGTTCATGACACCAGATGCTATCCCAACATCGAAAGAACTATCTTCTCAAACCACTCTAGAGTTAAGCGAATACGGCGGGCATGTAGGCTTTATTGCCGGGACTGGAAAAAGCTCAAGCCAACCTGTGTATTGGCTTGAGCAGCGAATTCCTGAATTTTTGTTAGATTATTTATCTTAAAAAATTAATGGGAATGCAATACGTTTAGCTGTTTTTTGATACAACCAGTCCGACTGTTGCAGCAGCTGCTAAAGCCACTATACCTAATCCAATGTTTCTTATTGAGAAAAAGTTATAACGATTCGCTTTTTCTGTATCGATACTTTCCTTAGATTTATAAAAAATTGGGTTATTCAAAATAACCTCACCACTCGGTGTTATTGGTTTTCCTGTAATTGATGTTGCTTCAATTTCTGAATAACCCTCTTCCATCAATTGGGAAACTCTCTCATCCAATTTGTTTTTATATGGGGTTGAAGCAGTGCCAACTTTAAGAAATTTTTCCTCGATCTGCCCTTCGGTCTGATTATCATTCCAAGTGACTCTTTTTTTCTTATCTGATTGAATGAGTTCTTTCACTTCTTTCTCATTTTGCATACAAACCTCTCTATAATTAATCAAAATTTAAACAATATTAGCAATAAATACTTAAGAAAATATGAACTCAAAGATAATTTAAAAATTGTTGCCTATTTAAAAACCCAGGTGAAATCGAGGTAATTGATGGAATTCCATATCGCATTATAACTTGCTTTTTATTAATCAATTGACTCCTGATTATTATAAACAGGAGTCATTACGGAAGATTTAAAAAATGTTTTATTTACAGAATTACACTGTAATTCGTCGCAACCTTAAAGCATTAAGGATGACTGATACGGAAGAAAGTGCCATAGCTACCGCAGCAATGACTGGATTTAAAAGCAGACCTGTTAGTGGATAGAAAATACCTGCAGCTAGTGGAACACCCAACGTATTATAAATAAAAGCGAAGAAGAGATTTTGACGTATGTTATTCATTGTGTTTTCTGATAAATATCGGGCCTTGGCAATACCACGTAAATCTCCATGGAGCAAAGTAACACCAGCACTCTCAATAGCGACATCAGTCCCTGTACCCATAGCAATACCAACATCTGCTTTTGCCAGTGCAGGAGCATCATTTACTCCATCGCCAGCCATGGCAACAATTAAACCATTTCCTTTTAATTCGCTGACAATACGCCCCTTATCTTCAGGCATTATTTCTGCTATGACATTTTTTATGCCTAGAGTAGCTGCCACAGCTTCTGCGGTTTTTTTGCTATCGCCGGTCAGCATGTAAATCTCAATACCCTTTTTTTGAAGGCTATGAATGGTTTCTGCGGTAGTTGATTTAATTGGATCTTCTACTACTAAAAGCGCAACTGTTTTACCATCGACCGCCATAAACATCACAGAAGAGCCTTTTGCACGAAACTTATCAGCTTTTTCAAAAAGAGAAGCATTGTCGCTTCCATACTCTTGTATTAATTTTGCATTACCAATAGCTACCTGATGGCCATTTACTCTGCCTACTACACCCTTTCCAGTAGGAGCTTCAAAGTTTTGAACTGAGCTGAAAGACATTTGCTTTTCTTTTGCGGCTTTCACAATGGCATTAGCCAGGGGATGTTCACTGTGATATTCCAGAGAAGCAGCCAATAGCAATGCTTGTCCCTCATCAAAATCTTCGCTGGTGGCAATGTGGGTAAGTTTCGGGTGTCCTTCCGTAAGAGTGCCTGTCTTATCTACGATGAGCGTATTCACCTTTTCCATGCGTTCAAGCGCTTCAGCGTTTTTGATTAATACTCCATTTTGCGCACCTTTTCCCACACCTACCATGATAGACATTGGAGTTGCCAAACCCAGTGCACAAGGACAAGCAATAATGAGAACTGATACAGCAGCAATTAATCCATATCCAAGGGATGGCTGCGGGCCTAATAGCGCCCATATAATAAAAGATAATACTGCTATCAAAATCACTGCGGGCACAAACCATGCTGAAACAGTATCCGCCAGGCGCTGAATCGGGGCACGACTTCGTTGAGCGTCACTCACCATTTGAACAATACGTGCCAGCATGGTATCAGCCCCAACATGCAACGCTTTCATAATAAAGCTGCCTGTTTGGTTCATTGTGGCACCAATAACCTTGTCTCCAATTTCTTTAGTAACCGGCATAGGTTCACCCGTTACCATAGACTCATCTATAAAACTATGCCCTTCTTGTATTTCACCGTCCACAGGTATTTTTTCACCAGGCCGTACACGCAACAAATCACCAGCAACTATTTGATCGAGCGATATTTCCTCTTCACTGCCATCTTCCTTAATGCGATATGCACTTTCTGGTGCCAATTTCAGTAAAGCACGAATGGCACTACCCGTTTGCTCTCGTGCCTTTAATTCAAGTACTTGCCCCAGCAGTACAAGTGTGGCTATCACAGCGGCTGCTTCAAAATACACAGAGACCACCCCTTCCTGACTTCGAAACGCAGCGGGGAATAATCCGGGGAAAAAAACCGCCACCACACTATAAATCCATGCGACACCAATACCCATCGCTATCAAAGTAAACATATTTAATTGGCGTGTTTTGAGTGACTGCCAACCACGCAGGAAAAAAGGCCAACCGCACCATAGCACCACGGGTGTTGCGAACAACAATTGAATCCAATTTGAAATACCTGTCGAAACAAAATGCTGGAATCCATGCCCAGCCATTTCCAAGATTACTACAGGCAAAGTCAATATCAACGCCACCCAAAGTCGGTGCTTCATATCAAGGTATTCCGGATTTGTTGCTTCACCAATGGAAATTGCTTCTGGTTCTAATGCCATTCCACAAAGTGGACAAATCCCCGGGGTAGCCTGACGAACTTCGGGATGCATGGGGCAAGTATAGAAGGTTGCTCGCTCTATGGTAATTTGAGGTTTGTGTGCATGACTTTTCTTATGACAACAAGCGTGCTCATTATGAACTTGAGAATAACCTTCATGGTGGTTGTGTGCCATTATTCACCTATCCGTAGTTTTATACTGCCTGAAATTTATAACCATTTTAATTAGCTTATGATATGCTGTTATCCTTGTTTATATCCACAACATCATAATAAATAATAATGCATTTTTTACCCTGTAAGAATTAACTGCTTTCAATTATAATTCATCGCTCCCTGAGAAAAAATTTGGCTTGAAATAAAATATTTCGGAGATCATTGTATTGTGAAAAAAATTATCATCACTCTAATCAGCTTTTTATTCATGAATACCTGTCATCACATGATCTATGCTGATAACTCACATCATCACGCGATGAAAGATCTTTCGACGTCTTCTTCCAAATTGGGGAATACACCCACAATACAGTTGGAAGTCCAGAAGATAATTGATAAAAAAGATAGGAAACTGGTATTTGTCAAACTCACTGATATAAAATCGAATAAACCAATTACTTTCAATGATCTTGTTGAGATACATACCAAAAAGTTTCATTTACTAATTATTGATAATCTTCTCATTGACTATAGTCATGTTCATCCAGTAGAAACCACTACTCCGGGTATTTACCAATTCGAATGGCAACCCAATCTCAAGAATGCCACGTATCGAGCATGGGCTGATCTGTTACCAACTCATACCAATACACAGGAATATGTTACTGTTGATCTGACATCTCCGCAGACAGTAACGAGAACAATGAATCCTTTACCTCATCAAACAGTATTAGAGAGTAAAGTCAATGGATATCGATTCAAATTAACCTTCGATAAAATGCCTATACTAGCTGGTAAACCAGCGATGGGAGAAATCGAAGTTACTAATGCTAAAGGGCATCCAGTCCGTACACTAGAACCAATTATGGGAGCCTATGCACACATTGTTGGATTTAACGAGGATTTTAAAACCGTTACCCATGTCCATCCTCTTGGCAAAGAGCCCAAAAATAGCATGGAACGTGGAGGGCCTCGATTGCAGTTCCATATTGAACCTAATAAAGCAGGTTTCATTAAAATGTTTGCCCAGGTGCAAATTGATGGGAGAGTACTCTACGTACCGTTTGCATTTATAGTAAAAAACGCTTAATGATGAACTCAAGAACCTGTCGTTTACATAAGCAAGTATTATTATAAGTTTCTAGCTTGTGTTGTGCAGAGCAAACCAGTTCTTTAGTACCCACTCATTCTGTTTTAGGACAGTATAGTGAGCGAACCCTTCTGCGTTTCACACCAGGTTTACTTTTATCATAGAACTCCCAATTCCATTGGGGTAATTCGCAGTTTTTATAGATAAACAGTTGATTCAAATGTTCAATGAGTTGATTTTTATTGCTTATTTCGGGTGATACCTGAATTGTAAATTGGGTTAATGTCTGCTGACAAATTAAATAATCCTCAAAACTTACACCACTACTACTCATATGCTGGCGAATAACATCTGCAAAAATTGGAATTATTTCTTGCCCTCGTTTTCCATAACAAACATCACCTAAACGGCCTTCAATATTCTTTAACTCAGTAAATACACCATTCGATCTTTTAACAACCAAAACATCATCAAGACAATAACGAACAATTGGCTGAGTATATCTATACAAGTCGGTAATAATTGGTACGAACCGCTCTTCGTCCAACCATTCCTTTTCAATAATAAGAAACTCGTCATTCATTAATAAACGATTGGTTTTACGTTCACTAATAGCCAAAAAACCTTCCGTGCATTGATAAATTTGCGATATGGTACAACCAAATGCTTTGGTTAAAATATCTTCTTCCTTTGGTTCCAATACTTCCGCCACAGAAAATATTTTTTTGGGTGCAATTTTTAAAATATCTTGATGACAAGCAAGCATTAAAAGCACACTGGCTGGAGCTGAAATAATCGTAGGTTGAATGGCATTTAATCTCTGAATATGAGCATCAAAATCAGCCAAAAGATCAAAAAAATGGAATTGTATCGTTCTGCTTTTATTTAAATTGGTATACAACTGGTTATTTGCTC
The DNA here is from genome assembly GCF_900637585.1 of Legionella pneumophila subsp. pascullei. Classification (NCBI taxonomy): domain Bacteria; kingdom Pseudomonadati; phylum Pseudomonadota; class Gammaproteobacteria; order Legionellales; family Legionellaceae; genus Legionella; species Legionella pneumophila. The sequence continues at coordinate 1,817,386 of NZ_LR134380.1, forward strand.
TTAGAAAAAAGGCGATTCGTTCTTGCGAGTGCAAGCCATTCGGCATAGCCTTGGCAAGGATTATTCCTGCCCAGGCATCTCGCTCCCTTTCACTTACTAAAAACAAGCCTCTATTACCTGATGTCCCTGAAGATATACCAACAGCAATATTATTTATCATTGGCGAAAAATCGCGCGTATTTTCAGCCCGCAAAGCAATCTCTAATGCCTCATGTTTTTTGATATTTACTGTATTAATATCATCAAAGTGTTCCATCATGATTTTTTTATTAACAATTGGCCACTGTTCGAAAGGAGAGTTCAGATAATCTCTATAGAATGCGGATTGACACAAACAATTTTTTATAAGTTTTTTAAATTGTTTTTCTTGATGAATCTTTAGTTTTTCCGGGGTAGTAATAATCCTGTTAAGATAAAGCGTATTGAAATAGTGAAATAGAATATGCGCTAACATGATGGATTTCCAATTCTAGGGCGCAATTGCTGGCAGTGTGAAGGAATAATATCAATAGTCTTGTTTCTGCAATACAGTTCATGCAATTTTTGAATTGTCCTTAAATAAGCGTGCTTGTCATGATGAATCAAATAGGTCAATGTACTCGGATAAATCAGTTCTTTAAAAGTTTCCTGATGCCAGCAGCTGTCCGCAACCAGGAAAGTGTCGCCAGGCGCTTTAAAATATAAGCCGATTTGTCCTTTAGCGTGTCCCGGTAAAGGAATAGCGATCAATGAGTTGTCACCGAATACATCAAAACCATCAGAAAAGGGCAAAAGATGCTCACCAAGTGGGATTATCTTTTGAAGTGGTAATAGACGATCAAAGAAATCTTCAGGTAGCAGTCCAGGTAAAAAACCATTCAATAACGCTTTCAACCCCTTTTTATGTAGAATATCGTCTATCGCTTCAGAATGGCATATAAACTGAGCATTAGGAAAATCACATAATCCTCCAATATGATCAGCATGAAAATGCGAAATCACAATATAATTGATGTCTTCTGGTTTTATATGAATTTCTAGCAGTTGTTCTTTTAGAGACTTTACAAGTGTCATCGGAGTTAAACGACGGTATAAAGAGGCTGGAAATTTTTGGGTTAAACTGGTAAACCGGTCAGAATATCCTGTGTCAAATAAAATATATCCATGATTTTGATGCTTTATAAGAGCACAGAAAGCTGGATATTCACGCTGTCTGATTCCTCCATTTTTTAAAGTCATACGCTCGCAATGTTTGCAATAGCCAGCTTCAAATAACTGATACTTTATATCCATGAGCAATACCATTCAGCAAATTTCTTTATACCCTCATCAATACTATAAATTGGCTTATACTTTAAATCTTTTTTTGCCGCATCAATATTTAATGTTTGTCCAAAAGCTAACACCCCGACACCATATTCTGTAATCTTTGGTTCTGTTTTTAGATAAAGTACCCGATGCAAAAATTCGAGAAGCTTTGCAACAAATCTTGCTTGATTATAAGGAATACTCTTGGTTTTTAATGGTTTATTAAGAGCAGAAAACATCATTGAAATAATATCAATAAAAGTCCGAGGCTCATCATTGGTGATATTATATTTTTTTCCTGAATTACATTTATCTGCCAAAGCGGCCATGATCATACTTTCTACTACATTCTCTACAAAAGTAATATCAATCAAATGATTACCTGAGCCAATTATTGGTAGCACTCCTTGGCGCTCCGCTTTCAATAAACGTGGGAAAATAGCACGATCATATGGTCCAAAAATTCCTCTGGGCCGTAAGGTTATCACATCCAGATCATGCTCCATTCTAGCTTTATCTACGATGGATTCAGCAATTAATTTGGTTTGCACATAATAATTGACCGGTTTTTCTGGTAACGGAGCATTTTCCCTAATATTGTGCTTCTCTGTAAAATCAAAATAAATGCTGGGAGTGGAGACATACACAAGTCGAGCCTGACTGGGGGTTGCCTGAACGACATGTTGAGTTCCTATGACATTAGCCTGGTAAAAATCTTTATATTTTCCCCATGGGCTTGATAAAGCTGCGCAATGAAATATGAAATCCGCGTTTTGACTAATTAAGGATAAAGACTTCAGATCCTTCAAATCGAGTGGGACAAACGTTGCTCCCATTTGACTTATTATTTCCCCCAACAGCAAATTGCGTCCTAATGCAATGACTTCATGGCCTTCTTTAATCAAGCGTCTTGTGAGATTTATACCCAAACATCCTGTAGCACCGGTTACAACTGAAATCATACTAATACTCCAGTATCATTCCAGCAGCTGATAATCCAGCGCCAGTACCTAATAGATAAACCAATTGCCCGCGTTGTAAATCATGATTATGGATCAAATGACACAATGCGGAAGGCAGAGAAGCGGCCATTTGATTACCATGGGTAGTATAAATATCAACAAATTTTTCACCAGGGATACCAAGTTTTTTTCGTATATGATGCATGGCAAGCAAGCTGGCCTGATGTGGTACAACCCAATCAACATCATTTAGTGTTACGCCAGCTTTAGCAAATAGCTCCTCCTGCATAGGACCAATCATTTGGCTAGCCAGTTTGAATACACTCTTCCCATCCATTTCAAACAAACCATATTTCTTATTGTATTCACTCGCAGGCGGCATGAATGTACCTCCAGCCTGAACTTGGCAAAAGGTAGCACCAGAACTGTATGTTTTCATATGAGCCCCAAGAATTCGACTGGTATCATGGCTTCTTTCAATAACACAAGCGGCTGCGCCGTCCCCAAAAATCGTACAGGTTTCCAGGTCACTCCAATCCAGGCCAAATGAAGGGATATCACTTGATACAATCAGTATCCGATTAAATCTTCCCCCTGAGAGCATATAAGACGCCGCATCAAGTGCCGTAAGAAAACTAAGACAGGTGCTGTTAATATCAAAACATGCGATTCCTGAGTTTTCCAATCCTAATTGTTTTTGAACAAGAACAGCCGTACAGGGTATAGGTTGCTCTCCCGCTCCACAGGCCCCAATAATGGCATCAATGTCAGCCAAAGTAATTCCTGCTTGTTGCACAGCGTGTAATGCAGCTTGACTAGCCATATAGGAGGTTGTTTCACTGACACTGGCAAAATGCCTGGAAACTAATCCAGACTTCTTCTGAACACTGCCTTCAGGAAGATTGAGTTTTTTGTCTAGCTCAGATGACAACACTATGTTTGCGGGCAAATATTTTCCCATTCCAATTATTTTTGCTGGCGGCATAGAACTGACTTGTTAAAGGATGGAGCATTATTGTACTATAAGGCTTATTATAATCAAAGAGAACTTATTGAGGGTTGTTTGGTAAATAATTGCCGTATATTTATATAAATGATAATCTATCGTATTCTCCACGCTCTTAAAAAATAGGCATGAAAATCCTGACTGTCCTTGACAGCTACCCTCCCGATTTAAATGGTGGTGCTTATTTTACTCACCGCTTGGCAAAATCCTTACAAGCCAAAGGGCATGAAGTTCTTGTAATATGCCCCTCTCGAAGCCTGAAACAAGGTTATACAAGCTATGAAGGAGTCAATCTGTATGGCGCACGATCATGGCCAGCCTTTGGTTATAAGAATTTTCGTGTGTGCTGGCCTCTCTTCATCAAGAAGGGTATTTTAAAAGCAATAACAGAGTTTGATCCCGATGTTGTCCATTTGCAGGGAAAATTTTTCTTAGGTGGAATTTGTTATCGAGCCTGCCGTAAAAAAGGTATCCCGTTAATGGCTACGAATCATTTTATGCCAGAAAATTTTTTCCACTATACTCACCTTCCCAAGTATTTTGAAAAATGGTTTCATCGCACCACATGGAGTATTGTGGTTGATATGCTAAATCATGTAAAGATAGTAACTACTCCTACCCACACTGCAGCCAACTTACTTAAAGAGGTACATTTACAAAAAGAAATTCATGTTATTTCTTGTGGAGTGGATCTAGAAAAATTTCAGCCAAAACAAAATGCCAGCTTCATTAAACAACGTTATAAAATTCCTGATAAGCCAATTCTATTGTATGCTGGACGTTTGGATAAAGAAAAAAATTTATCAACAGCAATAGAAGCATTTTATAAAGCAAGACAATCTATTGATGCTCATTTTGTTTTAACCGGTCGTGGCGCAGAATTACAAACATTAAAAAAACTGGTGCAAAATCTGAATCTCACTGAGCATATCACTTTTACAGGGTATCTGTCAGACGAGGAATACCCCCTAATATATAGTTTAGCTGATTGTTTTGTAAATCCGGGAACTGCTGAATTACAAAGTATTGTTGCCTTGGAAGCTATTGCTTCTGGATTACCGCTTCTGGCTGCAAAAGCGATGGCTTTGCCTGAACTTGTTAAAGAAGGAGTAAATGGTTATCTCTTTGACCCTAATGACATTGAGACATTGTCTTGTTATATGGTCAAGATTCTTGGTAATCACTCTCTCAGTGAACAAATGGGAAGAGAGAGCAGAAAATTATCTCAAGAACATGATATCAAACGAACTACCGAACAATATGAAAAACTCTATCAATCCATGGTGAATTTATGAAAGCAGTCGCAAACCGTTACCATGTCCTTTGTCAGGAAAGAGTATTCATAAGAAGTCTGCTTAGTGGATTTCTTTTGCTTTTTATAAGCTTTCTCATTATGAATTTTGCAGGAAAATATGCTTCACTTATGGCTGGTAGCCCTGTAAACGATTTAATTCTTGATAATTTACCTCTACGTGATGTCACTGTTTTTCATGTTAATGCGGCTATTATCTTCTGGACGATTTTTACTATTTATATCCTGTTAAATCCAGCTTTCATTCCCTTTATCACTAAAAGTGCCGCTCTGTTTATACTAATACGTTGCGCCTTTATTAGTATGACCCATCTCGGAGCACCTCCTAATCAACTGACCATTCCGGATAATTTTTCATCTCTTGTTTTATTTAATGGTGATTTGTTTTTTTCCGGGCATGTCGGAGGCCCTTTTTTAATGATGCTTATCTTTTGGAATAAGACAACATTACGCTATATTTGCCTTGCTGCTGCAATTTTTTTCGCTTATACAGTGCTGATTGGCCATATTCATTATAGTATTGATGTCTTTGCAGCCCCATTTATTACTTATGGAATCTTTCATATAAGCCAGTTTCTGTTTGCATCAGATTACCAACGACTAAAATCAGAAATTACCTCATCTGCTGGAAATTTATAACAGAGGCAACATGCAGAAGGATAAGCTCACGTAAGGAAGTAATTCCGTCGATATTTGTTTGCGACAATCCATTCAAGCTTATATCTATTCAAATAATTTCAGCAATACTGCAACAGGGTGAGAAGCATTTAAACCGGTTAATCGTTTGACTTGTGCTCGACATGAATAGCCATCCACTAAAGTATTAGCTAAACCCTTACTCTCTTCAAAATAATTCTTCCACGATAAAGCAAACAAACCGTGGGAATTGGATTGATGGATTGCCTCATGCCCATAAGCTCCAGCCATACCACAACATCCTGTTTTCTCAGCAATTAGGGTGAATCCAAAAAAATGAAAGACTTTCTGCCACTGCATTAATGCCTCACTGCAATTTGCCTGCTCTGTGCAATGACTTAACAACAGATACTGATTAGGAGTTTCATTGGTTTTTATTGGTAACTCCTTGATTTTTTCAGAAGCAAGTATTTCAGAGAGCCATTCTTGAATTAACAGGATTTTACTATTGTAGTTTTCGGACAAAAATTCACAATATTCATACTGATAGGTTAATACCATGGCAGGATCAAGTCCTACCATAGTCAATCCATGATCTGATAACTTTTGAATCATTAAAGCATTTTTTCTGGCAATTTTTGCAAATGACCCAAGCATTCCATTGACATGCAGAGTTTTACCATTTTCAAACCAGGGTAAGACATAAACATGAAATCCAAGTTTTTTTATTAACTGACATGTTTTCATCACAAGTTCAGCCTCATAAAAACTGGTCAACCAATCCTGTATATAAATTACAGTTTTCTCTGGAGCAGGCAAATTCTTTAAATCCAGCCATGGAATATCATTTGCTTTTAAGAGTGATTTAAGATTTGGACTACTAAACAAGGGGAGATCAACCAACCCGGCGTATTTATGCAATAAATACTTCACTAATTGATTTGAGAGACAGAAATTAGTTAATTTTGGAAACAGGCTTTGAAAATAACCAACGCGTTCACTGTAAGCAATTAGATAATCTTTCAGGGGGCGAGAATAGCGAGTGTGATAGGTTTGCAAAAATTTTGCTTTAAACGAAGGAACATTGATATTAACCGGGCATTGAGAACGGCATGCTTGACATCCCAGGCATCCTTCTAATGCTGTATAAACTTCATGAGAAAAATCATATTGACCGTGCTCCTTTTTGTAAGCATTTATTTGCTTTTTCAATGGCCATGATAATTCACGCTCACCGTCCAAGACACTTAATTGCCTTAGCCATTCCCTAACCAAACTGGCTCTTCCTTTGGGAGAATGAATTCTATCCCTGGTTATTTTGTAAGAAGGACACATTACATCCTGGAATTTATAATCAAAACAAGCTCCATTTCCATTACAGCTTAATGGTAATTGATAAGAATCTCTGTACAGGTAATTAATTTGATTATCCACAGCCGCTCTGGTCTTTTCCGAACGGATGCTGGCAAGTGCATCATGGCTACTTGAGGGAATAGCAATTTTCCCAGGGTTTAATTGATTGAACGGATCACAGCTGGATTTAATTTTCCTGAGTTCATTGTAGAGTTCCTCTCCAAAAAACATAGGCACGAATTCACTTCGAAATCCTTTACCATGTTCTCCCCACAATACACCACCGTATTTATGGGCAAGTTGCGCTACTTTTTCTATTATTTCGTAATAGATTTCCCTATCTTTTGCATCCATCAGATTAAATGCAGGGCGAACGTGTAAACAGCCTACGTCAATATGACCAAACATCCCATAGCTAATCCCATGAGAATCGAGTAATTCACGAAACTCCCTGACGTAGTCAGCCAAATACTCGGGAGGAACTACTGTATCTTCAACTCCTGATATGGGTTTCCTGGCACCCTTTACTTTACCTAAAAGTCCTACACTGCGTTTTCTTAGATCCCAAAGATTGGTAATATCCTCATTATTAGTGACCAGGTGAAAATCAGAACCTTTTAAAGTGTTCTTCAATAATTGCGCATGTTGTGATAGGTCTTTTTCATCGTGTGCCACAAACTCAATTAAATTTATTGCCTCGACTGGGGTGTTGCTTCCAGAGCACAGAAAAGATTTCAGAGAATGATAAATAATATCTGTCTTGGCCAAGTTCAAAATAGTTCCATCCATTGTTTCAATGGCTTCTGGCTCAAATGCAACTAAATGCTTTGCATGTTCAAGGGCATCGCTAAATGAAGGATACAAGACAACAAACAGACATTTGTATTTGGGAATATTTGTCAATTTTAATTTGATTTTAGTGACATAGGCTAGAGTACCTTCAGAACCAGCCAGAATGTAATTGGCGTTGAATCGCTTTCCATCATCCGAATAAATTTTTGCCAAATTGTAACCAGTGACAAACCGATGTAATTTAGGTAACTCCCTTTCAATCGCCCCTCGATGTTCCTGGGCTGTTTTATCCAGCTGCTTATAAAATTGTCCCACCTGTCCTGGCAACTTTTTCATATCATCCAACTGATTGACATCTATTTCTTCACTGGTATGGACTTCCCCTCCCAGATAGACTGCCGTTACTGCAAGTACATGCTGACTGGTTTTTCCATAAAGTCTTGAGCCTTTGCCACTAGCATCTGTATTGACCATACCTCCAATTGTGGCGCGATTACTTGGAGATAATGTAGGAGCAAAGAACTTGTTATAAGGCTTCAGAAACTCATTTAATTGCTCAAGAACTACTCCAGGTTCAACCAAAACCCAATCTTCATCCAGATTTATCTCCACAATATGATTCATGTAGCGAGAACAATCGATGATTATTCCAGCATTTAATGATTGACCATTAGTCCCGGTGCCACCGCCCCTGGGTGTGAAAGTTAAATCACGAAATTGTTCATTACTGGCTAAATTAAAAATATGAGATATATCATTTTCAGTTTTAGGAAAAATGATGACTTCAGGAAGAACTTGATAAATACTATTATCTGTCGATAAAACAATTCGGCTACTTAAAGCTTCATCAATCTCAGCATGAAACTCAGGTATTTTTTTTAGTTGCTGCAAAAATAACCTGATTTTTCTGGATGTTGCAGTGGAAGAGGTCAAACGCGGGATCATGATTTTGCCTAGCTTTTCCTACATTAATCTTCTCATTATAGACTACCAGATAATTAGGACTAAATCATAAAGGCGACGATCATCCAATCAGAAAAAATAGTCTTTTTAGTCTAAATTAAAGAGATACGGATACCTTTTTAAAGGACTAAAACAATATGAACAAAATAATAGACGATTCTCTGACTGAAGAACAAAAATACATGGTTCACGTATGGGAAAATCATACGCATTATGAATTTGATACTAAAAATGTTGAAGATACTATGCGAACCATGGAAGACAATCCTTATGTCAATAACATACCTACCATGGAAGGAGGATTTGGAAAACAAGAAGTAAGAAAATTTTACAGTCAATTTTTCATACCCCAAAAACCGGATGATACTGAAGTTGAATTGATTTCGAGAACAGTAGGTACAAATCAAATTGTAGATGAACTCATTATTAAATTTACTCATAATATCAGGATGGATTGGATATTAAGTGGAGTTGAACCTACTGGAAAACGGGTAGAAATTCCTCAAATTGCAATTGTCAGATTTCATAATAGAAAAATCATAAGTGAACATATTTATTGGGATCAGGCATCCGTTCTTGTACAAATCGGTTTACTCAATTCAGATAAATTACCCATTCATGGAGTAGAAGCCACCAATAAGATAAGAGAACTGAAATCACGATGCCTGATTAAGTGAGAAAAATGCAGTTACTTCTAACTATAATTATTGTTAAAGGATATAGGGATCATCATGATAAAAGATTATCTTATAGAAACCATGAATCAGGATGAAGTGAATCTTGCGATAAGCTGGGCTACCCAGGAAGGTTGGAATCCAGGAACTCATGATGCGATATGTTTTTATCAAACTGATCCCCATGGCTTTTTTGCAGGTAAACTGAATGGAAAAACGATAGCCATTGGTTCTGCTGTTATCTATGATGAGTTTTTTGCTTTTTGCGGTTTCTATATTGTTGATAGACCATATAGGAATCAAGGTTATGGCTTGGAATTAACTAAAGCCAGGTTAGCCTATCTTGGTAACAGGAATGCAGGCATTGATGGTGTCATAAACATGCTGGACAAATATGCTTGCATTGGTTATCAGTTGGCACATAATAACGCCAGATATTGTCTTAACAAGACAATAAAACCAGTATCATCTGATCCTCATATTGTTCCATTGAATCAAATTGACTTTTCGCAGTTATCATCCTATGACCGCTTACATTTTCCAGCACCTCGCCCTCAATTTTTAAAATGTTGGATAAATCAGCCACAAAGCTTGGCTCTAGCTTATTTGATTGATGGCCAAATTAAGGGTTATGGTCTTATCAGGACCTGTCAAAAAGGATTTAAGATTGGACCATTATTTGCGGATAATCCGGAAATTGCGCGTCAGCTTTTCACTAATTTAGTCCAATATTCTAAGGGACAAGTGGTATTCCTAGATATTCCAGAGAATAATCCTTTAGCCATTGAACTGGTCCGTCAATATCAAATGGAAAAAGTGTTCGCTACAGGACGAATGTATTTAAGAGGAGAGCCTCCACTAAAAAAAGAAAACATTTATGGAATCACTACTTTTGAATTAGGATAACCCATGACCCGAGATCTCACTGGATATGGGCCAGAGCAAATCAATTTAACCTGGCCAAATAAGGCTAAAATCGCGATTAATTTTGTTATTAATTATGAAGAAGGAGCAGAACTAACTCCTCTGAACGGTGATAAAAAAGCTGAAGTTTATGGGAGTGATTTTCCATTTCCACCTAAAGAAAACGCAGAAAGGAATTATAGTATCGAATCTTTTTATGAATACGGCGGTCGCGTTGGAATTTGGCGTTTAATCCGTCTTTTTGATAAGCATTCCATCCCACTAACTTTTTTCGTAACGGGTTATGCCTTAATATTAAATCCTGAATTCTCCAGCTATCTGGCAAGTCATAATCATGAAATAGCTGGGCATGGATGGCGATGGATAGATTATTCGAAAGAAAGCAAAGCAACGGAAAAAAAACACATCTCTCGCTGCATTGATGCCTTGCAGGAACTCACTGGACAAAGGCCCTTGGGCTGGTACACGGGAAGAAGAAGCCCATTTACCCGCGATCTGCTGATTCAAATAGGCGGATTCGTATACGATTCAGATAGTTACGCTGATGAACTCCCCTATTTCATTAACAAGCATCTTGTTATACCCTATTCATTAGACTGCAATGATTTTCGTTTCACAATTTCTCCGGGTTTTGTCACAGCACAGGATTTCTATCTCCGCCTGAAAAACACTTTTGATTATCTTTATCAAGAAAATAGATTGTCTATCATGACTATTGGTTTACATCCGCGATTAAGTGGCAAACCTGACCGCTGCCATGCTCTTAATGAATTTCTAATCTATATTTTGCAATTTCAAAATGTATGGATAGCAAAGAGAATAGATATCGCTCTGTATTGGTTAACCAAACACACCTAGATTAAACAGGATTTATGAAAAACCTCAAGACCAAAAACATTTTTAATGAGAAAGTTTAGATAAACTAACTGATTGAATTAAAAATTTTTTTAACAAAAAGATTGGGTTTTTCATAAGTTCTGTTAGATGCTCTTATTCTTTGATTTTATTAACTTCTGTACTGTTTCATCAAAAGAGCTTAAAATTCCTATCGTAGAATTTTCATAATTCCACCCTATTATAACTTACAAATTACTGATATGAGTCACTTACTGGATTTATCCATTCTTAAAAAAAACCGCGACTTTACCTTACTTTATTTGGGTCAATTCATTTCATTCATAGGCACAATGATTACCAGTGTTGCCCTTCCCTATCAAATTTATCATTTGACCGAATCGACAATGATGGTGGGATTACTCAGCCTGGCACAACTACTGCCTCTTCTGATTACCGCATTGCTTGGTGGAGTGTTTGCTGATCGATATAACCGACGCGGATTACTGATCATTAGTGAATTATTACTTGCTGTCGGTTGTCTTTTTCTGGCATTCAACTCCAAATTGCCCAATCCTAGTGTGAGCTTAATCTTTATAATAGCTTCACTAATGTCTGCAATTACCGGTTTGCATAGACCGGCTTTTGACAGCGTTATACAACAAATCGTGAAACCTGAGGATTACAAGAAAGTAGGAGCGCTTGGCAGTTTCAAATTCAGTTTTTGTATGATTATTGGACCAGCTGCTGCCGGACTGATTATTGCGCAATATGGTATTGTAATAACTTATATCATTGATTTATTAACCTTTATCATTTCATTACTCAATCTGAGCCTGATGCACACCATACCCAAACCTATAGTCAAAGAGCATCCCTCCATTGTAGTTTCTTTGAAAGAAGGTATAGGCTTTGCTTTTAGCCGGCAAGAACTGATGGGTAGCTATTTTGTCGATTTTTTTGCGATGGTTTTTGCTATGCCAAACGCATTGTTGCCTGCTATCGCGCAACAATTTGGAGGGGCTAAAACATTAGGACTACTATATGCTGCGCCAGCTATAGGATCGCTGATTATTTCTTTTGTTAGTGGATGGACTGCAAAAATTACTCATGATGGAAAAGCCATCGCCATTGCTGCCGCCTTGTGGGGAGCAGCAATTATCGGATTTGGACTAACCACTTCTTTGTGGTTATCTCTCTTCTTTCTTGCTCTTGCAGGAGCATTTGATGCCATTAGCGGTATTTTTAGAAGCAGCTTATGGAATCACACCATCCCGCAAGAATTGAGAGGTCGCCTGTCCGGAATTGAAATGATTAGTTATTTGAGTGGCCCAAGATTAGGTGATACCCGAGCAGGCTTTGTTGCAGCAGGTTTAGGTATCCCTGCTGCATTAATATCAGGCGGTATTTTATGCATTATAGGTGTGGGGCTCTGCTGTTATACCTTGCCTAAATTTTGGAATTATCATTCAAAGTAATGCATCCCTTCCCTAATCCCCAATAATAGAGGCTTTTTTATGTTGTTGTTTGGTAGTCTCATCCAGGCTGGCAGCCTCAGTTAATGCTGCTACATTTTCTTTGGTAAAAAATCCATCAAAATTGTGGCATCTCTCAACGTATTCTGTAATTAATATTGAATACATAGAGTGCTTGGAGAAAATTTGCTTTAAATCGGGTGAGTCCTCGCAAGCGCCAAATACTTTAGCTAAAAATTCAATATTTAATTGATCTCGAAGTGTTTCAACGACAAAATCAATATTCTTTTTCCCAGAAGAGTGATCGCCGTCTTTTACTTCATAAGCGATGTGGTGCATTCTTCTACCGTAATTACGCACAAAGGTCTCAGTAGGCATAGGCAGATTTTCAAAGGAATTCACCATGAACGGAGTGTTATTAGCGGTAAACACTTTTGCAGGCGACTTGATGTCATGTCCGTGTGGATTTCTATTTACATTCGTAGAGGAGTTCATATCATAGATATTATAGGCACCCCAAAAATAATATTTGGATAAGCATAAAAACTCTAAAATGGCATCCTCACGCTCACCTGCCAGGATTCGAGTAGCCATGTGGTCAATGCCTTTAATCAAATCCTTGATCCCATTATCGTGGCTTTCCTGATCTTTTGCATCTAGCATTGCTTCTTGTTCTTTGGTTAAATAAAAGCGTTGCCCCAACTCCAGGCAGTCAAAATCATAAATATTATTATCAGTATACCCTACACAGTTATAAGTAAAATCCGATAGTCTGGTAAAATGAATATGTTTATTACAATAGAACTTGTTTTCAGTCATATCAGGATTATGAAAATTAAAATCATGGGAAATTAATATATTGCGCGTCTCATCCTTATCCTTGCATTTATAAATCTCACCCACATAACGAGCATTGAATTTAGCTCTTGAATTGGGATACATTTTATTTAATCTTGTAATATCGTCTTTAAAATTAGGATCCAGAGGTTCAAGAACCAAAAAAGCGGGTGAATTTTTGGTATTGAGCAAACAATAAATTTTATGTGTGTCACTAATATAACTTCGAGAATATCGATAAGGCGTCATTGAATACAATTCTTTAATATATGGAATAGCATCCCCAGTTTGCACTTGAACAACGACCCCACACATATCGCCATATAAATCCTCAAGTCCGGATGACAAGCGTCTTTCATAAATCTTGGTTTTATATTCATTAAAATAATCTGAATTGACTTTATCCCCTTTGGGATGGTATTCAATTGGATTAATCATCATGCTCTCCCCAAATTGGTTCCCGATACATAATATTTTAAGTATATACCTACTAATAATTTTTATTTAAATTAATAATTTCATAACAAAAGGCGGGGTATAATGATTCCTTTTGATTCCTAATATATTTTCTAATGGAAGCTTTAATTGTATCAATTGGTGTTATTACTCTTGCAGAAATTGGCGATAAAACACAATTACTCGCTTTTCTTCTGGCAGCACAGTTTAAAAAACCATTGCCAATTATTCTGGGGATATTGGCTGCTACTTTAATAAATCATTCTTTAGCCGGACTTATCGGGGTCTGGATTACCACTTTATTAAAACCGGATGTTCTGCGTTGGATACTTGGCATATCGTTTATCCTGATGGCCATATGGACTCTGATACCAGATGAAATTGAACAAGATGAGAGAAACATATCTAAGTATCTTGGTGTTTTTGGAGCAACGTTTATAACTTTCTTCTTGTCAGAAACAGGAGATAAAACGCAAATTGCAACCATTGCTTTGACAGCGCATTATGGCTCTCCAATCCTGGTCATTACTGGTTCAACTCTTGGAATGTTGCTTGCTGATTTACCAGCTGTTTATTTTGGAAATTTATTTTCCCATAAAATTCCCATGAAAATAATTCATGCTGTAGCGGCATGCGCTTTTTTAATTATTGGACTTATTACTATCTTGTTTTGAACCGACCAAGCAGGAATGCTATTTAACATAAGTATTTAACCAGTTGGTGTATCTTTTTAATCTGTCTATGATAAAGCTTGGCTTCTCCAAAGTATGATATTCGTTGGGGTAAATAACTAACTGTGTTGGCACATCAAGTGATTTCAAAGCCTGGTATAATTGTTCTGACCCAACACAGGGAACATTAAAATCGAGGCCACTACACAAAAATAATGTAGGTGTTTTTATGTTATTTGCTTTAAGAAAAGGGTAACTTAATTTTAAATACAATTCAGGATTGGTCCAGGGTTTTCCTAATTCCAACTCGTATTCTGGAGTGTACTGATCAACACCATAACCAGATAAAATATTTGCCGCTCCAGCGCCGGATATAGCAGCCTTGAAACGATGATCTGTGGCTATGACATAATTGGTTAACATTCCTCCATAACTCCACCCACCTATACCCAAGCGATTTGGATCCACCATTCCCTTCCCTGTTACATAATCAACAGAAGCCAAGACGTCTTTTACATCCAAATTACCCCAATCCGCAAAAATTGCTTTTGCATAATCAAATCCTCGTCCTGAACTGCCTCTTGGATTAGGAGCAATAACGGCATAATCATTGGCTGCCAGCCACTGCATATCAAAGTTAAATTCATGGCTAAATTGATAGACTGGTCCTCCATGCAGATAGACAAAACCAGGGAATAAAGTACCTGGCTGATATCCGGCGGGTTTCATGAATACTCCTTCAACCCTTACTCCATCAAAACTCCTAAACTCTATATCTTCTGCGGGTTGAAATTGAACCTCATCCAATAGCTTTTTATTATGATGAGTTAAAGGAAATAATTCGGAATTCAAAATAAATAATTCAGCAGGATGTGTATCATCTGTTGTTAACAACACGATCTTTCCTTTTGCTAGCGAATAATCCATGTCATAACGCAAGCCACTAGTCAATTTTTTTATATGACCGGTATGAACGTCAATCCGATTCAAATAGGTGTTTCTGCTTTCTTCTATTAATGCATAAATAAATTTGCCATCTTCAGACCATTTCGGTTTGTAATACCAATTATCCATGGGTGCAATGATTTGTTCATTTTTATTATTGATATCAACAATTACCAATTGATTGGGCGAATAATATGTCCATTGGTGTTCATTGCTGCGAAGATAAGCTATTTTTGAACTATCAGGACCCCATGAAAGATTTGATTCATAATCAGGATTCATATCACTGCCGGGGAAATGTGTTAATTGCCACTCTTTCGCCCCAGACTTTGGTTCGATCAAATAAATATCATAATTAAAATGTCTATCAGGATCCTTCCCACGCTTTGTGACAAAGGCTATATATTTTCCATCCGGTGACCAAGCCGGTAAATATTCATCATGATTACCATTAGTCAGTTGAGAGATAATCTTGCTCTTAAGTTCAACCAAATATAAATGATCTCTGCCCTTACCGAGATAACCACTACCATCAACCTTAAATTGATATCTATCTACAACTATAGGCTGATCTTCCTCATTAGACGGATCATTTTTCTGAGCTATAAACGCAATCCTTTTAGAGTCGGGAGACCATGTAAAATCGCTCACTTCGCCATCAATATGAGTCAATTGATGTTCTTTATTATCTTGGGCAGATGCTATCCAAATTTGTGTCGTCCCTTCTTTTCCACCATCGGACAGATAAGCTAACCATTTACCATTAGGACTCCATTTTGGTAGAGAACTTGATGAGTCTGCTGCAAACGTAATCCGTTGACTCAACTTACCATCCATTGATACTTTCCATACCTCAGTCGTGGCAATGTTATCTTTAGCATTTAATTGGGATACTGTATAGGCGACCCATTTTCCATCTGGTGACAAGTCTGGCTCACTGATATCTTGTATATGATAAAGATCATCAAGCTCTGGTAAGCGCTTCCCGGCCCATCCATCAAGATTAATGATAAGACAAATAATTAGAGCTATACATGCCTCCTTCATGACAATCATCCTTATTATGCTGAAAAATCAGAGATTTATAGTGTCTTAAAAAGTATAGAATAAATTTGTTATATATGATTTTTCCTGCAATCCAGCGAACAAATTTTGAGTAGAATAAGTACAGTTTGGTATCATTGGTCTAGAATCGTAGTTGAAATTCTTCAAAAATGAAAAGATCCCCGTCTGTTCAACGAGGATCATAAAAGGATTTTAATTTATTTCTGGTATACTTTTTACAGCATGATCTGCCTCTGTTCTTTGAACAAACTCTCTAAAGAAAGTCTGCGCGCTCTTTCCTGATCGATTATGCAAGTCATTCCAGTCTGAATTATGACCATTAGCATATTGTATATCAGTCTCCATTTTTCTATCGCTTTTGATTTTTTCCCTGGCTTGAACTAAAGCCTCTCTTGCATTAGCCAACCCTGGTTTCGCAAGAGGATCAGCTTTTCGAATGATATCATCCAGATTTGCAATTTCTTCATCAATCTCCGCTTTTTTCTTGCGTCGTTCAGAAGTAAGTTCTTTATGGATAGATGCATAATGTGGAATCACAGCATCATCGATACGCTCGTCCCTTATCTCTTTTCTAGACCTAACCACTATGTAGTCTTTATATGCTTCTGGAATACTCTTGAATGCACTGCCTGCATCAATTTCCCATTTAGCTAAGGCAACACCGAATTTAATGAAGGGCTTAGCCAGCCATCCGAGTATTGTCCCTACTATGCTGTCTTTATGGCCTATTGCTCGACCAATTTCATCACGGTCTAGACGCATATGCCCTACTAAGAAATTAGTAATGGTGGAGAAAGAACGGCTATTAAATAGATTAATAGGCTGTCCTAGTTGATGAAAATGTTGGGCTACCAAGGAAGCCACGCCTGCACCAAGAGAATGACCTTTCAGGGTAATATTTTGTGGTGAAACACCTTGATCTAATAATCTTTGTACTTGGGCAATACCATCTGCAACTAAATCTTCACTTGATTTGGCTTTGCCTGTGCTTTGACCAACACCTCGAAAATTAAAACCAACAACATTGGATTTAAGAGCCTTCGCATCTTCTTTTATATCATCAATGATATGTTCATAACACATACCATTTCCTACCAAATTGATAATATACTTTTGGTATTTAGGATCAATACTTTCTTGTGACCTATACCGTACTTCGAATGTATCTAAATGTGCTCCATCATGAGTAATTACATCATGTTTCTCACAAATCAAATCGTCTTCATTATAATTACTTACAGTAGCATCACTAACAGCTAAATCATCAAAATTTTCATTTTGTGCCGGTAGCACTAAACCACTAACCCATTCACCAAGCAGTTTATTTGCCCCGATTTTTATTAAATCCCATAATAAAACAGGGGGAAAAACAGTTCGAATTGCAATAAATTTAAACCATTCCCAACCACTATATCTAGGTTTTGAGGCATTATAAATTTTAGCCATGAGTTAATCCTATTTACATTAAATTGTTCACATTATATACAATAAATATTAATCTAACCTTAAGCTGAATAGTGTGAATTTAAAAAATTGTCTTAATTTGAGAAGTAAAAAGTGATTGCTCTATATTCTATCATTATGCTAATTAGGCTCATGAATTTGGCCCAATCGAAGACGCTGCGATGCTATCACCAAATATGCCATCACAACATTTTTCTTCTATACTGGCCTTCATTCAACTAAGAAATGATATAAAGATTGATAGTTTGGCTCTATGATTGAATAATGTTGTTTTCTGTCTAAAAGAATTTTAAGTTGTTTCGGGACAGGAATTTCTTTTTTCAAGAGAGGTTCTAATACCTCCGCAAATTTGGCTGGGTGTGCTGGTGCCACAATAACCCAAGGTTTGTCCTGATTCATTGAGTTTAGTCGATGATAAGCTGTTGCGGTATGAGGGCAAATTATATAATGATATTCATTGTAACAATGCATGATAGCTTGCTTAATTTGCTCATCACTAACAGACTGTGCATTCATCTGCTTTTTACATTCAGAATAACTATTAAATAAAATGAATAAACGCTCCAAATTACTTGGCTCACCTACATCCATCGCTGTTGCCAAAGTTTTAATAACCGATTTGGATTGATAAACTCCAGTTAACAAAAATTCACTCAGTGCACTATTGATATTGTTAGCTATTAAAATTTGATCAATCGGAAAACCCAGCATTTTTGCCCAATAGCAAGCTGTAACATTACCCAGGTTTCCACTTGGAACTATAAAATTGACAGAATAATTATGTCTTAATGCCAATTGAATGCTGGTAAAAGCATAGAAAATAACTTGTGGCAATAATCTGACAATATTCATGCTATTGGCTGTAGTCAATATTCCTTTATGTTCTCTTTTGGCAAATACCAGCTTCACCAGCTGTTGACATTGATCAAAACTGCCATTAACAGCCAATGCACGAATATTCTCTCCCCAACAAGTAATTTGAGATTGTTGTCTGAAAGTAAGTTTATCTTTGGGAAATAAAATGATTCCTTCCAGATCTCTTTTCCCATGCAAAGCATGAGCAATCGCAGCGCCAGTATCACCAGATGTTGCGACCAGGACTTTGGCACTCTTGTTTTCTATCAGATGCAATAAACATTCACTGAAAAATTGAGTTCCTAAATCTTTACATGACAGGGTTGGACCATGGAATAACTCCAATACATAATTTTTCTTAAATAGATGATGTAACGGAAAGGAAAAGGTGAGGAATTTTTGAAAAAAAGTATTATTTATATCAATTTTACTATCAGAAAAAAATGGTGAAAGTAAATTAACAGAAAAGTCGATTAAATTGCCGTATTCATAAAATTTTTTTATTGTTAAATCCGGAAACCTGTCAGGCACAAACAACCCTCCATCCCTTGCAATGCCTGACAATATCGCTTCATCTATTGTAGAAACGCATTGTCCTCTGGTACTCCTCATTTTAATTTTCATCTGCTGCCTTTGCACCCTCTGATGAAATATTGGTGAGAGCCATGTTTGAGTAAATCTAATTTATAACATAATTGAAGTTTAGCTTGTTTTTTAGAAATTTATTAAGATTGGCGTAGGGTTGCATCAGGAAAAACGCCAATTCAAACCCAATTTGAATTGTTCCAAAATTGGATGTTTAGCGATTCTGGTCGTTTGATACCTATGATTGTTAGAATCCTTACCCTGTGTATTAAAGATAAAATCTTGCAAACGATTCCAATCCCACTCAACACGGCAACGCCAATTTTTGGTTAACTCCAACTCCAAGCCTGTACCTAATTGGACTCCATTCCTTTTTTGGGTATTTGAAAATCTTCCACTAAATGAGCCAATAGAGCCACTCTGAGTAATACTTCCACTTAGATTGATATCACTGATAATCCAGCCTACCCGGCCATAGATAATTCCAACAGAAGGTAAATAATAACCAGGGTGAATAGCCACACCAGACTGCCATTTTTGTTTAAATGCACCCTTTAATATTCTTGAATAAAGTTCGTTAGAATCAAAAAAGTAGATTTTTCCTTCATTGGAACTGCGGTTAAAAAAGCCTTCTAAACCAAGATAATAATGTGTCCGGAAAAATTTTTCATAGCCTAAGTAAATTTCTCCTCCAACTCCCGTTCCACTCCAGTCAAAATGATCAAAGTCAGTAAAATTAATCTCAGGGCTGGTTTCATTCCTTTTAAAATTGTAATAGGCTGTGTCCCTAATCACTGAAAATCCAAAATACGTATTAGGTCTTAGAAAAAGATTTAGCGGTGTTTTTTCAGCCGCTAAAACAAATAAAGGAGTAAAACTGAAAAGTAAAAACAATAAGATTGATTGAACAGGAAAACCTAAATACACGAATAATTCCTTTTATTAAGTCAAAAAACATCCATTATCTTCTATGACACGTATCTATTTTGCATCAACGATAAAAATACTAATTGTACTTATCCTCTGACCAAAACTCTATATTTTCAAAAGAAAAATCTGCATACAACTGTTTAATAGTTTGGTACTGTCTGTTTAACAGTTCATATTACCAATATGTGTTTTAATCCTGATTAAATATCATGGAAGGATTTTTGAAACCTAAATTGATATGAAACTAAACCGTTGAACTAGTCTGGTTTAAAACCTGGTCTGTCCTCTCCAATTTTTGTCACTTTATTTTCACTATCTACATCGTAGTCAGACTTAATTGTTCTTTTTGCGGGATTTGTATTATTACTTGCTTGAGGTAGTGCTTGACTGAGTTGGGTTTCTATTTCTGCTATTTCTGCGTTCTCTTTTGGATAAGCATTTAAAGCGTTTTCATCCGTCTTTTTAATTTTCTGTAATCGACTTTTCAATTCTTCCAAATTGGACAAATCAAGAGGCTCTTCTGATGCACCATGTTGTTTAATGCGTTCGTTTATTAGAAACTCGACTGTGTCCAAACAATCATTCGCAGTAGTGAAATGCATTTCCAATTTAGCCAAATCTTCGCAATGCTCGTTTTCAAGCGCCACGATTTGTTTGGTTATTTCAACTAAAAGCGGATCACGCATCACTCCTACTTTGGCATCATCATCTACTATGGGGACATTTTGTGGTGAAAGCGCATTTAAATTTTCTGCTACCTGTTGCTTCATATGAGTGATTTGTTCTTTTAAGTCAGTCCTGATTGACATCCTCTCCATATTTTCATCTGATGGAAGAGCACTCAGCGCTTGCAACGCAGCAGGTATATTTTTTTTCTCAAGGGCATCTTTACATTGCTCCAAAGCAGGAAGTATTTTACTATGAAGCATCACTCTTCTCTCTCCAACCACTTGCTTAATCGTATTCATACGTTCTCTGGCTCGGATTGCTTCTGGTGAAGTAAATGCTGACCATTGTTCATCACTAGGGAATTCCCCCAAAACCTGTTCCAGTTGCTCAAAATCATTTTTCACCAGGGCAGTAAAAAATTTTTCCATAACAGGATTCACGCTTTGACTGAGGAAATGTTGATAGTCATTTTGAGTATGACCTAAAATACTACTAGAAATCATTCCCAGTAAACTAGCATCAGGTAACTGAGCTTGTTTTTTCAGTTCCATTTGGAGGTGAAATACCGATGCTAATTCATGTGCCCTGTATTCAGCAAACTCTTCTTGCTCCACAGCATTTTTTACTGCTATCAAGTTCTCTCTGGAGTGAGTAAAAGCTGCTGAAATTGCTTCTGCTCTCAAATTTTTTAGACTAAAATCAATTGATAATTGTCTGCGTTCCTGCTCATCCGGTAGAATAAACTCCCCCCCAGCCTGAAAGGCTCTTATATGATCCATGAACCTTTTGGCATCCTCTTGAGCCTCAGGTCCTGATAAATAATTTCTAAATGATTCATTTTGTACAGCACTTAATCTTAAAAGTTTCCGGCGACTTGTAATCAAATCAATATAGACACTCCTATCGGGTTTATGTCCCTCGGGTATATAAGCAGACACAAATTTCTCAATATATTCATCTGGAAGCAGGCAAATTTTTAACATTGCTTGATTCACTTCAGCTCTGAAAGATTTGCTATTTGTTAAAGTAAACCCCACAAGACCGCTATGTATTTGGCCCATATAAACATAAGAGGTTGTAGGCACTCCTTTACGGATCATATCAAGCCAATTCGTTGCATAGAAATCATGAGGAGAAGGTAATTCAGCAATCACTTTAGGAGTAATATCATATCTCTTATTTAAACCCAAAATAGAGGCAAGGCATTGATCACCATCTATCTTAATTACTCTATTGTCTTTATCTACTCCTATATTGCCATTTTTTAAATCAACTTCTTGCAAAAAAACAGAAACAAGAATGGCTTGTCCAAAGCCAGTAATAGTTCCATTGTCAAAGCTACTCACCTCACCCTCTGGCAAAGCATGGTATCCTTCTGCCTCTTTAGAATAAACATAGTAAGTATTATGTGGCTCATCTTTAGCAAGAAGAGTTTCTGGTTGGTGAGGGATTATTAATCTGAAAAATTCTTGGGCTAAAAGCTCGTGCCTTGCTATCATAGGATCGGTACATCTCTTGGCAATCCAGATACCTGGATGCCCTGGAATCGTACCTTTTGATACTGCGTTTGTGTAGCTTGTAGGGGATCTCAGCACAGTATTATTACTTGTAAATTGGCTAAAATCCAATACAGGTATAGGCATTTTGGCTCCTAACACACTATTGAATATACTATTAACTTTTAGTATAGTAATTAACCAAAAAAGTGTCAGATAATGCCGTTATATGTGAAATAATTAAACTTATTTCATCGGACTACTTCATTTATAGATTACATGTTGGCCTTGGCATTATTTTTTCAGTGTAGCACTGATTTTAAAGCGAACGATTACTTCATCTTGTATTTCATCAGTACTCGCCCATTCACCTTGACCTACCCCAAACGTACTGCGTTTGATTGTTGAACCTCCTTCAACTAAAGCTTGATCTTTGGAAATTTGCTCCACAACAAATTTTAGAGTCACTGGGGCTGATTTATCTCGTACTGTTAGAATCCCTTCTGCCTCATAGGTTTTGTCATCTAATTGATTAAATTTCGTTGCTTTAAACTCTGCATTAGGAAATGCTTTGACATTAAACCAGTCAGGGGAAGCTAACGTTGTCACGATGTCCTCAAAAGGCGCTGCAATCGAGTTCATATCAATAGTAATATGAATTGAGCCCGCTTTGTAGTTAGAAGGATCTGCAAAAATTTGACCAGTAAATGTCTTAAATCGTCCTGTAACCGGGGCACCATTTTGAGTACCAGTAAAAGTAATCTCACTTTGTGCTGATACAATTTCCCATTCCGGTAGATTACTCGCGTAAATAAATGTGCTTACAAAAAAACTCAATACCCAAAGGGAATATTTAACATACATATTCATTATAGCATTCTCCGTAATATATCATCCCTATTGATAAAATGATGTTTTAATGCCGCTGCAGTATGCAGGAATATGGCCGTAATTAAAGCATACCCCAAGCATTCATGAATCCACTGAAATAAAATTCTGTTACTTTCATCTGAAGACACAAGGTTAGGCAATACAAATAATCCAAAAAAAGAAGCGGGTAATCCGGCGGCTGAGGTGATTAGCCATCCACTGATAGGCATAGCAAACATGAAAAAATAAAATGCCCAATGCATACTGCGAGCTGTAATTTTCTCTAACAGGGGAATAGCCAATTCTGGTAATTGGTTAGTCAAACGCCAAATCAATCTAAAAAAAGCTAAAAACAACACCAGAAATCCGTACTCCTTATGCCAGCCATATAATTTTAATTTCTCAAGACTAAAAGGGAGCCTCACCATATATAAACCGACTCCCAATAGTCCAATAATTAAAACAGCCATAATCCAATGGAAAAAAATCATAACCAGGCCAAACTTGGTTGAAGTATTCCTTATCTGCATAGATTATCCATATTTTTTATCGAGATAGGCTTCTGCTTCTATTTCTATTTCGACATCATCCCCTACTTCTGGTATTAAAGCTTTTATTCCGTAATCAGAGCGTTTTAATGAAGTGGTGGCGCTAAACCCAGCTGTTTCTCTGTCATTTAATAAATTAATTCCTGCTTTATTGAATACCACGTCCAATATGATAGGTTTTGTGACGCCGTGTAAAGTAAGCATTCCATACACTTTTGCTTTATTTTTGCCTGTTACCTCCACCTTATCACTCACAAAGGTTGCTGAAGGAAACTGTTTGGTATCAAAGAACAATTTACCTTTCAAATGCTTATCAAGCTCAGGTATACCTGTAACGATGTCATCGATCTTGATAGTAACATTCACTTTGCTCTGTTGTGGGTTATCCTTATCAAGGACAAGCTGGCCATTGGCATACCATTTTCCAGCTTGAGTTGAAAAGCCTAAATGCTTTACCTTCCATAACACATAAGTATGTTGATTATCTAAAGTCAAGGTTTGTGGTTCTGCATAAATATCAGTAGAAAATGCAAAAACAGCCAATATTGCAAAAATAAAATGTCTGTAATTCCTTTTCATTTTCAATTCCTAAAATAGATTAAATTATGATTTACCTTTATCCAATGAGCCGCCAACAATTTTGTCACAAATCCCTTTAGGCAATAAAATAAAAGCATCCTTTTGGTTATCTTTAGTAGAAGATCCGGCACAATCAGATGTCGCCGTTGAACAATCATTCATGCCCTTTTTAACTATGCCATAGCATTTCTCAGTACTCGAATCCTCAGCCATCGCGGTATTCGATGCGATAAGAATTAAAAAAGCACTAAAGGTGGATTGTATCAATTTCTCCTTCAATGACATGGATAATCTCCTTGATTATAGTCAATTGAAACTTAATATCAGAATAACAATAAAAACATAGTAAACTTATTTAATGAATAAATGAATGCAAATAATCATATGCTTTTTTAGCATACTCCAAAGGATGAGCTTTTCCCGGATCCTGCTCTGCCTCCACTATCATCCACCCTTTAAAATGATGTTTTTGAAGCCCTGCCCATATGGGTATAAAATCAATTGCCCCATCACCAGGCACAGTAAATACTCCAGCTCTTACAGCATCCATAAAACTGAGTTTTTCCCCTTCAACTCGTCTCAAAACCTCAGTGCGAATATCTTTCAGATGAACATACAAAATACGATCACCATACTTATCTATCAAATTAACCGGCTCTATTCCTGAAAAAGCAGCATGGCCAGTATCCAATAATAGAGAAACCAATTTTGGACTGGTATTAGTCATTAAAAAATCAATGTCTTTCTCCCAAAATACACCAGTCCCTGCATGGTAATGATAAACAATCTTCATATTGAAGTCGTAAGCAATTCGACCTAATGTATGCAGCCCTTGAATCAATAAACTCCATTGCTCTTCAGTAAATCGCGGGATATGGGTACTTAATATTGGTAAATCAGTGCCTTGAATAGCGTGCCCACATTCACAAACATTAACAAATGATGCGCCCAATGCGCGCATAAAACTTAAATGTTCAATAAATCTTGATACGGTTTTTTCATAGGCATTAGGCTCAGTAAAATAAGTACTAAACCATGAACTCGATAATTGTAAACCTCGTTGCTGCAAAGCAGCTTTTAATGTACTTGCATCGCGTGGGTATTTATTCCCCAACTCAGTGCCAGAATAGCCTGCCATAGCCATTTCGTTAATACATTGCTCAAAACTAATGTCTTTACCTAAATTCGGATCATCATCATTGCACCAATTAATTGGTGCGATACCAAGTTGAATACTCATCTTCACTTCCATCTTCAATATTGTCTAACTGTTTCAATTTGCTCTCGCATCATTTGGTAAGCTTTACTCACTGATTCTGATTGAGATACCTCAGCAACTCCAACCCGCCACCAAGTCTTATATCCTTGACTCATGGTCTTTGGTAATACAGGAAGAACAATAACCGTACTATTTTCCTGTTTTTTTGCTGAGTCTAATGTAGTCCGGAATTGCTCATAGGATTTAACAAAATAAGTAGCTGCCCCCAATCCCTCTGCGTACTTACAAAAATCTATGGGTAAATAATCGCCATTTAAAGCATTAGTAGTTGGCTCCCTATAACGAAATTCATTACCAAAACCAAGACTACCATTCCCTTCCTGTAAATTTCTAATGCACTGAAATCCATGGTTATCAAAAATGAGAATTGTAATTTTCTTGCGTTCCTGGATGGCAGTTAAAAGCTCTGAATGCATCATGACAAAACTGCCATCTCCAACTAAAACATAGACCTCTCCTTCCTGATATTCTTTTGCAATACGTACTCCTAGACCCGCTGCAACCTCATATCCCATACAGGAATAAGCGTACTCCAAATGATAATCTTTTGCCTTTTTGGATTGCCAAATTCGATGCAAATCACCTGGCAAACTCCCCGCTGCACTAATTATCACATCCTCTTCAGTAACATACTGATTGAGCAGTCCCAAAACAGTAGTTTGGTGTAACCCAGCCTGCTCTGTAGAATAAGACTGAGTCAATTTATCTAACTCTTGAGCCCATTCATTTTGATAATGACGTATTAACTGCTGGTAAGAGAGAGAGGTTTGATAATCTGCCAGCTCTTTCCCCAATTGCTCCAAACCAGTTTTAGCATCTCCTTTTAACATAACTCCATTCATTTTCATGGCATCAAGACGTGATACATTAAGATGAATGATTTGGCAGTCCTGGTTTTTAAAAGCCCATTTGGAAGCTGTCGTAAAATCCTGTAATCGAGATCCGATAACCAAAATAACGTCAGCCTGAGCTGCCAGAGAATTTGCTGTTTCGGATCCAGTAACTCCTATGCCGCCAACATTCATGGGGTGTTTCGCTGCCAGGCTACTTTTTCCTGCTTGAGTTTCAGCAACAGGAATACAATGTTTTAATGCAAACTCTGATAAAGTCTCCGAAGCCAGGGAATAATGCACACCGCCACCTGCAATGATTAATGGTTGCTTAGCCTTTCTAAGAAGTTGAATAGCCACTGCCAACATGGCATCGCTAATCCTTTCTCTCTCAATACGCCATAAGCGTTTTTTAAAAAAGGAGTCCTCATATTCATAAGCTTCAGACTGTACATCTTGAGGTAAACACAATGTAACGGCACCTGTTTCAACTGGATCAGTTAATACTCTCATAGCCTGCATACACGCTGTCATTAACTGTTCAGGCCTGGTTATTCTGTCCCAATACTTACTGACTGGTTTAAAGCAATCATTAACGGATATGGTGTAATCATATGGAACCTCCAGCTGTTGGAGAACCGGATCGGGTTGCCTGCAACTGAATACATCACCTGGCAACAATAACAATGGAATTCTGTTGGTTGTCGCTGTCGCCGCTGCAGTAATCATATTAGTAGCGCCAGGACCAATTGACGAAGTACAAGCCATGATCCCTAACCGGTTTTTTTGTTTGGCATAGGCGGTTGCTGCGTGAGCCATTCCTTGCTCATTATGTCCCTGATAATAAATTAAACCCTGAGCATCGTATTCCAATGCTTCACCCAATCCGGTTACATTACCATGGCCAAATATTCCAAACACACCATTGATGAAACGGTATTCTTTATTGTCCAGTGTGACATATTGATTAGCTAAAAATCTTAATAAGGCCTGAGCCATAGTTAATTTAATTTTCATTTATTGAACTCTCCAAATCATGCTGCAGATAAGGATTACTGCTGTTTTAGTTGCCATGCTCTTAAATTAGCCTTGATTGTCCTTGTCCATTCATGCTCTCTTGTGAAGGTAGGTGTCGTATAGGCGTTATTATTTAAATGCCGGATAAACCAAAGCGTATAAAGCGCATAACCCGGGGCTGTGCAATGAGCATGTTCCTGACTATTGGCAATTTGATAGGTATCATAGTGCTCAATCCGTATAACCTCTTTACCATTTTCCCCAAAAGCATATCCTTGAGGCTCTGAAAACCTGTAATGAT
The DNA here is from genome assembly GCF_900637585.1 of Legionella pneumophila subsp. pascullei. NCBI lineage: Bacteria > Pseudomonadati > Pseudomonadota > Gammaproteobacteria > Legionellales > Legionellaceae > Legionella > Legionella pneumophila. The sequence continues at coordinate 1,845,001 of NZ_LR134380.1, forward strand.
AAATTTCTGGTTGCTCATGGTAATGTGAAGGATAACTTGACCAACGGCCTTGAAACGTAATAATTTCCCCAACCACCAAATTAGAATCAGGTCTGTTTCGTTTATCAAATACCGTTCTGACAAGTCGATACGACGTATTCTCAAGGATTCCTTCTCCTCTATTATCTAATTCAAGCATATTGGATGCATCAAATAATATTGGAGAAAATAACTTTTCATTTTCTGTTTCTATTAATAAAATTTCACAATCAGTCAGAGCGATTACTGAACTGACTTCATTCTTTGAGCAGTGCAAAACATAAGGAGATTGTGAAAAATAATCTGTACGTTCAACCTCCTGGTTATAAGAACCATACTGGAAAACAACTCTTCCTGTCATTAAGAGGGCTGCAAATTCATAACTTGAGTTAAATTGATGGCTTTGCCCCTTGTTTAATTTAAGAGAACTAAAACTCATTGCGGTAGATGAGTATTGCATCTTTACAATCGAATTTAAACCATCAGCAAATCCACATGGATTTTTAATAAGCAACTGTGTCTTTTGATTTTTACTTAATTTCTCATGCAGCTGTGTTAACCGGGAGCTATTCCATATGCCAGGATCATGATCATATTCTTGAATAAAATAGTCCAATTCTTCCTTGTATGGAATCGCAGGAGCACAACCATGACGAGTTACGACCAAGGCACCACAAGCATTAGCATAAGTTACTGCTTGCTCCCATGATTTTCCTTGCAGCAAACCCGCTAAAAGACCGGACATAAAACCATCGCCGGCTCCCAAAACATTCAATACTTCAACAGGAAAAGATTTTGCCCGTAAAAGTCCTTTATCTGATCCAAAATGAACACAGGCGCCCTTCTCTCCTAATTTAACAACTATTGGCGCATCGGTTCGTTGCCTGATATTGATTAATGAGGCTTTAATATCATTCGAACCGCCTGCAATACATATTTCCTCTTCAGTCCCAACAATCAAATCGCATAAAGGTAAAACCTGTTGATACACATGACTCACATATTCATTCTGACAATAACGATTTTCCCCATTACCAATCGCAGTTAATCCCCAAAGTACGGGTCTATAATCGAGATCAAAAACTATTATCGTTTCTGCTTTTCTGGCTAAATGAACTACTTCCAGCGTGGTACTCTTCATTAACTCAGTGGATAAACCAGTGCCCGTTATCAATATAGCCTTTGCATTCTTTAAATCATTAAAACTAATTTGATCTGATTTAATCTGCATATCTGCGCAATCGTTACGATAAAAAAGCAGAGGAAAATTGGAGGGGGGCTTAATACCCAAAAGTACAAGACCAGTTAAATGATTATCTGTTTCAGATAATAACTCAATATTAACTCCCTCACGTTCTAACTCTTCTTTGAGAAATTTACCTAGTTCATCTGAGCCAACACAGGAAAACATCTGGCTTTTTAATCCTAATCTGGCAGCTCCTACAGCAATATTTCCTGCACACCCCCCCAAATACTTTTTAAAGCTTGCAACATCCTTCAAATCCAATCCTGTTTGCTCCGCGTAGAGATCAACTGCTACGCGTCCCATACAAATCAAATCGACTGCTCTGTTCTCATCAAAATAAAATCTGGGAAATTCTTTCATGGCAACCTCAATTCAATACCACAGGGAGATGCGTTTCTAAAGATTGTTTTGCTGCTTTTGCAATGCGCAAGGCTTGTAGTCCATCCAATCCTGAAACGGGACTTGTCTGATTATCATTCCAGGCACTATAAAACGCATTCAGTTCTGCCAGATAGGCTTGATGATAGCGCTCAAGGAAAAAATATTGAGGTTTAGCGCTATCCGTTGCATTCGCTGAGTACCGAGATACCGTATGCTCTAACTGATTTTCAGCCAATAACATGCCGCCTGAACCGAATACTTCTACCCTTTGATCATACCCATAGATTGCCTGACGGCTGTTGTCTATAACACCAAATGCGCCATTAGCGAACCGTAGTTGAATTATTGCTGTATCTACGTCATCGAACTGTTCAAAATCAGGATTAATTAGAACCGCCCCTGTTGCATAAACCTCAACAACCTCGGATTGCATTAAAAAACGAGCCATATCAAAATCATGAATAGACATGTCCATGAATATTCCACCCGATGTCGCGCAATACTCTTTGGATGGACAAGCCGGATCACGAGAAGTAATTCTAAGAATATGGGGAGTACCAATTTCACCAAACCGTACTCTTTTCTGAATATTGGCAAAACCTGGGTCAAATCGACGATTAAACCCTAATTGCAATAAAGTATTATTTTTTTTGATTATATTTAATGTTTTCTCTATCTCCTCTTCATTCAAACCAATCGGTTTTTCACAAAAAATTGCTTTACCATGAAGACTCGCCGTAATAATTTGTTCGAGATGCAGATGAGATGGAGAGGCGATCAAAACAGCATCCAAATCAGGGTGGCAAAGCACATCCTCTGACTGAGTAGATACGATTGCAATCCCTAACTTCTCAGCCCAATTCTTATCAATCTGAGGGTCGGCTATGACCACTAATTCGAATTGTGGCAAATGAAATAGAATATTTTCCGCATGCAGTCTACCAATTCTTCCTGCCCCTACTACCCCAATTCGACATGTTTTCTTTTTCATAATTAGTCCATAATTAAATCAAATTTTCTTGTTTTTATATTTTTTGATATTGGTTGACCTATATCTCTTACTTTTTTTCCAGCGTTTAAATTTTCTTCCAGTTTTTCCAAAGACACAGATGTGGTTTCAGGGACAAAGTAATAAATAAACCAGCATGCCAGCAAGCAAAAGCTGGCAAACATGGCAAAGGTAAATACTTGACCCGAGAATTGATAAATGGGAAGAAACGAAAGTGATACTACAAAATTAGCACCCCATTGAAATACTGTAGCAATACTCATTGCCAAACCACGCACCGATAAAGGATATATTTCAGATATTAACACCCAGAACAGAGAGCCCAGACTAATACAATATCCCATTACATAAAATGATAATCCGCCTAAAATCGAGAATTTATTGATTAGCATAGAATTGCTGGATAGGAAGCTAACAAAATATAAGCTAATAGATGCTATCAAAGTACCACTGATTAACAAAAATCTTCTTCCTAATTTATCAACATAAAAAAGAGTTACTACTGTAAAGATAAAATTGACCAGACCCAAAAAAAAGGTGGCTAGGATTGCATTTTTTACTGGAAAAAAACCGAACGACTCAAATATAACTGGCCCATAATACATCAAGGCATTGATTCCGGAAAATTGCTGGAACAGGCCTAAACCTACACCCACCAATAGAACAAAAATAATTGGTTTCTTAAATATCTGGGTATAACCTGGCGCAGTATTGACTATGTTACTACTTATTTCAGCCAATTCCTGTTGAACATTATACCCAGCTGGTCTAATTTGCTTTAAGGTCTTTAAAGTAGCATCAGCTCCGTATTTAATCATCATCCAGCGGGGTGAATGAGGGACAAAATACATTCCCGCAAATAAGACGAGTGCAGGCAGGCTCCCTATCCAAAATAAATATCTCCAACTCATTAATGAATAGTCATGAAGAAGATAACCAATCAAATAAGCGACAGCCTGGCCAAACGTAATTGTTAATCCATTAATCAATACTAAAGTTCCTCTTTGATGGGGGGGCGCGATTTCAGCAATAAATAAAGGAGCAATGTAGGACGCAATACCTATACAAATACCAATGATAAATCGGCCAAGTAATATGGAAACTAACCCGGGAGCCAAAGCACACAAACAGCTCCCAAGAATAAAACCCAAAGCGACTATTTTTAATAAAGATCGCCTGCTTAACTTATCTGCGACAAGACCACTTATGGGTATTCCCAGTATGCATCCCAGTAAACTACTACTGACAACTTGTGCCCATTGCCAATCTGTTAGTCCCAACTGAGAGATGACCTGATCTTTCACATCAGCAATGACACTGGAATCAAATCCGAATAAAAATCCACCAAATCCGGCAATTACCGCAATCAGGAATACAAATGCATTCATTCCTTTGTTCATATAACTATCTGTCCCTAATGATAATCCTGTTCGAGCATGATGTTATCACGGCCAGGTTGCAAGAAAAATATCAAAGTGTAAATTATTGAGGGTAAAATTATACTTTACCCCAATAATGGGTTTTGCTGATTAAATAAACATTTTTTGGCGGGAAGAGCACACGCTTAGTCGACATCCCAATTTAAATAAGCATGAGTCATTAATTCATACAACAGAGAGTGCAACACAAATAAGTCACGCAAATTCTTGCTGCATTGCAATCACAAGTTGCAAAAATTAATCATATTCGAGACGCAGTGTTTTCTATAGGTATCGCTGTCCATTAGAAATTATCAGTTAAAGTTAATTTGGTATTTGTTTGCAAAATAGGGGCAAAAGGCAAGGACTCTAAAATTCCGCCTATCTGTGGTTTGAACTCAAGAATAATTATCACCATCCAACTAGCAAGTTAATTATGGACGCATATTTCCATCATCGTACTCCTCACCCATTTCATTAAAAGTATGAGACGGAGCGGATACCTGAAAAGCTTCTTGTGGTCTGTAATTAAAAAATCCCATCCCTGAAGCAGTTGCAAATACAGGTGTTTGAGCTTCATATGAGGAAGAGAATTGAACATGCGAAGAGCTGGGCTTATTTTGTAAGTATTTTATATGTTGCGTTAGCTCCTGAACAATTTGCAGATCGCTTTCTTTAGGTGATTTGATTGTATTCAGAATTTTAATGGCTTGCTGATAGGTAGCTATTGCTTCTGAAATTTTTTGATTTTGAATATATGATTTGGCTAAATTTAGAACTTGCATTGCCATGCCACGATAAGCGCTATCATTAGGTGTTACATTTACAAAAACCGGATTAAAAGTGACTTGCTCGACTCCAGAGACTGGGTTAGAAGTTGGGGGTTCTGCTGACAAAGACAATTGCGACAGCATATTTTCCAAACTACGATCAATTTGTTGTATTTCACCAATGGATATATTTTCAAACTGTTCAAAAAGCGCCTGCTCTTGTTGCCTTGCAACTTGTCCCTCGCCCAGCAGATATTCATGATTCATAAATTTAGCGGAGTTTAAATAAGACTTTGTCGATAGTTTTTTTTCATAAAAAGCATGAAATTGTTTGAAATTAGAGACTGGATCCCCAATTTGTTGTTCTTCAAATGTTTTATTTTGTATCAATCGAAATGCTTTTATTGCATTAGCCATTGCCTCATCCCCAGCAGCTTGATTCATCAGCTCATAACACGCATCAGATAAATCAATATATAACTCAGTTAGTTGTCGATAAGAGTCATCATTTAAAGGAGTTTCGATGAGGCGATTTATCGCTGCTTCATAGTGTCTACCGGCGCTTAAATAATCTCTTCTATTAAAATAAAGAGTCGCTACATCATAATGACCATTAACTATCGCATTAATATCCTCAGGAGTTTTATTGGAAATTTGTAAAAATAAATCAATTGCTTCTAGATACTCGGTAATCGCCTCTTTTATGAAATATCTCTTTTCAAGCTCTTTGGCAGAGGTGATTTTCTGTTTGGCATGTTTTCTCTTTACTTCATCCATCATTGACTCCTTTAATACGAACTAAGATCCAAATAAAAGACAACTTATTGAAAAATAATCCAGCCCACTTAAAATAAGAATTTTTTAACCGTCTAAAATTAAAAAGGAATTCATTGTGAGCTGGAAAGTTGAATTAATATCATTATCTCTTTTTATCTGCAATCAATATTGAAGTCACCTGAATTACTGTATTTAATTTACAAAACCAATAACGGGACAAACCACTCCCACCTCTTTAAAAGCATTAATGACATCTTGCTTATTATATTGCCTGTCAATTGCCGCTTGGATAACACCACAAGAGGCTGCTTCAAATGAAGTCCCTGATGTCCAATATTTTATATTGGCATCTACCATCACTTGAAATGCCTTTCTCACTGACCAGTTCGGTTGATGGGCTAAAAGATAAAAAGCCCTGTTAAAGATCCCGCTGGTCAGATGAACATCCAAGTCATCATGATAATCATCGAAATGCTCAATAGAATGACCATCTTTAGTTGGGTAATCCATGTAACGAATTGGCTCACCACTGATAGTTGCTTCACGTCCTATAGACCAATCGTCACCATCCCAATACCATGGGTAATCTTTACGTAAGTAATCCTGCATAGCAATCGATGCCATATCTGAGAAAGCTTCATTGATCCCTCCGGATTGCCCATTATAGACCAGATTAGAGTGCAATCTGGTAAAATTATGGGACAACTCATGAGATAAAGTGCTCTGTGCCGGCGCCGTTAATTGCGTATCCCCATCACCAATCACAATTTGTTGATGCATTAAATACAATCCTTTAATTTTAATGGAAGGCACTGCGAAGGCATTATCAAAATTTTTAATATGGGTATAGGCTCGCAAAGGCAAATCGTCGCCTAAAGGCTTTTCCACGCCATAGTAATCTTTGTACATTTCCAGTGTTACTTCGGCAAAATACATAGCATCATTAACTGAAGAAAAACTGTAGTTTGCAGGTGATGTGTCTCCATCATTAATATTGATATATTGTGATTCCTTGCTGCAAGGATAGGAGAAGGCCGATATATTTTTATAGATTTCCACAATGCTTAGAACCGGGAAGGATCTCTTGTCCAAGTCAGTGTGCGCAGCATTAATAACCCTTACCTCAGGGCTTTCTACAACACAATTTTTTCCTTTGATCGTTACCTCAAATTTGCCAAGAGAAGGAATATCCTTCATTGAATCACCATGTTGAAACAATCCCGACCGATAGGGAAGAATGAATACATTACCACCTAAGCCCTGACCAACTTTCTTATGTGTTAAATCATCCCAGCTTTTTAAAATCTCACCAGAATTGGCATCGATGATATAATTGGGTGCAGAGACAAAATGAAATGGATCATTCGTGTACATCGACAAGTGATAGGCTAGATGTGCTTTTTTATGTGAATTCAAGTAAATGATTTTTTTAATATTTTTGTAAATGATTGAATTGTTATTATGTTTTATTATCTTGCTTTCAATATAACTGGTACTTAACTTCCCATCAGTCTGATGAATATCTTTTTCAATTTCAGACACATCAACACCGGTCAGAAAAATTTTTGACTTGCTCACCTTATGGAGGATCAGTTCATGACCCCAAACAGGAATATTTCTATAATAAATTTGATAACGAATATCATTAGCATCATGATTTCCCTCATGATCAACAGGTCTCAACTGATAATTTAAAGACGTCATTTTATGAGTAATTGATATAAATCCTTTTTTATCATGCAAGATACTAACATTGTATTTTTTTAAATTGTTATCGCTCGCTTCCCAAATAAGATTTTCTGAAGCGGCTTGCAAATTAGCACTTGCCATAGAAGCAACTAAAAATGAAACTATCCGTGTTTTCATATTTTTCCCTGTCTTTGACTATTGTTGTGTCTTTCAGCGTTTACCGATATTCGCTGACGCCTGATATGTGATCGCATACTGCATCAGCCATAGCAGACGCGGCTTGACTGCTTTCCCTGAACCAAAGTTCAGGTTCTATCATTTCCAACTCACTCAAACACAATTTATTGTTGTTATCCCACATGACATCGACACGTGCATACACGGGTAACTCATCGCATTGAGCTATGACATTCTCAACAAATTCCCTTTCTTCTTGAGATGCTTGATAAGGATGCACAGTCCCACCGAAATCATCCTGTACTCTAAAGTCACCTGACTTTGCTTTTTTTAATATGGAATGGCTATACTTGCCACCAAATACCATAAAAGATACTTCTCCTTTATTTACAATCTGCTCTTGAAACTCCTGCAATAACATTGATTCATTGCCAATCAATGATTCAAATATTTTTTGATATTGGCCTGCGGAATCCTGATCAAACAAATAAGTATGGCGTGCACCACCCGCTATGACAGGCTTTAATATCGCTTTATTCCATCCTGATTCCTTCATTAACTGGCTTAAGATACTTAACTTCCCCTTTTTTAAAAATAAAGTAGGAGGGATATTAATTCCTTTTTGCTGCATATCACTTAAATAATGTTTATCGATATTCCATTGAATAATAGAAATCGGATTTATAAATTTAATTCTTTTTGAGCAACTTCTTAGCCAGAGATGAAACTCGTCATACCGATGAAAATAATCCCAAGTGGCACGAAATAAAGCATATCGAGTCTGCGACCAATTATATTGTCTATTGTCCCAATGAGTTCGTGTAACTTTTAATCCTTTTTGCTCCAGAGCTTCAGTTAATAGTCGATCTTCAGTGAGCACATTTTGAATATAGGGAGTAGTATCAGCCGGATCTATAAATTCTTTCTGTGTCAATAAAACAATATCACACTGGTTAAGAGTCATAATGAAACAATTCGTATCAAATGATACAAGAATACTTATCTTTTTAAACTAAATCTATATATCCTTATTGCAAATCAACCGACTAATTCGATCAAATTAACAATCGTTGCATTTTGGAGGCTCTTTGTTTAATCTCTGGCATTATGTTTACCAAAAATAACTTATTTAAGGACATGATGAATGTTTAAAAACGCTATAGTAAGGACACCATCTTCTACAATGATCAATGGCCTAACTACATCAACTGAGTTGGGGAAACCTAATTATGAACTGGCATTAATACAACACCAGAATTACACCAATGCACTATCAAAATGCGGCCTTGAAGTGACTGTACTTCCAGCTCTTGAACAATTCCCTGATGCCTGTTTTGTAGAAGACGTGTCCCTGTTAACTGAACAATTTGCTGTCTTGACAAGCCCTGGGGCAGAGTCCAGACGAGATGAAGTTCAGGAAATTGAGCCAAGCATTCAAGCATTCTTTAAAGACAGGACTTTTAGAATAGCCCCCCCAGGAAGACTTGAGGCCGGAGATGTACTTAGAATAGACAATCACTTTTTTATCGGTCTCTCGGAAAGAACTAATAAAGAGGGAGCTGAGCAGTTAACTTGTTTGCTTAACCAGCATGGCTATACAGCTTCTGTGATTCAGCTAAAAAAATTTCTACATCTTAAAACTGGGGTGAGTCACCTTAATAATGATTATGTTTTAGTTAGTGGGGAACTAATTAATCATCAAGCATTTAATCATTTAAAACAAATAGTAGTTAGCCCTGAAGAATCCTATGCGGCCAATTGTATTATGATTAATGAGACTGTGTTATTACCCAAAGGGTATCCTAAAATAACCCATCGTTTGTCTGAATTGGGATTTTCAATTATTGAATTGGATGTGAGTGAATTTAGAAAGGTAGATGGTGGTTTAAGCTGCTTGTCTTTGAGATTTTAATGAAAAGACGCTTATCTGTTTTAAGCCTTACCTTAATCACTGTTTGTTCAGTTGATAGTATTAGAAACCTGCCAGCAGCCGCTTTAGCCGGGAACCAACTGTTCTCTTACTTTGCATTAGCCTTAATCTTCTTTCTTCTTCCCTGTGCTATTGTTGCTGTTTGGTTCTCCAGGCAATCAGAACAAGGTGTGTATGGGTGGGTAAAACAGGGATTAGGAAATCATTGGGCATTCATAGCCATTTGGTTTCAATGTATTCAAAATATTTTAATTTATCCTACCTTGTTGAGTTTTATTGCAGGTACCCTGCTCTACACCATCTCACCTGATTTAGTTCAAAACAAAAGTTTACTTTTTTTAATTATTATTTTCTTGATTTGGAGTTTAACCTGGATTAATTTAAAAGGGATTCATCTCTCAAGTCGTTTTAACTCCTATTGCTCTATAACGGGATTAATTTTACCTTTTATTATTATCCTGTTAATGGGATTATACTGGTGGATTACCCAAATCAAACCAGATACCACCGTTCTGCCGCAAGCCGAATCGTATTCCTGGACTTCTCTTACTGCGATTATTCTGTCATTTTGCGGTATTGAATTAGCCGCAGTTCATGCACGGGAAAGTGAACAAGGCGCTTTCCCTAAAGCCATTGCAATTTCAGTTATTATCATCTTTCTGACGATGTTATTTGGTTCGATCGTATTGGCTATGATCATTCCCCCCAGGCAATTAAGTTTTATCAGCAGCATTCCCCAGCTCATACAATTATTTTTTAATAAAATGGGCTATGGATATTTTGCTTTTATTATTAATGGGTTGATTGCAATAGGCTGTATAGGTGCTGCCAATAACTGGCTCATTGCCCCTATAAAAGGATTGGAGTTTGCAATAAAAGAAGGATTTTTAAATAAACAACTCAATCAAGTGAACAAAAATAACGCACCTGTCAGACTATTAGTCTCACAAGCCATCTGTGTATCCATTATTAGCGCTTTATTTCTTATTGTACCATCGATCAATGCATCTTATTGGATCATGTTGAATGCAGCCACACAAATTAATTTATTAATGTATCTCTTGCTCTTTATCAGCGCTATCAAAATAGTGTCCTCAAAATCCGTTATGAGTAAGTTAAATATAATCATTTCTGCTTACCTCGGATTGGCAGGTAGTGGTGTTGCCTTGATTGTAAGCCTGACCCCACCACCATCACTCGCCATTAGCTCCAAAATAATTTATGCACTGTTTGGAGGAGTTTTCCTGATCGTAATGACTTTAATTCCCCTTTGGTCAAAATCTAAAGTCCTTACATGAAAAGTAACAACCAATCCTGATTTGCAAACTCAAACACAAGTTTCATACTCTCAGCTATAATTGAGATATTAATCATTAGTTATTGTAAAATCAGGTGAAATTTAGCAGGAATTCAGTACTCATCGGAGATGATGATGAAATTGACAAGGAATATGATTGCTCAGGCTGTTCAGGCTAAAATAATTACAGAGGAACAGGCCAATAACCTCATTGAATTCATAAAAAACCTTCCCGAACAAACTCCAGGATTTAACTTAACCAATGTCCTTTATTATTTTGGCGGACTTATAGCGATTGGCGCAATGACTTTGTTTATGAATCTTGGATGGGAACTGTTTGGAGGTTGGGGTATTTTCTATTTGTCAGTTTGTTATGCCATACTCGGACTAGGTCTTTGCAGTCAATTCAGTCAGAAAGGATATATCATTCCTGCTGGCATTTGCGCTACTTTTGTCATTTGCCTTACTCCTTTGGCAATCTATGGCTTACAAAAAGGAATGGGCTGGTGGCCAGATGACACTGTTTATCATGACTATCATGTTTATATCAAATGGCATTGGATCTTCATGGAGTTGGGTACATTGATGGTTGGCATTATCTTGGCCTGGATATATCGGTACCCTTTTATGATTATGCCAATTGCAGTCACACTTTGGTATATGTCCATGGATATAGCAGCCATGATAGGGAACGGTCAATTTGATTTTGAGCTAAGGGCAATGGTTTCGATGTACTTTGGCTTAATTACCGTATTGATTGCCTTTTGGGTGGATGTTCGATCCAGTCAATCAGCAGACTATGCTTTTTGGCTGTATATATTCGGTGTGATGGCATTTTGGTTCGGTTTAAGTTGCCAATCCTCTGACAGTGAAATATCCAAATTTATCTACATGTGCATTAACCTGTTTATGATTCTGATAGGAGTCATTTTAAACAGAAAAGTATTCGTTATTTTTGGTGCATTAGGATGTTCTTATTATCTAGGGCATCTGGCATTCCAGGTGTTTAAATTCAGTATGCTTTTCCCAGTTGCTTTAACTGCTATAGGTTTCGGCATCATTTATTTAGGGATAATCTGGCAAAAAAATGAAGCCAAACTAACCAAAGAACTCCGTTCTATACTTCCCAAACCATTAAGAGATTTATTGGAAACAAGAGACAACATGGATTAAGGAAATATATTTTTAACGAAGATATTAGGATTTTTCGGAAGTATTGAATCAGATAAATTTGCAGGTAACTCTTTACTTTCAGGTACCCGAAGTAGAAGATAGATGAGTTCATCATTATTTTCTTTCAAAAGGACTTGAGGAGTAATTATGTTAACTTTATCACTCGCCAAATGTATCAATGCAACAAAGAACGGAGCATTCACCGTCAAAGATTTGGATTTATCAGCCCCTCTCTCTTACGAAGACGTATTATTTTTAGCTGAATATCTAAAAGTCACGCCAGTAACAGATCTTGACTTATCAATGACCATCACCAGGGAAAATTCAAAAGCGCTAGGGGAGTTAAGCCAGGTCATTGCTAAAAATTCACTGCTACAAAAACTGACATTTGAAGCGACACTCAATTTCGATTTCTATTTTAAACACAACCTGCCAATTGGTTGGTTAGATTTTATAGATGATTATCGGTTAAAAAAAATAGTGACTCCTGTCTATGAAGCATTGGTTGACATGCTAAAAAACAAACCTGCTCTAAACATGTTAACTGTAGACTTTTTAGCTATGGAAACTCCTATTGATAATAAGCATATCAACCGTTTAGCACGAGCTATCAATAAAATCCCGCTTCAGTATTTGAATTTGGGCCTTTCAGTGGCCAAAGAAGCACATATACCACTACTTAAGACAAAAGAACCGAATCAATCTCTCGAGTTTCTAATCCTTCGTGGTTTTAATTCAGGTAGAAGTGTATTGAAATATTTACCTCAAACATCAGTCTTAAAAATGTTAGCAATTGATGACATGCAATTTGAAACACATGATTTGAAGCTGTTGGATGCTATTATGAAATCCAATGCGTCACTGGATACCTTAATCCTTGGTAAAACTAATCTTGGACAAATCAATTCACCAGACGCTCTTACCTGGCTCAGAGCATGCCTCAATTTAAATAGTCTTATACTCATTGACAATAATCTAAGCCGGCTTAATGTGGATAGTTTATGCGAATTTTTGGCGAATAATCCCCAAACTTTGAAAAAACTGGATTTGTCCAAGAATGCCTATATGGGCGACGATGCGATAAAGCTTGCCAAAGCTTTAACTATCAATACTCATATTGAGACATTAGTACTCGATGATAACTATATTGAAAATGAGGGGTTACAGGCTATCATCAAGCTGGTAAAAACTAATAAAAATATAACGTCTCTATCCATTTCAAACACCTGTCGATATACCCCATCTAATGAAATAATCGACAGTCTATGTGATTTATTGCGTGATCCAGAATGTCAATTGAAAGAACTTAAATTTAACCAGGATATTACCTTGGCACAGTACCTCATGCTGCAATATGCTCTGGATTCTAACAAGACACTACAATTCGTTGATTTCAAGTTTCGAAATCAGAATATTCTTGAGGCAATTCTTGGAAAGAATAATTCCAGTGATCTGAATGAAAAGGAGTTTTCAACTGACAACACCAAAAAAGAAGTATCCCCTAATACTTTAAATACAGATCCTACAAGCAAAAGTGCTCCATTATTTTTTATTTCCTCAAAGAGTCGACTCGAAGAGAATGAAAATGAACTTCCTTCTTTACCGAGTCAGAGTGCTCATCTCCATTAGGGTCAAAACGCATTACGCTCAATTGTAATTTCACATCGACAATATCCAGTTGGTGCTGCGCAATATGCGCGGCCCAACCCACCTGTCTATATTCGAATAAATACATTCCGTTTATATAAAACCAAAACAACCAGAAAATTTAGGGAAAGAAAACAGATAGAATAGAGCAATGCCGCATTGTGATTACTGAATCCCCCAAAAAAATAATCCTTGATATAGGATATCAATGCCATTTTAGAGCCATTACTTGTTGCTATTTTAAAAGCATATTGTAGTTTTAAAAGAATGACATGGAAGACAAAAGCAAATAATGCATTCATACCAAATATTTTAAAAAAGACTGACCATTTTTTAATATCTAATCCATCAATCAGCAAATAGCACGAAGCAAAGACGAGTAGAGCAAGACCACTGGTCCAGAGTACATAGGAACTCGTCCATAAATTTTTATTGATAGGAAAACTCATATTCCACAACCAACCCAATAACAAAAATAGCAAGCCAGCTGCTCCCAATAGATAAAATTTCTTGAATTGACTGAATGGACTGATTAGTAAACTACCAGCCAGCACGCCTGATAAAGTAGTAGCTATTGATGTAAAAGTGCTTAAAAAACCCTCAGGATCATACGTTTTTTCATATAAATGGGACCCTGAAAAAAATAACTGGTCAATGTATGAAACCCAACTACCATCTTTGGTTAATTGATTAGCCCCATATCCTGGAACAGGTACCAGAGTCATGATAATCCAATAACCTAATAAAAGAACAAGGAAAATAAAAAATTGAGTTTTAATTGAAGTATTCAGATAAATGAAAGCGGAAATTAAATAACAAACAGCAATTCGCTGCAGAATCCCATATATCCTTATGCTATCAAATTCAATAGGATGGGGAAAAACATTCAAAAATAATCCTAAAAGAAACAAAACAACACTTCTCTCTATGATGGCAGAATATAATGATGTTTTTTCTTTTCGTTCCATTTGGTTTTTCAGGCTTATAACACTCGTTAAGCCGACGATAAACAAGAAAAATGGGAAAACCAAATCCGCCAAAGTACAACCATTCCAGTCCACATGCTCAAAAATCGGATAGGGATCAATAGCTGCCTGACCATTAACGAAAATCATCAATACAATGGTCATTCCACGAAATACATCAAGAGATAAAAGACGTTGAGGTTTTAAGGGAACAGTATTCATGGGCTATTTAAAAGTTGATTTATAACAATGACCTTATTATCTTACCATGAGTGTCTGATTCTAATAACAAAACTAAAAATTAAATTTCTAAAATCTATATGAAAATTTCTTTTAACCTTGTATGTTAGACAAGATTGACTTAACTTGAAGTTAAACTAATGTTTGGTAAAAAAGAACGTACATTATTATTTGCGAATAATTTGTGGTACTTATCAGAAGGAATGTTGGGCCCTCTTTTTGGTATTTTTTGTGAAAGATTCAACTCGTCTCCCTTAGACATATCCTGGGTATGGTCTTTGTATTTAATTTCTGTAGGAATTGTGGTGATTGGTTTAGGCTATATCTCTGATTTTATTTATAAAGAGAAGTTATTGATTACAGGTTATGCACTCCAAACCATTTTTACCTTTTGCTACATATTTGTAACAAGCAAAAAGCAACTGGCATTATTGCAAATTGGCCTAGGAATATCGGGTGGACTCTCTACTACAACCTGGTATGCCCTGTATGCCCGCTATGAAGATAAAACGCATGAAGGACTCACCTGGGGTTTGGCAAATGGGTTATCAAGTATTTACACTGGTATCGCCTTGTTATGTGGCGGCCTAATTATTGCCAATACATCATTTGATGTTTTGTTTATCATCATGGGTTGTATTCAATTGCTGGCTACCATTTATGTTAGCAAACTCATATTTATCGAACACCCCAAAATTATCCGGCGTTTTAGAAATCCTGATTTGGCTAAAAATTAATTTTAAAATCTGAAAACCATATTAAAATCTCAATTAACCTGAACTTTTTTTAATTTAGGTTGACGCTAAATTCATCAAGAAATACTGGAATCAAAATGACTTGTCTGTTAATGTCCGCTTTTATTCAAGCCATTACGTATTAAGTTATTATAAGGATATGATTATGTTTGAGTCTTTTCGAAAATGTTTGTCTGCCATTTCAATGAGAGCGCCTTACTCCTCTTCAACCGGACATCGCAACGCACAACGCACTAATGCTGCATCTGAAGTATTGGGGACAACACTTGAAACATTTGATCCTGCTGCATCAATTCCTACAAAACTCGCTCAAACTTTAATTTCAATTTATTCTCTATTCAGATTTGATACCCATGTTTCTGAAAAACTGATTCATCTTTTGCAAGGTAGCATAGCCGCAACACAAATGGGTCTTGGTATTGCTTTGCTTTTTACTGGAACAGAGTGTGAGGAATATACCGATGCCGATCTATGCAAGGCAATATTTTTATTACAATTACTATACCGGGGAACCTTACTAGTTGGCTGGGCTCCCAGCGAATTTTCCAAAGATCCTTACGTTGAACCTAAAGTGGCATCACACGACAAGGCTGATGCTGATATTGACGCTGATACTGAATCTGAAGAAGAGAATGAAGAGGAACAGCCAAGAAACTCAGTTTCAGTTTAATTTTTATATCCCTTGTTCCGATTAGAACAAGGGATATCTTATTTATCATCAAACTCATATCAACTAACCAACTGAATAGTAATTTCCCGCGCATCAGATAAACCTCGGTCATCTACCACCCTTACCACATATTTACCAGGTTTCGCCTGCCAGAGATAAGGTTGATCTGATTTTGTTTCAGCTACAAAACTTTCATTGATAAACCAGTATAAATGTGCAATTCCAGCATCTGTCACTGCGGTTAATGGGATTATTTTGTTTGATTGAGTATTAGCATGGACAATATAACTTACCCCTGTTTGGGGGGAAGTAATTTGGGGACTGAGGCCGCCATTTCCCGACAAAGCGCAATCTGGTTCAAAAAATGGGGGGATATGTCTTTGGATTCCTGCTTTTCTAAATATTTTTAATAGATCAGAAGGCCAAAATTCATACACTTCAAAACGAGTATTTTCATCGATATGGCAAGTACGAAGTCCTGTTTTACTGTTAATTGCCACCTCTCTAAAAATAGTATCCGTTTTAATGGGTGATTTACCTGGAATAAACCAGGTCCATTCTGTATCAGTACAATATCGGCCAGGCAGCATGCCTGATGCCTTACATACTTCTATTTTTTCCAAATGCATGTGTTCAGGATATTTTTCAACTCGAGCTATTGGGCCTCTTTCATGTTTTATTGCGTCAATCAACTCAAAAAACAACGGCGCAGCAATTTCTTTACCTATAAAAGCTGGATTTGCCTGATTATCAAAATTTCCTATCCAAACTGCCAATACATAAGGTCCAAAAACTCCAACTGTCCAGGCATCTCTATATCCTGAGGAAGTTCCTGTTTTCCAGGCAATTGGTAATTGAGAACTGCCATTATTATTCGCCTCTTTCATTGGAGTATTTTTTAACATATCAAAAATTAAGAAACTTGTCTCGGCACTAAGCAAGCGATGACCTTCTTTTCTGGGCGCTGCTTTTAATGAATTGACTGGATACCAAACCCCATCATTAATCAGCATGGCATATAAACCAACCAACTCTTTCATAGTGAGTTCAACACCACCCAAATTAAGAGACAAACCATAATAGGATTCGGAACGCAACTGAGTTACACGCGCCTGTTCCAATAACTTATGTAGTGTTGGATTAGTTAATTGATTGGAGAGATCAATAGCCGGGATATTACGACTAAGTACCAGCGCGTCTTTTGCTTTGATGGGTCCCATAAAGTCATAATCAAAGTTTTCAGGATTATAACCATTAAAACTCTGGGGTACATCCTTTAAAACCGTATTGGGGTGAATTAAACCTTGATCGAGTGCTAATCCATAAATAAATGGCTTTAATGTAGAACCAGGTGATCTTTTGGTTTCTGTGCCATTGATCTGCCCGCCTATGTTGTTATTAAAAAAATCAGCAGACCCCATCAACGCCTTAATACTCATAGTACGACTATCGACAAGTAATACCGCCGCGTTGTGAACACCAAACATTTTTTTTCTTGCCAAATAATGTCTTGTAATTCGCTCCACAACTAATTGAAGCCTGTAATCCAACGTTGTTGAAATACTTTGTGATAAACCAGGATTTTCTTTCAGTACCATGTTTACAAAATGAGGAGCAAGGAAAGGCAGGTTTTGATTAGTTTGCATGACTAAAGGCAGACCAAACAGAGATTGCTTCTCCTTATCTTCTGGATGCTGCTTCAACCATCTGGCAAATAAACGATTTCTTATTTTCTTTAATTCACTGTTTTTTGATGTTCTTTTTACCGGATTTTGCGGGATAATGCTTAAAGTTAATGCCTCTGGTAAACCAAGCTTTCTAACAGGCTTATTAAAATAAATTAAGCTCGCAGCCCCTGCTCCTTCTATATTCCCACCATAGGGCGCCAAATTGAAATAAGCCTCAAGAATTTTATCTTTATCATAATGACGCTCTATTTGTAATGCTCTGATAATTTGCCATAATTTACCGGAAATTTTCTTGGAGTTAATTCCAAAACGAATTCGCGCTACCTGCATTGTTATTGTTGAAGCGCCGATTCTGCGAGACTTGACCACATAAGTTTGCCAAATGGCTTTCATCATGGAAAAAAGGTTTACTCCTTTATGCCAGCGAAAATACTGATCTTCCTGTAAAAGGGTAGCTTCAATTAACTCCTTGGGTATTTGAGATAACGGAACGTACAGCCTGTATTTATCATCTTCACTTAAAATTAATCGTAATAATTGTTGATTTTCATCATAAACCGCTTTAGAAAAATTGAATTCTTCCAATAAAGAAGGTTTGGGAGAAAAAAATAATAATAAAAACCCACTGACAAATAGCGCGGCCAGGATTATGCTAAGATATTTTATTGCTTTTCTCATTGCCCACAGCAGGGATGATATAAAGGTTAAATTATATTCAAATTAATATTTAAATGCATTAGAATTGGCAAAGGATAGACTAATAATTATAAATTAAATAATTTATTGCGGGGGGTGTATGCTTTACCGCACCCTCATTACAGATCTTAAAAATTAACTTAGACCAACCAGGACCCCATATCACTATGAACAAAAACCCATTCTCCTTAATTATGAATGTATTGTGTTCAATATTTTCAACTCTATTCGGTCAAATAAAATGGAGTAGTCCGAGCTGGTTAGTTTATTTAAAACATAAATCAAAAAATTCCCCCCAAATATTCTGGGGAACAACTCTATTGTTTATCGTGTTATTAGGCGCAGGAGCTTATGGTGCTTATTGGTATAATAATTTGCCAAAACCAATTTATATTACCGCTTCCATCACAATACCAGATATCACACCTAATGAGGAAAACCTTGTTCCAAATAATCTCATTATTGATTTTGGCATTAGAAATAATGAATTTATCCCACAATCAGTTGCCCCCATTAATTTAATTGGTAAAGAAATTGATGAAGGGATAGAAATGAACCCGCAAATTGCTGGCAAATGGAGTTGGAATAGCGATAGTCAATTAATTTTTATTCCCGCTGAAGATTGGCCTGCGGGACAAAAATATACTATTCGTTTTGCAAAAAATTTCTTTGCACCCAATGCTAATATTGAAAGTTATGATTTATCCTTTACAACAAAACCCTTTCAGGCCTCAATCAGCGAGTTCAAATTTTACCAGGATCCTGTCAATGCAGAAACAAGGCACGCTGTAGCAACCATAGAGTTCAACTATCCTGTAAACCCCAAGAGCCTTGAAAAAAATACTTCTGTTGTATTCCAAACCATTAAAAATGGAAAAGCGGATCTCACAGCGGAATCTGTTTCTTTTTCTTATACTTATGATAATAATAAGCGAACTGCCTATCTTCATTCAGCAAATATCAAAATAGAAGATGTATCGCGTTATTTACTTTTAACTTTGAATAAAAATGTCAGTTCTTCAAATGATTCAGCAATTCTTGGACAGGCAATCAGCAAAAATTTGCTGATACCCGATGCAAGTAACTTTCTAAAAGTAGTTTCAACATCAGCTAATATAGTCCGTAATGATAAAGACAGGCCCGAGCAGGTACTTAGTATTGAAACCAGTCTTGGTGTTGATGAAAATGAATTTAATAAATCCATACACGTCTATTTGCTGCCTCAAAACTATCCTGCCACTGCCGCGGAACCAGAAAAATCTAATTACGAATGGCGAAATCCGGGTGAAGTAACGAATAATATTCTGTCTCTGTCGACTCCATTACCTAAAGAGGTGATTCCTTCTGAGCAAAATTACACTACTTTACATAGCTTCAAATTTAAAGCGCAAACTCCCCGATACCTTTACATCAAGATTGATAAAGGAATGAAAGGTTTTGGTGGTTTTAAATTAAGTAATGATTACGCTGCTATTGTGCCTGTACCAGAATACCCAAAAGAAATCAGTTTCTTGCATAAAGGCTCTCTATTGGCACTGAGTGGTGAGAAAAAACTATCAGTCCTCATACGAGGAGTACCCGCAGTTAAGTATGAATTTGCTCGTGTATTACCTGATAATGTCAATCAACTGGTTACTCAAACACAAGGCGATTTCAGCAACCCTTATTTTATTAATCCCTCCTTTAATCAACAAAACATCAGTCAAATTTTCTCGGAAATCCAACAGTACGACTCCAGCGATTTAACCAGACAGCAATATACATCCCTTGATCTGGGTAAATATTTAGCATCCGAAGCCAATGCCTCAGGACCACAAGGATTGTTCTTATTACAGGCAACAGGTTGGGATGTAACCAATCAATACGCTCTGGATGTTAAGACCAGTCGTCTGATATTGATTACTGATCTGGGGATGTTGGTAAAAGACAATAATGATGGGAGTCATGATGTATTTATTAACTCCATTACACAAGGACTCCCGGTTGCAGGGGCAACAGTTACCATTTTAGGTAAAAATGGCTTGCCTATTTTATCTCGTATTACTGATGAACAAGGACGGGCAAATTTTCCTACTTTGAAAGATTTTATTGAAGACAGAGAACCAACTGTGTATTTGGCAAACCTGAATAATGATGTGTCTTTTATTCCATTCAATAATTACAACAGACAATTGAATTTTTCAAAATTTGATATTGGAGGAATCTATACCAATGATCAGGATTTGCAGAACTTAACGGCTTATTTATTTTCTGATAGAGGAATATATAGGCCTGGAGACACAGTACATGTTGGAATGATTGTAAAACGAGCCTTTGCAGAACCACAACCTTCTGGTTTGCCATTACAAGTCACTGTAGTAGATGCGAGGGGAACCACTATCAAAGACCAAAAAGTGACATTAAATGACACTGGCTACATGGAGCTTGATTTTACTACCACTGCCAATTCTCCCACTGGTCAGTATATGGTTTATTTATACCTGGTAAAAGATAATCATCCGCAAAGTCTTCTCGGCTCAACCAGTGTTCGTATTTCTGAATTCCAACCAGACAGAATGCGCATTACTTCCAGCTTTGAACCTAAACCTTTTGATGGCTGGAGCTCACCCATTGACCTGAAAGCCAAGGTAGATCTTTGGAACTTGTATGGTGCCCCAGCCGCCAATAGAAGGGTAAGCGCCAAAATTCTATTAACACCTCAACGAGTACAATTTGACAACTATCCTGATTATATTTTTGCAGACCCATTATATGATCCGAAAAAACCACCTAAAGTTTTTACAGACAATCTGGCAGAAGCAACAACCAACGAGAATGGACAGACTGAATTTAACCTGAATCTCGAACGTTTTGAAAAAGCAACTTATCAATTAACCTTTTTTGCTGAAGGCTTTGAGGCTGGTAGTGGCAGAAGTGTTACCACACAAACTAAAACGTTAGTCAGCCCTTTACCCTATTTCATTGGCTATAAAGCGGATGGTGATTTGCATTTTATTAAACAGAACAGTGTCAGGAATGTTAACTACATTGCAATTAATCCGCAGTTAGGCAAAGAAGAAGTAAAAGATTTAAAGATACAATTAATTTCCCTGCGCCCTGTCACCACTCTGGTTAAAAAAGCCGACGGCACTTATCAATATCAATCCACAATACAATCTACAGTCATCAGCACTAATCCATTCGAAATTAAAGAATCTGGCATTAACTACACCCTGCCAACGAATACCATTGGAGATTATTCACTCAACGTACTAGATAAGGATGATACTGTTCTTAGCCAGCTGCAATTTAGTGTAGTGGGTACCAGCCAGGCTCCTCTCGCTAAAAATGCGGAATTATCCATCAAGCTCAATAAAGAGGAATATCAAGCCGATGAAGATATAGAAATTCAAATTACTGCTCCTTATACTGGTTCAGGCTTGATCACTATTGAAAGAGATAAAGTCTATGCTGTACATTGGTTTAAAACAGAAGCCCAAAATTCTGTACAAACCATCCGCATCCCTGCTGATTTCCAGGGTAATGGATATGTGAATGTGGCGTTTATTCGTGATTGGGAATCTCCTGAACTCTTCATCAGCCCGTTAAGTTATAGTGTTGCTCCATTTAATGTGAACCATGATAAGCACAATATAAAAATTGGACTAAAAACACCTGAATTAGCACGTCCTGGGGAATCTTTTACGATTGATTACCACACAGACAAACCCGGTAAGATCATCGTATTTGCTGTGGATGAAGGAATATTACAGGTTGCCAATTATGCTACGCCTGATCCACTCAGTTTCTTTTTCCAGAAACGAGCTTTAGAAGTGTTAACCCAACAAACGGTTGATCAAATCTTGCCTAAGTTTATCCAGGATAGAGAAATATCTGCTGTTGGAGGTGATGAAGGTGAAGCAGCTTTAGCCAGTCGTCTCAATCCATTTAAGAGAAAGACTGACCTACCGGTTGTTTACTGGTCCGGTATTCTTGACACCGACAGTACGGACAGGCAATTAACCTACCAAATACCAGATTATTTTAATGGAACCATCCGGGTAATGGCTGTAGCAGTTGCTAATGACTCCGTAGGATCCCGCGAAGTTTCAGCAGAGGTTCGCGGTGATTTTATCATAAGTCCCAATGCGCCTACTTTCGTTGCGCCCGGAGATGAATTTGAAATATCAGCCAGTGTGGCAAATAATATTAAAGATTCAGGAGAACACGCTCAAGTTGAAGTAGAACTTACAGCATCACCAGAGCTTGAGGTAATCGGTAGTGCAAAAGAGTCTCTGGAAATCAGCGAAGGCAATGAGCAAACTGTGTATTTTAAATTGCGCGCCAAATCTCTGTTGGGAGCCGCTAGCATTGCTATCACTGCCAATGCAGGAGATAAATCGAGTAAGATGGATAGCACGCTTAGCGTCAGACCTGCTAATCCGTTCACAACCTATATTAATAGTGGCAAATCGCAAGATTCTCAAAAATCATTAGAAGTTATCCAGGCATTGTATCCGGAGCATCGTAAGGTAGAAGCTACTATATCTACCAGCCCATTAGTTCTAATCTTTGGATTACAAAGATATTTGGATAATTTCCCGTATGGTTGTACAGAGCAATTGACAAGCAAGGCTTTGCCTTGGCTGGTTATGAACAGTTTACCCTGGTTCAATTCGGAAAGTGGCCCAATTCATGAAAAAATTAACACCACAATTCAAATGTTAAGCCAAAGACAAATGTCTAATGGTGGGTTTAGCTATTGGCCTGGTCTAAATGAGAACTCAGGGAACAGTTTTGCATCAGTTTATGCCATGCATTTCCTAACTGAAGCAAGAGCTCAAGGATTCAATGTCCCCGGAGAGATGTTCTATAACGGTATCAATTATCTTAAGGAATTGGCTAGTCGCAATCCCACAGATACAGACACAGCAAGAATTCAAGCCTATGCCATCTATATTTTAACCCGTAATGAATTAGTCACTACAAATTATTTGGCCAATTTACAATTGTATTTACAGCAAGATACTTCAAAAAACTGGCTAAAAGACATCACAGCGGTTTACATTGCAGCCACCTATCAATTATTAAAAAGTTATAATGAAGCAAATCAATTGATTGGCCAATATCAACCACCAGCAAATACAGCATTTACGACTGATTTTTATGATCGCAATATCGCAGATGCGCAATATCTCTATCTTGTTGCAAAACATTTTCCTAACTTACTGCCTCAAGTAAGCGACAATATACTGATGAATTTGGTACAGGCGATAAATAATGATGAAATCAATACAGTCTTATCAGGATTTTCCAGCCTGGCTTTGGGTGCGTACCCCCAAAATGAATCAGAAGATCTATCTGATAAGCTGTCCATGACAGAAATATTAACAAACAATCAGCAGAGAAACATTCCTACTGATCAAAATAATTATCAAAAATTAAATATTGATGAAACAGTCAAAACAATCCGCTTTAATAATCCTGACAAACAGACATTCTTTTATCAGCTTGTTCAATCAGGATTTGATAAAGTAATCCCGACAGAACCTTTAAAACAAGGTATAGAAATTTTCAGAGAATATCGGGATGAGAAAGGTAATGTCATTGATTCAGCCACTTTGGGTGAAGAAATTGAAGTACACCTGCAAATCAGGTCATTAGATAATAATTATCTGAGCAATATTGCCATTGAGGATCTCTTGCCCGGTGGATTTGAGGTCGTTAGAGATTCAGTAAAAACGGATAATATGGATTATGCCGATGTCCGGGAAGACAGAGTGAATTTCTTCGGCTGGGCAGATTTAACTGCAAAAGAGTTAGTTTATAAAATAAAAGCAACTAACGTTGGTAAATACATAGTCCCACCACCCTATGCAGAAGCGATGTATAACCCAAATACGAAGGCAAGAGGTTCCGCATCAGTCATTACAGTGTCCAGAGAAGAAGATTAATTTCTGGCAAGCAAAGTCAGATTTTAATTCTTGACTTTGCTTGCCAAAAAACACCTATTAATTGCCCTCATATTTACTCATGCCGACAACGGTAATGTGAGTTGCTTCAAAATTAAATCCTCTGGATTTCAAGCATGGGATCCACGTTTTGATTTTCCAGCGTTTGGTATAATGTAAGAGAGGATAGATTCCTTAGCTCCTGAGGGGGATGACTTAAGTTTTGCATTATATAATCAAAGTATGATCTTGCCCTGTCGCAGAGAGGATAAAGACTAATAAAATGAATATTGTTGCTGGACACTTTCCAACTCTCGTTGTTTCAATTCCATCTCCTGTTTACTTAAATCTAACTGCTGTTCAAGCTGTAAAGACTTTAGCCTAAGAGCAATAAGCTCCTTAAAAAACAACCAATCATTTTTATAATCTAAATAGCGAAGATTACGATAAGCTTCACTTTGGCTAAATTGATTATCAATCATATCTGGTAACTGATTAGCATCATCCAAAGCATTGCTAATACCACAACCTAATAAAAAATTAGCAGGCATCAAAGCATCTCCAACCAAGCAAAAAATACCTCCCTTAGGAAGAAGCAAAGCGAATTTATCAGCAATTTCAATATCTGTTTTAAAAACAGAAGCTAAAGCAGGGGGGCTCGTCTTAAAATTCGTATTGTTAAATAACAATTGTAATACCAAGTCAAACCATTGTTTTAACCCTTTTTTACTATTATCCTTGAGAATGGATTCAGGAATTTCTCCAGTGAGGTAAAGATCTCCACTCTTTTTTGAATATTTCAAATAAATTAAAGGTGGATGATCATGTGTCCAACCTAAGGCCTTTAACGGAGCAATCTTATCTAAAGAGATGAAGCTGGTTCCCTCAATAGGACTTAACACCGGATTAGCTATCATCGCCAAAGGCGGATTATTGATCGACAAATACATCACACCAAAAGCATTATGATCGGGATTATCTAACTTTTCATAACCAATTGCGAACTCTGGATTTTGCGTATTCCACAACTGAGTAAATGATTTTGATGTTTTTCCGGATGCGTCAACTAGCAAATCAAAACTGTGATTTTGTATGCTACCATCATGATCCAAGGTTAACTCCTGATTCTCAGCATCAACCTTGACAACTTGCGTGTCTCCCAAGTGAAAAATGAGCTGCTGCTCTGCATTATTGAATTTAACAGTATAAGGATCTTCTTCGTCCTGAAAAGTAAAACCACCTTGGGCATAAATATATTTCAACTTATTATACTGATAACGCTGCAGCTCTGCGATAGGAATTACAGTGCGCTCTTTTTCAATTAATTCAAAGAAAGCTAAATCCAATTGATCTTCTGCACTTAATTTCAAGCTGGATTCATCCATGGGACGGATTAATTTACAGATAAAGTTATCTTTGAACTCCAGGGAATACCCTTTGCTTGCCAGTTGACTTAGAGCAAAAAAATCTCTGATGGTATCATCCTGCAAGAACACGCCTTGTTTGCGACTAAAAACATCATCTTCAGATCGGCAGTCAATTAATTCAACGGAATACCCTTTAGCTAACAATGCAAGTGCACTAGCCAAGCCAGCCGGCCCCATGCCAATGATATATGCTTTCTTTCCCATAAGTTGGACCCTACTACTTAAATTAACGACGTATTTTAGCATTTAATTGTTAAGAAATTATTAGGAGAGTATTTCTGGGGTTCCAACCTGGAACCCCAGGTTTATGTCCCTAAATCAAAACGAATTACATCCATGATACCTTTTTGACAAATATCGCAAAATGATGCGTGAGACTCCATAACGCAATTCAAGCCTGGTTTGTGACTTGCTCCAAGATGGGATGGTGAATCTCCATAGCCACCACGATATGCTCCATATTGTGGCGGCATTGACTGCCAATCACTGTAAGGAGTAGGAATAGACATTTGTGGATTGACTAACTCATTCCATTTTAATCCCGAATAGCCTGGAATAGTCAGAAACGTGATGTTTTGTGACCAGGGTTCCTTCATTTCCGGAGCAAATTCCAATTCAGTCCGCCCGCCTCCTTCATATTCTTCATTGAGTCCAAAAAAATGACCCAATTCATGTATCAGAATGTAGGTAAAATAAGTTGAATTATCAGCGGGTATTGCCGTATGTGATTTGTAATTACCTACTCCCCAGTATTGACTGTTATTAACCAAGACTATTGGATAATCGTAAGGAGCTGACGCCAATCCCTGGCGGAATTTGTTCTCTCGTGTAGGATAAACAATATGATACCAACGTCCAAAATTATCCCAGTAGGGATAATATAAACCTAAAAATGAATCAAACTCTGGTACAGGCAGCCCCAAATCTTCAGCCACTCCCAAACGCTTATGGGATGAATTAAATACCGCATAAAAATCCATATACTCTAAGCCAGGAAACTGTTGGCTTTGTAACGCCTGTACCGTTTTAATGGCACGTTTCCAAAATTTC
Organism: Legionella pneumophila subsp. pascullei; assembly: GCF_900637585.1. Lineage (NCBI taxonomy): Bacteria > Pseudomonadati > Pseudomonadota > Gammaproteobacteria > Legionellales > Legionellaceae > Legionella > Legionella pneumophila. The sequence continues at coordinate 1,871,954 of NZ_LR134380.1, forward strand.
GTTTTTTCATTTTGAGTATACCCCTCAGCATAAATATTCACTCTTAAAGAGGGAGTTTTCACAGCAGGTAATAATTCTCTTACTTCTAAATCATTGAAATGACGATTCTCTCTTGTTAGTTCACTAACAATGATATTTTTCTCAACAACCTTTTCCATTAAACCTGTTTGAGGATTTTCCGCATAGAGTTCAAACACCATATCATGGGATGGAACGGGGAAACGCAAATTAATAGCACGTGCCAGCTTACGGTATTCCTTACCGGTACCAATCGCATCGTAATAAACTGCTTCACCACTGACACTGTTTTTCAAAACCCCCAAATAACTCCCCCATTGGGGTTTATGGATACTTCGTGATAATAATGCTGGTGTTCCTGAGGGCTCTATTATTAGCGTACCAACCTGATAGGAATCGGTTTCCTCAATCCAATCGGTTTGAATGCGTAACACATCAATCCCTGTGTTTTCGTGGATTATCTTTAAAGAGTCTGGATTGATTTGATGGAATTTTAAATTTGGGTAATGACTGTCTCTGGGTACTTTATAACGATCCCAATAGGGATTGGCGCATGCCAGATGAGAAATCAAAAAAATAAAGCAAATGATAAAAAATCTTATCATGGGTATGACCTCCTTGTATTCCAGAACTATTGTTCCATGCTAATTGATAGATTTTCCTCCAATCGTTAAGTCAATCTAATAAACTCAACGAATGACTCTTTTTATCCATTGAACGTCATATTTTGTGAAAAGCATAGATTTTGAGTATCGAAGCGTGGGCACACACAATCACCTGCTGCAACGAAGCACATAAAATCATGATATATAGGGCAAAAGAAGCCCTATCCATGGAGGATTATCACCTAATAAAACAGATGGATCAAAACCTAATGATTCAATTCTAACCCACTCTTTATCCAAATACTTCAATTGATCATTTAATGCTTTGTTATCCGTTTTATTTGTCGCATCATAGCAACGATCAAAAGGATCATAGGTATAAGGGTTACAAACTACCGCCTCCATTTTATCCATTATCCCAATTTTGTTGTACCAATCATCAATCAACATTGGACCGTCTGGTTTGGCAGCCGGATCGAGCACATAAATGGTACCCATGTAGTTGACAACAGTTGACACATGATACCACCAACTTACTGTTCCCTCAGAGGAGTATGGGGTTTGCATTTCCAAATCACCAAAAGCAAAAATTTTTGCAGGAATAACAAAATGTTCGCTATCCAATTTAATTCGGGACAATGCCGCTCTGGCAAAACAACCATCATCAGGATAAAGCCAACTGATTCTTCTTTGAAAATCAGGCTTATCAGGTGAATATAAAAAACGAGTATCTCGTATGAGGTTAAACATAGTCATCAGTTCGTCATAACTGCTAACCTTCGGCACGGTGGAGTAATCTATTTTTTGTAAAGAGACTTTTTTTGAAAAAGGGGTGCCTCTGGCAATTAACATCTTAAGTTCATTTTTTGGTTTGCTATTTATGGCACGTTCCACTGCGTCCTGAAAAGATTCTCCTGGAAGCCGTTTTTGTGAGACAGTTGCGTTTGCCAAACTGCAAAAAATCAAAAAAGGAAATAATGACAAAATAATGGCTATTTTTTTCATAGCAATCCTTGAGCGTTATATAATATTGGTTGATATTTTACCAATATTTGTCGTCCTTGACATTGTTTATAATTATCACGAAATAAATGAAAAGACCAGCAAGCTAATAGTAAGAGACATTCCAGTTTTAAAAAGAATGAAACTAAAAGATAGTGTATTGCAGTTTCTATCAGCATAGATAATACAATTGTGCAATGGTCAGGAGGACAAGTTGTTTATATAGAGTGTAAAGCGCATTTTAAAACAAATGATAATGCAATCATGGACAGCGGTATTAATTCTCTGGCTTAGTCAAGAGAATCAAGTCTTGATACAATATTTTTATCAGATCATAGTTCAATCCAAATCAATCCGAAAGAGCATATACACCATCACTATGGCTTCATGTCTACCAAAAGGTTACCCAAACTCAAGCCGAATCAATCTTATAGGTCCTCTCTATTTTTTGTTTTCTACAGTTATTGTGGGTTGAATTTGCTGTTCATCGTGTGTTATGCCTTCAGTATCATTAGTACCCTTTTCAATTAAAGTTGTATCTTCTCCAGACATTTTTGCTATCTTGGCTATATTCATTTTGGTTGATTGCTTTCTACTAAACATGCCATAAGGGTTTGCTGAATGCACAGGGAAATTAGTTTTAATCGAATCATCAACATGTATCCTCTTGCCTTCAATACAGGACATCACTGTATGATAAGCCATATTAAAATCAGGATTATTTGTATGCCAATTATATTGCTTATCTTTACCGTCATTGTAATATGTATATTCAGGAATTACTCTCTTTTGGAAATTACAGGCTAATTGATGAATATCATCTCTTGTTAACTCAACTTTTTGAGTGGGATCCAGATTAACGATCGCAATATCAGTATCAGAACTTAAGCCTAGCCCATTCTTACGGACTACTGCAAGTAAACCCGGTTTTGACTGGATTGGGATGACTTCACTCCAAAACCCCATATTGGAACTTGGCAATGAACTTAATATGCTATTGATTTCAAACATATATTTTTTCATATCGTGCTGACCGTTCCAACCATTTTGAGGTGTTCTGGGAGCGGGATTGTAATTTTCATCTGTAAACCCAATCGTTATATTTTTCTGGGCAAGTTTTTCTTGAAATGCTTTGCAAACAACTGTATCACCACAATTAATTTGATTTTGCAAAGTCTCAAGATAAGGAACCAATAATCGTTCTTGTGATTGTTTATCATGCTGTAAACTGTTATAGATGCTTCCAGCTTTCTCTTTTTGAATATTCTCTATAGCCATTTCGGTTAATACCTCCATAGCTACCTTGTTGTCGGCATGAAGTTTATCAAAGATGATATGAGTACGTTGTGCATAATAGGTTTGATCCAGAGCATGAGCCCTTCTGAACACTGGTTTTGCCAATAAATCACCTGTTTCATCGCCTGATAAGGCATACCACCCGCCGCTGGATGTTAGAGCACAGAAAGCTATTTTTTCACGCATTCGTGTTTCTACTTCTTTGATTGTCGCTTCATTACCGCTTAGAATCTCGTTTTGAATGTCCTTCACAAAAGAATAGCGAAGGACTGACTCTAAGGCTTCGTCATAATCATAACTTCTTTCATGTTTAAATTTTTCTTGCGCACCGTGCAAAGTATGATGATTTGCCAAACGTTGCTCTGCCATTTCTTCCAATATCGTCATGGCTAGGGAATTGTGATCGTGATTACCCGAGAAAGCAATACATCCTCCTTTGGCATTAGGATGTAATTTCTTTTGTTTATCCAGGAATACTACTTGAGCCTTAACCCCTTCCTCCTCCTTACACCACCCTGGTAAACCACCGTAGCCATCTCTTTGTGCGTAATAGGTACCGCGAGTAATATGAGTTGGTCCCTTTTCAGGAAGCAATAAACCATCAACTACATCGGTTAGCTTCTGACTCCCACTGAAAAGAAGCTCATCCAAGATAACGGGTTTAGGTTTTTTAAACTGCTCTGCAAGATCATAAATATAGGCATAGATTTGTTTGCGTAATTCTGGGTTTAAATAGCCTACAGCATCAATACGGACACCTTCAAAACCATAATCGATCATGTATTTGTAAATATAAGGCTTCCAAAATTGTTCAATAATTTGATCTCGGATCTGAGGATCACTGTAGTCAAATGCGATAGCATCCTTAAAATCAGGATGCACATCCTTTTGAAACCATTCAGGGTGTTCTTTTCTATGCCTGGAATCAGCAGCAACGTGATTTAAAACCAAATCAAACATTGGCACCAAACCATGATTACGAGCTTCTGATGTGAACCTCTGCATTGCTTGCATATCGAGTTTCTTTTTCAACTCAGGATCAACATTCGGAGGAACTGGGTTAAAATAAGGACTTATCAAATCACAATCCGTCATTGCATATAAACTTCTTGTGACTTCATTATAAGCTCTGACGCCGATCGTCTTATCTCGCTTAAATAAACCTTGAACGTCCCCTGCTGATTGAACAGGGTTTATCCATACTGCATTAAATCCCATGGCCTGTAATTGAGGAAGATAGGCAATCATCTCCTCTATGCTTCCAAATTGAGTAGGAAACATATTATAACAACGTAAAATCCCATTACCATCCAGGATTACACTTTCTTCACGTTCTGTTTTATTGACTAGCTCTAATTTTGATTCCGCCATAATACTATGTCCACACTATAATCTTTTAGATTAAATATAGTACATGTATTCAGATTATTCATCTTATGCTTAAACAATTGAGTAAATAATCTTTTGGTTTAATTGATAGGGGTAGTTATCTTGAATTTTTCTATTTCTGAATGTTAATGAAGCGATTAACTTGATATTAATGGTTTTTAAATAAATCAAATTGTGTTAAAATATTACCGTTATTATATCACCAATTATTAACAATTCTTGGTGTCAAGACTTGAGCTTTAATCTCTAAAGTGTCTTGAACTTAAAAATTTTGTGGAGGATTTATGGGTGGCTCCTATAATGATTGGCTGAAATCGCCATATAGCGAATTAAAGAAAATAAACATCATCGAAAATCTGATAAAAGAAAACGATTTTGACAGAGCAAAATTGCTTTTAAATAATCTTGATCTTACTACCCTTATTAAATACACCGAATTAAGTAAAACAATTACAGATTTTTGTGAAAAATCAGAACAAAATGATATCTGGCGGGCTCATCTGCAAAGTTTTAACGAAGATGATTTTTCATTTGAAGAATACCCACCACTTACTTTATCCCAATTTGTTAAAGGCATCTATTTTTACGGACAAGCAGCTGAGTGCCGAGAAGTAGAAGGTAAGGCATTTGGTGATAATGAACTGGAGTTTCTTAGAAAGAGCGCTCATCAACATTGTTTTTATGCTTATAATTCGTTATCAACCTGGGCTTATGAAAAATACAAAATGGGTTTGAATGATTATTCCTTATTAACCTTGCACTATGCTCAAAAGGCCAGCCAATATCATTGGACGCCTGGATATTTATTATTTTATAAGACTTGTTTAAATTTAGCCATCTTATCAAATTCCTCTTCTTTACCTTACCAGGAAGCATTAGAGGCGCTCTTGATTGCACGAAAATTATCCGAACATTCCTATTCAATAAGCGCTATCAATAATGCCTACTTTGGGAAAGGCCTGATTCATGGGAATAAGACACAATTTGAATCTTGGGATAAAGCAATATCTGAAACTATCGCCAAAGGCAAAATACCCTCTGCTCTAATTAATAAAATTTATGATATAGCGTGTGAAAAAACCAAACAGATACTGGATAGATTCACACATGAAGTAAAAGATAAAGCTGAAGAAGAAAAATTGGAAAATGAAGCAGCTCCTAATTTGTCTATTTGACGCTATAATAGCAAGCGATTCGACTGATAAAAGTGGAGTGATAACCCAAACATTCTATTTTTTTTCAGTTTTGTAGTTTAATAATTTTTTATGGTGACAGATTCTATGGGATATCATTTTTTAATGGAAGGAAATGGCATTATTGCATGCTATGACATGTACCCTACTCAATTCCATTCTATTAAGGATATGATTGATTATTTGCCTGTCTTAAAGCAAATGGGGTTTAATGCCTTATGGATTAACCCCATGCAAATGCCTGGCGACATTAGCGGTTTTTTTAAAACGGATAAAAATAATGGTGTAAAAACAGGAAACGAAGTCACTAGAAGCTTATATGCGATGAGTCACCCATTATTATTTAATCCTCAATTTAGTTTAGGCTCCCCTGGCGAATCTACAGAGACAATACAACAATTAAACAGAGAGGCTTTGCAGTTATTCACCCAAAACGCAAGAAACCTTGAAATAGTCCCTATGTTTGATCTGGTTTTAAATCATGTCGCAATCGACTCTCCCGTGTGTCAGGATAAGCCTCATTGGTTTAAAGGGGTTCATGAAGATTTTAAAGACGTACGTGGTTTCAATTACGATGATGAAAATACAAGAAAAGAAATCATAACGGAATTTTGGCAGCCCTATATAAAACGTTACATGATTGACTATGGTTTTGATGGGGTTCGTGTAGATGCCGTAGGTTATGTACATCCTGAAGTAAGGCGTGAACTATATGCCTATATCCACTCCCTTGCTGCAGAACACGGTAAACCAAAGCCGGTTATCCTTGATGAAGCTTTGTTTAGCAAACGCCCGCTTGCTGATGAAGTAAATTACTTAAAACTTCCTGGCATAGGCCCAACTCACATCACTACAGAATCTTATAATGTTGAATTTGATCTTGCCAGTACTGGCTTGCCCGATGAAGTAACACTGGAAGAGCAATTAAAAGCGAGTGTTGTCTTCCAACAAAAAGATGGCACAATGCGTGAAAACATGAAGGGAGGCTGCATTAATTTTTGTGGGAATCATGACTATCGCTCATTGGCAATGACTATTTTATTTCAAATGGCCAAAAAAAGATTGAAATCTGATTCACTCTATAATGACTTAATGTCTTCTTATCAAGAATCCTGCATTAAACTTAATATCGTGAAAGAAAAACCTCATGAACTACAAGAGCCTTTGAAAACAACCTTGCTTTACTCTTATGTTGATCAAATTAAAAGAGAGTTGGAAAACAATAAGGAAGAAACAGCACAAGAATTTAAAACCCTGGTATTGGAGAAGCTGGCTTTATCCGCTCTTACAGGCAGCGGCGGATGGTTTATATTATCTGGTGATGAAACATGCGACATCACAGCAAAAACAGTATTTCAGAGAAAAGGAGCTGTTGATAAATCTTATTATCCGCAACGCGAACATCGTATTTTTAGCGAGAAACCAGTTATTGCTCACACAATATTAGAAAAAATGGCAGAAGATAATTTCTTCATAGAAAACGCGGAAAATAAGTGGATGTTAGAACTATACCGAAGTGTATCAAGCTTTCCTGAAATGCAAAAACGTCTTTTAGTATCCCACATTGATAATATTAAACACCAAATAAATGCCGGTATCGATCATGTGCAAGAAAAATTTGCCAGGCTGCTTGCCATTGAAGAATTAAATATAGAGTTCACGCCTCAAGATTTTTTAGCGAAACCAAGAACCCATGAAAATGGATGGCTTGGATTACAGAATAATTTTGCATTTATTGGACAACTCAATGCGTTATTAAAAAAACTACCCGCATCCCTTCCTGGATTTTCCAGTGAGTTGGTTCGACTCCCTGAGAAACCACATCTCATCATTGTAGTAAGAAAAAATGGTAATGAATTAAATGCTCCAATTGATATAGTTGTTGTTAATCTTGATAAGGATAAAAGAGAAACCTTAACCAAGGGAGATGTTCAATTAATCGCTAAAAACTATTGTAGCCAATTTTTTTCTAAAAATAATCAGGGTGCTTGCGATAATTTATGGGAAAAACTATATTTATCTGTTTTAAAATCTGCTGCAAACAATCGAATCCATACAGATACCAGCATTAAACTCGAAGGACCCCATTTGTTTGAGTTTAAAGAAACATCGATAAATACTTTTTTTACAATTGAAAAAGAAAAAATTCATTCACATAGAAATGATGAAAATATCGTTTTGAATGAAAACACCATCTTGCGTTAGAGACCTTTCGACACAATCAGGTTAATTGCATCTATCAATGCTATCCCTTCCAGCTGCTGAACCCTAGCTTTTAACGTTTGAGGGGTATCTCCTTCTAAAATAGGGCATTTTTTTTGCAAAATGATAGGACCAGCGTCTACCTCTTCTGTCACATAATGTATAGTACATCCTGTCTCCATAAGACCGGAATCAAGAACAGCCTGATGTACGTCCATATCCATTTTTCCTGCAAACGCTGGCAATAAAGAGGGGTGCACATTGATCACACGATTATTCCATTTATTTACAAAATCAGACGACAAGATTCTCATGTATCCAATCAAAACAATCAAATCTACCTGATGGTTGGTTAGTATGTCACTTACTTTTTTATCAAAATCAACTCGGCTCAATCCATCGGGATTGACAAATTGTGTATTCAAACCCAACAATTTAGCTCTTTCCAGAATAATAGCATCAGGTTTATTACTAATAACAACTTTTATCGTTGCCTTAAGAATCCCCTCATTAATTGCATCAACAAGTGCCAACATGTTTGTTCCACGAGTAGATCCTAATATTCCTAAACGAATCATAAAGCACGCAACCTACGCATTGCTTCAACGCGAGTATTAATTAAAGGTAATGTGCCAATATCTTTTCTGTGAAACAGAGGTCCTTTTATATTATTTATTTGTTGCTCAGCAACTTCCTCTGCCTCACTAATAGTATTCGCTATGCCGACATAGGCAGCTGTCCGCGAACCAGTGGCGTAGAGCTTGCTATCCTTAAGATCCACCGCAGCCAAATATAAAGTATCTTTAGGTTCAACTGCAGAAATATCAATTTCAAAGTGGCGCAAAGGATTATCGGGATAACCATCAGGGACAGCGTATTTACAAACGGTGGCTTTATTCAAAAAACGAACAGATTCTTTTCGTAAATTGCCATTAGCCATCGCAACACATAATTTAACAAAATCAGATTCCAACAGGCTAAGCACATTAAGAGCTTCAGGATCTCCGAAGCGAGCATTAAACTCAATCACATAAACTCCATATGCAGTAGCCATAAATCCACCATACAGTATCCCTATGTATTTATCAGACATTTCCGTCATGAGTGCATTGATTACTGATTGATTAATTGCAAAAGCAGCACAAACATCTTCTGGAGACAAAAATGGCAAACTGTGATCTGCAGATGAATAACTCCCCATACCACCGGTATTAGGCCCCTCATCATTCTCATAAGCTCGTTTATGATCTTGCACAATAGGCATTGGAACTAATGAGATACCATCGGAAAAGCACATAAAAGAAAATTCTTGACCTATTAATTTTTCTTCAATCACTAAAGACTGATTATGATCAAAAATTTCTCTACAATAGTCCAAAGCCTCTTCAAATGACAACAGATGTTCCCCACCAACTTTTACACCCTTGCCCGCCATTAATCCATTCGCCTTAACCACATAATTATTTTCACCTAATTCAGATAAAAATTCTCTTATACCTTCTAAACAGGTAAATATTTTGTACTTTGGCAAACCTGGAATTTGGTATTTTTCCATCAACTCTCTGGCGAATGCTTTGCTGGTTTCAATTTGCGCCAGGTTTTTCCTGGGTCCTATAACAGGAACTCCACAATCCCACAAAGAATCAGCCACAGCATGCTCCAGAGGAGCTTCTGGGCCAATAATAGCCAAATCAATTCCCCATTCCCTTGCTTTCTGGTTCACTTGCTCAGGGACTGTAATATCACCTACCCAATAATCTGAAGTGAGATTTTGGATACCAGGATTTCGAGTTGTTCCAAAGCAATAAATCTTTGGCTTATTCTCTGATTTACTCAATGCTGTAGCTATTGCATGTTCACGCGCACCAGAACCAACAATAAGAATATTGATCAAGACATCTCTCCTATCTCTGTTTCTTGGCCATTTTCAGTTAACCTTTTTTTCTCCAACAATTTAATTTTGTCTTCAGTAATCTGACCACAAATGTATTTGCCATCCATACAAGCCATACAAGGCTTACTCATATCATACTGTCCCCTGCGAGAAACAGCTTCGACCAGACTTTCCTGAGTCTGATACAATAATTTATCCACCCCCAGAAATTGACGGATTTCTTCTTCTGTTTTATGAGCTGCAATCAATTTTTTACGTGATGGGATATCAATACCATAGAAACAAGGATTTTTAATCGGTGGGCAAGTTGATACAAAGTATATTTCTGATGCGCCATATTCTCGTATCATTCTCACTATTTCACGGGATGTGGTTCCTCTTACGATACTGTCATCAACAATCAATACCTTTTTTTTATTAATTTCTGTTTTTTGAGGAGTTAACTTATAACGAACCTGTCTTGATCGCGATTCCTGATTAGGCATGATAAAGGTACGCCCAATAAAAGGATTTTTATATAAACCTTCTGAGTATCGTATTCCCAATTCATTTGCAAAAGCCAATGCTGCCGTATTTGCTGTTGAGGGAGCAGGAATCACCACATCCGGTAGCGTATCAGGAAACCTTTTTTTCCAGCTTTTGGCTAAATTTTGCCCCATACGTAATCTTGCTCGATAAACGCTCACATCGTCTAATGCGGCATCTGGTCTGGCGAAGTACACGTATTCAAATATGCAAGGGGTAAATTCTTTTGCTGAAAGCACTTTTCTATACAATTGACCTTGACTATTCACATAAGCGACTTCACCTGGCAGCAAATCACCTTTAGGCTCAAAACCTAAAGCATAAAAAGGGGTGGTTTCTGAAGCAAAAATATAATCTTTACTCCCATCTTTATGGACTCGTTCACCCCAGACTAAAGGACGGATACCATGAGGATCTCTGAATGCCACCAAACCTTTACCAATTACTAAACTAACAACAGAATAGGAACCTTGAACTCGTTGATGTATTTCATGAACTGCCATACATAATAATTGAAAGAATTGCTCTTCATCATTATCGGAATAAGATCCCTTGGCTAAATAGTCTGCCAGAAGTAATAAAAGTGCCTCCGAATCAAGAGTAGAGTTTAAATGCCTATGCTGTTTCCCGCATAAATCATCAACCAACTCACCATAATTCACTAAATTTCCATTATGAGCCAGAGCTATTCCGCGAGGACTCCCTATCCAGAGAGGCTGAACATCCGCTTCACTATAACCTCCGGCCGTGGGATAACGTACATGAGCAATACCGACATTTCCCTTCAGTTTAATAATATCTTCAGAAAAAATAGACTCTCTGACCAAACCAAGTCCATGTTTGAAATAAAAACGATCAGCCCCGGTTAAAATACCCGAGGCATCTTGTCCCCGGTGCTGTAAATGAATCAAACTATCATAAAGCTCAGCAGCGACGGGTTCATGACTGTAAATTCCTACAATGCCACACATAAGTCTTTCCCCCGGCTAAAAATTATCCTAACCAACGTTGTATATTATGCAAAATCCTATCATTTAATGGCCCAGGATTGCTGTCATACACAAACGATTCACCTGTAATCATTTCATATAATTGAATATATCTTGATGCTAAAGTAACAATTAATTCCTGTGGTGCTTGAGGTAATACTTTATCCTTATAAGGATCACAGTGATCAACAAACCACAAGCGTAAAAATTCTTTATCTATATTCTCAGGTTCCTTACCCGCATCAAATCGCTCTTGATAACTGTAAGATAACCAATAACGACTGGAATCTGGAGTATGAATTTCATCCACTAAAACAATTTTTCCTTCAGGATCACGCCCAAATTCATATTTGGTATCTACTAAAATCAAACCATGTTGCTGCGCTACTTCCATTCCATGTTGAAATAACCTTAAGGCATAACTGCTGGCTTCATCCCAATCTTCCTGGGTCATCCAACCTTCTGCGACAATTTCGTGTGGGCTAATCGGTCTGTCATGAACACTCTCTTTAGTAGTAGGAGTTATCACTGGGATCTCAAGTTTTTGATTTTTCCTTAATCCATCAGAAAACGTTATGCCACAGTAATTACGAACTCCTTTTTGATATTGCGTCCATAAAGAAGTACTTGTACTCCCCGATATATATCCACGAACAACAAATTCAATAGGAAATATTTTGCATTTTTTAGCTATCGTCACATTGGGATCAGGTATGGCAATTAAATGATTAGGTACAATCGATTGGGTATTTTTAAACCACCATACTGAAGTCAAATTCAATACTTGTCCTTTATAAGGTACAGCAGCAAGAAATCGATCAAAGGCACTTTGTCTATCTGTAGTTACCAAAATCAATTTATCACCAAGGTCATAAGTATCTCTTACTTTACCCTTGTACTTCTTACCAAAAGGTAAAGAGGTTTCGGTTAAGCAAAAAGGCAAAGCAGCAAGAAGAGCCTCTTGACTAGGGACATTGGTATTCATAGCAGATATGAGCGTTAGGGTTATAGATAATATTAGTAGCTAAAATGGATTCTACCAAATTGTTTATTTTAACATTTTCACTGCTAAAACTCCACAAAACACCATGGTGTATGGCATCAACACCATCAATTGAGAAATGATCTCTCAGCATTTGCAACTTTTGTTGCCCTATCATATCGTCTTTTGATTTAACCAAAAAAGCCTTGGCTGCTGATGAAAATATTTGCTCAGGCGTTACCAAATACTCTTTCCGATCATTATATAAAACCCCTGTCCGCTTTATTTTTTCGATTGTTTCAGGAAAATTTGTATCGACATGCCAATACATCATACGATTCACTGTGACTGGTATACCTAACTGTCTTAGCGTATTTTGTACTGTTAAAGCAGCATTATCGGTAATAATTAATTTGACAATCAACTCATGGGCATTGTCTTTTTTGTCATAAGGAATTATTTTAACTGGCTCTGGTTGATAAGATAATGTTTGCTGCTTGAATGTTTTTTTCTCCTTAATATATTCTTTCATTGAATGGAATATAGGATCTCCCGCAAATGTACGTTCAGGGTGAGGCATTATGGCCATGACATTACCTGCTTTATTAATAATAGCGGCAATATTCCGTAGAGACCCATTAGGATTTACGGGGAAATTATCATCTCTATTTCCCTGCTCATCACAATATTGAAAGGCATTCAAACCTTCTTCTTCAATTTCTTGCAATAATTTCCCAGGCATTACAAAACGCCCTTCGGCATGGGCTGCGGGAATTGATAATACAGAATCTTTTGATAAATAACTGGTGAATGCATTTTTCCTAACCCTGTCACCAGTTCGCATATGAATCCAGCTGTTATAAAATCCTGTTCCTAAAATTTTTCCATCCTGAATGCGCTTATTCTCAGTCAGAGCCATACCAACTTGATAGTTTTTTAAACCAGGAACCAAGCCTGTTTCAACAAGGATCTGTGCCCCATTGCAAATACCAAGAACAGGTTTTCCCAACTCACTCTGTAATTTTATTTCTTTCATGACCGGATCAAGGGCTGCAATAATTCCTGCTCTTGATCTATCCTCATAGGAAAAACCACCAACAATAATATAACCATCCATTTCTCGTAGTTTTTCTGATGAATCATTCCACAAAAACTCAACTGGAGTCATACCTGCTCGTTGCACCGCAAGCATTGTTTCACGTTCGCAATTGGAGCCTGGAAACTGAACAACTGCAATCTTCATCACAATAATCTCACTTCTGGTTTTCCTGATATGACTTGTCCTACTTCATAAACAGGGAAATTAGGGAATGTTTTTAGTGCTGCACGTATTTCAGAAACAACATCAGGGGAAACTATCATTACCATTCCTATTCCCATATTAAAAGTTCGATACATTTCCTGATCATCCAGTTTTCCCAACTCTCTTAGCACATTAAAGATGGGCAACACCGGACATGAATTCTTCTTGATTTCAACAGAACAATGATGAGGTAATATTCGAGGAATATTTTCCAGAACCCCTCCGCCAGTAATATGAGCCATTCCCTTGATAGGGATTTTGTTATTTAGCAAATGTAGAACAGGATTTGTATAATTGATATGAGGTAACAGTAGAGCCTCACCAACTGAGACATCGAACTCAGCAATTTTGGATTCTACAGTATATCCCCCTAATTCAAACAAGAGCTTTCTGGCTAGTGAGTAACCATTAGTATGTAAACCGCTGGAAGGAAATGCCAGTACCAAATCGCCTGGAGTAATATCTTTTCCTAATATGGCTTCATCCTTTTCCACTACCCCAGTAATAATACCTACCAAATCATGCTCTCCTTTAAGATAGGTATCAGGCATTTCAGCTGTCTCCCCACCAACCAGGGAAATATTATTTTCGAGGCAAGCTTGTGTCATGCCAATAATGATCTCTTCAATATATTCAGGCTTCAAACGATCAGTTGCGATATAATCTAAAAGTGTTAATGGCCTAGCCCCCAGCACAATAATATCGTTGGTGGTTGCACTGACCAAATCGATTCCGATTGTATCAAATTTTTGCATCATTCGAGCAACTATAGTCTTGGTACCTACTCCATCAATACTTTGAACCATGACTGGATGTTTGAATTGTTCCATAACAGGCTTCAAATCATACATTGCTCCAAAACTACCGATTCCTGTCAGAACTTGAGGCGAAAATGTTTTTTCAACATTACGTTTAATACGTGCGACAGCCTCATTTCCCGCCTCGATATCGACACCCGCTGATTTGTAATTGATAGTAGACATTATAATAGCCTCTCTCTTAAGCCATTTTCCCAAGCCTGTTTCGCTTCATTGACAGGCAAGTTGATAACAGAATTCATCTGTAAAACGGGCTGTTCTGTAGTATGCCCGATAACCATGTAAGGTACTTGATATTGAGTAGCCAGTTTATCAAAAGCGGGTTGATGTTTCTTATCCATTTCAAGAATAAAACCGCCTGTCTCTCCAAATAAAAGCTTGTCTGCAGATAATTCCCCATTAATCTGTACAACAACCCCCAGGGAGTTCTTAAAACTCATCTCAGCAAGGGCAACTGCAACTCCTCCTTCTGAGATATCATGGGCAGCGTTGATCAACCCTTGCTGAATTGCATCAGAAACAGCATGGATTTCTCTATTTAACAAGCTTAAATCCGGTTTGGGAACTTGAGAGCCTAATTCATTATGGAGCTGATAATAAACGCTACCACCACATTCGTCTTTACGCTCTCCAATCAATATCAATAAACTATCACTTTTCTTAAAATCAAAGGTAATAGCAAAATCAATATCTGGAAGTGTTCCCAGACAGCTAATCATGGGGCTAGGAGGAATAGCCCCTTTCACTGATTCATTATACAATGAGACATTTCCGGCAATAACAGGCAAGGTTGCTTGAGGATGATCTTTCAGATGAATAGCAGCACAGGCATCACTAATGCCTCGCACTGAATCAACAAATTCACGCATTTGTTCTGGTTTTTCTGGATTACCAAAACACAAACAATCCGTTATTGCGACTGGAGTAGCTCCAACCGCAGTGATATTCCGTACCGATTCAACAACCGCGTTAACAGCTCCCCAATAAGCATCAATTTTGTTATAGCGAGGATTTTGATCTAAAGACAAGGCAATACCTGTTTTGCGAATTTCCTCAGGATACTTCGATTCATTAAATGGTTGTAATACTCCAGCATCGGCCCATCCTGCTTGTATGAGAGTGCGACCCTGCACTTGCTTGTCATACATTTCAAAAATAGGTTCCTTGCTCGCTATATTCTCATGGGCCAATAACTGCAACAAAATTTGATTATAATCATCTGGTGGGAGAAAAACTGGTTCTGTGTTTTGCTTCTGCGAAGAGGCATGTGGCCTGTTATAAACAATGCCTTTTGTGACATCCGGGACTTTAGCTCTCACAAGTTCTCGCCCCTTGTAATTCACCACGTACAATCCGTCGGTACGAATTTTGCCGATAACTGCAGCGCGTGCCCCTTCAGAAACCTGTGGTAACGCGAAGGTTTCATTATAATGTTTTAGAATAGTATCTACTAAATCAGGGGGAACAACCCACATAAAACGCTCCTGAGTTTCAGAGCATAGAATGACTGAAGGCATTAACCCTGGCATTCCTGTGGGTACCTTGTCCAGATCAATTTCGGCGCCATAAGAACCGCCGGCCTCAGCCAACTCGATACTTGCGCACGCCACGCCACCTGCTCCTAAATCTTTAAAGCCTACCCTGTCAATTAAACTCTTTTCTCTTAGTAATTGAAATAATGAATAATTGGCTTTAAGGAGATGTCTCTGTAAAAAAGCATTGGGCTCTTGAACAGCGCCCTTATTCTTTTCCTGTGAATCCTCTTCCAATACTGTTGAGGCAAAGCTTGCGCCGCCAAACCCACTATTATCAGTTGGTTTACCTACTAAAATAAAAACATAATTCTCGGCTTCAGGCGGAGCATAAGAATGTATGATATGATCCTCTCTTACTATCCCCAGCGTGACTACAGTAACCAAACAATTTTCATTGTAGGCCGGATCATAGTACACATCACCAGCTATATTCGGTATTCCCAAAGGATTGCCATACCCGGCAATACCTGAAACCACCCCTTCCTGTATCCAGTGAGTACGTGCACGTTTGATATCTCCGAAACGCAAACTGTCTGCTACTGCTATAACTTCCCCACCCATACAACAGACATCACGGACATTACCACCAACTCCGGTAGCTGCGCCTTCATAGGGAACAATTTGAGAGGGATGATTATGCGATTCATGACTGACAATAACACCATACCTATAACCATTTTTATCTTGGGCTACAGATACAATACCTGCATCCTCCTTAGCACCCAATATAACGTGAGGACCTGAAGTATTAAATTGCTTTAAGTGAATACGACTACTTTTATAAGAACAATGTTCTGACCCTTGAATAGACCACAGCACGCACTCGGAAATGGTTGGGGGTCTTTTCAGGAATTCATTCTGTATAGTCAATGCCTCATCTACAGAAAGATTTAAATTATAATCGCACAGTAATTTTTCAATTTCTTCGCGATTTAAAGAAGAAAAATCAAGGGTTTCAGTAAGATTTTGCATGAATCTCTATACCAGATAGAATTAATCTCTGATTGATCAGTAAAGGACTAATCTCTCCCCAAAGCAGTAGATATTGTATATTTTTACACAGGGTATAAGCAATGAAAAACCAATAATTAAGATAAATTAAGTTTTGGTTCTAATTTTGAAATTTAACTTATTACCCATTCAATCTGTTTTTTCAAATCAATATTTATCTCTGAGAGCTCTTCTAATTCATGATTAGTGTACGGATTATCATTTGGGCTATTCAGATGATGATGCTGGATACGTCTATCTCGTTCCTGATGCAACCAGGCAATCTGTGGAGAAAATAAATGGAGCATACCCTCCACCCACTGATCCAACACTCTCCAATAGGGATCGTCCATTAGCGTCATCTTATAAGATTTGAGAAAATATGGAACATGCTCTGCGTTATACCAAATTTCTGAAGTCACCCAACGGTTCACAGTAAATAATCGTATCGGTTGCCCAAACTGATTCATACCAATTGCAACAAGGTGAGTCATGGGATTATCCATGTATTTATCCCAATCCTCTAAAGGAGCTGGTTTAATGCGCTTGGGTATATGTTTATATCGCAAAAAACAATGAAAATGACCATGCTCATTACTTTCAAAATTTTCTCTATGGCAATGATAAAAATATTGCGAGCCAGTACTGCGATCAATCCTGTCCCCCTTAGGATAATGACTCATACGTTCATGCTTTCGCTTTTTTCTCAGCGTGTAGTGCAGAATATTTTTCCCTTTACTGGATGTCATTTTTTGTTGGGCTTCAAGTACTTGTGAAGCATAGCCAAGAAATTTCTTTTTATACCAGTTGGACAATACGGGTAAGTTAAAATCTGATTCAGTAGTCATAATTATTTAAAAATAAAACGTAACAAAAAGAGGTAGTTAACACTACCTCTTTATTAGAAAATATTACTTATTAATCACCACTACAACCACCGCAGCCACCACAACCACCACAGCCTTTGCAACCGTTACAACCCTTGCAACCGTTACAACCCTTACAGCCAGAAGATGTTGTAGTAGTTGTTGTAGTATCATCAGCATAAGCTACGGAAACCATAGGTGCTGTTGATAAAGCAGCTAACAGAGTGGCTACTGCCATTGTTGATTTTTTCATAGTATTACTTCCTTGATAGTTAATGGATTTTTTATTTACCCATTAAGATATTAGCAAACAAATCAAGATTTTTCTTCTTTTTTCATAAAAATTAATTGATTATTTTTCAATAAAATTGATTTATTATGAATCTAAAAAATAGTGATTTGATATATTATTGCTAATATAATCAACTCTGAGAGCAAAAGAACAAAATTCATTCTTTTCAATATTTTGGATACAGTTCGCATTTGATTGATTTGTCAAATACTAACTGTACCCAAATTATTAAGAGGAAAATTTCGTATCAAATGGCCTATGCTTTCAAGTTAAATGGGGCGCTTGCTCAAGCAATTGAAGCATTTTTGATAGCGAAATCAATCCAACTGAAGTCATTTGAGTGATTCGCTTTCCCGATGTATTAAAAAATATCATCGTTGGCGTCCCATAAATACCAAACGCTTTTTTTATAGCATCAACCTCGGTATTCTTATTACTTATATCCACTTTAATGTTAACCCAGGCAGACATAGCCTTTTGAATTTCTGGTTGATTAAATACATTAGCATCCATTTCCTGACAATCACTGCACCAATCTGCCGAAAAATCAAGAAATACTGCTTTTTTTGCTTTTTTAGCCTGTTCCAATTGGTGTTGAAGATCGCTTAAGGTATTAATTTTGATAAATGCATTATTTTCTACAAATCCTTGCTTTACTTTTATTGAAGGTATTATTGTGTTATACAAAATAATACCTCCTGAAATCAATGCAACAAAACCTAATCCCTGAGTCAAATAGCCACGCCAATTGTTTTGAGATTTCAAAGTGCCTAAAGTGATACTGGCGACAATGAGTAATCCAGCCCATAAAATGTGTATAATGGTCTGATTCAGGATACGGGATAACATCCATATTGCAATGCCCAGCATGATAAAACCAAACAATTGTTTTATTTTAAGCATCCATGAACCTGCTTTTGGAAGTAAGGTACCATAACCCGCCCCAACAATCAGAAGAGGAACACCCATTCCCAATGCCATAACAAATAAAATCAATCCACCCATTATAATCTGGCCATTTTGACCAATATAACTTAAAACCCCAATTAAAGGAGCGGTAACACAAGGTGAAACAATTAAAGTGGATAAAACTCCCATCATTCCAACAGAAAAATAACTTCTCTGCGTTCCTAATCGATTGTTTTTGTTTAACCTATTTCCAAAGTTTACGGGAAGTTTCAATTCAAAAAAGCCGAACATTGAAAGAGCCATAGTCACAAAAACAATACTGAATAAAGCGATCACTATGGGACGTTGCATTATAGTCTGGATTGTACTTCCCATATACCCAGCGAGCATGCCTGCTACAGCATAGGTGACAGCCATTCCAGTCACATAACTCAGTGATAACTTAAAAGCCCTTCCTGTAGAAATAGAATTTTGTCCTACAATAATTCCAGATAAGATAGGAACCATAGGTAGAACACAAGGCGTAAAAGCCAACAAAACACCTAATCCGAAAAACGTACTCAAATAAACAAAAGCACTATTTCCTGTAATAAAATGCATTACAGTATCCGGGTTAGAACTTTCAAAACCGGGTGAATAAGGCCACGCCACCTGAGCAAAAAAAATCAGTAATAAAATATTGATCGAGCCAATTAATTTTCTCATTTTAATATTCCAATAAGTAATAAATAACAACCGTAGATACCTGCACCAGAGAACAAACAACCTACGCTGAATCTCTTGTATAGCCAGCCGGTTTTGCTTGATTGCAAGAAGTCTACTGATAAAGATTATAAATTTACTTTAGTGGGAGATGGGTGGTTTAAAAATTGAGGACACCGGTGATTTATAGTTTGATTGAATAACTAAAAAATAAAGAATAAATGTCAGTAACGACAACACATTACTCAGAGGAAATTCCTCATCAGCAATAATGTAATATACATTGGACAAGCAAGAATTCATCAATGCCGTCCTCTGGGGGCATTCCGTTATAGAATGTATATATTGTGCATTACTCTGAGCTTGTTGATTATTGTTATGAAACAGTGCAGGTTTTACCATTAACAAAACCATGCTGCATAGTATCAGGTAATGAATTACTCTGTGTTTAAGTTTCATAATAGTTATAGTATCTTTTTAAGAGGGTTCTGTACAGTAGTTGCTAATTGTCAATATCAAATTGGGTATTTATATACAAAAATATCAGTCACCTTCTTTATGAGAGCTCCTTTCTGGATAAGAACAAAATAAATTTATCTAATAAACGGGTGGTAAGGATTCGTTTTAAACCAATTAAAAAATAAGCTGGAAAAGTTACTGGATACTTGGGTTTTGGTTTCTTGGATTCCACAGCATGAACCAATTTTTTTATCACCGCATCAGTATTCCGGGTAAATAAGGAGTCTGCCTTCTTCTGCTTAAAATTACTCAGCATAGTCTTGTACTGATTCTTGAAATAACTTTTTTCTATTGGTATTTGTTGTAAAGAGAAATCCACCGCGTTATCACGAAATCGACTATTTATAGGTCCGGGCTCTATTGTTATGACCTTAATACCTGAACCAGACAACTCCAATCTAAGTGTATCGCTTAATCCCTCCAATGCATACTTGGAAGCATTATAAGCACCTCGAAATGGCATGCTAACAACACCAAGTATTGAACTGATATTGATTATACGTCCCTGGCCTTGTTCCCGCATAACAGGGATAACCAAATTGGTTAAATCTTGTAGACCAAATACATTCGTTTCAAATTGTTGGCGTAGAATATCACGAGAAATGTCCTCAAGAGCCCCTACCTGGCCATATCCTGCATTATTAATCAATACATCCAGATGACCCGATGTCATAATTAACAACTGTGCGAATGCACTTTGGATTGAAGTAGGATTACCGACATCTAGCAAGAGAGCCTCAACTCCTTTATTTAGTAATTTTTGGACATCCTCTGTTTTTCTGCAGGAAGCAATCACTCTATGTCCTCTTTTTTTTAAAGCAAAAACAGCATCAAAACCTATCCCACTGGAACATCCTGTAATTAAAACAACTTTCGTATTCATCGCTGTGTCCTATGCCAAATTTTTATCTATCCTACTTATCTCTGTATCTAATTACTACTACTATGACAATTATTTTGTTCAATTTTTGACTTATTTTTCATTTTTCCTAAAAATCATTTGCTAAACTTTTAATATGCGAATGAAAATTTAGAGATCGAAATGAAAAGCAAATTAACTGGAAAAGACAAATTAATAGTGGATGAGTTTGAAGATCTGGGAGAACTGGAATACGACACTGATGAATTTGATCTTCTTGAACGTGATGAAAAATTGCATGGCGATACTGAAACTGACAAAACCACATATATTTATCATCCCGAAACCAGCTGGGAAGTGAATAAAGGGATGAACTCTTCTCGTTTGCACAAACTATACAGTTTATTCTTTGATAAAAGTTCGGCCTTTTATCTTGGTAATGATGTAAGTGTATCGGAAGAAAAACCATTAAAAGGTGCTTATGGTTTTCAGAGTAAAAAAAATGACCAACAGATTTTTTTGTTCAGCCCGGATTCAGATTATGTTGCAGGGTATAATGTTGATGCAAAATCAGACGCTGGATGGCTAAATGATAAACTTAATCGACGTTTATCTGACATTAGTGAATTTTGTAGTAAGGCAACTCAACCTGTAACGTTTATAATTCCCTTTGTTGAAATGCCCACTGACATTACCAAGGGAGTTCAACACCAGGTATTGTTAACTATTAGCTACGATCCAAAAAGTAAGCTATTCACTCCCACTGTGTATGATTCGATTGGACGGGATACCTACTCTGAATCGTTATCATCCTACTTTAAAGGTAAATATAGATCAACTTGCGATGAAATTTTGGCCCAAAGCATCGAGAAAGCAGTTAAGAGCACTGATTTTACTCCTGGTAAACTTACTCGAGTTGCCTATAACCATCAAAACCGTCTCACTGAAGGCAATTGCGGCTCTTATACCTTCAGGACAATTAAAGAGGTTATTTCATCCACAGCACAAGGTACTGAAGTAAAAATTCCGGGCTCTGGGTATATTACTTCTAACAGTTATTTAACAAGCAGGCACGTGCAAGATATCGAAAATTGCATTAGATATAGAGATTTGGGGGTTGTTGATATCGAAAGCGCTTTGACTGAAGGTAAAACATTACCTACGCAGCTTTCTGAATTTATTGTTGCATTGGAAGATTATGCAAAATTACGAAGTCAACAATCTGAAAAAAGTATGTTAAATTTTGTTGGCTACAGCAAAACAGCAAAATTGACAGCTGTTGAGCTGTTAATAGATATTTTAAATGATATCAAAAATAAAAATGAAATCAGTGAATCTCAATATGATAAATTAGCAAAGCAAGTTGATTGTTTAATGGATGCCTCTTTAGGAATGTTGATACAATTTCACCTTAAAAATTTAGGTGCTGAATCGCTGCAAAAACTGGTTCTTCCATGTGTCAAGTTCGATGATACCATAGATGATTTTGTGACCATTGAGAAGGACGATCTATTCGATGTGCCAGATATCACTGGGGACGAGCTTGCTTCTAAAAAAGAGATTGAGCAAGGTGCTCTGGATAAAGAAGCTTTACTAAAACAAAAACAAATAAAAACCGATTTGTTAGACCTGCGTGAAGAAGATAAAGCCGATCTTAAAAAACCATTGCAAGATGGAATTAAGGTCAAATAGCAACAATTCAATACAATTATTTATAATTCAATACAATTATTTATAGGTGGTAATGGTTTTTATATTCAATAGTAATTCGCCGAGTTTTAAGAATAAACTACCTGCACTCTACCATCAATATATTGACTGTAAAATTAACTACAGAATGATGTATTATCCCCATTTATGTGAATGTTACCTGAGTAATTATGATTGCGTTTAAGTTGAATCATTAATCATTTCATTTTTTATGTCTTTCTTGCCTTATTATAAATTTAATTCACAGTGAGCAACTGTTTGTCAATTATGATGGAAGGTGTTAGAATCAATTGATCACATTGTATGCTAATAGGACATGCCATTGGGTTTCAATTTTCTCTTATTGCATCAAGATATGAAGATTAAATTTAAAAAACATTTGGTGGAGTGCAAGGAACATGAAAACTGTCGATGAAATAGACTCTCTTTTACAATCAGACAAAATAGATGAAAAAAGCATCTCTGCTCCAGTTATTTCGCCAAATGAAGCGATTGAAGATGATTTTTATCTCATAGATGACAGTGACTATGTTGAAGACCATGACTTTAGTGATTTTCCATGGCTGGATCCTGAACATCCATTATATTTCCCTGCAACACAGGCACATAATCCAAAAGGTTCAACACGATGGGACGCTGTAAACAAGTTTTCTGTAGAAAACTGGTACCCTCATTTAAAAAAGCATACGTTCAAGTCACGCTTTATTACACTGAATTATAATGATATCCAGTATTTAATGGGTAACATTCTTCCAGACTACGATAGCACTAAATTGGAAAGTATGTTCAATAACATCATTTCAGAATTTAACAATAAAGAAGTCTTCATGCGATTGTCCACCAGGAGCCCAAAGGATTCCAAGCATCTCTTTG
This sequence comes from Legionella pneumophila subsp. pascullei, assembly GCF_900637585.1. Classification (NCBI taxonomy): domain Bacteria; kingdom Pseudomonadati; phylum Pseudomonadota; class Gammaproteobacteria; order Legionellales; family Legionellaceae; genus Legionella; species Legionella pneumophila. Next base: position 1,895,425 of record NZ_LR134380.1, read on the forward strand.
AAGAAGCCGCTACCATAATGAGCAAGGACTTTGTGTATTGGAGTGAAAATGACAATAAACATCAGCAATTGGTGTCATTTGTTGCCTCAATGCTCAAATCAATGAAAATTAAAAATGGTAAAAAAATAATCGAAACAATAGCACAAAGCCCCCGGGTTTATAATGATTTAATTGCGCTAGTTAGTTCAGTTGATCAATCCGATTGCACAACAAACATTATTTTGCGTGAATGGCATGATATTCGTCCAGACCATGAGTTTAGAGTTTTTGTATCCAGACGTCATCGTAAAGAAAGTATTGTCACAGCGATATCACAATATTTTCATTTTTTATATTTCGATAAAAATCCTGCAGATTGTTTCAATTTTCTAGATGAAGAGGACAAAAAAGCTGTTATTAAAAAATTTGAAAATTATGTTCTCAAGTCAGTGGATCCAGATGTTGCAAAATTTTTAAATTTTTCAAGCGAACAAGATAATGACGAGTCAGCAGATTGTATTCGTGAATACATTGTTGATTTAGCCTTAATTCCAATCCATCAATATCATGGTGAGGTAACAAATGAAAATAAAATTGAAATTGGGAAAAGCATTTATGTAATGGTAGTTATAGAGCTGAATCCGTTTGCACCAGCAGCAACCGGGAGTGGTTTATTCAATTGGAAAAATGACTTAATGATGCTTTGGGGCAAAACATCCTGTGACTATCCCGTCTTTAAGTATCGCACAACACCAAGAGAAGATTTACAGTCAGTATCGTTACTGCCGTCAAATTATGAGTCTGTTATCCAAAGCGCCCTGATTAAAAGACTAGGAAACTCTTATTC